>NZ_JAMGBB010000001.1:1200000-1800000 GCF_023516505.1 Sphingomonas brevis | reverse complement strand
ACACCGTCCAGCCCTAACTTGGCATTGGCCCGGAGTCATGCTTAAGGGCGCGGCAACCCCCTCCAGCGAGACTCACATGAACATCCACGAATATCAGGCCAAGGAATTGCTCGCGAAGTTCGGCGTGCCGGTCCCCGCCGGCCATGCCGCGATGAGCGTCGACGAGGCGGTCGAGGCCGCAAGGCAGCTGCCCGGGCCCCTTTGGGTGGTCAAGGCGCAGATTCATGCTGGCGGTCGCGGCAAGGGCAAGTTCAAGGAATTGGGTCCTGACGCCAAGGGCGGCGTTCGCCTTGCCAGGTCGATCGACGAAGTTCGCGTGCATGCCGAGGAGATGTTGGGCAAGACGCTTGTAACGGTCCAGACCGGCCCGGCCGGCAAGCAGGTCCAGCGGCTTTACATCACCGACGGCGTCGACATCGAAAAGGAATTCTACCTGGCGCTGCTGGTCGACCGCTCGACCGGCCGCATCGCCGTCGTCGCCTCGACCGAGGGCGGGATGGATATCGAGGCGGTTGCCCACGACACGCCCGAGAAGATCGAGACCATCACCATCGATCCGGCGACCGGGCTGATGCCGCACCACGGCCGTGCCGTCGCGGCCGCGCTCGGCCTCACGGGCGACCTCGCCAAGCAGGCGGCCGGGGTGCTCGCCAAGCTCTACGATGCATTCGTCGGCACCGACGCTTCGCAGATCGAGATTAATCCGCTGGCGATCACCGGAAACGGCCAGCTGATGGTGCTCGATGCCAAGGTCGGCTTCGACAGCAATGCGGAGTTCCGCCATCCGGACCTGGAGCAGCTGCGCGACATTTCGGAAGAAGACCCGATGGAGGTTGAGGCATCGAAGTACGACCTCGCCTACATCAAGCTCGACGGCGACATCGGCTGCATGGTCAATGGCGCCGGCCTCGCCATGGCGACGATGGACATCATCAAGCTGAACGGCGCCTTCCCCGCCAACTTCCTCGATGTCGGCGGCGGCGCCTCGAAGGAAAAGGTCACCGCCGCGTTCAAGATCATTCTCAGCGATCCGGCGGTGAAGGGCATACTGGTCAACATCTTCGGCGGAATCATGCGCTGCGACATCATCGCCGAGGGCATCGTCGAGGCGGCCAAGGAAGTGCAGCTGTCGGTACCGCTGGTCGTCCGGCTCGAAGGCACCAATGTCCAGCAAGGCAAGGACATTCTCGCCATGAGCGGGTTGCCGATCGTCGCTGCCAACGACCTTGGCGACGCGGCGCGGAAAATCGTCGAGCAGGTCAAGGAAGTCGCATAGCAGTCCGTCACCCCGGCCTTGAGCCGGGGTCCGCCTTCTCTTAGGGACGAAAAGAAAAGGCAGGCGGATGCCGGATCACGGGACCCCATCAAAGTAGTACTTTGATGGGAACCCAGTCCGGCATGACGAGGAAGGGATGACGAATGAAGCTCTTGGTCGCCGTCAAGCGAGTGATCGATTATAACGTCAAGCCGCGGGTCAAGATGGATGGCTCGGGCGTCGATCTCGCCAACGTCAAAATGTCGATGAACCCGTTCGACGAGATTGCCGTCGAGGAGGCGATCCGCCTCAAGGAAAAGGGCGTCGCGACGGAGATTATCGCCGTGTCGGTTGGCCCGGCCAAGGCGCAGGAGACGCTTCGCACCGCGCTCGCCATGGGCGCGGATCGCGCCATCCTCGTCCAGACCGAGGAAGAGGTTGAGCCGCTCGCGGTCGCAAAGATACTGAAGGGCATCACGGCCGAGGAAAGTCCCGACCTCGTCATCCTCGGCAAGCAGGCAATCGACGACGACAGCAACCAGACGGGCCAGATGCTCGCCGCGCTGCTTGGCTGGCCGCAGGGCACTTTCGCATCCAAGGTCGAAGTCTCGGCAAGCGATCTTAACGTCACGCGCGAAGTCGATGGCGGACTCGAGACGGTCAAGCTGGCAACGCCGGCTATCGTGACCACCGACCTTCGCCTGAACGAGCCGCGCTACGCCTCGCTGCCCAACATCATGAAGGCCAAGTCGAAGCCGCTCGCAACCAAGTCGCCCGGCGACTATGGCGTCGACGTGGCGCCGCGGCTGGAGACGCTCAAGGTGACCGAACCGGCCAAGCGGCAGGCGGGGATCAAGGTCGGCTCGGTCGATGAGCTAGTTGGCAAGCTGAAGGCGCTGGGAGTGGCCAAATGAAGACTCTGGTTCTGGTCGAACATGACGGATCGTCGGTCAAGGATGCGACCCTCGCTGCCGTCACCGCCGCCTCCAGGCTCGGCGAAGTTCACTTGCTCGTCGCCGGCAAGGGTGTCGGCGCAATTGCCGATGCGGCGTCCAGGATCGCCGGTGTCGGCAAGGTCCACGTCGCCGACGGTGCGCACCTCGAGCACCAGCTGGCCGAGGATGTAGCTCCCGTCGCCGCCGCGCTGATGGGCAGCCACGACGCCTTCCTCGCCCCGGCAACGACCACCGGCAAGAATGTGGCGCCACGCGTCGCCGCACTGCTCGACGTGATGCAGATCTCCGACATCCTCTCGGTCGAGGGCGAGGACACCTTCACCCGGCCGATCTACGCCGGCAATGCCATCGCCACGGTCAGGTCGAAGGATGCCAAGAAGGTCATTACCGTTCGCGGGACGGCGTTCGAAAAGGCTGCGCCCAGCGGCGGTTCGGGCGCGATCGAGGCGGTCGATGCCGGCGGCGCGTCGGGCAAGTCGTCGTTCGTCGGCGCCGAATTGTCAAAATCCGAGCGGCCGGAACTGACCAGCGCCAAGGTGATCGTTTCGGGCGGCCGCGCCTTCGGTTCGTCGGACGACTTCCACAAGCTGCTCGATCCGCTGGCCGACAAGCTTGGCGCCGCCGTCGGTGCGTCTCGCGCCGCGGTCGATGCCGGTTACGCCCCGAACGATTATCAGGTCGGCCAGACCGGCAAGATTGTCGCGCCCGAAGTCTATGTCGCGATCGGCATTTCCGGCGCCATCCAGCACCTCGCCGGCATGAAGGATTCGAAAACCATCATCGCCATCAACAAGGACGAGGAAGCGCCGATTTTCCAGGTCGCGGACATTGGCCTGGTCGGCGACCTGTTCAAGATCGTCCCTGAGCTGACCGAAAAACTCTAGGGTTCGTCGGCGGAAAATAGCTCTCCCACCTCGTCGCGGTCGGCCGGTCTCTCCGTCGCCGCCGGGGCGAACCTTAGAATGGCGTAACCGGCAAGCGCCGAGAGCAATGAACCGGCCAAAGTCCCGACCTTGGCCTGGTCAACCAACTCAGGATTTCCGGGGAACGCCAGAGCGCCGATAAACAGGCTCATCGTGAACCCGATGCCGCACAGGATGGCGGCACCATAGAGCTGGCGCCAGCTGGCCGCCGCCGGCCGCGTGGCAATTCCCAACCGTACCGCTGCCCAGATGGCGCCGAAAATGCCGAGCTGCTTGCCGAGGAACAGTCCGGCAAGGATTGCCAGCGGCAATGGCCGGGCGAGGTCATCAACTCCGCCCAAGGCCACGCCGGCCGAAGCGAAGCCGAAGATCGGTACGATCGCAAACATCACCCAGGGATGGATGGCATGTTCCAGCTTCTTCAGCGGCGAGCGGCCTTCGCCCTGGCCGAGTGGAATGGTCAGCGCGGCCAGCACGCCCGAAATGGTCGCATGGACGCCGCTTGCCAGCACCAGCAGCCACAGCAACAGGAACCCGATCAGGAAGGGCCATAGGCGGCGTAGTCCGAACCGCCCCATTGCCGCCATCGCCAGCGTCAGCGCGAGTGCCGCGGCAAGTGCGGGGACATACAGGTCCGCCGTGTAGAACAGCGCGATGATCAGGACCGCTCCGATGTCGTCGACGATGGCAATGGCGACCAGCAGCAGCTTGATCGACGCGGGCGCATTGCGGCCGAGGATGGCCAGCACCCCGACCGCGAATGCGATGTCGGTCGCTGCCGGAATAGCCCAACCCCTGGCCAGGCCAGGATCGCCCCCGATCACTGCTAGAAACACGGCCGCGGGCAAGGCCATTCCGGCTATTGCGGCGATGATCGGCAGGCGCCGTTCGGCGGCGCTCGACAGCTGGCCGGCGTACCATTCGCGCTTCACTTCAAGGCCAACCAGCAGGAAGAAGACAGCCATCAGCCCATCGGCGACCCAATGGTGGAGGTCCATTTGCCCATGGCGCGGAAGGGGCGGGCCAATTTTCCAGTGGAGCAGGTCCTGATAGGTTCCGGCGAGCGGGCCGTTGGCGGCAAGCAGCGCGGCGGCCGCCGCGGCGATCAGTGCGATGCCGGCATATTTGTCCAGCAGCTGCTGCCGTTCAGGCGAATTGGCCATTTGCGATCGATATCAGGACCGCGATCGGGACGTCGAGACCCGTGATGCGATGCGCAAGCATCAGAGCTCGGCCTCCAACGTCCGCACCAGCTTTGACGCCGGCATCGGTCGGGACAGATTGGCGGCCCGGCCGGCCCATTGCGCGCCATAACCATATTCGCCCATGGCCTTGCCGGCGGAATGCAGCGCTTTGCCGAGGTCATAGGCGACTGGATAAGCCGGGATCTCGTCGTCCGAAATCGCACTTCCCAATGCCGTGAAGCGATTGCCGAGGCTGCGCGCCGGCCGGCCGGAGATGGCGCGGGTCATCACGGTTGGGCGATTGTCCGCGTCGGCCAGCGCCAGGCGAAAGCCCTCATCGGCGATGCTTTCATCGCAGGCGATGAATGCCGTGCCCAGCTGGGCCGCCGATGCTCCCGATTCCATTGCGGCGGTAATTCCCGAACCATCCATGATGCCGCCGGCGGCGATAATCGGCAGGTCAATCTTTCGTGCCAGCAGTCCGACCAATTCGGCAGTCTCCAACCGTTCGTCGGGCGCATCGGGGTCGAACAATCCGCGATGCCCGCCGGCTTCCCAGCCCTGGGCGACTATTGCATCTGCTCCGGCCCGGACAGAGGCCTGGGCCTCGGACAGGCTGGTGGCGGTCGCGACCAGCATGATTCCGGCCTGCCTCAGCTGCACGATCCACTCGTCGCGCGGCACGCCGAAATGAAAGCTGACAATGTGCGGCCGCGCCTCAAGCAGCATGGCCATCATCGCATCGTCTTCGACAAAGCTGCGATAGATCTCCCGCAGCCTTGGTGGCGGTTCCGCGCCAAGCGCCTCGAACTCTGGTCTCAACCGGTCGATCCAGGCTCGCTCCTTGGCCGCGTCGGCGACGGCGGGCCGATGACAGAACAGATTGACATTGAGCGGGCCGTCGGACCGCTGGCGGAATTCGGCGATGGCCTCGCGCGCCTCAGCGACGCTGCCGGCCCCAACGCCGATCGATCCCAGGCCACCGGCGTTGGTCACCGCCGCCGCCATGGCAGGGGTGGAAACACCGGCCATCGGGGCCTGGATAATCGGCAATCGGATGCCGAATTGATCTAGCAATGGGGGCATATTTGATAGCTCGCGCGACTGGAAACTGGCGCGGGCTGCTTACGCCATTCAATCGCTGGGGCGCCATCCCGCCGGTGCGCCCCGCACGCGAATGGGTGGCCGGGCGGGGGAGGCGCCGCCCGGCCGGGGGAGGTCAACGGCGGTTGTCGAGGCTCAGCGAGCCGCCACCGAAGGCAATGATCTGGAGGAGGCCTCCGGCCATCGCCACATTCTTGAAGAAGTGGATGAACTGGTTCTGGTCGACCAGGTTGGCGTGGAAGGTGAACGCCGTCAGCAGGCTGAACAGCGCCAAGATCGCCGCAACCAATCGCGTCCGGTATCCGACCACAAGAGCCAGTCCGCCGAGCAGTTCGATCGCGATTGCGCCAGCCAACGCCAGCGCCGGGAAGGGCAGGCCGGTAGAGTTGATGTAGCCAAGCGCCGAGGCTGGGTCGGCGGCCTTGCTGAATCCGCTCAGCAGGAAGATCGCCGCGATCAGGACCCGTCCGGCGGTCGCAAGATAGGAGGCGTTGGTATGACCGTTCTGGACGGCTGCATTGGCAACTGGAGCAATCATGGTCATTCCCCTTGTTTGGGTTGAATGAGCCACTGCTACTCGCCGAGTTTCATCGGTTTTAGCTTATAAATATCCGACAAATCATTCTATAATCTTGAATGATCCCTACAACGACGGCTGCGGGTCGCTTGCTCCCCGCTCGACAAATCGATCGAGCAGCCACTGGGTCGCGGGGCCGGGAGGCTGGTCACGGCGCCACAGGGCCGACAACGGGTAATTGCCACCGCGGTGGTCGGGCAGGTGAAGTTCGACAAGCCTGCCGCCGGCCAGGTCGTCTTGTACCATCTCGCGGGGCATGTTCCCCCATCCGATGCCCTCCAGCAGCAGCGCATGCTTTGCGCCGAGATCGGCGAGGCGCCAGCTCCTGCTCGCCATGACCCCGAAGTCGCGGCCTTCCGTAAGGGGCGAACGGTCGGTGAGCACCAATTGGGTGTAGGCCCGTGCTACCCCGGGGCTCGGCTGCTTTATCAGGGCGAGCGGATGAGTCGGGGCGGCGACCGGGATTAGCTCGATGGATCCGGCCGAGCTGCGCTCGAAAGCAGGATCGTCGGCGATCACCGGCCCGCCTATCCCAAGCTGCGCCGTGCCATCCAGCACCAGCGCGGCAATCGCACCCAGCGCCTCGGCATGGAGACGCAGCGAAACGGTAGGAAAAGCGAATTGAAATTCGCGCAATATCACGGCGACGCGCCGCGACGGGATCAGGACGTCGACTGCCAGGGTTACTTCAGGTTCCAGCCCCTCAAGCAATCCACGCACTTTCGCCCGAAGGCCGTCAACGTCGTTCGAGATCCCGCGTGCTTCGGAAAGCACGGCCTGGCCGGCCTCGGTCAGCTTGGGCTTCCTCGAGCCCTCACGCTCGAACAGCGACACGCCAAGCTGTGCCTCGAGATTGACGATTCCATAGCTGATGACGGAGACCGCCCGGTTGAGCTTGCGCGCTGCGCCATTGAAGCTCCCCTCATCGACGACGGCGAGGAAGATTTTGAGCTGGTCGAAGGTTGGATATCCGGGATTCGCCATTCAACTTTTCCGAATAGATTGTTGTACTTTATCCCCATTCTCCGGAATGAATTCAACGCCTATCTCTCCCCCAGCAAAGGAGAGAAGCAATGGCCAGCGGTTCGCTGAAGCTATCGAAATCGGAATGGCGGCATGTCTCGGACATCGCGGCCCAGATCGATTGGGTGCGCTATTCGGCCGCTACCCGTTACGCCGAATTGGAAGCAGGCCTTGATGGCCGGACTTCCTCGGCGCTGCGCCAATTGCTTCGAGTCATGTAAGGAGCATGGATATGATCGAGGTCAGGAAATTCGACACGCTGGGCGGGGCCGATCATGGCTGGCTGAACGCCAAGCATCATTTCTCGTTCGCGGACTATTATGATCCGGCGCGGACAAGCTGGGGCAATCTGCGCGTCTGGAACGACGATCTCATCCAGCCGAAGACTGGTTTCCCGCCGCATCCGCATGCCAACATGGAAATCATCACCTACGTTCGCGAAGGGGCGATCAGCCATCGCGACAATCTTGGCAATTCGGGACGGACCGAAGCCGGCGACGTCCAGGTGATGTCTGCCGGCAGCGGCATCGCTCACTCCGAATATAATCTTGAGGATGAGGCCACCCGGATCTTCCAGATCTGGATCCTCCCTGACGAGCAGGGCGGCCAGCCGCAATGGGGGGCTCGCCCCTTTCCCAAGGGCGATCGTGCCGGCAAATTTGTGGCGCTGGCTTCGGGCATCGACGGTGATGATGCGCTTCCAATCCGCGCCAGGGCGCGGGTCTCGGGTGCCACGCTGAAGGCTGGCGAGAGCGCGACCTATGCTCTCGGCAAGGACCGCAAGGCCTATCTCGTTCCGGCAACCGGCCGAGTCGAAATTGACGGCCAGCTTATCGAGGCTCGCGATGGTGCAGCGATTGCCGACCTTGACGAGGTCATTGTGACCGCGATCGAAGACAGTGAGGTCGTCCTGGTCGACGTGGCCTAGCGCAACCGGCGAGGGAATGGCTCCCGAAAGTGGAGCGGCCCGATGCGGCGTAGAGGCGCATCGGGCCGCTTTCCGAGGAGCTACGGAACGAACGACGTGGGCTAATTCATCGTCCGAACGGCGACGGCAATGTTGGCGATCGCCACCGCTTCAAGCGTCCCGTAGCGCACGCCGGTTTCAGGAAGGGAGTCGAACCGGCGTGGATCCTGACTATCCGCACCGGCCGCCTGCCAGGCCATCGGGCTTTGTGCTGATCCGGGCGTAGGCCGGGCTGGGACCGGCCGAGGCTCCCCTCGGGATATGACCGGATGTACCAAGGGGACGATAGTCCGCAGACAGATTCCGCCACTAGGTGGCGATCACTGGAGATCGGTGATCCGAAAGGCGGCTCGATGCCCCCTCTTTTCGAGCCGCCTTTCGCTCATCCGGCGGCGCTCCAGGACCGCGACGGGTCAGGCCAGCTTGCGGTAGATCCGAACGACGATCTCTTCGACGATCACCATCGTCACGACGACGATGATCAGCCACACAATCCCGTGGAGCACGCCTTCGAACTTCACATCGTCGGCGAACACAAAGGACAGGGCTTCCAGGATAACGAACTTGGATCCGAACAGGACCAGCCAGGCGCAGAAGAAACGCAGCGCCTTCCACCATCCGCCGCTCTTGTTCTTGAAGTGACCCGCCACCCAATGCTCGACGGCGATCGTCCCCTTGAGGAGGAACTGCAGCACGACCGACGCAAGCAACATGGTCGTGAAGGAGTTCACATAAACCTTGTCGGAATATTCGTCGAACAGCCCGAGCACGACCAGGTCGACCAGCGCTCCGACGAAATAGAGCAGGAACAGACGCTGTCGGTCGGAATAGACCTTGCCCATCGCCGGCATCAGTCCGTCGGTGGTCGCAGTCCCAGGCGCTGCAGTCATGGCTGTTGCCTCAATTGGTTGAACATACGGCCGCTTGCTCCGGTCAAGGGGAGCAGCGGCCGCAGGTTTCGTATCGACGCTATTGTTGTACCGTCACCGTGGCTGGATCGGGCACCGACACATAGACCACCGTGTCCCCCTCATACTGCGGCTGATAGTAAGCGCCGCCGCACGAGTAATAGGTATAGGTGTGATAGGGGTATGGTGAGCATCCGCCTGGCAGGCCATAATAGGCCGAGCCGTACGCCACCGCCGTCGCCCATGCCGCGGTCGCCCCGATCGCGATCCCTGCGCCGATCGGATAATCGCCCCAGCCGTCCCAATCACCGCCCCAATCATTGTCGATGTTGATATCGCCGGTGTTGATATTGCCATTGTTGATATTGTTGCCGCTACCGACCTGGTTGCGACCGCCACCCTGGCTTGGCCGCTGACCGGGCCGTCCAGCGCCACCGACGCCGCCAACGCCGCCGACACCGCCGACACCGCCGACACCGCCAACGCCGCCCACGCCGCCAACGCCGCCGACACCGCCAACACCGCCAACACCGCCAACACCGCCGGCGCCGCCGACACCGCCAGGTTTGCCGGGCCTGCCGGCACCGCCGACGCCGCCAACACCTCCGGGCTTGCCTGCTCCGCCGACACCGCCGACACCGCCGACACCGCCGACACCGCCGGGCTTGCCGGCTCCACCGACACCGCCGGGCTTGCCGGCGCTTCCAATGCCTCCGACGCCGCTCGGGCGGTTCGATGGCCGGCTATATCCGCCGGATCCGCCGGACGGGCGGCTGTAGCTGCCGCCGCGGCTAAACCCGGACTGTCCACCGCCATAGCTGCCACGGCTGGAACTGCTTCCGCCGAACCCGCCCCTGCTGGAACTGCTTCCGCCGAAACCACCACGGCTGGCACTGCTGCCACCGCGGCTGAACCCGCCGCCGCCGCCGCGGCTCATGCTGCTCGATCCGCCGCGGCTGAAACCGCCGCCACCGCGTCCGCCGCCGCCGCCGCCGCGTCCGCCGCGGGCTTCGACTTCCTGGATCATGAAGGCGGTCAGGCCAACGAAGGCGCTGAGCATCGCCAGAGTTTGCATTTTGCCGCGCATTTTACTCTCCCGATCCCTTGTAGGTGGCGATTTGAATGCGCTTGGCATTCGCATCGGGGACAAAAGTGAAATCCGCGTCCGTGTACGTCGGATTCAATTGCCAGGTCAGACGAGCGGTGAATGTCGGCCGCGCCGGATCGGTCCGGTCGACGATCACCAGCTTGCGGGGCCAGGGCTGGTCGCCCTTTTGCACCCAAACCTCCCAATCCACGTCTGCTTCGCGGAATGCAAAATGATCGGTCTCGACGCCATCGATGGTCGCCGATCCGACCTCATAGGCCGATTTCAGCGCCGCTAGGCGATCGGCACTGGTACCGTCCCCCCAGCGGAACAGGTCTTCCAGCGGCAGCTGGATCCCGAACTTGGCGTAGATGGTATCCAGCACTTCCTTGTTCGTCGCGGGCGCCGGGACCGATGCATAATAGCCTAGCTTGGGCGAAAAGACCGTGAAGGTCTTGCCATCGTAGATGAACCTGCGGCTCTTGATGTCGCTCTGATAGTCGACGACGAAGCCTGCTGGTTTCCGGGCCTTGTAAGTCGTGACCCCGTCAAGCTGGATGCGCTGGCCATCGTTGGTAACAACATCCAGGCTTCCCTGCGACGTGATGCCCAGCGTGTTGGCGGTCATCAGGAAGGCGCTCATTTCCTTCAGGGCGTCGATCGCGCCGTCTTCGATGACGCCTTCATTGGCAATGGGATCTTCCTGTGCATATTGAGGCATTGCGACGCCTGATCGTTGCCCGGGATCCTGGGCCGCGGCCCCCTGAACGGTGGCAAGTGCGAGGGCCAGTCCGATGCCGATCGCAGTTCGAGGAAGACGACTCATTCGACCTTCTCCATGGTTGAAGGTGTGGAAATTGAGCCATCGCGTAACATCGCCGGACACCGGCTCTCATCGGGCGAACCCCTATGTCGGCGGGGTAACGTCCCTGAGTTCCTGCAATTTGGTTTGACCCCCTGGGCAGCCCTTGTTTCCGTACGTCCCGGCTGCATAGCCCGGCAGCGTCCGGCCTTGGGTTTTCCCTGATTGGATTTGATGCTTTGAAACGTACGAGGGAAGCTGGCTTACAGGGGGCGAATGTGGGATTTCATCTCTACATTTGGCCGTTTGACGAGCAGTTGCGGTTAGTAAATCACTTGCCAGTGAGTTGATGGATACATGACGAGCCCAATTCGACGAATCATGATTGTCGATGACCACGACTCGATCCGTCGCGGGGTCCGTCAGCTGCTCGAAACGACGCCTTATTATCAGGTCGTGGGCGAAGCGGCCGACGGCCGGGCTGGATTGGAACTAGCCCGCGAAACGCGACCCGATATTGCGATCCTCGACTATTCCCTGCCTGAATTGAACGGGCTCGACCTGTCCCATGCGCTCAAGCGGGAATTCCCTCGCATCGAAATCCTGCTCTACACCATGCACGACCGCGAAGAGATCATCATGGACGTGCTCCGCGCCGGAGTTCGCGGATTTGTGCTCAAGTCCGACACGGAACGGCACCTGATCGCGGCACTCGACGCGCTGTCGATCCGCAGGCCTTATTTTTCGGGTGCCATTTCCGATACGCTCCTCGAGCAGTTTCTGGAAAGCAAGCCGCATCCACTGGCCAGCAGCCTGACCCACCGGGAACGGGAAGTCGTCCAGCAGGTCGCCGAAGGACGGATCAACAAGGAAATCGCTGCCCGGCTGAACATCAGCATCAAAACAGTCGAAACGCACCGCGCCAGCGCAATGCGAAAGCTGAAACTAAGGACGACCGCGGACCTGGTCCGTTACGCGGTTCGAAATCAGCTTATCCAGGCCTGAATTCCGGTGCGGGGCCGGCGAACCGTCAGGCCGCGACCAATGGCACGACCACCGAAATCCTGGTGCCTTGCTTCAGGCTTCTGACATTGAACCGCCCGCCATGCATTTCCACGCGATGGCGCATGCCCTGCAGGCCGATGCCTTGCTCCCTGGAACTTTTGACGGCCGACGCGATCCCGATGCCGTCATCGGATACGGTCAGGTGGAGCCGGTCGACGTCCCTCGCGAGAACCACCTTGGCCGAAGATGCGCGCGAATGACGGTGAATATTGACCAAGGCCTCCTGGGCCACGCGCAACAAGGTCGTTGAAATCGGATCGGCTACCGCCGAGCGTTCGCCAAGGCATCTGAAACTGGTCCGGATGCCCGTCCGCTTGCCGAACCCGTTCACCAAAGACTGAACGGCTTCACACAGTCCACGACCGCTGAGTTCAGCGGGGTGATGCAGGAATGCAAGCGCCCGGATTTCCCTGTCGATTTGAAGGACTATGCCCTGAATCTCATCGATCAGACCATCGTGGCCGCTATTCTGCTCCATCAGTCGCAGTCGAGCGACGCTGAGCTGGAGCGACACCAGTAGCTGACCGGCGGAATCGTGCAGCTCCTGCCCCATGCGCCGCCGCTCATATTCGTGGATGTTGAGCAGTTGCTCCATCGCCGGTTCATTCGCCGGCGAGTCTGCCGCGGCAATGTCCACCAATTCGGCGTCGAATTTCATGATCGAAGAGCTTGCGGCGTTGAGTAATAGTTCCCCTGACGCAAGTGACGGCAGGTCCAACTGTTTACTCCCAAGCTGCATTGCCAATTCCCGCGAGCATCGCCCCTAAACAAACGAACGGGACATGTTGATTCGGCAATTTAACCTACATTAAATACCAACTTATGTCATGCGGGTTGTCCCTTAGGGGTACATCCCATGACTGCCCGGGCCAGTCTTGCCCACTGGAGCCATTAATTCCCGCCGACCTGCGTAAGCTCTTCCAGCCGCTTGCGCGCGGAACTGGCGAAATCGCGTGCGACGGATTTAACCGTGTCGCCGGTTGAAAGCGTAGCCGGCACGTCGAGCGGATCGGGAGTCCGGCGCCTGACCGCTGCCAGCATCAGCTCGTTGGTTTGGCCGTCAAAGGCTTCGACGGCATAGAGCACCGATCCGGTAAATGTCCCCTTCTTGCCGAGCGCACTCTTCAATGCGCTCGTCGCGAAACCCACCGGCGTAACCCGGGTCGCGGTTGCAACGCCGCCCTTGGTTTTCTTGGCGCCCAGGATCGTCACTTTTATGCGCAGCGTGTCGGCCTGGGGCTTGGCGGGAACAGGAAAGGTTTTTGCAAGCTCGGATCTCAGTTCATCCGTGATCATGGCCGCATATTTCGACCGGTCCGCGGCATCGATATCGTCGAACTGCGCATCTGGCCCACTGTAGACGACCGTGGGGTCGACGATCACGGTGCGATATTTGAGGAATGCCGCCTGTGGCTGGGCGTATGTCCACGATTCCGTCCCGGGCTTGTCCTGCATCATCTTGCGGGCCGATGAGAGCGAAACCGGCGCCTGCTCCTTGGTTTGCGCCTGGGCGGGTACGGCAATCGTCATCGCGACGGCGGAAAGTGCGAACGCGCGTAGAAGAGACACAGACATAAGCCACCATTTCCAATTATTGTCGATTGAACCCTATTCGGGGTGACACCCGCCGAAGATTCCCTCCATCAGGACAAACCCTCAGCCTCGATCGGACTCAATCGGTAGGGCGCGCCCGTGATTGATGGCGATGGTTCAATGACCCGACGAAGGCGTCTGGCCAGTGATCGGGACGTCGAACCCTGGCGGCGATTTCTGCCAGTTATAACCTGATTTCGCCGCATTGACGCCGACGTCGTACAGCGCCTTCATAAAGGCTGTGTCGAACATCTCATTGTGGGGCACGTTGAAGGTTGCGGGGATGTAGGTGAGATTGAAATCGACGCCGTCGCGCTGGGTTACGGAGTAGACCCGGTAAAGGTCTCCGATGCCCTGGGTGCGAGTGAGGGAATCGATCGCTCGCATGGCAATCGTCATCGTCCGACGCTCGGTGCTTGCCCAGTCGGCATCGAGGCGGGCGTTGCGGAGGATATAGGCGACGCGCTTGCGAGGGGCGGCATTCTTGGCCGATACCGATGGCGGGTAGAGAAACAGCTGGGCCACCGTGCCGCCGTCGACATGCATTTCCTGATAGCGCGTGCCGCCGAGGTTCACGTCGAGCATTACGGGAGGGAAGGCTCCTGGTATCGACGCCGACGCGAGCAGGATGTTTGCGAATAGCGCGACTGCTTCGGGGTCCTTGCGCGATGCGATCGCGCCCATGTTCCAGATTACCGGTTCCAGCGAATCCAGGTTGGTCGTTCCGACCAGCAGGATCCGACCCTTGGCATATTCGGCGGCGATTTCGTCAAGCAGTTCGCGGTTGACGTATGACGAGATGACGTTGTGAAGCGGCCGAGTGTCCGCCATCGAGTCACCGAATAGCGCGCTCATGATTCCGCGCTTCTTGAAAATGTCCTGCTGCGCGGTGGACGTGTAGACGCGTTCGAGCACATAATCATATTTGGGGCCCAGGAAGGCGAAGGGCGCGATAAGCGCACCGGTACTGATCCCGGTAACAACCTTGAATTGCGGACGGGTGCCAGACGCGGTCCAACCATTGAGGAAGCCGGCTCCATAGGCGCCATTGTCGCCGCCACCCGAGACCGCGAGAAAATATGCAGGCGGAAGGTCAGGGCCTTGCCCCTGGCTCGCCAACCACTGCTTTTCCCGATCTTGCGCTCGCAATGCTTCGGCGGCGAAACTGTCCGTTTCCCGAGAGACCAGGAATCGGATCGGGCCGAAGGCCTCACTCGTTTGCGAGATTTGCGACACCGGCACGGCCGGTAGCCGCTCTGGAGTTGAGCATCCGGCAACTGCAAGTTGAAGGGACACTGCAACCAAAACTGATTTTGACCAAGCGGAAGCCATAACATCCTCCCAGGACGAGAGTGCCGGCTTCCACGTTGCGGCGGCCGCAGGCCATCGATTGAAACCCCGAGAATGGGCGCAGTAATTTCGGGACTAACCCCCAGTCCGCATTGCTTCGTCGGCGCTCTGTTCGTGGTAGCTGTCAGCTAGTTGCCGGCATGACGAGCCTTGGCTTTGAGCCGCGGCCAAAGCAGGGCGATCATGCCGGTTGCAAAAATGCAGGCGATAACAAATTGCACCAATCGCGCTCCCCAGGTCCCCGAATTGGCCGGGCCTTTCAAAATCGCCAGGTCGAAGATCACCATGGTGGCATTATAGGCAATCAGCGCATTGCCGCCGCGTACTCCGCCTTTCGCAATTTCGAGAGCGAACCCGATCCCGATCAGGAATGTGATCAATGAAAGCGTCGTCAGCGTCGGAGCAATTGCGAGCAAGTAAAAGGCCGCGATCGCGATGATTCCGCCGACGAAATTGCCAATCAGCTTGGCCCAGGCGCTGGCGCTGCTGCGCTCTTCCTCCATCTTCGCGACCAGTAGGGCCGTCGTCAGCAGCACCGGAATGGCGTCGGTCAGGCCGAACATCAGAAACCCGAGCATCATCGGCAGCACGATCAGCATGCCCAACGCCGCTGCCGCGGCGGGCGAAGCAAAGCCAAGCGGCGGAGGATCGGGACTTTTGGGAGACGGAAGTGGCCAGATCGCATGGGCGATCCAGGTAAAGATTACAGCGAGCAGCATCGCCCGGACCAATATCGCCGGGAACATCCCGGCAAATTCGGAGACGGTCAGCGTCATCACCGGAACGACAGTTATGCAGATCAGCAGCAGGGTCAGCGGCAATTGGGCCTTCGCCTGCGCCAGACCGTAGAAAATCAGGAACAGGATCAGGCCGATCGATCCGAACAGCAGGTGCGGAACCTGACTCAGGAAGGTGGTGAGAAAGAATGACAGCCAGGCGCTCACCGCCATGACGATTACGAGCCCAAGACCGAGCTTGAACGGAGGCGAGAATGGCAGGTTGGCGAGCAACACTCCGGTTAGCACCGGGGCTAGGGCAGACGGCTGCCAGCCCATCCACTGGCAGATGATATATGCCGCAGTGGTTCCAATACTGAACCGCAGAATGAAATGAGTCCGCGCCGCTTCGGCAAGCTCGAGCCCCGACGGCTTGGGGGCCGCGGCGCTCGCCATCCTATTGCAGGTAGCTCAGCAGGGCGACGATCTTGACCCACAGCCTGCCGATCGGATTGAGAATATTATCATCGTCGGTGAAGATGATGACATTGGCTTGAGCGCCGCTCCGTGCCGCGCCAAGGGCGGCTTCCTTGTCGTCCTCCGGGTCGAGCAGGATTCGGACCGGGAAACGCTGCGGCTCCCGCAGCCAGCCCTTCGGCGCATCGACGGTCGACAGTTGCCCGGTCGGTGCCTCATCGCCCTGCGAGATTCCCCAGCCAACGCTGTGCACCTGGCCATGGAATAGTTTCCCCGGCCTGACGTCGAAGGCGACCAGCACTTTCTGACCCGGCTTTACATTGCCCAACTGGTTTTCGCGCAGATCGGCCGAGATCCAGCGCGGCCCGGTCTCGAGGAAGCTAAGCAGAGGCTGTCCGGGAGCGACATATTGCCCGGATGCGAGGCGCAAGTTGGTGACAATTCCGTTTGCCGGAGCCACGACCTTGGTGTTGCGCAAATCGAGCCGCGCCTGGTCGAGTGCGGCAAGCGCTTGCCGGACCTTGGGGTTGCGGTAGCCGGCCTCGCCAAGGCTTGCCTGGGCGCGCCTCAAATCCGCCTGGGCGCGCGTCAGGTCGGCTTCCGTCTTTGCCGTATCGGCGCGGGCGCGGATGCCTTGCGTTTCGGCGAGGGCGCGCTTGTCGACCAGGTTGTTGACGATGCTGCCGAGGGCACGGCTGGCGGCGAGATCGGCGCGTTGCTTGACGATCTGCGCCCGGGCCGAGGCGATGTCCGCGACCGATACGTCTGCCCCTTGCAGGGCAACCGAGAGATTGGCTTCGGCGGCGCGGACCGCCAGCTCATAAGGCTCGGGATCGATCCGGAACAGGATCTGCCCCTTGGCCACCGTGCCATTGTCCTTCACCCCGACTTCAAGGACGTCCCCGGCGACTTCGGGCGATATCTGGGTGAGGAACGTCTCCACCCGAGCTTGCGATGTGTAGGGTGTGAAACGGTCCGACAGGACATGGTAGATGAACAGGATCAGCAGGACCGCCAGCGCAACAAGGATGACTTTGCGCATCGGGTTGGCGGGAGGCGCTCCGGAGCCAACGTCGATCTCGGTCGCGACCGGCTCGGCGCCCGTAGCACTAGTGGCAGCAGGTTGAGCGGGGTCGGTCATTTCCCGTCCTTCGCGGCAAGGGCCGATGGCGCATAGGTCGGCGGGGCGACGGCCCAATCGCCGCCAAGTGCTCGGTACAGATCGATCAGCGCGCGCTCATAGTCGCCGCGGGCCGACGCTAGCTGAAGCTGCGCATTGAACAGGCTGCGCTCGGTATCGAGCACGTCAAGATAGTCCGAATAGCCATTCTCGTACCGGTCCGTCGCCAGCTCGACGCTTCGTTGGAGCGTCGCCACGCGCCGTTGGACCGTGTCCCTGAGTTCGGCATTGTGGCGCAACGCGGCCAGGGAATCGTCGACGTCCCGAAAGGCGTTCTGGATGACGAGCTCGTAGTTGGCGAAGGATTGGTTGCGCCGGGCTTCGGCCTGGTCGACCGCCGCCGTCAGTCCGCCACCGGTGTAGATTGGTCCGGCAACGTCTCCCGTGAACGACCAGGTATTTGCCGGCCCGGTGAACAGGCTTCCAAGCGACGAGCTGGCAAAGCCGAACAACCCGGTGAGGTTGATGCGGGGAAAGAAGAGGGCGCGCGCGGCGCCGATCAGCGCGTTTGAGGCGATCAGCTGCTGCTCGGCCTGGCGAATGTCCGGCCGGCGGGCCAGCAATTCCGATGGGAGTCCGGCGGGAACGGCTGGCGCGCGCAGCGCGTCCTGGCTGTTGGCACGCTCGATCGGACCCGGATTGCGGCCGACCAGAACCGACAATGCATTTTCCTGGACAGCGATCGCCTGTCTGATGAGCGGCAATTGGGCTTTTGCCGCTTCATATTCGCCGCGGACCTGCGACACTTCAAATTCGGAAACCCAGCCGCCATCCAGCCGCGTCTCGAAAATCTCGAGGGAGCGTTTGCGGCCCGCGACGGTCGATTCCGTCACCCTTAGCTGTTGGTCGAGATCAAGCAGGGTCACATAGCTGGCAACGACGGATGCGATGAGGGTGAGCGTCACACCCTGTCGCGCTTCTTCCGTGGCCAGGAGGTTGGCGCGCGCGGCTTCCGTCTCGCGGCGGATCCTTCCCCACAGGTCCACTTCCCAGCTGGCTGACAACAGGGCGCTGAAGCTGGTGCTCAGCGGGTCGACGAAGGCAGGAATTTTCTCCCTACTTGCCCGCGACCGGTTGCCGCTCAGCGCGTAACCGATCTGCGGCTGGCCCTGGGACCGCACGCCGGCGAGGATGGCGGCAAACTCGTCGACCCGGCCAGTCGCGATCATCAGGTTGCGATTGTTGGCGAGCGACTCTTGCACCAGCGCATCGAGATGGCTGTCACCGAATTGGTGCCACCAGATGGAGTCGGTTGCGGGCAAATCCTGCGAGCTTTGATTGTTGAACCGGTAGGTTTCGGGGACTGCAACCGTCGGCTTGGCGTAGTCCGGGCCCTGCACGCACGCGCCGAGGCCGAGCGACAGCAGTAAGCCGATCCGTCCCGCGCAATGCACCCAATTCGCTCCTTCCGCCGCGCGCGCACGCCAGACTGGGTCGTGACAAGGCAGTGCGCCGGCGGTTCGGATAATTGCGGAGGACAGGCGGCGGTGAACTAGGTGATTCCTCCTAGGGGGTCAGGAAAATCCACTAGGCTGCCGGTCATCGGGCGCTTTGTCGCCGCGCTACCCAGTTTCCCCAATTTGCTGGCCGTCTCCGATCGCGGAGAAGCAACTGTGCAACGTGGGACGACGCAAGTTGGCGACTAGCAACAAGATACGGCGCCCGATCCGTGAAACTCGCATGTGGCGGTCATACGATTCGTCGCGCTACGCAATCCTGTTCTCTTCGCTGCTTATAATGCTGGTTCTGCTGCCGGCCTCAAGCGCGTTCGGCTTGCCTCAGTTCTTGATTAAAATGCTCGTCGCAGCTTGCCTCGTGGCTGCGGTAATGCCGAACGCATCAAAGAGTCAGAGGTGGATCTTCCTGGCTGCCATTCTGGCGCTTGTCGTGCTCCGCTTCGTTGCCGAGCGAGACGATGTCCCGATCAACTTTGGGCCGATCCTGGCACTCTATGGGCTGACCGGCCTGATCGCGGCCGCGGGCACGCTCAGGTTCGTTGTGCAATCGCGTCAGGTTGACAGCGAGACGATATTCGCCGCGCTCAGCACCTATCTCCTGGCCGGGCTGTTCTTCGGCGTCATTTATTCGGCCATTGAATTTATGGCGCCGGGGAGTTTCACGGGACCCGACCCGTTCGACGAGGCTACTGCCGTCTATTACAGCTTTGTCACCCTCGCGACGTTGGGCTACGGCGACTTCCTGCCGCGAACCGAGCTGGCGCGTGGCGTTGCCACCTTCGAAGTCATCGGTGGCCAGCTTTATCTGGCGGTTATGGTCGCTCGCCTGATCGGTGCCTTCGGCAACAAGCCGCGAAACGGCTAGCCGATCATTCGGCGGCATTGACCGCCGGCAGCTCCTTGTCGTTTGCCGGTACAGGCACGTCGAGCCACTCCCGGAACAGCACATAGCCAACGGCCAGCAGCACCGCCCCGATGAACAGGCCAACCAGGCCGTAGGCCATGACGCCGCCGATGACTCCCAGCAGGATGATGGGCATGGGGACTTCGAGCCCGTGACCGATCATCAGCGGTTTGAGGGCTGCGTCACTGAGGCCGGCGATGATCGACCAGACGGTGAAGACGATGGCCACGGTGGTCGATTTGGCGGTGAACGCCCAGACGATTGCCGGCAGTGTGACCAGGACGACCGGAACCTGGACCACTCCCAGTGCCATGCAGATGATCGACAGCAGCCCGGCACCCGGCACTCCGATCACGAAGAATCCGATGCCGCAGAGCAGGGCTTGAACGAAGGCGACGCCAATAACGCCATTGGCTACGGAGCGGACGGTGGCGCCGATCACCGACATATAATGTTCGCCGTGATGGGTATCGCCGGTAATTCGAGAAAGGACCAACAGGGTGAATGCACGGGCCTTGTCCGAATAGGCCAAGGTGATCGCGGCAAAGACCACCGCGAGGACGAGCAGCAGTACGGCAACGAACAATCCGGCCGCGGCACCGAGCAGCCATTTGGTGAAGGACGCCAGCTGGGGCCCGAACTTCTTGGTGAATGCCGGGAGGTCGGTCGCCGCCTCGGACCATGCCGCACTGGCCTTTCCACCGACGACCGGAATGCCGGCGAGTCCCGCGGGCGGTGGCGGGATCGCCTGCTCGCCGGTCTGGATGGCGGCGACGACCTTGGGGACGCTGCTGGCCGCGCTGACCGCGGCGATTGCCGTTGGCACCAGGATCAGCGCTGCCAAGCCTGTTCCAATCACGGTGGCCGACCGCCGTGCGCTCCAGCCGCGGCCGAGCAGCCGTCGATGAAGCGGATAAAAGCAAATGGCGAGAATGAGCGTCCACAATAGCAGCCCGACAAAGGGGATCAGCAGTTGCACGTTCAAGGCGATCAGAACGGCAACCAATAGCAATGGCAAAAGCACGTCCATGATCTTGGAAACGGTTGCCTTGGCGGTGAGATTGTCAGCCATGGTTGCCTTGACGGGCTGCCCCCGGCAGCGCGCCCCCTTCTTAGATGAGTGTTGCGATCGAACTCAGTGCTCGGTCTTCGCGCCGCGGAACAGCATCAGGCAAAGTGCGGCACAAATGACGAAAGTAAGGAGGCTCGCGGTTTGACCGACTTCCGCGCCTCCGATTGAAATCGGGAACCAGAACAGCAGGCGGTAAAGCGCGACGGCCGCCACCGCCAAAAGCAAGATAGCGACGGCAGTTGTTGCTAACTTCGACATAACTTCTCCCTTCCCAGTTTAAGGCTTGATCGGCGATCGCGACTTGAGTTCGGCCAGGCCCCGAACGCTTGTGTCGGCCCAGGACCGGACAAGATCGCGGAAATCGTCACGGTTGCTGACACTGGTCCGCCACGCGTGGGAATATTCTCCGGCAAATTCTGAGTCGACCGCTCGCCCCAGGATCGCACCTGTCATCGAATCCCGTGCTTCCAGGAAAAAGGTCGCCGAGCCGGCCTCTGAAGAAAAGCTCTCGACCCGGCCGGCGCGCGGCAGGTCGGGCGCGCTCACCCTGACGTTCAATATGCCGGTTCGTATCTGCAACACGTCGGGGCCCGGCGCATCGACGATGGCATAGCCACCCTTGGTCCAGGCCTCTGTGAACAGGTCGCGGGCGGCGGTTACACCCTTGCTGATGGCCTGCTGGACGTCACGATCCGATATCCGCGACGACAGGCTTCTGGACGAGTTATTGTAGTTGCGAGCCCAGTTCTTCTCGAAGGCGACCTCGGGCTCGTCGATCATTACCTTGGTGTAACCGGTGAAGTCGGCCCCGGGCTGCAAATAGACATGGTCAAGGCGCTTGGATTTGACCTGCACCAATCCGTCCCAGGTGGTGGGCGGCTTGGCCGCGGCGGCGGGAAAGCCAACCAATATCAGGCCTGCTAGCGCAACCTTGATGAGCCGGCGTTCCACGGGAACCTCCATTGCGATTTCGGAAGGCCGTGTTCTCTCCCAACCGATGGTTAGGTCCATCGGCGGAAACCCTGACTCGAATGGCGGAAATTCTGAAAACCAAGCCCAGCAGGCTTCGTGTCGATTATTGGTTTGCGCGAAGCAATTCCGACAGTTCCTCGGTGATGCTGAAGCCGCGCCGCGCAGCGGTCAGGGCATCGGCGATCCTGGACTGGGCGTCGCCGTCGGGGCTCGAACCTTTCTCCAGCTGGTGGTCGAACATTGCAATCAGTTTGGCAAAGTCTTCCTGCAGCGAGTGAGCCAATGAAACGGCATCGACCTGTTCGAGATCTGCCGCCGCGCCCACACTACGCTTTCTGCTCATCGTCCCTCACCTGGTACGCAACGACCGCCGACCGCAGCGCTGACAGCAATCAAAGCGCTCCGACCAGTCGGTGCTAGTGGGTCAACACTGAACCTAGGTTAAACGGCACTTCACGGCGGAAGGGTGACCAACACGACAACCGCGTCCAAATTTGAAGGCCCGCCCCGGGGTCCTGGGGAGGGGGAGGCGGGCCTTCGTGCCGGCGTTGCCCCTTTTGCATTGCCTTGCGCCATCAAAACAAGCTGCTGATACTCCCTACGGACAAATCCGGCGGCGGGGCGATGATCGGGGATGCGCACCCCGCGCTCGGGAATGGTCGGTAGTGACCCCGATATTCGCGGTGCCGGCTTCGCCTAGCCTTCGGCCATGAGCAACGCCCCGTTCGACGCGGCCTATCTTCGCGAGCTGGCCGAGAAATGCCGGCAGCTGGCTTCCGGCCTGCCCGCCGAAGATGGCGTCGAGTTGCTTCGCATGGCGGCGGAATATGACGCCAGGGCCAAGCGGATCGATCGGGAACAGTCGGCGGGGACGGGCTAATCCGACCGATCTGCCAGGGCCTTGGCGCAGCCAAGGAGTAAGGCGGCTTTCGCGTACCTCCATAGTGCACCGACGGGTTCTAAGGATTATCACCGATATCTCCATTTCCACCCCAATCTTAGCAGTTCGCTGACGACGACATGCCTGGGAGGAGTTTCGAGATGGCAAAGTATAAATATGGGGTCGCGCTTCTTACGGGCGCGCTTTTGGTATCGGCAGCCGCCCTGGCCGAAGAGGTCAAGCGCGAGGCGGTCATCGTCTCCCGCGATGGCGGCAACATCAACGCCCAAACGCGCGAGGGGCCGGTGACGGTCGTGGTGTCGCCAAGTACCAAGATCACGGAAACAAGCGGCCTCGCCAAAAGGAAGGGGCGCGACATCAAGAGCCTGATTCCCGGCCTGATTTTCACCGTCGAGGGTGACCAGCAGGGCAACGCCGTGTCGGCCCAGGAAATCACCTTCAAGGAACGCGACTGGAAGACCGCGATTGCCACCAAGGCCGGCACGAAGGTCGAGCTCGCCGAACTCCGCAAGGCGATTATCGAGGGTCAGGAATATGTGATCCAGCAGGAGGTGACCGTCTATTTCGCATCTGGAAGCGCCGCCATTTCCGCTCAGGCCAAGTCGGAGCTCAAGGCGCTTGCCCAGGCGGCGCCGGGCTATGGCAACTATCGGCTATCGATCCTTGGATTTGCCGACCCAAGGGGTAATGCCGCCGCCAATGAGCGCCTCAGTCTGAAGCGCGCCGGAGCCGTCAGCAATTACCTGCGGCAGACCGGCCACATCGAGCCGGGCAGGGTATTGTCGCCGTCGGCGATGGGCGAGGGCACTACGGCGCCAGGCGAGGCAGCGCCGGCAGGGAATGACCAGGCACGCCGTGTCGTGGTTCGAGTGGTCACGCCCAAGACGCAATTGACCCAGTAAGACCGTTCAGATCGGAAGCGGGCGGGGGGTATCCTCCGCCCGCAGCTGCTTCTCTGCCGTTAGGGCCAACGACTTCGCTGGAGTTATGGTGCCCAGGGGCGGGATCGAACCACCGACACTGCGATTTTCAGTCGCATGCTCTACCAACTGAGCTACCTGGGCCCACGGACGGGACCGGTCGGTCCCTCGGGCGACGGCGTCCCTAGCGGTCGTCCCCGTCGCTGTCCAGCCCGTCTTGCTGGGCCGGCGGGCCGGCAATGCGATAGCCTTCGCCCAGCCACTTGAGCAGGTCGCGATCCTTGCAGCCGCGGCTGCAGAAAGGTGCGTGGTCGGCGGACGTGGGCTTGCCGCACAAGGGGCAGCCATTGATCTTCATTTTAGGCGGGTTCGGCATGGCCACCCGAGATGGCGAGCGACGCGTCGCTGCGCAAGGTGACGGCGCCGCCGACCTGGCACGAAAGCCGGTCGAGCCAATCGCGGTGAGTGCTGAGCACGGCAATGACGGCGGGATGCGCGGCGAGGCATGTCGCGCCGATCTCCCGGGCTGCCTGGCGAAGCAAGGCCCGCGCTTCGAACGTGGCTCGGTCGGCGGCGAGTTCGACCAATGAGGCACGGCGGCGCGGCCGAACCAGCTGCAGGAAACCGAAGCCGTTGACCGCGGTGCGTTCAAACGGCCGGGGCAATATTGCATCGAGTGCCGAAGCGGCGGCTTGACGAGCAGCCTTGCCCTTGGCCGTCGGCAGGTCGATGCCGATCGAACCCCCGATGTCGAGCCGAAGGATGGTCATCGCCGCTGCCCTGGCGCCGGCGAGCGCCAGTTCGTCGGGCGGCATGCTGCCGTCGACATCGATCAGTGTCATTGCCGGCGTCGGGGAGATGCAAAGTTCACCGCCGGGGAAGCGCACGATGCCGCTGCGGGCCTCTTCGATCAAATCTGGCCAGCCAGCCTCGTCGAATTCGCCGGTCGCCGCGTCGCGTCCGCTGAGGTCGGGCGTCGAGCCTGTTGGTTGTTCGGTCATTCGCGCCAATGGCCGCTTCCATGGCTCGGCGCCGCCAAGGTCCTCGCGCGTCACTTCAATGTTCAGGGTGGCGCCCTCGGTCACGCCCGCCGCGCCCCTGGGAAGCAGATATTCCCGGCCGTCGGCCACGGCGACCGGATTGCGTCCAACCGATTTCAGTTTCGCCTGCAAGACGGTTCCTGCGGCAATCACTCCGTCCCGAACGATCCGGGCTTCGATGATGCGTTGATTTTCCATCAGCGCCGCCCGCGTTTCCCCGATGCCGCGCTCGATCAGCCACTCAGGCAAGATCGTATCCGGCGGATTTCAGCAGCAAGCGCGTCTCGGCCAGCGGCAGGCCGACGACGTTGGAATAGCTGCCCGCAATGTGACGGACATAGACTTCGCCATAGCCCTGCAACGCATAGCCGCCGGCCTTGCCGTGCCATTCTCCATGGCCCGCGTAATAGTCGATTTCTTGCGGAGACAGGCGCTTCATGGCGATAATCGTTTCCACCAGCCGGCTGCGGGTCGGCTGGCCGGGGATGGCCAGGGCAACGCCGGTCAGCACGCGGTGCCGCCGGCCGGACAGCAGCTTCATGCAGGCCCTCAGTGTTGCCTCATCCTCGACCTTGGGCAGGATCCGGCGCCCGACGGCAACCACCGTATCGGCGGCCAGCACCAGCGCTTCGGGATGGCGCGCCGCAACCGCGTCGGCCTTCTCGATCGCAAGGCGCAGCGCATGGTCGCGTGGGCCTTCGCCAGACGGCACGCTCTCGTCGATATGGGCAGGATCGACCGCGTCCGGAACGACTCCGATGCGGGCGAGCAGGTCGAGACGGCGCGGGCTCGCCGAAGCGAGGATCAACCGCATCAGTAGCCGGGCGGGCGCTCGCGGCCAGGCATGAAGCGATAGGTGATGCGGCCCTTGGTCAGGTCGTACGGGGTCAGCTCGACCAGCACTTCGTCACCGGTCAGCACGCGGATGCGGTTCTTGCGCATCTTGCCCGCGGTGTGGCCGAGGATCTCATGGCCATTCTCCAGCTCGACGCGGAACATCGCATTGGGCAGCAGCTCCAGCACCCGTCCGCGCATCTCGAGAAGTTCTTCCTTGGCCATTCAAATCCTTCGTCTCTGAAAATTGGGTTCGCGGCTCATAGCTGCGAAGAAACGCAAAGGGAAGCGGCGCTGCCTAGACCGTCAAAACCGACGATCCGGTGGTTTGGCGGGCCTCAAGCGCGCGGTGTGCCTCGGCCGCATCCTTGAGCGGAAAGCGTTGCTTGACCTCGACCCTGATCTTGCCGGTCGCCACCATCTCGAACAGCTCGTTGGCGGCGGTATCGAGTTCGGCCCGGGTGGCGACGTAATGGAACAAGGTCGGCCGGGTCAGGAACAGCGAGCCTTTCTGCGCCAGTAGCAGCGGCGAAATCGGATCTACCGGCCCGGATGCATTGCCGAAACTGACCATCATTCCACGCGGCGCCAAGCAATCGAGCGAGCCCATGAACGTGTCGCGCCCGACGGAGTCATAAACCACCGGCAGCTTGGCTCCGCCCGTGATCCGATCGACCTCTGCGACGAAATCCTGGCGGGACGTCACGATCGGATGAGCGCAGCCATGGGCCTGCGCGATCTCCGCTTTCGCATCGGTCGACACCGTGCCGATCACCATTGCGCCAAGCGCCGCCGCCCATTGGCACATGATCAGCCCAACGCCTCCTGCGGCGGCGTGGACCAGGATCGTGTCGCCAGCCTGGACCGGGTAGACCCTCCGCAAGAGCATGTGCGCGGTCATGCCTTGCAGCAGCATCGCCGCGGCCTGTTCGTCGCTGACTTCATCGGGAAGACTGACCAGCCGGTCGGCATCGATCAGCCGTTCCTCGGCATAGGCCCCGATCGGGCCGGAATATGCGACGCGATCGCCTGTTCGCAGCCAATCGACGCCCGGGCCGACGGCCTCGACCACGCCGGCTCCCTCGACACCGGGAATGAACGGGGCCGGCTGGGGGTAAAGGCCGGTGCGGTGATAGACGTCGATGAAGTTGAGCCCGATCGCCGTCTGGCGTAGCCGCACCTGGCCTGGACCAGGCTCGCCGACCTCAATGTCATCCCAGCTAAGCACTTCTGGGCCACCAGTTTGGTGGACTTGGATCGCTTTTGTCATAGTGGGGAGATGGGCGTGGGGCCGTGTAAAGAAAAGCCCCGCCACAGCAGTGCCGGGCGGGGCCAGTTTCCTTTGCGCAATGCGCCGGTTTAGATGCCGGCGCCCCGTGCCGCCAGCGCGGCCAGCAGCAGCAGCGCGACGATGTTGGTGATCTTGATCATCGGGTTGACCGCCGGGCCGGCCGTATCCTTGTACGGGTCGCCCACCGTGTCGCCGGTGACCGCGGCCTTATGGGCTTCTGAGCCCTTGCCGCCGTAATTGCCGTCCTCGATATATTTCTTGGCATTGTCCCAGGCGCCGCCGCCCGAGGTCATCGAGATGGCGACGAACAGGCCGGAGACGATCACGCCGAGCAGCAGTGCGCCGAGCGCGGCAAAGCCCTGGGCCTGGCCCGCCACCGCGGTGATGACGAAATAGACCAGGATCGGGACCAGCACCGGCAGCAGCGACGGGATGATCATTTCCTTGATCGCCGCCTTGGTGACCAGGTCGACGGTGCGCGCATAATTGGGGCGCGACGAGCCATCCATGATGCCGGGATTGCTGCGGAACTGCTCGCGGACGTCCTTGACGACGTCGCCCGCGGCGCGGCCGACGGCGGTCATGCCCAAGGCTCCGAACAGGTAGGGCAGCAGCGCGCCGAGCAGCAGGCCGACAATGACGAACGGATTTTCCAGGCTGAAGTTGACCTCCAAGCCAGGGAAGAATTCGCGCAGGTCGGTGGTGTAGGCCGCGAACAGGACCAGGGCGGCAAGCCCCGCCGACCCGATCGCATAGCCCTTTGTCACCGCCTTGGTGGTGTTGCCGACCGCGTCCAGCGCGTCGGTGCGATTCCGAACGCTGTCGTCCAGTCCCGACATTTCCGCGATGCCGCCGGCATTGTCGGTGACCGGGCCATAGGCATCGAGCGCGACGACCATGCCGGCCAGGGCAAGCATCGAGGTGGCGGCGAAGGCGATCCCCATCAGCCCTGCAAGCGCATGGGCGGTGATGATCCCGGCGCAAATCACCAGCGTCGGCAGGGCAGTCGATTCAAGGCTGATCGCCAGGCCCTGGATGACGTTGGTGCCGTGGCCGGTTTCCGAAGCGCGGGCGATCGACTTGACCGGACGGAAATTGGTGCCGGTGTAATATTCGGTAATCCAGATGATGAGGCCGGTGATCACCAGGCCGAGCAGCATGCACCAGTAAAGGGCCATGCCGGTAAAGGTCGCATCGCTGGCGGCGATCGGCGCGTTGAGGTCGCCCAGCGCGTAGCGAGTGGCGAAGAAGATCGCGATCGCCGAGATGACAGCGGTCACCCCGAAGCCCTTGTACATCGCGCCCATGATGCTCTGGCCCTTGCCGAGGCGCACGAAATAGGTGCCGATGATCGATGCGATGACGCAAACGCCGCCGATCAGCAGCGGCAGGCTCATCAGCGCGAGCAGGCCGTCGCCGGCCGTCTTCACCAGCAGCGCGGTAAGCACCATGGTGGCGCCGACGGTGACGACGTAGGTTTCGAACAGGTCGGCGGCCATGCCGGCGCAATCGCCGACATTGTCGCCGACGTTATCGGCGATGACCGCCGGGTTGCGGGGGTCGTCCTCGGGGATACCGGCCTCGACCTTGCCGACCAGGTCGGCGCCGACGTCGGCGGCCTTGGTGAAAATGCCGCCGCCCAGCCGGGCGAAGATGGAAATCAGCGAGGCGCCGAACGCCAGCGCGATCAGGCCGTTGACGACCGTGCGGTCTTCGCCGCCGATGCCGTGGCCGGCGACGAACACGAGGTAATAGAAGAAGACTGAGATCGCGAGCAGCGCGAGACCGGCCACCAGCATGCCGGTGATGGCACCGGCCCGGAAGGCCATGGTGAGGCCCTGCTGAAGGCCCTGGCTGGCGGCCTCGGCAGTACGGACGTTGGCGCGGACCGAAATGTTCATGCCGACGAAGCCGGTCGCCCCCGACAGGATCGAGCCAAGCACGAAGCCGGCGGCCGACACCGGCCCAAGGAAGGCGAATACGATTGCCGCAACCACGACGCCGACGATCGTGATCGTCGTATATTGGCGGCGCAGATAGGCCGATGCGCCCTCCTGGATCGCGCCGGCCACTTCGACCATGCGCTGGTTACCGGGCGAGGCGCGAAGCACCTGCTGGCTGGTGAGAATGCCATAGAGCAGCGCGATGACGCCGCAGGCAATCGCGATAAGGACCAGATTCATGAAGTGAGATTCCCCTATTTGACCCTAAGCACGGCGGCCCGGGTTTCCAGGAGCCGCCAGAAATTGGAACGGAACCTGTAACGGGGAATATGGCGGAGGCAACCCGCCTGTTTCGTCAATCGGTTAAACTATTAGTTGAGCAGCAGCGCGGTCACCATGCCGGAGGCCAGCCCGACCAGGGCAATGAACCACTGGCGGGCGCCAAATTCAGCAATCCTGGGTGCGATGTTCATAACCAAGCTGCTCCGGCAACGGCACTTGTCCGGCGGCGTCGAAGAGCCTGAGTTCCTCGCCTGTCGTCAGCGTGCCGATGCGGGCAAGGATGGTCCGCGCTGGTAAAGAAAGGCTTAAGGGGTCGAAATCGGGCGGCAGGGCGGCGAGGAGCGCATAATCGTCGCCGCCGGTCGCCGCCGTCAGTTTGGCGCGGCGGTCGCTGCCTAGCTCGGCAATGAAGGCGCGCGACAGGGGCAAGGCATCGAGATCGATTTCGGCACCGCATTTGCTGGCCGCGATGAGGCGGCTCGAATCAAGCAGCAGGCCATCCGACAGGTCCATCATCGCGGTTGCGTAAGGCGCCAGCAACTTGCCTACCGCAAGCTGCGGAACCGGCCGCCGATAGGCCTCGACCAGCGGGCCTTCCGATTCGCTGTCGTCGCGCAACGTCTTCAGGCCTAGCGCGGCATCTCCCAGCGTCCCGGCAAGCCACAGCGCATCGCCCGGCGCGCCCCCCGATCGCGACGGGATAGCGTTGCCGCCGCGCCCGACGGCCGTCAGACTGAGCACGCGCGGTGCCTCGGGCGGCAGCGCGATCGTGTCGCCGCCGACCAGCGACAGCCCATAAGTCTCGCATGCCGCCGCCACTCCGGCCAGGAACCGGTCGTCCCATTCGCTGTCGCCGCTCAGCGTCATTCCCATCAGCGCGGCGAGAGGCTCGGCGCCCTTGCCGGCGAGATCGCTCAAATTGACCGCGACCAGCTTCCAGCCGACCGAGGCCGGAGGGTCCGTGGGGAGGAAGTGTACGCCTTCGGCGATCATGTCGTGCGTCAGCACCAAATCGCCAAGTACGGCGACATCGTCATCAAGCCCGCGTGCCGCGGGGTCGGTGGCAAGCAGCCGCAACCTGTCGATAAATGCGAACTCGCTGCTCATGGGTCGCTTATAGACCCGTCATGGGCGGTCGAGGAAAGCCCTAAGCGGCGGGCCGCGCCGCCTTGGCGATGGCGTCGAGCAGGCCGTTGACGAAGCCCTTCTCGCGCTGGTCGTAAAAGGCGTCCGCGACATCGACATATTCGCTGATGACGCTGGCCATCGGAACGTCAGGCCGGGCAATCAACTCATAGGCCCCCACGCGCAGGATCGCCTTCATCGGCTTGTCCAGCCGCTCGAGGCTCCAGCCCTTGGCCAGCCGCTCTGTAATCAGCTCATCGATTTCGCCGCGGCGGGCCAGCGTACCTTCGACCAGATCATCGAAGAAGCTGATCTCGGCATCGGCATAGGTTTCGCCTTCGATCGTCGCGCCGAGGCGGTGATGATGGAATTCATGGAGCAGGCGCGCGGTTGGCGTACCTTCCATTTCCTGCTGGTAGAGCGCCTGCACGGCGGCGAGCCGGGCGGCGGAACGCGAGATTGAACGAGTCATGACGGCCGCGGCCTGTAGACGCTCATCGTGCCAACAGGAAGGGCTTGAGCGCCGCCGCCACTTTCCCGGGCGCTTCCCACGGCGCGAAATGGCCGACTCCGGGCAACGGGAAAACCTCCACGTCGTCGCCGATCTCGCCGATCCCTTCGAGCTGGATCGGGAGCAGCGCCTTGTCTTCCAGTCCCCAGACGACCCGGACCGGAATCTTCAGCTTCGGCACACCCCGCTCAACCCATCCCGGCATCGCCGCATTTTCACCGACCGCCGGAACCACGACCTGGCTCGACCGGTACCAGTTGAGCATCGCGGTCAGCGCGCCCGGCCGGCTCCATTGGCCGATGTAGAGCTGCCGCTCGTCCGCCGGGATCAGGGACAGGTCGGCGTGCTTGGCGAAACTCTTGTCGAAGAATGCATCGAACCCCATCGCCTGGATACTCGCCTCCATGCCGGGATTGCGAAAGGCGCGCATATATTGCGACGCGGCACGCTGCGGGGCGTCCTCGATCAGGCTTTTCTGGAAGATCAGCGGGTGGGGCGAATTGACGATCGCCAACCGCTCGATCCTCGGATTGCCGCGTAGCGCCGCGGCCCAGGCAATCGCTCCGCCCCAATCATGTCCGACAAGCGCGAAGCGATCGACATTGAGCGCGTCCGCCAAGGCGAAAATGTCGGCGATAAGCGTTTCGGTGGCATAGTCGGCGACGTCCTGCGGCCGGTCGCTCTCACCATATCCGCGCAGGTCGGGCATGATCAGCCGCAGCCGGTCCGACATCAATGGGACCAGGTCACGCCAGGTGCGATGCGATTCCGGAAATCCATGGACCAGTATCACCGGCGGAGCGTCACGCGGGCCTGCCTGCGCCACGTTCATGGCGATGCCGGTCGACAGCTCGACCATTCCCTGCTCGATCACGGATAGGTGACCGTCAACGGCACTTCGGGCAGCGGGATGAATTCCTGATCGTCGCCAGGCACAAGCGGGAAGCGGCGCGCTTTCCAATCCTCCTTTGCCTGGTTGATCCGGTCGCGCGACGAGGAGACGAAGTTCCAGAATACGTGGCGCTGGGTCGCGAAGGCCTCGCCGCCCAGCAGCATGATCCGCGACGGCGTTTCGGCGCGCAGCGTCATCGCTTCGCCCGGCTTCAAGACATAAAGTGTGAATTGCTCCAGCCGATCGCCATCGAGGCTGGCATCGCCTTCGGCCACCATCACCGCGCGTTCGTCGGTCATGGCATCGATCGGGATGCTCGATCCGCCGCCCAGCAGAATGTCGGCATAAATTGTCTCGCTATGCTGGGTCACTCCCGCGGTCTTGCCCCACAGCGTTCCCATCAGCACCCGGGCCGAGACGCCCTTGTCCTCGACCAGCGGCAGTGCGGCGCCGTCGACATGCTCGAAGGCCGGATCAATCTCTTCCTTGCCGTCAGGGAGCGCCAGCCAGGTTTGCATGCCATATAATGACGGGCCATCGGCACGCAGGGCCGCGGGCGAGCGCTCCGAATGAACGATTCCGCTGCCCGCGGTCATCAGGTTGATCGCGCCCGGTTCGATCACCGCATGGCTGCCGATGCTGTCGCGATGCTCGATGGCGCCGTCGAACAAATAGGTGACGGTGGCAAGGTTGATGTGCGGGTGAGGGCGGACATCCATGCCATGGCCGGCGGGCAGTCGGGCAGGCCCGAACTGGTCGACGAAGATGAAGGGCCCGACCATCCGCCTTGGCTTGGACGGCAGCGTCCGGCGAACGGTGAAGTCGCCAAGGTCGTGTGTCGTGGGAGTAATCGTGTCCATCGGTGCGACTCCTCTGCTTGACCCATGCACCACAATCGACTTCCAGGCAAAAGCCTCACTTAATAGTGGAACTTAAATTCTCAATAATTCAATAGTTTACTTAGAAGTTGGAGTGAAATCGACGAACGGTGCTAGTCGAATCCCGCTTCAAGTTGCTAGGGGGCCGCCCCGGTGATTCCATTTCGCCGAGTCAACGTTCGTTAAGGTTCCCGTTTTCAGAAAGCTGCGCGGGCCATCCCGGTTCGCGTGCCTGCATTCAGAATATCCAACCCCTGCGCTCTGCCTCCCCGGGCTGATGCGCAACAGCCCTGAGGTCCCCTGATGCGCAAGCTGTTAGCCGCCACTTGTTTGACGCCCTTGTCGTTCACCCTCCTTCCGGCGAATGCCCATGCGGAAACTGTCATTAGCACGGCGATCACCACTCCCGTCCTCACCGGCACGGGTAACGACGACGTCCGAATCTCCTCGACCGGGTCGGTCAAGCCGACCAGCGGCAACGCCGTCACCATCAACAGCAACGACAGCGTCAAGAACGAGGGCGCGATCCAGATAACGGGATCGAACGGCTCGACCGGCATCCTCGCCAACACCAACCTCACCGGAAACATCACCAACACCGGCTCGATCGTCATCGATGAGAATTTCACGCCCACCGACGGCGACAGTGACGGCGATCTTGACGGACCCTTTGCCCAGGGCAGCAACCGGTTTGGCATCCATGTCCTCGGCGGCGGAACCTTCACCGGCAACATCAACAACAGCGGCACGATCACCGTCGAAGGCAACCAGTCCGCCGGCATTGCGATCGACAGCACGCTGGTCGGCAATGTTTCGCTGACCGGTGGCGTCATCAACGTTATTGGCGACAATGCGGTTGGCGTTCGCACCGCCGCGGTCAACGGCAATGTCAGCCTGACTTCCGGCTCGATTGTCACCCAGGGCCTGGGCGCGGTTGGCGTCGAGCTGGGCGGCAACATCAGCGGCGCCCTGGTCATTCAAAACACGATCACCTCGACCGGCTACCGCAGCGTCAATCCCCCGGCGGACACGTCCAAGCTGGACTCGGACGACCTTCTGCAGGGCGGGTCGGCGGTCGTTGTCGGCGGCAATGTGGCCGGCGGCGTCATCTTCGACGTTCGCCCGGCCGATAACAGCACGACCGACACGGACGAGGATGACGACGGCATTCCCGATGCCAATGAGGGCAGCGCATCGATCAGCAGCTTTGGCGCGGCCCCGGCAATCCAGATCGGCACTTCCGCGCAGGCGGTTACGATCGGTCCCGTAAGCTCGTCCAGCGCCGGTCACGGGCTCGTCGTCAAGGGCATCGTCAACGGCGTCGGCATCTACAAGGGGGTCTCCGGCACCGCCATTTCGATCGGTGGCGCAGGCCAGACGGTCAATATCGCCGGCGGCGCAACCATCGCCGGGACGATTACCGCCAGGGCGGTGGAAGCTGATTCGACCGCGATCAAGATCGGTGCGGGTGCGACGGTCCCTGAGGTGGTCATCACCGGGGCCTTGGTCTCCCAGGGCGCCGGGACGGCCTCGACCACCGCTACAGGACTGCTGATCGACGTTGGAGCAACGGTCGGAACCATTCGCAACTCCGGCTCGATTATCGCGACCAGGGCCGGCACGGCGGGCAACGCAGTAGCGATCATCGACAAGTCAGGCGGCGTCGGCCTCATTGAAAACACCGGCAGCATCGGCGTGGCCAATGCATCGGCGCTCGGTACCAACGCCACCGCCATCGATCTCAGCGCCAATGGCAGCGGCGCCACGATCCGCCAGTTGGTTGTCGCGGCAAGCGCAGCGGCCCCGTCGATCGTCGGCCAGATCAAGTTCGGCGCGGGCAGCGACACGCTCGACATTCGCGACGGCAGCCTCCTTGGCGACGTCAGCTTCGGCACCGGCACCAACTCGTTGCTGCTTTCGGGCGACGGGCAGATGGTCGGCAAGGCCGACTTCGGCGGCACCGCTGGCTCGCTCCAGCTCAGCGGGACCTCCGTGTTCACCGGCAATCTGGTCAACAGCGGCGGGGTCAACGCCACGGTCGGTACCGGATCGCAGCTTAACGCCACCAACCTTGGCAGCGTCGGGCTCGCGTCGCTGACTACCGGATCAGGCGCGACGATCGGCGTGACGATCGATTCCGCCAACGGAACCAACACGCTTTACGACGTTAGTGGCGCGGCCAACCTTGGCACCAACAATCTGATCGCGGTCAACCTGCTCGGTGTCGGCGATGTCGAGGGCACCTACAAGATCATCCAGGCCGGCTCGCTGACCGGCGGCACCGGCATGGCCAGTTCGATCGACTCGCTCCCCTTCCTGTTCGACAGCAGCATTGTCACTTCGGTGCCCAATGAGGTGTCGCTGACCATCCGCCTCAAGTCGGATGATGAGCTCGGCATCAATCGCTCGGAAGGCGACATTCTCGATGCGGTGCTGGCGGCGGCGGACTCGGATGCCGGCATCTCGGGCACGTTGCTCGACATCGCGGACAGCGACACGCTCCAGGATACGCTGCAGCAAATGTTGCCCGAACATGCCGGCGGCGCATTCGAAGCGGCGACCAAGGGCTCGCGCCTGATGGGCCGAGTCCTGCTCGACCCCAAGATTCCCGGAGAGCCGGACGGCTTCCGGGTCTGGACGGAGCAGGTGGCCTGGGCGACCAGCAAGTCGATCGGCGCGACGTCCGGCTACAAGCTGGGCGGATGGGGCGCGACTGCCGGATTCGAAGCCGGTCTCGGCAAGGCCGGCGCGGTCGGCCTGACCCTGGCCTATCTGTCGGGCCGCGATTCCAAGGGTGCCAACGAACTGGTCAGCAACCAGTATGAGGGCGGCATCTACTGGCGCGGACAGTTTGGACCGTTGACCGCCTTCGCCCGCGGCACGGCGGCAACGATCAACTTCGACAACACCCGGCGCTTTAGCGGCACGGCCAATGGCCTGCCAGTTGAGCGGCAGGCCGAGGGCGACTGGAACGGCCGCCTCTATTCCGCGTCCGCCGGAGCCGCCTATGACTGGCACATGGGCCGCTTCACGGTTCGCCCGTCGGTGGTGGTCGAACATTATAAGCTGACCGAAAAGTCCTACGACGAGGAAGGCGGCGGCTCCGCTTACGACCTGCATGTGGACAAGCGCAGCAGCGACGAAACCGCGATCTCGGGCATGCTCGCGATTGGCTATGACCTGTTGGGCGAGAAGGAAGATAATAGCTGGATGCGGGTCGAACTCGAAGGCGGCTACCGTTCGATCCTCAGCGGTTCGCTGGGCACGACGACGGCCCACTTCGACGGCGGCGAAGACTTCACCCTGACCCCTGAAAAGCGGGACAGCGGCTGGCTTGCCGGACTTCGCCTGATGGGCGGCGGCGAGAATCTGTCGCTGACCGGCGAAGTCAATGCCGAAGACCAGTTCGGGAAGGTCGGAATCGGCGGCCGCGTCAGCCTGCAGCTGGCGATCTGATCATCCAATCGGCGGCGGCCCGGGTTATTCGCCCGGCGCCGTCGCCCGGATGGTTAGCGCGTGGACGCGCTCGTCCATCAATTCGGCGAGCGCCGCATAGACGCGGCGTTGGCGCTCTACGCGGCCGAGGCCCGCGAAGGCCGGGCTCTCGATCACCAGCGCGAAATGGCTTTCGCCCCTTGGGTCGTGCCCGGCATGACCGACATGCTGTTCGCTCTGATCCTCAAGAGCCAGCCTGGTCGGTTTCAGCGCTGCGTTGAGCCGTTCGATCATTTCCCTCGCAACGGGTCCGGTGGCGGTGTTTGTCATCGCGACTATATAGGGGTGTTTGAGGCTCGAGGGACAAGTGGCGACCAACAGGCAGACCAAATGGCATGGGCGAGTAGAGGGCGCGAAGGCCCGCTGCTCGGTCCGCGGCTGCCGCCAGCCGGGGGAGTTCCGCGCGCCCCTGACCCCCTCCGACTTCGACGGCCCCGGCACCTGGCAGTGGCTGTGCCTCGACCATGTCCGGGAGCACAACGCCAAATATAATTTCTTCGAAGGGATGACGACCGAAGAGATCCAGGCGGCGCAATCGCCGATCGCCGGCTGGGACCGGGCAACTCGCGCCTTCGCCCATGTCGGAACGGACGCGGGCCCGGCGTGGCGCGATTTCGCCGATCCGCTCGATGCCATCGCCGCGCGCTTCCGTCCCGAGGCGCTGCGGCAGGCGGTCGACCGTTTCACCGCCAAGGAACGCCACGCGCTGGGCGTGATGGGCCTTCAGGACGACACCGACCTGCACAAGGTCCGCAAGCGCTATTCGGAACTGGTCCGGCGTTACCATCCGGACCGCAATGGCGGCGATCGCAGCCACGAACAGAAGCTCCGCCAGGTCATCGAGGCGTGGCAATTGCTGAAGGTCGCCAACGCCTTTACCTGAACCCGATTAGTCGCGGTCGGGGGCGCCCAGGGGGAAATAGGGGCGGTAGGGCCGCGCCCCCTCAACCGACTTGCTGACTGCGGGATGTGCCAACAGGCGTGCGCGATAGGCCTTCAGGCGAGGCCGCCCGTCGCCGATCTCGTCGACCCAGTCGGCGTAGAACAGGGCCGGCGCGGCGGCGCAATCCGCCAGCGTGAAGCGGTCGCCCGCCGCCCATTCGCTGTCGGGCAGATTTTCCTCCAGCCAGTCATAGGCAATGCGGAGCGCTTTCAGGCCCTTCTCGGCACCGTAGCTGTCGCCGCATCCTTCGGGACGCAGCGCATGGTTGACCGACGGTTGCATGTTTCCCTGGATGTGCAGATCGAAGAAGCGGTCGAGGAAGCGCACTCGCAACCCGTCCTCGCCGTCCGGAATCCAGACGTTGGGTCCCGGATGGTGGGTCTGCAGATATTCGATGATGCAACTCGTCTCGGCGATCAGCCTGCCATCGTCGACCAGCACCGGAAACTTGCCGATCGGCCAGAGCGACCGGAGCTCGTCCATAACGCCCGGATTGGACGGGTCGATGTTCTTGTAGGTGTAGGGTGTGCCGTCGGCGTCGAGCGGAATCTGCACCTTCCAGCAATAGGAACTGAACGGGTGTCCATAAAGCGTCAGGCTCACCAGGCACCGTCCCTGATCTTCTCGCGCAGCTCGAGCTCGGCCTCGCTCGGCGGCTTGGTTGCAAAGGTCCCGGTTTTGACTTCGCCGGCCGGCTCGTAGCTCGCGAATACGACTCCCGTCCCCGAAATGCTATGGTCGGTCAGCTTGAGCGTTCCGGGCGCTTGCGACCCGTCGAAGATGCGCTTCCCTTCACCCAGCACGACCGGGAATGTCATCAGGATCAGCCGATCGATCAGCCCGGCGGCGAGCAGCGGTACGTAAATGCTGCTGCTGCCCTGGATCAGCAGGTCCCGGCCGTCGCTGCGCTTGAGTTCCGCGACCGCCTCGGCCGTTTCGCCAGACAGCCGATGGCTATTATTCCACTCCAGCGGCTCGTTTGAATGGGTCAGCACATATTTGTCGATGCGCTGGAATTTCTCGCCGATCGGATTGTCTTGGTTGTCCGGCCAGTAGGCAGCGAAGATGTCGTAGGTCCGCTTGCCCAGCAGCAGGTCATACTCACCCATGATGACATCGTCGAACGGGCTGTCATCCCAGAAAGGAAACGCCCAGCCACCGAACCGGAAATTGCTGGTTGGATCCTCTTCCGGTCCCCCGGGCGCCTGCATGACGCCGTCGAGGGACTGGAAAACCGCGCCCGTCAGCTTACGCATCGGCCGGCTCGCCCTTGAGCGCGGCTTCGATCTTGGCGACATCGATTTTCTTCATCGTCATCATCGCTTCGAACGCCCGCTTGGCCGCCGCCTTGTCAGGACTGGTATTGGCTTCAAGCAGGACGCGCGGCGTGATTTGCCAGGAAAAGCCCCATTTGTCCCGGCACCAGCCGCAGGCGCTTTCCTCGCCGCCGTTTCCAGTGATCGCGTTCCAATAGCGATCGGTTTCCGCCTGGTCTTCGGTCACGACCATGAAGCTGACGGCTTCATTGGGCTTGAAGTTGGGGCCGCCATTGAGGCCGACGAAGGACTGGCCGAGAAGGGTAAATTCGACTGTCAGTTCGACGCCTTCCTCGCCGCCCGGGAAATCGCCCGGTGCCTTCATGGCAGAGCCGACGCTGCTGTCGGGGAATGTGGAGGCATAGAATTCAGCTGCCTTCCGTGCTTCGCCATGGTCGTACCACAGGCATGTGATCAGCTTGTTGCCAGCCATCATATTTTCTCCTTACAGCTTGCCGACCAGGGCGAACTCCGCGCCCTGCGGATCCTGGCCGATGATGATATGATCTCCGCCTGGCACTTCATGCGGGCCCATGCCGATCGTGCCGCCATTGCCTTTCACCGCTTCGGCCGCTTTCGAAATGGACGGAACACGGACGTAATATCGCCAGCCCGTGCTTCCGCCCGGCATCGGCTGGCAAAGGGCGCCGATCGTCGTGCCGCGATGAGCGAAGAAGCGATACTCGCCAAATTCGCCCATCGGCATGAACTCGTCGCTGGTCCACCCAAACAGCTCTCCGTAAAATTCCCGCGCGGCGGAAGGATCGGTCGTGGTCAGCTCATTCCAGCTCACGCGCTGTTCCTCGGTCGGCGAGAATACGTCGCTTTGGGCGTCCGGATTCCCCTCGGGCGGGATGGGCTTCATCACATAGAAGGGGCTGCCTTGCGGGTCCGCGACCATTGCGATCCGACCCTGGGGTATGTCGAAGGCCGGCATCAATGCCTGGCCGCCCCGGGTTTCGACCGCCGCAACGGTCGCATCGACGTCGTCGACGCCGATGTAGCCAAGCCAGATCGGCCTTGCGCCATGGCCCTGCATTTCCTCGGTTAGTTTCAATACTCCGCCGGCAAAGCCGCCATCCGAGCGCCCGATCATGCGATAATCCTGGTCGCCGCCGATCGGCTCGCCGATGGTCCAGCCGATGACCGCTCCATAGAATTTGGCGGCCGCGTCGGAGTCCGGGGTCATCAGCTCGTACCAGACATTGCTGCCCTGAAGCGGGCGCGTTTGACCTTGGGCGCGGGGCGGCGCCTCAATCGTATCGGTCATTCTCGTCTCCTCTCCCTGCGGTTCAGGCGTCCGCCGTTTCCCTGGCCTTCGCCGTGTCCAGGATCGGCTCAAATCCGCCCCAGAACATGCGCTGGCCGCTGAAGGGCATGTCGCCTTCGGGCTTCAGACTCTCGTCTTCCATGATCTTTTTCCATGCCTCGTCGCGGGTCGCCTTGTCGGGCCACTCAATGAAGGAGAAGACCACCTTCTCCCCATCCTCGGCCTTCACCGCGCGATAGAAGTCTGTGACTTCACCCTTCGGTACATCGTTGGACAATGCCTCGACGACGCGGTTGGCGCCATGCCGGCGGAAGATCTTGGCCATCTTCGCCGCAAGCTTCTGATAATCGTCCTCCTTGCCCTCGGGCACCGGTACGACGAACCCATCGGTGTAATCGCCGCGGTCGGTACCTTCCTCAACGATCGCTTCGAAGCCGCCCATGATCATGCGCTTGCCGTCGAACGGCATGTTGGCGCTCATCTCCTTCATCCGTGGGTCGCTCATCATTTTTTCGTTGGCCGCATCGCGGGTCGCCTTGTCCGGATATTCGAACCAGGAAAAGACCACCTTCTCGTCGGGCTTGGCGTCGACCGCCTTGCGGAAATCGGTGACCTTGCCTTCGGGGACGTCGCTGTCCCACGCCTCGAAATGGCGGCCGACTCCGAATTCCTTGAAGATCGGCGCGGCGTCCGCGGCGCTCTTGCGATAGGCGTCCTTGTTCGCCTCCGGCACCGGCACGATGAAGCCTTCGAAATAAGTCATGCTGCCTCTCCTTCGGGTTCATGTTGTTTGTATGCGGCCATTTGATCGGCCAGCGCTCGCTGGAACGCCGGCCGGGCTTCGCCGCGCTGCTGATAGGCGGCCAGGTTGGGAAAGCCGGAGACCAGCTCGGTGTGGCGCAGGAAGCGCAGCACCGTGACCATCAACAGGTCGCCAATCGTGAAGCGGTCACCTTCCAGCCATTGCTTGTCGCCGAGCCAGTCGGCCACGCGTTTGAGTTTCAGCTTGGTGAAGTCCTCGGCACCCGGGCGGCGCAGCCTGGCCCATTCCTCGCCGGCATAGAAGATATCGATCAACAGCAGGTTGAGGATCGCCGGCTCGACGCTGTTGAGCGCTGCGTAAGTCCACTGGATCGCTCGATATTTGCCCTGCGGATCGCGCGGAAGCAGCGCCTCGCTCTGCTCGCCGAGATATTGGACGATTGCCCCGGTTTCGAAGATCCGGACTTTGCCGTCGTTAAAGCAGGGCACCTGGTCGAACGGCTGTTCGCGCAGATATTCCGCCGGCCGGACCTGGTCGAGCAGCCGCGCGCGATAGTCGAGGCCGGCTTCCTCCAGCGCCCATCGGACGCGAAGATCGCGAACCACGCCCTGGGCGAATTCGGGCACCAGCTTGAATGCAGTGATTTCGATTTCGGCGTTAGGATCGATCGGCATCGCTCAGGCCTCCTCGAACGCGGACGCGCCCCGCTCGGCGGCGCTTGCGTCCATCCAAACCACTTCCCAATGATGGCCGTCCGGGTCTTCGAAACTGCGTTCGTACATCAGCTTGCCCATCTCCTGTCTTGGCCCAGGGTCGGCCTTGCCTCCTGCAGAAGCGGCCTTCTCGACCGTGGCATCGACGTTGGCGGTGCTGTCGGCCGACAGTGCGAGGATCACCTGGCTGGACCGGTGAGCATCGGCGATCGGCTTGCCGGTGAAGCCCTTATAGAAGTCGTGGGTCAACAGCATGACATTGATCGCATCGGACAGGACGATCATCGCCGCCTGGTCGTTGGAAAACTTCGGTTCCTTGCGGCCGCCGATCGCTTCGTAAAACGCCGTCGACCGCGCCAGGTCGGTTATCGGCAGGTTGATGAAAATCATCTTCGACATCGCCCATTGCCTCCTATCGCGACTCGATTCGCCTTGAACATTGAGCAGGGCAGTTATAAATTGCAACAATGAAGTTACAAAAACTAACTACGACACGACGAACGGACGACAAACGACGATATGACGATGCCTGTGCTGCGGCTCACGGCATGGACCTGATCGGCGAACGCTGGTCGATGCCCTTGATACGCGAGCTGCTGCTTGGACCCCGCCGCTTCTCGGACCTGAAAACGAGTCTCAACGGAATTAGTGCCAACGTCCTCACTCAAAGACTGGAAGGACTTGAAAGCGCGGGCGTGCTGGTCCGGCGCAAGCTTCCGCCGCCGGCTTCGGTCCAGGTCTATGAGCTTACGCCATGGGGTTACGAGGCCGCGCCGATCTTCCAGGCGCTGGGGCGCTGGGCGGTTCGCAGCCCCTACCATGATCCTACAAGGCCGTTCAGCCCGGTCTCGCTGATGCTTTCTCTAAGGACCATGCTCAGTCCGCTGGCAGCCGGCGATCTAAAGGCCAAGATCCAGCTCCACATGAATGGTGAGGCGTTTTTCTGGGCCCGAAACAAAAAGGGCGAAATCCGTATCGGGCGCGGCGAACTCGACGATCCCGACCTGACCGTCCATGGCACGCCCAGCGAGATCGCCAGCTATGTCTATGCCGGCGAGCCCCTCTCTTCGATCCGGGTCGAAGGCGACCTCGCACTCGCTGCCCGGCTGCCCGGCCTGTTCCCGATGCCGGAGAAGGCTCGGTTAGCCGCCGCTTGAGGCGATTTGCCGAAACGCTTAAGGCGCAAAGCCATGACGGAAATTCCCAACGTTACGCTCGACAGCCGCGCCGATACGATCCTCGCCTCGCCCGACAAGATGGTGAAGGTGCGCGAGGCGTTTGGCGTGGACAGCGATCTTGAAGTGCCGGCGTTTACCGAGGCGGACGAGCGGGTTCCCGACCTCGACCCAGCCTATGTGTTCGATCCCGATACGACGATGGCGATCTGCGCCGGCTTCGCCCGCAATCGGCGTGTGATGATCCAGGGCTATCACGGCACCGGCAAGTCGACCCACATCGAACAGGTGGCGGCGCGGCTCAACTGGCCTTGCATCCGCATCAACCTCGATGCGCATATCAGCCGCATCGACCTCATCGGCCGTGACGCGATTGTGCTCCAGGACGGGCAGCAAGTGACGGAATTCCGGGAGGGCCTGCTGCCTTGGGCACTGCAGCATCCCGTGGCGCTGGTATTCGACGAATATGACGCCGGCCGGCCCGACGTGATGTTCGTCATCCAGCGCGTGCTCGAAACCGACGGCAAGCTGACCCTGCTCGATCAAAACCGGGTCATCCGGCCAAACCCCTGGTTCCGGCTGTTCTCAACGACCAACACCATCGGCCTTGGCGATACCAGCGGTCTTTATCACGGTACTCAGGCGCTCAATCAGGGCCAGCTAGACCGTTGGAATATCGTTGCCACGCTCAACTATCTGCCGGCCGAGACCGAGGCCCAGATCGTGCTCGCCAAGTCCGGCGAATATGACCATGACGGCGGCAAGGAAGAGGTCGGCAAGATGGTTCAGGTCGCGAACCTGTCACGGCAAGGGTTCATCAACGGCGACATATCGACTGTGATGAGCCCGCGGACCGTGATCAGCTGGGCGCAGAATGCGATGATCTTCGGCGATATCGGTTTCGCCTTCCGGCTCAGCTTCCTCAACAAATGCGATGAATCCGAACGGCCGTTGATCGCCGAATATTATCAGCGGGTATTCAACAAGGATTTGCCGGAAAGCGTTGCGCACCGGGCCTGAATGAAACCTAGCGGCGGTCGCGGTCCAGTTCGCGCAGGCGCTCGGCAACCCGTTCGTCGAAGCTCAGTTGATCGTCGTAGCTGCGCCCGCGGATAGCCTGACGCTTCCCGCCCCCCGCAACACGGCCGATAAAGCGCATGAATTTTGCAGCGTTGAAGATGAGGCCCAGCAACAGCGGGACTACAAACAGCAATAGAGAGGTCGTATCCATAACAGGGGCTTTCGGCTCGACGGGTGCCATTTTGCGCCATAGACGCTAACTAAATTGCTAACGACCGATCGTTGACCCGCTGCCGACACGGCGGCAGAGCTTGAGCAATTCATGACCCTTCCCACGCCTCTTGACCGATTCCGCTCTGTCATTGCCGGGGCGGCGCGGGCTATTGCCCAGGATGCCGAAGCGGACGTCGTGTTCGCTTCCGACGCGAGCGGCCAGGCGCCCGGCAAGGTCGCGAGAGTCGTGTCGCCCGGGCCCGGACTGGAACCAAAGCTGGTCGCTGAGGCGCGCGGGGCGGCCGACGCAATGGCGGTACGCCTTCGCTATCACGACCCCAAGCTGCACGCAGCGCGGGCACCGATATCGGACGGCGATGCCCGGGCCGTGTTCGACGCGCTGGAAACGGCAAGGGTCGAGGCGCTGGGCGCAAAGGCGATGGATGGCGTGCGAGCAAACCTCGACGATCTGACGGAAGCACGAGTGCGGCTCGACGCGATCACGCGTGCGCGAACGGCCGAGGAAGTACCGCTCGCGACGGCTGTCGGGCTGCTGGCCCGGCAGCGATTGACCGGTGCCGAGCCACCTCGGCCGGCTCGGACAGGCCTGGATCTGGTTGCGCCGTGGATTGAGGAAAAGGCCGGGGCGGAGCTCGACGCATTAGCCCTGACGATCGACGACCAGGCGGCATTCGCGACCTTGTCGCGCCGCCTGCTCGAGGACCTCGAACTGGCCGCCGACGAACCGAGCGAGCATGAGCTCGAGGAGGGGGGCGACGAAGACGAGGGCGAGGATAATGGCCCTGACGACGCTGACGACGCGGATAGCCAAGGCGATTCAAGCGGCGACATGGAGATGCGTTCGGAAGAGACCGAGCGCGACGAGGGAGAGGACGAAAGCGCCGACAGCGAAGCGGATGTCGAGGAAGGCGAGGCGACCAGCGGCCAGGAAGGCGCCGATCAGGCTCGGGCGAACGCTCAGCGCCGCAATTGGCCTGAGGAGCCGATCACCGACTACAAGCCCTTTACCAATCGTTTCGACGAGATAGTCGCCGCGGCCGAGCTGTGCGACGAAGAGGAACTAACCCGGCTTAGGGCGTATCTCGACCAGCAAATGACCAGCCTTGGCGGTGTTGTCACCCGCCTCGCCAACCGGCTGCAGCGGCGGCTGATGGCGCAGCAAGCCCGTAGTTGGGACTTCGACCAGGAAGAGGGATTACTCGATGCGGCCCGGCTCGCGCGTGTCGTCGTCACGCCGGGCCACTCGCTCAGTTACAAGGTAGAGCGAGACACTGAGTTCAAGGATACGGTCGTCAGCCTGCTGATCGACAATAGCGGGTCGATGCGCGGCCGGCCGATCTCGATCGCTGCAACCTGCGCGGACGTTCTGGCGAGGACGCTGGAGCGATGCGGCGTCGCGACTGAGATCCTGGGGTTTACCACGCGCGGCTGGAAGGGTGGTCAGAGCCGCGAACTATGGTTGTCCGAAGGGCGGCCTCCCAACCCCGGCCGGCTCAATGACCTGCGTCACATTATCTACAAACGCGCTGACGAACCCTACCGCCACTCGCGGCGAAGCCTGGGCCTGATGATGCGGGAAGGTCTGCTCAAGGAGAATATCGACGGCGAAGCCCTGCTCTGGGCGCACTCGCGGCTGCTCGCGCGTCCCGAAGAGCGGCGCATTCTGCTGGTCATCAGCGACGGCGCTCCGGTCGACGATTCGACCGCCTCGGCCAATGGCGGCACCTATTTGGAAAAGCATTTACGGCAGATCATCGGGTGGATCGAGGGTCGATCCAATGTCGAACTCGCGGCGATCGGCATCGGCCACGATGTCACGCGCTATTATGCGCGCGCTGTCACGATCATGGATGCCGAACAATTGGGAGGGGCGCTGATCGAGCAGCTCGCGGCGCTGTTCGAAAAGCACTGATGCGATTGGAACGGAAAGAAATTGGGCCCGGAGCAACAACGCACTCCGGGCCCCCCTCGATACGCGACGCGAGGGATTTCGGTCTGCCGTTACCGGCATCGTGGCGAGGAAAAGGGGGAAACCCCGCCAACTCCGATCGATATGCCCGATTCGCCGTTGAACGCGGCTGAACGAACCTTGCAGCAATCATTCAGGAAAATCTTTGCTTTCAACGGCTTGCTTGTGGGGGCGGCGGCACTCATGGCCTATTGGCCAATGCGGGCACTGCCGGACTTCAAGGAGCGGCCGGCCGTACTCGTGCCGCTGCGATTTGAGGCAGTCGAAATGGCCGCGGCGGTTCCGCCTCTTCGGCTGGCTGGCGCCTGGACGATGCAGGTGCACGACCCCCGCTTCCACGGAATATCGGCGCTCGCGATCGATCAGGGACGCTTTCTCGCCGCCACTGACCTTGGCGCGGTTATTCGATTCGACATGCCGGCGGCCAGCCACCCCCGCGCAATGTTGAAAGATTTGCGCTTCGGGCCTGGAAAGTTCGGTCCGAAATGGGCCCGCGACGCCGAATCGATTGCCCGCGATCTGACCGGTCGCGGCTGGTGGATCGGTTTTGAGCAGAATCACTCGCTGTGGCTGTACGACTCAAGCTTTCGAAATGCGCGGGCCAGTGTCGACCTGAATCGGCCGGATTGGTGGTATAATCGCGGCGCCGAGGGCCTGATCCCGGAAGGGGCGGGTTTGCTGGTACTGGCAGAGAATGGCCGGGAAGCGATGCCTGTGCGGCGCAATCGCATTGGCCGTGTCAGCTTGGCGGCCGGGGCCGATGTCGCCGATGCTGCTCGCGCGCCAGATGGGAGCGCTTGGCTGCTGCTTCGCACAAAGGGCCTCAATGGCATTTCGCAAGCCATCGCCAGATTGAATCGAACGCAGGCTGGTTATCGGGCTGGCCCTGCGTGGCCGGTGCCGAAAGGATTGTTCGACAATTATGAGGGCATGGCGATTGAGCGACGGCCAGGCGGAGGCCTGCGGTTTTGGTTGGTGACCGACGATGGTCACAGGATAATGGCACGGAATCTGTTGGTGGCGCTCGACTATCTGCCGTCCGAACATGGCCAAAGCCCGGCGACTAGCGCCGGGCCTTCGAAATTGCAGCCAGTTGAGACGCCTTAGGCGGCGGCCGACTTAGCCTTTTTGGCGATTTCGCGCTTGAGCTTGGCGGCCCGCGGCGAAAGCCGGTCCTCGCTGGTCTTGGTCAGCCAATTGTCGAGGCCGCCGACGTGTTCGACCGAGCGCAAACCATGCGTCGACACGCGCAGCTTGATGCTCTTTTCCAGCGCTTCCGAGATCAGCGTCACGTTCTGCAGGTTGGGCAGGAACGTCCGCTTAGTCTTGTTATTGGCGTGGGAAACATTGTTACCCACCTGCCGGCCCTTGCCGGTCAGCTCGCAAATGCGCGACATCGGTCACATCCAAGTCTGAAGTGAGCGCCTAAGCGCCCGGAAAGCGCCGCCCGATACTCGGGGAGGGGCAATTCGTCAACCTTCACCGCAGCGATAAAGGGTCTTGAGCAACCTATATCAGCAGCGGCGCGTTGGTGGGTCGCTAATCGCTAGGAGAGGGCAATGCGGACCGTCATGCTGATTCTAATCATCGCCGTCGTGGCGCTGATTGGGGCATTTGCGACTGGATACATCGACATCAACCAGACTCGTGGCGCGAAGGCACCATCGGTCGAGGCTGCAGACGGGAAGATTCGCGCAACTGGCGGCCAATCCCCAGCCTTTGACGTGCAAACCGGTTCGGTGGAGGTGGGAACCAGGGACGCCAATGTTGCTGTCCCCAAGGTTGAGGTTAGGCGCGATGAAAAAAGCGTGAAGGTGCCGGTCGTCGCGGTCCGCCCTCCGGACGAGGCGCAGCAAAACGCTGCCCGCTGATATTCTCGTTTGCCGCCCGTCGAACATGACAGGCACGCGCGAGCGCGCTAGCGATCGGCCAGTGATGGCTTTCCCGCTTCCCTCACCCATGCGCAGGGCGCTCGATCTGGCCGCGGTCGCCGCCGATGCCGGCGAAGTGCCGGTCGGCGCAGTGGTGACATTGGGCGATGAGATCATCGCGGAGGCTCGCAATGCGATGCGTGGCAATCTTGATCCAACTGCCCATGCCGAGATGGTCGCCATCCGCCACGCGGCAATGCGCCTCGGCCGGCCGCGGCTGGATGGCTGCACTCTATGGGTCACGCTGGAACCATGCGCGATGTGCGCCGCGGCAATCGCCCTGGCCAGGTTCGAAGCCCTTCGGTTCGGCGCCGAGGATCCCAAGGGGGGAGGAGTCGTCCATGGCGCGAGAATATTCTCGCAGCCCACTTGTCACCATCGGCCGGATGTCCTCGGCGGAATTGGGGAAGACGAAGCTGCGGGCCAGCTGAAGGCTTTCTTTGAGGCGCGCCGGACCTGATCCTTGCTAGTACGCAAATTTGTCGGCAATTAGCCTATTATCGACCATGAGCGACACGCTCCTTCCCTTCCCTTGGCTTGACCTTGTCCTGATCCTTGCCCTCGTTGCGATCAACGGCTTGTTGTCGATGAGCGAACTGGCAATCGTCTCGTCTCGCGAGGCCCGGTTGAAAGCCATGATGAAGGCTGGATCACGCGGTGCCAAATCCGCCCTCGATCTCGCCGCGGAGCCGGGCCGGTTCCTGTCAACGGTGCAAATCGGGATCACGTTGATCGGCATTCTCGCCGGTGCCTATTCAGGTGCCAGCCTTGGCGAGCCAGTTGCCCAGCGCCTCGCTCGCCTGGGACTGGAGCCTGACACGGCGGAAAGCGTGGGTTTTGGTCTTGTGATCATGGTCACGACCTTTGCCTCTCTCGTCATCGGCGAACTCGTTCCCAAGCAATTCGCACTCCGTAACCCGGAGGCCATTGCAGCAATTGTCTCTCGCCCTATGGGCTGGCTCAGCAAGGCTACCGCACCCTTTGTATGGTTGCTCGATCAGACAAGCGCGCTGATCTTCCGCGCCCTCGGCCTCAACCGGGAAAACAAGAATGTCGTCACCGCCGAGGAGCTTCACCTGGTGGTCGCTGAGGCGCAAACGGCCGGCGTGCTTGAGGAAAGCGAGCGCGCCATCATCTCAGGAATTGTCCGGCTGGCCGATCGCCCGGTCCGGGAAGTCATGACCCCGCGAATGGACATTGATTGGATCGATATCGGCGGCGGCCGGGATGAGATTCGTGCCGCGTTGGCCGCGACGACCCACAGCCGATTGCCGGTCGCGGAAGGTTCGGTCGACAATATCGTCGGTGTGGTGTCCTCGCGAGATATGCTGACCGCCCTGCTCGACGGCAAAGAGCTGAATGTTAGGTCACTAACTCGTCTGGCCCCGGTTATTCCCGACCTGATGGATGCGATGGATGCGCTGGCCGTACTGCGTTCGGCCGAGGTGCCTCTGGCGCTGGTCCATGACGAATATGGCCATCTCGATGGAATCGTTACCCCTGGGTCAATTCTCAGCGCGCTCGCCGGCGCATTCGCCCATGACCTCGACGAAGGGGATGAGCCGCCGCTGATTGAACGTGAGGACGGCAGTTGGCTGGTTTCGGGCGCGGCCAGCGCCGATCTATTGGGCGACCGCATTGGCGTGAACATGCCTGGCGAACGCGATTATTCGACCGTGGCCGGATTTGCCTTGTCGGTGCTCAGAAGAATTCCGGAAACAGGCGAGACATTTAAGTTTGATGGCTACAGATTTGAGGTGGTCGACATGGACGGCCGAAAAATCGACAAGCTGTTGGTCAGCCGCCCAAAGCGCCGGCGCAGTGAGGAAGAAACCGCGGATGAAGCGCCGCGAGCTTAGGCAGGCTCAAAGGTTTCCGAACTTCGCCTGATAGCCGTCGATATCGCCTCGAGCGAGATAGTCTGCCTGCTCGACGATCCGGTCCCGCTCAAACCTTCCGCGAAACGCGCCCAAGGACTGGTCAAGGACCTCGACCTGGTCCGGCGACAGTTTGGCGATTTGATCAAAGCGTCGGATGCCACGTTCCACCAGGATGGCAGCCAGCTTGGGACCGACGCCTTTCAATTTGATCAAGTCATCGGGCGGACCGCTGGCCGCCGGCAACTCGGCGTGAACTTCCGCGCCGATGATCGATCCGGCGAGGTCGCTTGCGGCGGCCGCAGTTTCATCGGCAACTCCCCGGCCCTCGTGCGACGATTGCAGGTTCATGTGTGGACGAAGCGGGACGCTGTCGCTTAGCCGGACGTTCTGCTTTGGCCGGAAATACAGGTAGCTGGCGATCAATCCAGCGAGCAGCCCGACGATCAACACGGGCCAATAGATTTCGAAGAATTCCAACGCTTATATCCTTTTCTTCCACCGGTTGGCGCGGCGCCTGAGTTCGAAAATATAGCCGATCACCATTCCCGCCGCGAACCCTGCCAGACCCAGAAGTTGCGCCTCGATTGCGAGCGGGATCATCGGACCAGCCTTCTTTCCTGGGGTAGTGAATTGGGGTCCCACCGCACCTCCAGCACGCCAGGAGTTTCATCCAATATTCGAACAAGCTCGTGCCGCTGAAAGTCGTCGGCCGGCCCGCTAAGTACCAGTCGCCTTGCGAGCGGGCCGCGCTGCATATGAGCCTGGATCATTGGCAGCTCATAATAGTCGAGCGTACGGCGAGCGATGGTTTCCGACTGCGCGGCCAGCTTCTCCCCGGCGCCGAGCGGGCCATGCCACAGCGCGGCGAACCCAACCGTTGCGCCAATTCCAAGCCAGATAATCGTCCGGCGGTTCATGATGCCCGCTCCAGTTCGCGCCAACCAATGTCCCGGCGATGGAATCCGTCGGCAAAATCGATCGCGTCAACCGCGCGGTAGGCGAGTTCACGCGCTTCGCCGAGCGACCTGCCGGAGGCGGTGACAGCAAGCACTCGACCGCCCGATGCGACAAGCTGGTCTCCCTCCAGTACCGTGCCCGCTTGAAAAACGGCGACACCCGGCATTGCCTCGGCTCGGTCCAATCCGCCGATCGCGCCGCCCCTCGCGGGCGTTTCCGGATAGCCTCTTGCCGCCACGATTACTGTCATGGTCGAAACGTTTGAAAGCGAAGGCGCCTCGAACTCGCCGCCTACCGCAACCGAATGAAGAAGAGCGGCGAAATCGCCTTCGATCCGGGGCATGATCGCCTCGCACTCCGGGTCGCCGAAGCGGACATTATATTCGATCAGCTTGGGTCCGTCGGCGGTCAGCATCAGGCCGGCGTAAAGCACTCCGCTGAACGCGGTTCCTGCCTCGGCCATGGCACGTGCCGTGGGCTCGACGATCTCGCGCATGGCCCGCGCTTCCAGCTCCGCGGTCAAGACAGGGGCAGGGGAGTAAGCACCCATGCCTCCGGTGTTTGGACCGGTGTCGCCTTCGCCGACGCGCTTGTGATCCTGGGCCGATGCGAGCACGACGGATCGGGTCCCGTTGACCAGCGCGAACAGGCTGGCCTCCTCTCCCTCCAGATATTCCTCGATCACCATCGGACCGTCGCCGGCGGCGCGAATCGCTGCCTCTGCCTCGTCGCGGGACATGGCGATGGTCACGCCCTTGCCCGCGGCCAGGCCGTCGGCCTTGATTACCACCGGGATCGAGAAGCGGTCCAAAAATGACAAAGCGGATGATACGGAGTCGGCCCGAACATAATCGGCAGTAGGAATGCCAGCCCGGGCGCAGAGGTCCTTGGTGAAACCCTTCGAGCCTTCGAGCTGGGCAGCGGCGGCGCCAGGGCCGAAGGTGGCGATTCCGGCGGTTCGCAGGGAATCGGCAAGTCCGTCAACGAGTGGCGCTTCGGGCCCAACCACAACAAGATCAATTGAATTGGCCTTGCAGAATTCAATTACACGTTCGTGATCCGTCAGTTCGGTATCGAAGCAAATCCCCTGTTCGCCGACTTCGCCCGATCGATCGCGCTTCTCGTTAAAGTCCTTGAGAACGCGAGCGATGCCGGGGTTTCCGGGTGTTGCCCACAGCACGTCGCAGCTTGGCGATTGCGCCAATCGCCAGGCCAGAGCATGCTCACGTCCGCCCGAACCCAACAGCAGGATGTTCATGAATCTCCCCGGCGATCTCGATGCTTCCGGCCTCCTAGCCGAGCAGAAGAGCGGCGACAACGCGCCCGCACTGTCGGTCAGCGAACTGTCCGGCGCGCTCAAGCGGACGGTCGAGAATGCGTTCGGCCTGGTCCGGGTGCGCGGAGAAATCAGCGGCTGGAAACGCCACGCTTCGGGTCATTGCTACTTTACGCTGAAGGACGAGGGCGCCTGCATCGACGCGGTCATCTGGAAGGGACAGGCGGGCAGCCTCGCGTTCCGCCCGGAAGATGGCGCGGAAGTGATCGCATCGGGCAAGCTCACCACTTACCCGGGCCGGTCGAAATACCAGATCGTAGTCAACCGGATGGAGCTGGCTGGCGAGGGTGCGCTGATGGCGCTGCTCGACAAGCGGCGCCGCGCGCTGGCCGCCGAAGGCCTGTTCGACGAAGCCAAGAAGCGCCGGCTGCCTTATTTGCCGCGGGTGATCGGAGTGGTCACTTCGCCGACCGGCGCGGTGATCCGCGACATCCTGCACCGGCTGGAGGATCGCTGCCCGACCCATGTCATCGTCTGGCCCGTGCCAGTACAGGGGGAGGGCGCCGCAGAGAAGGTCGCCGCGGCGATCCGCGGCTTCGCCAACGTATCCCCCAGGCCCGACCTGTTGATCATCGCCCGCGGTGGCGGCTCGATCGAAGATCTGTGGGCGTTCAACGAGGAAGAGGTCGTGCGCGCCGCCGCCACCTCGCCGATTCCGCTGATCTCCGCGGTAGGCCACGAAACCGACACCACGTTGATCGACTTTGCGTCGGACCGCCGGGCGCCGACGCCCACTGCGGCGGCTGAGATGGCGGTGCCGGTCCGCGCCGAACTGGCCGCGATGCTGGCCGAATATGATCATCGCATGTCGGCCTGCGTCACTCGCACGTCTTCACGGGCAGGCGAACGGCTGGATCTGCTGGCTTCGCGCTGGCCGGAGGCGGCCAATTTGTTTGCGCCCTTTGCGCAGCGGCTCGACGATGCCGGCGAGCGATTGCCAAGGGCGCTGGTCCAACGGACGGCTCATGCCCGTGCCGATTTGGCCGAGGTCGGACCACGGTTGCAGGAGCGGCTGGTGACCGAGCGCGTCGCGCGCGCGCACGAAAAACTGACGTCTCTCTGGAGGCTGGCCGAACTGGCCCATCCGGAAAAGCCGCTGCAGCGCGGATTCGTCCGGGTCACCGACCGCGCCGGCAAGACCATCATCCATGCCGCCGACGCCCGTTCGGCGGTCGCGGTCGACCTTCACTTTGCGGATGGGCGCGTGGCTGCCCAAATCGGGGATGGCGCGGCGCCACAGCCTTTCCGGCCGATGCGGCGGGTTGAGCGAAAGCCAACCGATCCCTATTTGCCGAAACAGCCTGGATTATTCGACACCGAGGAATGACGATGCTGATGGGTACGGCCCGAGAGGCCAAGATCCACTATCTCGACGGCACTTTCCGCCTGCTGTCGGCCGGCGACCACGTCCGCTGCGCGATCACCGGCGCGGTGATTCCGCTCGACGAACTTCGTTATTGGTCGGTCGACCGGCAGGAGGCCTATGCCGATGCCGCTGCCAGCCTGGAAGCGGAGCGCCGCGCAGGCAATATCTGACCCTGCGTCAAATATGACTCAGCGCCGAGCGCGGTGTGTCCAAAATGTGACATAGCGCCGGGCAAGTGTCGTCAAGCTTTCGTTTCGTCTTGCGCCGTTTCGGCACGCTCCCATAAGACGTCCCCACTTGGCCGAGGTGCGTTCGCGCGCCTGGCTTTTGGGCAAAGCCTCGCTGAGGCGACGCGAAGGGGAAGACAAAATGAAGAGCACTTATCGTAATCGACTGCTGACGACGACGTTGTTTGTCAGTGCGTCGGTTCTGGGCACGCCTGCTTTTGCGCAGGACGTCCAGGAGCCGGTTACCGGCGAGCCCGCGCAGGCGGTTGATGAAACCGCGGCGCCGACGCCAGCCGAAGAAACTGCCGGCCGCGAGATCGTCGTTACCGGTTCGCGTATCGCCCGTCCCAACCTGACCTCGAGCAGCCCGATTGCGGTGGTCACCGGTGAAGAGACGGTCGACAAGGCGGACATCACCCTCGACACCTTCCTCAACACGCTGCCGCAGGTTAACCCGGCCGGCACGACCACGTCGAACAACCCCGGCAACGGCGGTCAATCGAACATCAACCTTCGCGGCCTCGGCTCGAACCGTAACCTGGTCCTGATCGACGGCCGTCGTCCGATGTCGTCGGGCACCGACCTGTCGGTCGACTTGAACACCATTCCGCAGGGCCTGATCGAGCGCATCGACGTGATCACCGGCGGCGCCGGCGCGACCTACGGTGCGGACGCCATCGCGGGTGTCGTCAACATCATCATGAAGGACGACTTCCAGGGCGTCGACCTGCGTGCGACCTACTCCAACGCGCTCAAGAATTTCGACGCGCGCGAGTATCAGGTGTCCGGCGTGCTCGGTGCCAATTTCGATGACGGCAAGGGTAACGTAGCGGTTGCGGCCGAATTCTCGTCGCGTGAAAATCTCGGCAAGCTCGAGCGCGATTTCGCCGCTCAGGCAACCTCGACCACGCCAACCCCGCCGATGGCCCGTTATGTTGCCAGCGGCGCCAACGCACCGAGCGCGGCTGCGCTGAACACCGTGTTCGGCAGCTACGGTTATGCGCCGGGTTCGGTTAACGACGCCAGCCGCGTCGGCTTCAACAATGACGGTACGCTGATCGGCTTCGGCGTGTTCAACACGGCCCAGGACGTCGTCAACTATCGTTTCGATCCGGAAGGCAATGACGCCGCCGCGGCGAACCAGAACTTTTTCCCGGACTTCTATTCCTACAACTTCGACCGGACCAACCTGTTGGTCCTGCCGTTGAAGCGCAAGTCGTTCTTCGTAAAGGGTAATTACGAGATCGATCCGCACGCGGACTTCTTCATCCAGGGCGGCTACACCGAGTATAATTCGGCTTCGGGCCTCGCGGCCACGCCGATCGGCACCCGCGTCGAGTGCGCCACGGGCACGAACCCGCTGCGCGCCAAGTCCAACTTCGTTAACTGCGGCTTCAGTGTCACGCAGCTGGTTATCCCGCGGAGCAATCCGTTCGTACCGGCCGACCTGAATATCCTGCTTGATTCGCGTACCGGCGACGACCCCGCCCTTGTTGGCGTCGGCGCTGCCGAGCCGATCAAGATCGCCAAGCGTCTGCTGGACACCGGTCTGCGCCTCACGGCCACCGAAAACCGCGTCCTGCAGGGCCTTGCCGGCCTGCGCGGCGACATCGTCGACAATTGGCGGTACGAAGTTTCGTACAGCTGGGGTCGGACCACGATCGAAACGGCTGCCAGCGGCAACGTCAACGTCCAGAACGCCGAGCGTCTGCTCGAGGCTGCGGACGGTGGCGACAGCCTGTGCGAGGGCGGCTTCAATCCGTTCGGCATCAACCCGATCTCGGCGGAGTGCGTCGAATTCCTCAACGAGACGGGCTTCACGCAGACCGACTTCACCCTCAAGGTCCTCCAGGGCTTCGTCACGGGTGACGTGGTTGAGCTTCCGGCCGGCCCGCTCAGCGTCGTGCTCGGTGGCGAGCAGCGTCGCTGGCGTTATGACTTCGATCCAGGCACGCTGTTCGGGCCGATCGCCGGCTTCAACACCGCGACTCCGGATCACGGCACGAACAAGTTCACCGACTGGTTCGCCGAAGCGCGTATTCCGATCCTCAAGGATGCGCAGTACGCCAAGGAACTGGAACTCGGCCTGTCGTTCCGTCACTCGAAGAGCGAATTCGTCGACATCCAGAATGGCGGCGAAGGCGGATCGTCCGACAATGCTTACGGTGTCACCGTCAGCTGGGCTCCGCTGGACGAGCTCCGCTTCCGCGGCAGCTACCAGCACTCGGTGCGTGCTCCGAACTTCGTCGAACTGTTCTCGGGCGGCAGCTCGTTCCCGCAGTATTTCGACCCCTGCTCGATCAACACCAATTTCCGGGCAACCGCTGGTGCAGCTGGGGCGGCGATCTGTCAGGCAACGGGCCTGAGCCTTGCTCAGACCGCGACCTACGTTCAGACGCCGGGTTCGCAGGCGTTCATCGGCATCACCGGCAACGCCGATCTTGGACCTGAAACCGGCGATACCTTCACCGTCGGCGCCGTGTTCCAGAAGTGGGGCTTCACCGGCTCGATCGACTATTACAACATCAAGATCAAAGACACGATCTTTGCTCCTGATACGAACATGTTGATCGCGGCCTGCTACGGCTTCCACGGCGTCAATCCCGACCTGGATGGCACCAGCCCGTATTGCACCGGCATCAATCGTACTCCGGACATCTCCTCGATCAGCATTCCTGAGGCGATCGGCGGCGACGGTTCCTACTTCCAGGCGGTCAACCAGGGCGTCGTGAAGACCTCGGGTGTCGACGTCCAGCTCGGCTACAACCTGCCGACGGATTGGCTGACCCCGGGATCGAAGCTGTCGGCCAACCTGATGGTCAACTACCTGATCAACTACAAGGTAGAGGAACTTCCGGGCGTCACTCTCGACTATGCCGGCACGGTTTCCTATTTCGGCGCGGGGCTGGGCACCAGCTTCCCCGAGTGGAAGGGCAACCTGAACCTGGCGTGGAACGTCAAGCCGTTCACCTTCGAATCGCGCATCCGCTACATCGATGGCATGGACAACCGCTTGAGCGTCCAGTTCCCGGGTGAAGAGGATCTGTTCACCGGCACCGATGGCGTGATCTACGTCGACCTGGCCGTCGAAGCGGACTTCAAGCCGCTGACGCTGCGGGTCGGCCTGAACAACGCGTTCGACAAGGGTCCGGAGACCTATGCTCCGAACGTCCAGTCGGGCACCGATCCGTCGCTGTACGACGTGATTGGCCGCCGCGCCTACGTTTCGGCCCGGCTGCGGTTCTAATCCGAAACAGTTTGAGGGGTGGGGCTATCGGTTCCTCCCCTCAACAACTGAAGGGCGAGACTTCGGTCTCGCCCTTCTTTTTTTGCCTTCGCTCCAGAGACGAATCCGGCAGGCCGTTCAGCGGAGCTGTGATACGCGATTTTGTCGTGTAGTGAGGTTGGATGGATCTGCACTGCTTCGTTACGCCGGAATGGGAGCCGCGCATCCGCCCCGCTTCCCCGAAGCGGGACTGGATGGACGCAACGCCTGAAGCTTATGCTTACCGTTGCCTTCCCTTGGACATCGGCAATGCACATGGGTGGGAAATCCTCAGCCCGTGCAGTTTTGCCGCGGTGTGGGACGGCGGCCCGGCAGCCTCGTCGGTTCACATCGACCTGTCCCAGGCCACGCAGGCCCCGTTCGTCCCGGTTTCGCTATTCGGAGCCGGCATCCTGACTTTTCATATCGAAGCGATATTCCGGACGCCGCCGGACTGGAACCTTTGGGCCAGCGGACCCCCCAACAGCCCGAAGGATGGCATCGCCCCGCTTGCCGGGATCATCGAGACGGATTGGTCACCCTATACCTTCACCATGAACTGGAAATTCACGCGGCCGGACCAGGTCGTGCGGTTCGAAGAAGGCGAGCCCTTTTGCTTTTTCTTTCCGGTTCCGCGCGGCGCCATCCAGCAATTCGAGCCGCGTATCTTGCCCATATCGAGCGATCCCGAGCTTGCCGCGCAGTATCAGGCCTGGAGTGAGTCCCGCCTCGAATTCCATCGCGAGATGGAACGGAATCCGCCGACCGATCCCAGCGACCGCTGGCAGAAGCTTTATTATCGCGGGGTTTGCCCGGATGGGCGAAGCGGTTCCGAAACGCATGAGGTGAAGCTGCGCATCAAGCCCTTCGTTAAGAGCGATTGACCCTTGTACAACGAACTTGATATCAACAGCCGGGGATTCGTTCTCTGCTACGAGCCAATCGTTCCGGCTTCAGCCATGGCGCAAATTGGGCGAAGCGATGAAGAGTTTAGGAGGCGCGTATGAATCTGCGACTGGGGCTGATCGCAGCCTTCACCGTTACGACCCTGGCCTATCCGATCGCGGCAATGGCCCAGCAATCGGACCCGATTACCGTTACGGCCCGCGATGACGCCGCGGAAGACCAGGTGATCGTCTGCAAATATGAGATGAAGACCGGCAGCCGGTTCAAGGAAAAAACCTGCAAGACCAAGCTGCAATGGGAGCAGATGCGCATCCAGCACCAGAAGGATGCCGAGGAAATGTTTAACCGGCCGACGATTGAAACCCGTCGCGGCGGCTAGAGTCTTTCCAAATGTCCGGCTAGGGCAAGCCCATGAATTTGCCCAATATGCTTTCCGAAGCCGCACAATTGCATGCGCGTGGTGATTTGCTCGGTGCGCGTCGGCGCGCCGAGGAAGCTTTGGCCGCCGACCCCAAGAGCGTTGTCGCGCTGCAGTTCGTCGGGGTGCTCTATTGCCAGACCGGCGAACCCGGCCTCGGCGCGGATTTCCTGACCAGCGCGCTGAAACAATCTCCGTCCGACTTGCCAACGCGGCTCAACGCGATGCAGGCCCTGATGGATTCCGGCCGGGTCGAGGAAGCGGACAAGCTGGGCAGGGATGCGCCGCCCAGCACGTCAGCCGCCGAGTTTCTGCGCCTCAGGGCGTCGATCGCCAAGCGGCTCGGTAATATAGACGAGGCGCTGGGCTTCCTGAAACGGGCCGTTGAGGCGGCGCCGAATGACCATGCGGCGTGGAACAACCTTGGTAATGCACTGCACGAAGCGGACGATACCGAAGGCGCAGTCGAGGCGCTGCGGCGTGCGGTTGAATTGCGGCCGGATGCCGCCTTCGTCCACGTCAATCTCGGCCGGGCCCTCGCCACCGCCGACCGGCATCAGGAAAGCCTCAGCCAGTTTGAGGAAGCCAGCCGGCTGGATCCGAACGACGGCATCGCACTGTTTGAGATCGGCAAGGCATTGGTTCGTATGGGCCATCCGACCCGGGCGCTGCCATTTCTCGGCAAAGCCGCAAGCTTGCGGCGCGATGACTCCAACATATTCCTGGTCATGGGCCTGGCCTTTGCCAGGCTCGACGACCTGGAAAAGGCCGAACAGGCCTATCGCCTGGCTATTCAGACCGACCCGAACTCCGCGGCCGCCTACCTCAATGTCGCGATCCTGATGGAACGCGGCAATCGGACCGAAGAGTTGGTCGAACTGCAGGAGAAAGCGCTGGCGCACGGCGTGAAGGGCCAGGAAGCTGACTTCGTACAGGCGCTGGTTTATCGGCGGGAAGGTAAGCTGGAGGACGCGTTGCGGCTCGCCCAGCAGTCGCATGCGGATAGTCTCGATTCAGCGATCCGGTCCAATTTCATCGGCGAAGTCGCCGACCGGCTGGGCGACGCCGAAACTGCCTTTGCCGCTTTTGCGGAGATGAACCGGATCACCGCCCGGCGTCCCGACGCAGTCGTTTATGATCCGACCCAATGGGGACGTTTCATCGAAGGACTCACCGAGAAGACCACAGCGGAATGGTTCGCGAAATGGCAGCCCGTGGTCCCCAAGAACGACCCGCCCGCGCCGGCATTCCTGGTCGGATTTTTCCGCTCCGGAACGACATTGCTGGACACGATCCTGATGGGCCACCCGGCTGCCCAGGTGATCGAGGAGCAGCCGATGATCGTCCGGCTGGAAGAAAGCCTGGGCGGACTCGACCGCTTGCCGGATCTGGACGGCGCTGCGGTCGATGCGCTGCGCGACCGATATTTCGCCGAGCTTCCAGAGCCGCTCGTGCCGGGCAAGCTGCTGATCGACAAGAACCCCCTGGCGACACGTCGCGCTCCGCTGATCCACCGCATCTTTCCCGATGCGCGCTTCATCTTTGCGTTGCGGCACCCATGCGACGTAGTGCTGAGCTGCTTCATGCAGAATTTCCAGGTGAGCGAGGCGATGGTCAGCTTCCTCGACTTGACCAACGCCGCGCTGCTCTACGACCGGGCGATGACCTTCTGGCAAAAGTGCCAGGAGATCTTCCCACTCAACGTTCATGCCATCCGCTATGAGGAAATGGTCGCGGACACGGAGGGCGAACTAAGGAAGCTGCTCGCATTCCTTGGCCTCCCATGGGACGACAAGGTGCTCGACCACCAGAAGACCGCGCTCGACCGCGGCTATATCCGCACGCCGAGCTATGCCCAGGTGACGGAGGGCATCTACGTGCGCGCCAAGGGCCGCTGGGAGAAATACCGCAAGCAGATGGAGCCCGTGCTGCCGATCCTCGCACCGTGGGTCGAGCGGTTCGGTTACGAGCCGCTCGAGCTGTAGCTAGCGGTCGCGCGCCCAGCCGGTAATCGCATAGCGCGCGGTCGGAGCGAATTGCGGCACGTAGGACACCGCGTGCCAGCGCGGCACGGCGAACAGGTTGAGACTGTTGAAGCGCGGCTTGTAGCCGGCCTCGATATCCCCGTCTTCGTCGAAGAACATGAGGTAGCCGCCCCAATCGGGTCGCCATTCGGTCGTCGTGAAATTGAGCACATAGGCGACCCGCCAACCTTCTTCCTTGTGGCTGTCGCTGTGCAGGCTGAGGAACTGGCCGGGACGGTAAAGCGTCGCTTGGGCGTCGGCCTTGACCAGCTCGGCGATGCCCGTGACATCGCGCAGCAGCGCCAGGAACGGGTCGTCGTTAATATGCTCGAGCAGCAGTTCGAGCGGGCTGCCAGGGTGCCATTTCTCGAGGTAAGCGTCGAGAATCGGGTAGGCTGTGTAGGCGAAGGCATATTCCGTGCCCTGGATCGCCTTGCCGATCGCCTGGGCCATTGCGGGCCCGTCGCCCGGGCCGAGCTTGGCCATGTCGCCGGCGCGCAAATGGTGAGGGCCGTTAGCGCCTGCCTGCCACGACAAGCCCCACGGCGTTTCGGTCGAGAGGATGCGCGCGATTTCGAGCGCAGTCCGCTGGGTCAGCACATCTCGGACCTGGATCCTGCCATCCCGGGCGAACTGCGCCGCCAGCGACTGGCGGTCCAGATTGGGATTGATCTCGAACAGGGGGGTAGGCTCGTCGCCGGTTTGAGAGGCCAACTCATTCTCCGTTAGTTTAGACCCGCTCTACACCGTGGGGCGGGCGGCCTCAATTCGCGCGATCAGCGGCTGCGTAGCCAGCCGGTAACGGAGATGCGCGGGCGCGGCGCATAGCTTGCCACCTGGGTCACGCAATGCTGCTGGCCGACTTCAAACAGGTTGAGCAGGTTGAAGTCGGGGACCATCGCGTCGATGCGCGCGGTTTCATCTTCCGGGAAGAGCAAGAGCCCGCCCCATTCGGCGCGCCAATCCCTGGTCAAGTTGAGGACATAGGCGAACGAGCGTTGCTTGCCCTCGACCGCATCGTCATGACGGGTCAGGAACGCGCCGTTGCGGTATCGCGTCGCCTGGCAGTCGGCGAACTCAATTGTGTCGCATCGAGTGATTGCGCGAAACCAGTCGACCGTCGCCGATGAACTCAGGAAGGACGCGAAGTCGGCAACCAGCCTGCCCATTGCCCGCCGGTCCGCCTCCTCGTCCGGCACTCGGATCGTGTCGAAACGAAACTGGAAGCCTTCGACCGCCTCCCGGTCGATCTTGCGGTCCAGCAAGGCGCGCTGCTCAGGGTCCATTGCCGCCAGCTCGTCGCAGCCGATCTCATAAACATTGTCGCCGGCATTCATGACGTGCCGCCAGTCGGTTGATTCAGTCAAATGCCGGAGAAGGTCCTCGGCCCCGGGCGCAACCAGGAATGCCGGAACCTGGATGCGCTTGTGGCGGCCAAGCTCGTCCGCAAGCCGGCTCGCGTCGTGGGCAGGATTCAGCGCAAAGGTCATGCCGCCTCGATCATCAGCCCGCCGTCGCCTTCGTCAACCTTGACCGTTGACCCGTCCGACACCCTACCGGCCAGAATCTCGTCGGCCAGCGGATCCTGCAGATATTTCTGAACCGCGCGCTTCAACGGTCGAGCGCCATAGACCGGATCATAGCCGACCCGGCCCAGCCAGGCGCGAGCCGCATCGGTCAGGTCGAGGTGGATCTTGCGGTCGTCGAGCAGCTTCTGAAGCCGCTGGATCTGGATATCGACGATCGGACCCATGTGGCTGGCCGACAGGCGATGGAACAGGATGATTTCGTCCAGCCGATTCAGAAACTCCGGCCGGAAATGGCCACGAACCACTTCCATCACCTGCGCCTCGACATTGGTTGGATTTTCATCCTCGCCCAATGAGGCGAGATATTGCGACCCGAGGTTCGAAGTCAGGATGATGATGGTGTTGGTGAAATCGACCGTGCGGCCCTGGCCGTCAGTCAGGCGGCCGTCGTCGAGCACCTGCAGCAGGATGTTAAAGACATCGCCATGGGCTTTCTCGACCTCGTCGAACAGCACGACCTGATAGGGCCGGCGGCGAACGGCTTCGGTCAGTACGCCGCCTTCCTCATAGCCGACATAGCCTGGAGGGGCGCCGATCAGCCGGGCAACGGCATGCTTTTCCATGAACTCGCTCATGTCGATGCGGACCATTGCCGAAGCGTCGTCGAACAGGAATTCGGCCAGCGCCTTGGTCAGCTCGGTCTTGCCGACGCCGGTCGGCCCGAGGAACAGGAAGGAACCGAGCGGGCGATTGGGGTCCTGAAGCCCGGCGCGGGCTCGGCGGACGGCCGCGGAAACGGCTTTTACCGCATCGGCCTGGCCGATTACGCGCGCGCCGATCGCCTCTTCCATGTTGAGCAATTTTTCGCGCTCGCCCTCCATCATCCGTTCGACCGGAATTCCGGTCCAACGGCTGACCACGGCGGCGATATCCTGGTCGGTGACTTCCTCGCGCAGCATGGCGCCCTTCGAGGCCTGTGAAGCCTCACCGAGCTTTTTCTCAAGCTCGGGAATGCGGCCGTACTGCAGCTCGCCGGCCTTGGCGAGGTCGCCGGCCCGCTGGGCCTGCTCAAGCTCGATCCGGGCCGCGTCGAGCTGCTCCTTGATCTTGGCTTCGCCCGCGATCTTGTCTTTTTCCGCCTGCCAGCGGGTGGTGAGCTCGGCCGACTGCTGCTCCAGGTTGGCGAGTTCCTGCTCAAGCGTTTTCAGGCGGTCCTTGGAGGCGGAATCGCTCTCTTTCTTCAACGCCTCGCGCTCGATCTTCAGCTGGATGATCCGGCGGTCGAGATTTTCAATTTCCTCGGGCTTGGATTCGACCTCCATGCGGATCCGGCTTGCGGCTTCGTCCATCAGGTCGATTGCCTTGTCGGGCAGGAAGCGGTCGGTGATGTAGCGGTTGCTTAGCATAGCGGCGGCGACGATCGCCGCGTCGGTGATGCGCACGCCGTGGTGCAGCTCATACTTCTCCTTGAGTCCACGAAGGATGGAGATGGTGTCAGGCACGGTCGGCTCGCCGACGAACACCGGCTGGAAGCGCCGCTCCAACGCCGCGTCCTTTTCGACATGCTTGCGATATTCGTCGAGCGTCGTTGCGCCGATGCAGTGCAGCTCGCCTCGGGCGAGGGCGGGCTTCAACAGGTTGGAGGCGTCCATCGCGCCTTCGGACTTTCCCGCCCCCACAAGGGTATGCATTTCGTCGATGAACAGGATGATGTCGCCTGCCGCCTGCTTGACCTCGTCGAGCACCCCTTTCAGCCGCTCTTCGAATTCGCCGCGATATTTGGCGCCGGCGATCAGCGCGCCCAAGTCGAGCGACAACAGCCTCCGGTCCTTGAGCCCGTCGGGGACGTCACCGTTGGCTATGCGCAGCGCCAGCCCCTCGGCGATGGCGGTCTTGCCGACGCCGGGCTCGCCGATCAGCACCGGGTTATTCTTGGTGCGGCGGGCCAGCACCTGAATGGTGCGGCGGATTTCCTCGTCGCGACCGATGACCGGATCAAGCTTTCCCTCGCGAGCTGCCTCGGTGAGGTCCCGTGAATATTTCTTGAGCGCATCGTAACGGTCCTCGGACGCCTGAGTGTCGGCGGTGCGGCCGCCGCGCAGCTTGTCGATGGCGGCATTTAGGTTCTGCGGAGTGAGCCCGGCCTTGGCGAGGGCGGCCCCGACATCGCTATTTTTGGCCAGCGCCATGGCGAGCAGGATGCGCTCGACGGTGACATAGCTGTCATTGGCCTTGGTCGCGATTTCCTGAGCCTGATCGAGCAAACGGATAAGGTCGCCGTCAACGCCGGGCGCAGACGTGGCTCCGGAGCCGGTGACGGCCGGCTGCTTGGCGACCAGTGCATCGACCTCCCGCCGCGCCGCGGCGCCGTCACCGCCTGCGGCATTGATCAGGCCGACGGCCATGCCCTGCTCATCATCGAGTAACGCCTTGGCATAATGGGCCGGCGTGATCCGCTGATGATGTTCTCGAACCGCGATGGTCTGGGCCGCCTGCAGGAAGCCGCGAGCGCGGTCGGTCAGTTTCTCAAAATCCATGGGTACCCCTCAAGTTGGAGGCCATGTGGTGTGTTATCGGCGTAGCACAACCCTAGGGTTTTGGCGCCTTGGCCGCGTTGGGCGCAAACTTTTCGCCGAAGAAGTCCCCGGAATACCAGCGAGGGGCCTGCGGCGCGTCGGCCAGATCGCGCGCGATCAGATAATTGATCCGCGCGAATTTGGCCCCAGCCTCCCAATTGATTGGCTGCGACAGGTCGTCGCTGGGATCGTGGTAATGCTTGTCCTCATATTCCTTCCATGCCGCCTCGCCGCCATTGGCGTAGCCGGTAGACAGGATGACGGCCGGGGTTCCTTCCTTGACGAAGCTATAATGGTCTGACCGGACGAAACTATTCTGATCCGGGGCCGGATCGGGTGACAATTTGAGCCCCATCCGTGATGCCGCACGGCCGACCGTCGCGCCAATGGTCGAATGCTCCGCGCCAAAGGCGATCACGTCGGAGAAGTCATAGGTCAGCAACGGCTCGTCCAGGTTGACGTCGGCGACCAGCTTCTTGCCCGCGGGCTCGGGATATTTGGCGAGATATTCCGAGCCGTAGAGGCCCTTCTCCTCGCCGGTCAGGGCGACAAACAGGATCGAACGCTTCGGCCGCTGCCCGCTGTCGACGAAAGCGCGCGCCGCCTCCAGCATGGTGGCGACGCCGGCGGCATTGTCCATCGCCCCGTTGGCGATCCTGTCAGCCTGGTCGACCGGCATGATGCCAAGGTGGTCGAGGTGCGCGCTCAGCATCACTACCTCATTCTTTAGCTGTGGGTCGGTGCCTTCGAGCAGTCCGAGAACATTGGCGCCCTGAACCTTGTCGATCACGCTGTAACGCTCCACCCGGACCTGGGCGGGCAGGGCAAATCCCTTCGGCCGAGCCTTCCTGTCGGCCAGGACGGCGGCGAGATTCTTCTCAAACGGGCTTCCTTTGAACAATGCCTCGGCCGCGGTGCTATCGATCAAGGCGCTCAGCCGGAGCGCGGCGGTCGGGTCTTCAACATGGCCATCGGGATGGACCCAGCGCATCCGCGGCAGGGCGCTGTTCTTGACGATCCTGTCCCAGGGAAAAATCTGCAACAGGGATTGCGAAGCGATGCTGATCGCTCCGACGGCGCCCTTTGATACGGCCAGCTCGCTCTTCTTGTCGTTGAGCGTCGCCGCAATTTCGCTTGGAAGGCCCTCCGGCGTTCCCCACAGGTAGACGACTATTTTTCCGCGAACGTCGAGCCCGCCATAATCGTCGAGGCCGAGCGATTCATTCTCAAGGCCGTATCCGACGAACACCAGGGGTGCGGCCTGGTCGATCACCGCCGCGGCCACAGTCGGGCCGATGATGATATGCTCGTTGTTGGCGAAGCGGGTTCCGTTAATGGTCAGGGATGATGGTTTGGCGGGATCGGCCGAGGCGGTGACGAACGGTACTTGCTGGTACCAGCCGTTCTTGCCGCCGGGTTTCAGACCCAGCGCGTCGAATCGCGACGCGACATAATGGGCAGCGATGTCATAGCCGCGACTTCCCGTGGCACGGCCCTCGAGCAGATCATCGGCGAGGAAGGCGACATCGGCGTGGACCCGCTCGGCGGAAAAAGTCTGTGCGCTGGCGGCGCCCGATAGCAACAAGGCAGCAAAAGCAACTGGACGCAGCATCGGAAACTCTCGCTCCCCGGAAAATCGCCGGCGGACGATGAAGCCCAATTGCCTCCTCCGCAACCCTCAGTTGCGGGGCGCCGAAGGATCGGGAGAGACGGGAACACCGGCGAAGTCCGGCGGAGCGATGGGGAAGGGCATTGGTCCCTCGGCCAGCACCGCCGTGCAGCCGAAATGCCCCTGGGCGCCCGCCATGCCCCATTCGCGAAACTTCTTGGCGTCGACGTGAAACCGGATGCCCTTGTAGAGCCCGAGGCCGACGTAGAATTGCGCGCCGCTAGCCAGGTGGATCTGGCACAAGCGGGTCATTAGCGCTTCGCGGGTAATCGGCCTCAGCGGCACCATGTCGACCGCTCCAAGCAGCTTGTGGGTGCTCTCCGGCGCTCCGCCGGCGCAAGAGTTGAGGCGCTCGTTGCGGTAAACCGACACGACCTCGACCGGGCCGATCCGGGGAATCACATAGGCGCCGACGTAGCGCAGCGCGGCGACGATGTTTGGCCACGCGCCAGGCGGTGGAATCTCATAGGGCTCGGCGCCGCATTTCTCCCAGTCGGTGGCAGTGCGCAGCAGCTGCCAGGTCGGCACGACTCCGCCGACGCCATAGGTCGTCAGATAATCGTTGAAGGCCTTCACATAGACCGGGCGCCACGACACTCTGCCTACCCAGGCGCGGTAGCCGGGCTCATCCTGCCCGGCTGTGACATAGGGCGCCGCCGGATTCCACTGCGGCATCGCCTGGGGGCTTTGGGCAAGCGCCGGGGCCGACAACAGCATCAACATCGCGATTAGCCAGCGGGTCATTGCCCATAAGAACTCTCCGGCGATTGAAAAGCAACGCCGCGCACCGCATGTTTCGGCCATGCAGCGCCCGATCGACGTCGATATTCCGCACAAGCTTGGCCGTGACGAGGCCCACCGCCGGATCGCCACCAACATCCACAAGCTCAAGGATCAGATTCCGGGTGGGGCCAGTCATATCGACGCCAATTGGTCTGGCGAGCGACTCGACCTCACCGTTCATGCCATGGGCCAGGCGGTCGAGGCGCGGATCGACGTCGAGGAGACCAAGGTCCATTGCCATATCCAGCTGCCCGGGATGCTCGCATTGTTCGCCGGACCGATCGAGCAGATGATGAAGCTCAAGGGCAGCGACTTGCTGCTTGAGGACAAGCGCGACTAGGCTCTTCCCTGAGGCAACAGGGGAGTCGGCATGCGGCATTTCGCGATCGTGGGTTCCGGGCCGGCCGGCTTCTATACCGCCGAGGCGCTGGCCAAGGCCTATGGCGATCAGGCCCGGATCGATATCGTCGACCGCTATCCCGTGCCTTATGGCCTGATCCGCTTCGGCGTTGCGCCCGACCACCAGTCGCTGAAGGCGGTGTCCAAACGCTACGACCAGGTTGCCGAAGGCGACACGGTCGAATTCGTCGGCAATGTCGCGGTCGGCAGGGATGTGTCCGCCGATGAACTCCGCACTCTGTACGACGCCGTGATCCTGGCGATTGGGGCGCCGCACGATCGCAAGCTCGGCATCCCCGGCGAGGATTTGCCGGGCGTGGTCGGATCGGCCGAGTTCGTCGGCTGGTACAACGGCCATCCCGATTTCGCCGACCTGGATCCACCGCTCAGAAGCGCCAATGCGGCGGTCATCGGCAACGGCAATGTCGCGCTCGATTGCGCGCGTATCCTGTCCAAGAACCGTCATGAGTTCGAAGGGTCGGACATCGTCGCCCATGCGCTGGATGCGCTCGACCATTCGGCGATCCAGACGGTGACGATTCTCGGTCGCCGCGGACCGCACCAGATTTCGATGACTCCCAAGGAATTGGGCGAGCTCGGCCATTTGGAAGTGGCGACGCCGGTCGTCGAGGCCGCCGACTTCCCGCCGGTCGAAGCCGACGAGACGCTAGAGCCGGGACATCGCAAGTCGATCACCATCTTGCGGGAGTTCGCGAGCTCGGGGCCGGACGCATCGAAGGCCAAGCGGATCGTCTTCGACTTCTTCGCCAAGCCGCTCAGGATCGAAGGCGACGGCAAGGCTGAGCGGTTGATTGTCGAGCGGACCGTGCTCGACGACAGCGGCGCGGCCCAGGGTACGGGCGAGATCTATGAGGTGCCGGCGAGCCTGATCGTCACCTCGATCGGCTACCAGACCCCAAGGATCGACGGCGTTCCTTACGACGAACGGGGTGGCAAGTTCGCCAACGACCAGGGCAGGATCGCCGACGGGCTCTACGCTGTGGGCTGGGCGAGGCGCGGACCGACCGGCACGATCGGCACCAATCGTCCCGACGGCTATGAAGTGGCCGATCGGATCGCGGCCGCGATGCCGCCCGGATCGGGTGGCGGAAAGCCGGGGGCGGAGGGATTGCGGGCGCTGCTCGGCGAGCGCGGGCTCAAGGCAACCAGCTTTGCCGATTGGCGCACTATCGAAGCGGCCGAAGTGGCCGCTGCGCGCCCGGGTTGCCCACGCGAAAAGATGGTCCGGCACGAGGACTGGCTAAAAACGTTGGGCCGCTGACCCGCACCTCCTTCGACTTCGCTCAGGACATGGCTTGCGCGATCCGGACTCGCCAGCTAGGAGGCCGCTCGCCCTGCACCGGACCGTCTGGTCCGGGAGCCCGGTCGGGGAGTAGCTCAGCCTGGTAGAGCACTGTCTTCGGGAGGCAGGGGCCGGAGGTTCGAATCCTCTCTCCCCGACCATCATCATTTTCAGGGCCATGCGGGGCATGGTCCGAAATGGTGATTCATTTTGACCATCCGCGGGATGGTCAAGGTGCCGCGATGGGTCCGGCCCACGCGCATTGCCCTGACCGGTCTCGCGGCCTAATCTTGCACGCCATGACCAGCCAGTCGGATGAAGTGCATATCGCGCACCGTTTCCGCGGGCCGCCCGCCTCCGGCAATGGCGGTTATGTGGTCGGGCTGGTGGCCGAGTGGATCGACGGTCCGGCCGAGGTTACGCTGCTGGCGCCGCCGCCGCTCGACGTGCCGCTTCATCGCCGCCGCGACGATGCCGAAGTAATGCTGTTCGATGCGGAGCGAAATTATGCCCGCGGACGGCCTTATGACGAACCATTCGATTTCGACCTGCCGGGTCCCCCGACGGAAGACGAACTGGAAGCTGCGGCGATGAGTTTTCCGGGTCCTTCCGGCCATCCGATCCCCGGATGCTTCGTGTGCGGCACCGAGCGCGGGCCGGGCGACGGACTCTGCATCTATCCCGGCGAGAGCCCGCACCGCGACGTCGCGGTAGCGGAATGGTCCGCGCCCGCGGAATTCGCTGACGACCATGGCCATATCGAAGAGCGATTTATCTGGGCGGCGCTCGATTGCCCGAGCTATTTCGGCCTGTGCGAGCCGCGGCCGCTGGCGTTGCTGGCCCGGCTGGCGGGCAGGGTCGACCGGAAGGTGACACCTGGCGAGCGGCTTAGCATTACCTCCTGGGAATTGAGCCGCGAAGGCCGCAAGCACCATAGCGCGACGGTAATCCACGATGAGGCGGGCGACGTCGTCGCACTCGCCAAGGCACTCTGGATCGAAATCAATCGGCTGCCGGGAGGGGGCGCTAACTAGATCTCAACTGTCGGGCGATTACGAATTTGCGATGAACGCGCACGGCGATATCGCCATTCTGTTTAAGGAAGCGCATCGCCAGGCCATCGACGACGCAAATCGTTGGCGTGGCCGGTGCGTCAACCAGATTGCGCGCGGGGAACTTATTATAGGACAGGCGCTCCTCAAGAAGCTTGGCGGCAAATCAATGCCCTTGCTCTTCGGCCAGCGCATTGCGCGCCTCGCGGAGCTCGTCAAAAGCCAACCGAAGCAAGCGAAAGCGCTTGAGGATTTCAAGCTTCAGGCCAGCGACCGCAATTTCATCGTCCACGGTGCGGGCAAAATCTATGTCGATAGCCACGGCCAATGGCTGTTGACGCTGGAAGCCCTGGATCGTGACGGCGTGAGCCGCAGTCATGTTTCGCAGGGCGAGGCGGAGCAGAGCGTGCGCGAACTGAAATCCGCGGTCGATCGCCTCTCCGCAGTATTTCCCGCCTAGCTCGTAGAGCGAGCCAAGCGGCGCAAAGATCAGGCCAATATCCCGGGACGAACCTCTTCGATCCTGGTGCAGCCGGTCAGCGCCATCGCGACGCGCATTTCCGCCTCGATCAGTTTCAGGAGATGGGCGACGCCCGCTTCGCCGTCGGCCGCCAGGGCATAGGCCCAGGCGCGGCCGAGCAGGACGAAATCGGCGCCGAGCGCCAGCATCCGGACGACGTCGAGGCCGGACCGGACTCCGCCATCGACAAGCAGCGGGACGCGGCCGGCGACGGCGTCGGCGATGCCCGGCAAGGCCTGCGCGGTCGACATGGCCCCGTCGAGCTGCCTCCCGCCATGGTTGGAAACGACAATGCCGTCAGCGCCGTGATCGAGCGCGGCCCGGGCATCGCCGGGATCGAGCACGCCCTTGATGACGATCGGTCCGGGCCACTGGCCGCGCACCCAGGCAAGGTCGGCCCAGCTAATGGACGGATCGAAATTGGCGCCGATCCAGCCGAAATAATCCTCCAGGCCCGTATTGGCCCCAAGTACCGGCTCGAGATTGCCGAGGCTGTGCGGCCTGCCATGAAGGCCGACGTTCCAGGCCCAGCGGGGCTTTGCGACCGATTGGCAGAAACGGCGAAAGGATGCGCGGGCGCCGGCAGGCACGGACAGGCCCGAACGGGCGTCGCGATAGCGGCTGCCCGACACCGGCAGGTCGACGGTCAGAAGCAGGACCGAACAGCCTGCGTCGCGGCCGACAGCGAGAAGATCGGTAAGGAACGCTCGGTCCTTGATCATGTAGAGCTGCAGCCAGAACGGCGCCTTCAACTCGGCGGCAATCTCGCGCACCGGGCAGACGCTGAGCGAGGACAGGGAGAAGGGTAGGCCGGCGGCCTTGGCTGCCCGCGCGGCCTGAACTTCGCCGCGCCGGGCATACATGCCCGACATTCCAACCGGGCCAAGACCAACCGGCAGTGTGTAATCCGTGCCGAACAGGTTGGTCGCCAGGTCGATCGCCGATACGTCGCGCATCACGCGCTGCTTCAGCGTAACCGACTGCAAATTCTCGATATTTCGCCTGAGCGTTACCTCGTCGTAGGAGCCGCCGTCGATATATTCGAACAGAAAATGGGGCAGTCGCGCCTTGGCGAGCGCACGAAAGTCGCCAACGCTTGCCGCGATCCTCGCCAACTCAGCTCGCGAAACCCGGATCGAGCCGATAGGCCTTCCGCTTCAGGGCGGGCCAGGCGAGCATATTGGCCGCAATCGAGAGTCCCGCGGCACCCTGCTGGCCGGCAATCTCGGCGGCGCCCTGCGGGGGATTGTTGACCTTGTCGCCGGCGGAGAGCGCCATGATCTGCGCCTGGCAAGCGCGCTCGAGGAAGTAGAGCTTCACGAAGCATTCGCCGACGTTTCGGCCAACCGCCATGGTCCCGTGATTGCGGAGCAGCATGGCATCCTTGTCCCCAAGGTCGGCAACAATCCGCTCGCGCTCGTCAAGGTCGACCGCAATCCCCTCATAATCATGGAAGGCCAGATCGCCGCGGATGATCATCGCAGTCTGGGTCAACGGCAGCAGGCCTTCTTCATGGGCGCTGACCGCCTGTCCGGCCGGGGTATGGAGGTGCATCACCGCATGGGCGTCCTCGCGCGCCATGTGCACCGCCGAATGGATGGTGAAACCGGCCGGGTTTGTGATGAAGGGAGTCGGCTCGACCGGGTTGCCGTGAATGTCGACCTTGACCAGCGAGCTGGCGGTCACTTCCTCGAACATCAGCTGATAGGGATTGAGCAGGAAGTGATGCTCGGGACCCGGAATGCGCGCAGACAGGTGGGTGAAGATGAGATCGTCCCAGCCATAATGCGCGACCAGCCGGTAGGCCGCGGCGAGATCGACCCGGATTTCCCATTCCTCGTCGCTGACCTTGCCCTTCATGCTGGGAATTTCGACCTCGGCGAGCGCCTTCAGGTCGTCCATTCCGCGGCTGATATTATCAACCCTGTTCATTTCACTGCTCCTGTCGGTCAGGGTGGGCGGCAGCAAAGGCCGCATGAGCGCTGGCGGTTTCGTCGGCGCGACGCAAGGTGGGATAGGCCGTAAGCGGCACCGAGAAGCGCCGTGCATTGTAGAGCTGCGGAACCAGGCAGATATCGGCGATGGTCGGCGCATCGCCGAACAGGAAGGCTCCCGCGTGCGGCTTCGCCATTTCCTCAAGTGCCGCAAGACCCTCGGCCACCCAATGGCGATACCATTCGTCCTTGGCTTCCTCGCTGACCCCCAGCTCGCCGCGCAGATATTTGAGGACGCGAAGGTTGTTGAGCGGATGGATGTCGCAGGCGACCGTCAGCGCCATCGCGCGAACATGGGCGCCGTCGGCCGCATCGGCCGGCATCAGCCGAGGCTCCGGAAACTTCTGGTCGAGATATACCATGATCGACAGGCTTTGCGTCAGCCGATGGCCGTCGATCTCCAGCATCGGCACCAGCCCCTGGGGATTGAGGGCGCGATAGGAGGCTTCCTTCTGACCGCCTTTGGCCAGGTTTACTTGCCGCTGGTCATAATCGATGCCCTTGAGGTTGAGCGCGATGCGCACGCGATATGCCGCTGAAGAGCGGAAATAGTCATAGAGCAGCGCGCGAGCCATCGGCGGATGCTGCGCCTGCTTGGCCTCATTCGTCAATAAAGGGCGCGATGACTTCGGGTGGGACTCGGATCGGCCGGCCGCTGGCCTTGTCGATGATCGCCCATTGCGTGACTGCGCGGACCCGGACCTTGCCGTCCTCGCCGACGAATTCCATGTGCCGGTCGAACCGGGCTCCCCTGGGCGCCTCGCCGACCCAGGTCCGGCCGGTCAGCACATCGCCTTCGAAGGCGGCGCGGAGATAATCAATCTCGTGCCGGACCACGACCCAGATGTAGTCGTCCTGATGGTCAGGCGCCGCGACGCTGTACCAATGTGCTAGCGCTACTTCCTGAATCCACTGGACCCAGACCGCATTGTTGACATGGCCAAGCTCGTCGATGGCGTCGGCTGGCGCGATGATGCGATGCTCGAACATGGGGCGGTTCATGGCTGCGAGATCAGCACCGTGTTGGGGTATGGCCAGTGCCCCGCACCGGCCTAACACCAGCTCCGCTTCGAGCCGATGTAACGGTGGGCCAGGCCCTCGTCCATCAACTGGCCGCCGATCGACTTGCCGTCGCGGCGGATGACCATCAGGTCGCGGCCGCGCCGATCCTGCCGTTGCAGGCGATGCGCGACCATGACGAACGGTCCCTCGTTGAGCAGCACAAGCAAGCGGTCGGCGGCGCGGCGGGCCAGCGCCGCCTCGGCCGGACAGCGCGGTTCGGCAAGTTCCGGTGCGTCGATCCCGGTGATGCGGATCTTGCGGTCGCCAAGCTTGAACGTGTCCCCGTCGATGACGCAGGCGGAGCCCCGTCCCGGACCGCATCGGGTAAAGGTTGCAGCAACCTCTTCGGTCGCACCGAGAGGGCCGACCGGTTCGATCAGCGACGGGTCGAGCAATGCGCCGGCGAGCAACAGCAATGGCGCGAGCCAGAGCAGTTGCCGAATGTCGCGCCGTTGGGGTTTGAACGACGGCGGCCGCCGGTGCGGCGTGAAGTGCTTCTTCCTGAACATCGGCGCGGACTTTGACTCAGATCATCCGTCTGCGCCAGTCCACGTCGGTTAGGGTGTTACTGACCCTCTTCCTCGAAGGTCACCGCAACATCGGCATTGGCCGACAGCCGCACCTTGTCGCCTTCGACTTCGGCGACGAGGCCGCGCGAGATGAAATGGTGATGGCCTTCATGGCTGCCGATATTTTCCGACTTGGTCAGCTTGATCCGGTCGCCGTCGATCCGGTCTACCGTGCCGACATGGACGCCATCGGCGCCGATCACTTCCATATGTTCCTTAATGTCCTCAAATCCGCTCATCGCTGTCCTCCTTCGAGCTATGTTACGCCAAACGAACCAGAATGATTTCGGATGCGTCAGGGCCGTGCATCGAGGTCGCTCCTGGCAATGTGCCAGCGGCGCTGTTCCTCGGTCGATCCGGGCACATCATTGACTCGCCGAAGAGTCATGGTCCCTACCAGATTGAACGGCGCTCCGCTTGTCGTTTTGCCGTACAATCGGAAGGGGACGTCGATGTAGATCGAGCCGGCGGCACCCTCGCTGTTGCCGGGCTTTCCGACTTCCGAATGAATTTCGGCATATTTGTCATAGGCGGCGACGAATTGTGCCTGGGTCAGCCCGCTCGCGCGGCCATTGTCGGACCACAGCCGATACGCTTCGGCGAATTTGCGCTGTTCGAGCAGGCCGCCAAACATTTGCATGACCTGGCCTGCTCCCTCGGCGCTCTTCGGGTCGATCGGCCCCTTGGGTTCCTCAAGCGGCGTGCGGTCGTCCGGCAGGCCGCCAGGCTCGCCTGGCCTGATCGTTTCCGGATCGACCGGCGCGGGCTCAACCTTATTTGCTTCCGCGATGGGCGAAGGCTCGGCCGTATTATCCGACTGGGCTTTGCCCCATGCGGCGCAAGCCACCGAAATGGCCAGGATCAAGGCAGTACGACTCACGATATGCTCCCTCGGCTGAGCGCCTCAAGCGAATGACGGGCTGCATCGTTCCATACGGGGGCTTGATGGGAACCGGCGGGGAAAGCAATCGTTCGTTTCGCAGCGAAAATGGAATTTCAGGGAGTAAATCATGGCCGACGACAATAACTCGAAAGAACATGTAACCATCGTCGAAACCGATGGTGGCGGCGGAAGCGGCGGAGTGCTGGCAGTAGTGCTGCTGGTGATCGTCGTGCTGGTGCTGTTGTTCCTCTTCCGGGACCAGCTCGGCTTCGGTGCCGACAAGACTGACATCAACATCCCCGACAAGATCGAGGTCAACGTCAACTGATGAACCTAATGGGTCGGGACTCCCAAAGCACGAGGCCCGACCCCATACTTCCCGACTGGCGGTTTGAAATATTTGGCGGGCCAGCGTAACGCGACGACGCATGAGCCATCCGTTCGCCTTGAACCGCATCCATCACGCCGCCTATCGCTGCAAGGACGCAGGCGAAACCGTCGCCTGGTACCAACGGGTGCTCGGCATGCGTTACACCAATGCATTTGCTGAGGATCATGTCCCCTCCACCGGCGCTTACGATCCCTACATGCATGTGTTCCTCGACTGCGGTGGGGGCAATGTCCTGGCGTTCTTCGAGCTTCCCAACCAGCCCGAAATGAGCCGGGACCCCAATACGCCCGAATGGGTGCAGCACATTGCGTTCGAAGTCGCCGACCTTGACTCATTGCTGGCCGCCAAAACGCATATCGAGGCCCAGGGCGTCGATGTGCTCGGACCGACGTTTCACGGTATTTTCCGCTCGATTTATTTCTTTGATCCCAACGGCCACCGGCTTGAGCTTGCGTGCAATATCGGCACGGACGAACAATATGCCGAGCTCGAGCGCGTTGCCCCATTGATGCTCGAGGAATGGAGCCGGACCAAGAAGGCGCCGAAGCACGCCCAATGGCTCCATGTCGATCCTGGCTCATTGGCTGAATGAGCGAGATTGACGAAACCCATGACCCGGCGCGGACCAGCTGGGTCGAAAGCGCCAATGGCCATCCCGATTTCCCGATCCAGAACTTGCCGCTCGGTGTATTCTCGGTTGGGAAGCAGGAGCCGCGGATTGGAGTTGCGATCGGCGAAATGATTTTCGACTTGAAGGGCGCTTCGGCGGCCGGCCTGCTCGACGATCATTGGAAGCTCGCGCTCGGCCTGTCGACGCTCAACGCCTGGTTCACCCACGGGCCGGACGACGCCCGCGAATTGCGCAGGAAACTGTCGGGCCTGCTTAGCGACGAGCGCTACCGGCCCTCGGCCGAGCCTCACCTGGTCCGCGCCGCCACGGTCGAGATGCATTTGCCGTGCGACATTCACGACTACACCGATTTTTACGTCGGCATCCATCACGCGACCAACGTCGGCCGGCAGTTCAGGCCCGACAATCCGCTTCTCCCCAACTATAAATATGTGCCGATCGGCTATCACGGCCGAGCAAGCTCGGTGCGCGTTTCGGGCACGCCGGTGGTGCGACCCAAGGGACAGCGCAAGCCGCCCGACGCGGAAGCGCCCGACTATGGCCCCAGCCGCCGGCTCGACTATGAGCTGGAGCTCGGCATCTTCATCCGCTGCGGCAATGAGCTGGGCAACACTATCCCGATCGGAGAGGCGGGCGGCCATATCGCCGGCTATTGCCTCTTGAACGACTGGTCGGCGCGCGACCTCCAGGCCTGGGAATATCAGCCGCTTGGTCCGTTCCTGGCCAAGAATTTCCTGACCAGCATTTCGCCGTGGATGGTCACCGCCGAGGCGCTGGCGCCGTTCCGTAAGGCCATGCCGCCGCGCCCCGAGGGCGATCCCGCGCCCTTGCCTTATCTGCTCGACGAGGCCGACCAGGCCGCCGGCGGGCTGGGCATCGAGCTGGCCGTTACCCTTGAGACCGCCAGGATGCGTGCGGCCGGGGCCGAGCCGCATGTCCTCAGCAAGGGCGAGGCGGCGACAGCGATGTACTGGTCGGCGGCGCAAATCGTTACCCACCATGCTTCCAACGGCTGCAACCTCCAGCCCGGCGACCTGATCGGCACCGGCACGCTGTCGACCGCCGAAGAGAGCGGACTGGGCTCTCTGCTGGAGATCAGCCAGGGCGGCAAAGCGCCGATCACTTTGCCCGGCGGCGAGACCCGCAGCTTCCTCGAAGACGGCGACGAACTGACGCTGTGGGCCCGCTGCATCGCCGATGGCGCGGTGCCGATCGGCTTCGGCAGCTGCACAGGCCGGATCCTGCCCGCGACCTGACGGCCGGTTTAGCTGATAATCTGAACATCGCGCCCCGCGAAACGTTGTAGGCGCGGATGGAGAGACCATCCTTGAGCGCGCCGATAGTACCGGCGCTCACGGCGTCGCCGCGAGCACTTGCCGGCGACAGGCCAGTTGCTGGCGTCCAGCTCTCCCATCCGAGCGGCGAAGGAAAGGGAGACCTACCCATGTCGGTTCATCTTATTCGAGTCACTGCGGCGATGATGGCTGCCTCGCTAGCCATCCCGATCGCCCCCGCCATCGCGCAAGATCATGAAGTGGTTGTCCGCGGCCTTCCGCAAGGGTCGCAGATGCGGATGGTGTCCTATCGCGACCTCAATTTGAACATCATCGCCCATCGCAAGATCTTGGACGAGCGCGTCGAGCGAGCCGTGCGCCAGGTCTGCGATTTCCAGGGGAAAGACAATCTCGCCAAGGATTATCATATGTGCGCCGACCGGGCCTGGGGCGGGGCACGGCCGCAAATTACGCGGGCCTATGTGCAGGCGTCGCGACTGGCCTATGGCCGTTGAGCGAGCCGAGTTGAACCAGCCGGACGGAACGCAAATGTGACGAAACCGATGCGACCGTCCGGCCACCGGTCGAAATATCAAGGCGCTTGGCAGCGACGAACAGCCCCCGCCGAAATCCCCCTGCAACGCCATCGAAGCGCGGGTGCAATCAATCGATCCTAAGGGCATCTCCCGGTCACCTCTTCGTGACCGTAATGAGGGAGAAGACGAGATGCTTACCCGCTTTAACACTGTTACCGCAGCCGTTTTGTCAGGGGTCGCGGCATCTCTTGCATTCGCCATGCCGGTATCGGCCGCCCAGGAAAAACCGGTGGTGGTCTATGCCGAACCCCAGGAAAATATCCGCACAGCCCATGTCAGCTATGCCGATCTCAACCTGGCCCAATCGCGTGATGCCGGGTTGTTGAAATCCCGTGTCGCCGGTGCCGTCAGGGACGTCTGCCTCTATGAAAATCGGGCGGCGTTGCAGGACGGTGCCTATTACAACTGCGCACAGGGCGCATGGAATAACGCCAATCCGCAGATCGCCCAGGCGGTTGCCAGGGCCAATGAGATAGCGCTCAACGGCTACAGCGCCATCCCAGCGGCCGCGATCCGCATCGCTGCGCGATAGATTTTCGATTGCGCGCAATGCCTGCCCTCGCTTGTCCGCCGGACAAGCGAGGGCAATCATTCAAGGATAAAACGCTGCCATTGCCGTGCTTCTTGACAATTGGATGGGCAAGAACGAGGCTTGGGGCGTGACGGAATTTCGCGCCCTCGCCAATCATTTCCAGCCCGCCGCTGCGGGTTCGGCTTGGCTTTGGTGGCGTGAAATGAACCTCGCGGCGCGATGGCGCGGCTGGTGAGCTGATCGACTGCATCGACACTTACTGACCGACCTTCGACCCGCCTTTTTGGCGGGTTTTTCTTTGCCGAGAGGATTTTCCCATGTTGACCCAAGCCCATTTGACGGCTCCGCCCAGCCGTCACCCCGTCGCCGACACCGGCCCGGTGCCGAACCCGCTGCCGCGCCTGCTGGCGGGCGAGGATCTTCCGGCCGACGATTCAGAGCATCTGTTCGAGCGGCTGGTGCTCGGCAGACTCGAGCCGGCCGAGATCGCGGGCATGCTGATCGCGCTCAGGATGAAGGGCGAAACTGCCGAGGAAATGATCGGTGCCGCACGCGGGCTGTTCGCGGCGGCGCTGCCATTCGACCGGCCGGACTATCAGTTCGCGGATTGCTGCGGCACTGGCGGCGACAGTTCGGGACTGATCAACGTTTCGACCGCCGTCGCATTCGTCGCCGCGGCCTGCGGCTTGCCGGTCGCCAAGCATGGCAATCGCAGCGTCAGTTCGCGATGTGGTTCGGCCGACGTGCTTGAAGCGGTCGGTGCGAGAATCGACGTCGATCCGACAACCGCCCGAAGGGCGCTGGACCAGACCGGATTCTGTTTCCTGTTCGCGCCAGCCTATCATCCGGGAATGAAGCATGCGGCGCTGGTGAGGCGTCAATTGCATGTGCGCACGGTGATGAACTTGCTCGGCCCATGCATCAATCCGGCGAGACCGTCGGTCCAGTTGCTCGGCGTGGCCGATCCAAGGATGTTGCGGCGGATCGCGCAAACGCTCGATGCGATGGGCGTCGACGAGGCGCTCGTTGTCCATGGTTCGGGACTGGATGAAGTCGCACTGCATGCCGAGACCCGGGCAATTCGCCTGTCGAACGGCGAATTTGCCGAAATACTGATTGCGCCCGAAGATGCTGGCCTTCAGCGGGCACCGCTCAGCGTCGTGACCGGCGGCGACGTGGCGGAGAATGCCGCGCGCCTGCGATCGTTGCTGGACGGTGGCGGCAGCGCCGCGGAGCAGGATATTACCATCCTGAACACCGCCGTCCTGCTGCTGGCTGCCGGAAGGGCATCGAGCTTGCGCGACGGAGCGGAATTTGCGCGCGAGGAGCTGCTATCCGGACGCGCCGGCAACGTGCTCGATGCCTATATTGAGGCGACCCGTGGCTGAATGCGTCCTCGACGGGATCGTTCGCCGCAAGCGGCAGGATGTCAGCGCTCGGCTCCAAGGCGTAACGCTCGACCCCGAGCCGACACGAAAGAGCCTGCGATCGGCTCTTGCCCGCCGAGGCGCGCGCTTCATCATGGAAGTGAAGAAGGCATCGCCTTCCGGCCACCGCGGCAATGTCGGAGTGGCCGAGGCGGCCGCCGCCTACGCACCCGTGGCGGACGCGATCAGCGTGCTGACCGACGAGCCCTATTTCTCAGGATCGCTCGACGATCTGAGGGCTGTTCGAGCTGGTTTCGCCGGGCCGATCCTGGCGAAGGACTTCGTTATCGATGCGAAACAGGTCACCGAAGCCCGCGCGCACGGCGCGGACGCCGTGTTGGCAATCCTCGCCGCGCTGAACGACGATGAAGCGGCCGACGTGATTTCCGAAGCGCGGCGGCTCGGCATGGATGTGATTGTCGAGGTTCATGACCGGGCGGAATTGCAACGTGCGATCGCGCTTGATGCCAGGATCATCGGCATCAACAACCGCGATCTCCGGACCCTGGAAACCGACTTGGCCGTGACCGAGCGGCTGGCAGGCCTTGTTCCTGAGGATCGCATCGTCGTCAGCGAATCCGGTATCCGTTCGCGGCGCGACGTCGAACGGCTCTCGGAAAAGGTGGATGCCTATCTGGTCGGATCCTCGTTGATGGCATCGAGCGACATCGCCCAGGCCGCCCGTGCGCTGGTGTTCGGACCGGTCAAGATCTGCGGCCTGACCAGGAGCGCCGATGTCGCGGCCGCTGCCGCGGCCGGTGCGACTCACGCCGGCTTCGTCTTCGTCGATGGAAGCCCGAGGCGCGTCGGCGAAGAGGCCGCCGGGCTAGCGGCAATTGCGCGCGAGCGAGGTGTCCTTCCGGTTGGCGTATTTGGCGACGTAACCGCTGCCGAGATTGTGCGTATTGCAAGCGAACATGCGCTGCGGGCCGTGCAGCTGCACGGCCGCCACGACCTCAAGCAGCTGCGCAAGGGGTTTGCCGCCAACTGCGAGATTTGGGCGGTCTCGGGTGTCGACGATGTGGTCGAGCCCACGCCGACCGGAGCCGATCGAACGCTGTTCGATACCAGGCTCGCCGGTCGAGCCGGCGGTACCGGAAAGGCTTTTGACTGGGATCTGATTGCAGCTCACCCCGATCTTCCTAACGGCTTTCTTGCCGGTGGAATCGGGCCGGCCAATGCTCGCGCCGCCCAACGCGTCGGGACTTATGGGGTCGATCTCTGCTCTTCCGTGGAAGCCACGCCCGGCCGGAAAGACCCTGCCAAACTGCGGGCCCTGTTCGAAGAGCTTCGCCTGCCAAGCCGAGGAAGCCTGCAATGTTGATGGATGGCCGCTTCGGCCGCTTCGGCGGCTGCTTCGTTCCCGAGATTCTCGTTCCTGCCCTTGAGCAGCTCGAGGCCGCGTTCCTTGACGCCGAACAAGACCCGGGCTTTCGCGCGGAACTCGACGAGCTCCTCTCCACCTATGCAGGCAGGCCAACCCCGTTGACGCCGTGCCGCAACCTTACCCGCGGGAAGGCGCGAATCTATTTAAAGCGTGAGGATTTACTGCACGGCGGAGCCCATAAGACCAATCAGGTGCTCGGCCAGGCCCTGCTTGCAAAACGGATGGGGAAGCGCCGCCTGATTGCCGAAACCGGGGCCGGGCAGCATGGCGTCGCAACCGCGATCGCCGGCGCGCTGTTCGGCTTTGAAACCCGAATTTATATGGGCGCCGAGGACGTCGAGCGGCAACGCCACAACGTCTTCCGCATGGAGTTGATGGGCGCTGAGGTCGTGCCGGTGATGAGCGGCGGTCGCACCCTTAAGGATGCGATCAACGAGGCCCTGCGCGACTGGAGCGCCAGCTTTGCCGACACCCATTATCTCTTGGGCACGGCCGCTGGCCCGCATCCGTTTCCGCTGATGGTCCGCCAATTCCAGCGAGTAATCGGTACGGAGGCCCGGGCGCAGATTCTGCGTGCCGAGGGGCGTTTGCCGGACACGGTGGTGGCCTGCGTCGGCGGCGGGTCGAACGCGATCGGTATCTTCGCGGACTTCGTCGAGGACGCCGCTGTCGAGCTTATCGGCGTCGAGGCGGCCGGCCGAGGGCTGGATGGTACTGACCATGGCGCCACCCTGTTGCGGGGTTCGCCAGGCATTCTGCATGGCGCCGAGACCTTCTTGCTTCAGGATGAGGAGGGCCAGGTCCGGGATAGCTGGTCCGTCTCCGCCGGGCTCGACTATCCGGCGGTCGGTCCGGAGCACGCCTTTCTCAAGGAGTGCGGGCGCGCCCGCTATGTCGGGATCGAAGATCGGCAGGCGATCGCCGCCTTCGCAAGCCTGGCGCAAAGTGAAGGGATTATCGCCGCATTCGAATCCTGCCACGCGGTCGCGCATGCAATGCAACTGGCGGAGACGGCCGAAGACAATTCCATCATCGTCGTCAGTCTTTCGGGCAGGGGAGACAAAGACGTCATTCAGGCCGAGGCTCTGCTGGGGAAGCGGCAATGAGCCGCTATGCCAGCATGTTCGAGCGATTGGCCGCGCAGGGCGATGCCGCCTTCGGTGCGTTTCTGGTGCTCGGCGATCCGGATCTTGCCACGAGCGCCGCGCTGCTCGATGCCGCCGTCGAAGGCGGGGCCGACATGATTGAGGTGGGCATTCCCTTTTCGGACCCCGTGGCCGACGGGCCGGTGATCCAGGCCGCGGCGCAGCGGGCGCTGGCGGCGGGAGCCAGGGTTGCTGACTGCCTTGGACTCATCGCCGATTTCCGGATTCGCCACCAGGACGTCCCGGTCGGGATTTTGACCTATGCCAATCTGGTCATGCCGGGACGTGGCTTCATGCATGAAGCGGCGAAAGCCGGGGCGGATAGCCTGCTGATCGCCGACGTCCCGGCGATCGAGGCGGAGCCATTCGCGCGGCGGGCGGAGCAGGCCGGGCTCGAACCGGTGCTGATCGCGGCGGCCAACACACCGGAAGCGGCGCTCAGGCGCATCGCCGCAATGAGCAAGGCTTACACCTATTGCGTCAGCCGGGCGGGGATCACCGGCACTCACTCGGTAGGTGAATTCGATGCAGAGTTGATCCTGCGGCTGAAGGCGGCGGACGCGCCGCCACCGATATTTGGCTTCGGCATTTCTGAGCCAGCCCATGTTCGTGCTGCGCTGAAGGCCGGCGCGGCGGGTGTTATCTGCGGCTCGGCGATTGTCAGCGCGGCGGCGCAATCAGATTATTCGCCGGCCCGGGTGAGCAGCCTGGTTTCAGAATTGAAAGGTGCAACCACGCGCTGCGCGGAATGAGGATTAGTAATGGTGCCGCTTAGGTGACTCGAACACCTGACCCCATCATTACGAATGATGTGCTCTACCAGCTGAGCTAAAGCGGCATGCCCAGGGGCTTGCGGATGCGCCCCTACACGCGCCGCCGCACGCGGGCAAGCCTGCGGACTGCCCTTTCATCGGCCTGTTAACCTTAACGGTTTAGCAACCACTTTTGGACAAAACTGGCTCGGAAACGGGGATTTGCGGGAATTTTGCGCGTGGACAGCTATTCCGACCATCCGAGCGAGTTTGACCAGCCGGCTGCAGCGGTTGTCGAGCCGGAGCACGATATCTCGAACGCTATCGGGGCGGATGAGCGCCGCATGCACGTGCGAGCCTATAATTATTGGTGTTCGCTGCTCGAGGGCCGCGACTATCCGTCGATCGAAGATCTCGAACCCGACAGCATCCAGGATTTCGGCCCGCATTCGGTTTTGCTCGACTTCACCGAGGGCAGCGACAACCCGGCAACTCCCTATATCGGCACCTCGATCCGCGAGGAGTGCGGGATCGGCGACGACATCAAGTCGATTGAGGACGTCCCCGGTCGATCGCTGCTGTCGCGGCTGACCGACCATTATATGCAGATCATCGCCAACCGCGCTCCGGTCGGGTTCGAGGCGGAATTCGTCAACCAGCGGCAGCGCAACATCTGCTATCGCGGCATCCTGATGCCGTTCAGCTCTGACGGCGACACGATCGATTTTATCTACGGGGTCATCAATTGGAAGGACCTGGGCGAGGCCGCCGAGGTTCCCCAGACGATCCGCGCCGAGTTGCCGCCGCTCGCTGTCGAAGCCGAAGAGTCTGACGAAAATGCCGACGATACGCTTGAGCTGACCGAGGCTCTCCCGGTTGCCGAGATCGGGATCGATGTCCCGTTCGATCCGGATGCCGAACCCGAAAACCCCGTCTCGACCCCGCATCTGGTGTGGGAAGACGGGCCGTTGGCCGAGCCGGAACAAGCAGCCGCCGAAGCGGACGAGGAAGACCCGGCGATCGAGCTGAATGACGATGCCGGCCTTGCCGACCGTCTGTGGGCAGCCCGAGAAAGCGCCGAAGTCTGCAAGCAGCAGGACGGCCGCAGCCGTGCCGCGCTCTACCGCACGCTTGCCATGGCCTATGATTTCGCGGTCGCCGCCAAGCGTGTTCCCGACGATTATGCCGAAATCCTCGACGATGCCGGGGTGAAGGCCCAGCTTCGTGCGCCGATGACCCCGATCGTCAAGCTGGTGTTCGGGGTCGACTATGACAAAACCCGCCTGACCGAGTTCGCTGCCGCGCTGAGCTATGCCGAGCGCGAGAATGTCGACTTCGGCGGCTTTCAAATATTTGTTGAGCAGGCCGAGGGCGGCCTCAAAGGGCTGGTCGCCGCCGAGCGCAGGGCTCGCCGCCCGGACCAGCCGGCCGAAGACAAGCTTGAACTGGGCAAGACCGCGCTGCGCGATGCCGCTCCGCTTTCGCTTGCCCAGCTCCAGACCAACCAGGAATTCGCGCTGGTCCTGACCCGCCGCAACGCCGACGGTGTCCATGAAGTGGTTGAACTGGTCGCCGACAGCGCGATGCTCGACCGCGCACTGCGCCGCGCGGCGCGCTAGACTTTCCCCTTCCCACTGTTGCCTTCACAGGCGCGTAGGACTAGGCCGCGCCGCATCGCGAGAGATGCGGAGCAAAAGCGGACATGACGGTTATCACGCGCGCTGAAGGCCAGACGGTCGACGCCCTTGAGCAAGCCCTGGTAGGCAACGCCCTGGCCGGAGAATTGGACGGTTTCAGCGCTGAGGATCGGGAGGAAGCGGCCCGATTTATTGCCGAGGTCGCGCACAAGCGCCGCAAGGGCAATGTTTCGATCCGCCTCGAATCAACCGGCGGCGAGGCCGGCCGACGGCGGATGCGTCTCGGCATCATCAATGACGACATGCCGTTCCTGGTCGACTCTGTCGCCAATGCGATCGCCGGGCGGCAACTGACCGTCCATCGCCTGCTTCATCCAGTAGTATGCGTAGACCGCGATGACAGCGGCGTGCTGCAGGCGCTCGAACCGCTTTGTGACGACAAGAGCCGGCGCGAATCGATGATGTACATCGAGCTCGATCGTACCGACGCCCGCGGCCGGCGCGAGCTGGTCGAAGACCTTCATGCGGTGTTGGCCGATGTTCGCGCGGCGGTACGCGACTGGCCGCAGATGCAGGCGCAAATGCGTGCAGATGCCGCCAAGATCGAGGATCCCGAGGGATCCGCGTTGCTCAACTGGTTCGCCGACGGGGCGCTGACGCTGCTCGGTTACGAGGTCGAGCGCCCAGGCGAGAATTCATCCGGTTGCCTTGGCATCTTCTCCATTCCCGGCGCTCCGACCGACAAGGGCGGCTCGGTTGGGGCCATTCGCTATTTCGAGGCGGGCGGCGCAATTCCGTTGATTGCCAAGGCCGAGCGCCGGTCGACCGTGCACCGGCGCGTCCCGCTCGACCTGATCGTCGTTCCAATCCGCGAGAACGGGAAAGTGACCGGCATCGGCGTCCATGCCGGGCTGTGGACCAGCCAGGCGCTGATCCAGCCGACCGAGGACGTGCCGCTGCTTAGGCGGCGCCTCCAGGACCTCGACGAGGAATTCGGGTTCGATCCGCATGGCCACAGCGGCAAGGCGTTGCGCCACGCCGTGGCGTCCGTGCCGCGGGACCTGCTGGTAAATCTAAGCCAGGATAGCGGCCGCGACCTGGTCATGATGGCGATGTCGTTGGCCGACAGGCCGCGCCCGGCGCTGCTATTGTCCCGGAGCATCCTGGGCGGCCATTTGTTCGCCTTCGTCTGGCTGCCGCGCGACGAGCTCAACACCGAGCGCCGGTTGGCGATTTCTGACCTGCTGGAAGTGGTCACCAAGCGGCCGGTGACCAGCTGGTCGGTCGAACTGGGCGAGGGGGACCTCGCGCTGGTTCGCTATACGCTGGACATCGAGAGAAGCGATCCGACGCCGGACGTCAGGGAGCTAAACCGGCAGCTCGATGCGATGGTCCGCGGCTGGACTCCGAACGTCGAAGAGGCGCTGATCGAGCGGGTCGGCGCGGGCCGCGCCACACGCCTGACACTGACCTTTGCCGACCGTTTTCCCGATTTCTACCGCAACCGTACCAGCCCGTTCGAGGCGGCCGAGGATATCTTGCGCCTTCAGCGGCTGGCCGATCCCAGCGATCGCGATGCGCGCTTCTTCCGGCATCCCGACGATACCGAACGGCAGTTGCGGCTCAAAATCTACCGGCAAGGCCTGATCCCGCTCTCGGAAGTCGTTCCGGTGCTCGAGAATTTCGGTTTCCGCGTGCTCGCCGAGTTCCCGATCGAGCTCGATGGCGAGACCAAGCTGCATATCCATGCCTGTTTGCTGGAACTGTCGGATCACACCTCGGTCGACGCGGTAATGGCGCGGGCCGACGTCATCGAGCCAGCCATTGCCGACGTCTTGCGCGGCGAGGCGGAGAATGACGCCTTCAACCAGCTGGTGCTCTACGCGGGCCTCGACCCCAGGCCCGTCGTCTGGCTGCGTTCCTGGTTCCGCTACATGCGCCAGACCGGCGTGGCGTTCAGCCTTGCCACCGTAGTCGACGCGTTGCGCCGCGCTCCGACGGCTGCCGGCGCACTAGTCCGGCTGTTCACCGTATCGCACGACCCCAAGGCGGCCAGCGGCCGCGAAGCCGCAGTCAAGCAAGCGGCGGCCGACTTCGCCGAGGCGCTCAATTCGGTCAGCGGAATCGATGACGATCGCATCCTGCGGCAAATGCGCGCCGTGGTCGGAGCGACGCTTCGCACCAACGCGTTCGCCCCCCAGGCGGCCGAAGCGCTGGCGTTCAAGATCGAAAGCAAGCAGGTACCGGGGCTGCCGGCGCCGGTACCGTACCGGGAGATCTGGGTTTACAGTCCGCGCGTCGAGGGCATTCACCTGCGCGGCGGGCCGATTGCCCGCGGCGGGTTGCGCTGGTCCGACCGGCGTGACGATTTCCGCACGGAAATTCTCGGCCTGATGAAGGCACAGCTGGTCAAGAATGCGGTGATCGTGCCAACTGGCGCCAAGGGCGGCTTTTATCCCAAGCAATTGCCCAGCCCTGCGGTCGACCGCGAAGGCTGGCTGGCGGAAGGAACTGAAAGCTATCGAATCTTCATCCGCTCGCTGCTCTCGGTCACCGACAATATCGTCGACGACAAGGTCGTTCATCCGGCCGACGTCGTCATTCACGACGGCGAGGACCCTTATTTCGTCGTCGCCGCCGACAAGGGCACGGCGACCTTCTCCGACGTTGCCAATGCCATCGCGCTCGACCGTAATTTCTGGCTGGGCGACGCTTTCGCCAGCGGCGGCTCCAACGGCTACGACCATAAGGCGATGGGCATTACCGCCAAGGGCGCATGGATCTCGGTTCAGCGCCACTTCCTGGAGATGGGCGTCGACGTTCAAAGTGAGCCGGTACGGGTGGTCGGCTGCGGCGACATGTCGGGCGATGTTTTCGGCAACGGCATGCTGCTCAGCAAGGCGATCAAGCTAGTCGCGGCTTTCGACCACCGCCACATCTTCATCGATCCGGATCCCGATCCGGCCAAGAGCTGGGCCGAGCGCGACCGCATGTTCAACCTGCCTCGGTCGAGCTGGGATGATTATGACCGCAAGGCCATGTCGAAGGGCGGGATGATCGTCCCGCGCAGCCTGAAGGCGATCGATCTTACCAAGGAAGCGCAGGCAGCCCTGGGTATCGATGAAGCGACCGTCGATCCGATCAGCCTGATCTCGGCGATCCTGAAGGCGCCGATCGACCTCATCTGGTTTGGCGGCATCGGCACCTACATCAAGGCGTCGCACCAGACCAACGCTCAGGTTGGCGACCCGGCCAATGATGCGCTGCGCGTCGATGCCAAGGATCTCCGCGCCAAGGTGATCGGCGAGGGCGCCAATTTGGCGATAAATCAGGCGGGACGGATCGAATTCGCTTCGTTTGGCGGACGGATCAATACCGACTTTATCGACAATTCGGCCGGCGTCGATTGTTCGGACAATGAGGTCAACATCAAGATCCCGCTGAACCGCGAAATGCGCAATGGGAAGCTGGCCGAAGCGACGCGCAACAAGCTGCTTGCCAGCATGACCGACGAAGTGTCGGACCTGGTCCTGGAAGATAATCGCCTTCAGTCGATTGCATTGTCGATTGCGGAATCGCGTGGCACGGCGGGCATTCCGGGCTTCGTCCGGACGATCGAAATGCTCGAGGCGTCGGGCCGGCTCGACCGCAAGGTCGAGGGCCTCGAAAGCAGTGACGTCCTGCTCCGCCGCGGCCACGAGGGGCGGGGCCTGACCCGGCCCGAACTGGCGGTCATCCTGTCGATGTCGAAAATGGCCCTGCAGGACGCCGCCGAAGAGCTGAAGCTGGCCGACGATCCGTCCATGGAGGCCGACCTGATGGCCGCCTTCCCGGAGCCTATGCAAAAGAAGCATGCCACCGCGATCCGCGCGCACCGGCTGCGGCATCAGATTATCGCCACCAAGGTCGCCAACCGGTTCGTCAACCGGCTTGGGCCCAGCCTGCCGCTCGACATGACCGAAGAGGAAGGCGTTGGCCTGCCGCAGGTCGTCGCCGCTTTTCTGGTCGCCGAGCGACTGCTCGACCTCAAGAGCCTGTGGGCCAAGATCGAGGCGGCGAAGGTCCCGGAAACGGCGCGCATCCGGCTGTTCGCCCTGGCCGCCAGATTTGTCCGGTCGCACATCGGTGACGTGATCCGTGCGGGCGCCGGCGGGACAACCGTCAAGGAAATCGCCGAGCTCTTGAAGCCGGGCCTCGACAAGGTCGCCGCCAAGACCGCTGGGCTCATCCGCGCCGAAGTGCGCGGCGAAGCAGCCGCCCGTCGTGCCCAGCTCGAGGAGCTTGGCGCCGGCAAGGATATTACCGATCGGCTCGTGCGGCTGTATGAGCTCGATGGCATTTTCGGCATTGCCGCGCTCGGCGCGCGCAAGAACCTCGACGAGTTGGCGGTAACTCGGGCTTACACCAGGCTCGGCGAGGTTCTCGGTCTCGACTGGGCCCAGCAGCAGGTCCAGCGGTATATGCCAGCCGACAATTGGGAACGCCTGCTGGTGGCCGGGTTGATGCGCGACTTCGAGCAGGTCCGGATCGACTTCATCAGCCGGGTCCGCAGCGAAGAGCCCGACGAAAGCGTCGAACGTTGGGTCGAGCGCAATCCCAGGCGCATCGCCCAGTTCCGGGCACTGGTCGACCGGGCCAAGCTGGTTGGATCGGTATCGCCGGCAATGCTGGCGCAAATCGCCAGCCAGGCCCGAATTCTATTGTCGCGCTGATGAAGGCCGCAGTCCTGACCCCCGCTCCCAATTTTTGGGAGGAGTGGAAGTGGGCCTATGACGTCGAGGCCGATGCGCTTCGAAGCGGAGGCATCGAGGTCGAGCCGCGGCCGTGGAGCGACGTCGGCGATCTGGACGGGTTCGACCTGGTCATGCCGCTCGTCGCCTGGGGCTATCATCTCGATCCGCCGCGCTGGCATGGCTTGCTCGATCGGCTCGAAGCGGAGGGGCGGAAGGTCCTGAACCCAGTGCCCCTGCTGCGCTGGAACAGCGACAAGCGGTACCTCGCCGAGCTGGCCCAGAAGGGGCTGGCGGTCATTCCGACCCGGATCGCCGAGCAGATCGACGACGCGGCCCTGGCTGACGCCCGTGCCGAATTTGGCGCGGAACTGGTCATCAAGCCGCCGATCTCGGCATCTGCCGATGGAACGCATCGCCTTCAGGAACACGACCCGCTGCCTGAAGAATCGCGGGGCCGGGCGATGATGATCCAGCCGTTCCTCCGCTCGATCGCGGAGGAGGGTGAATATTCGATCATGTTCTTCGGCGGCGAATTCAGCCACGCCGTCGTCAAGCGGCCCAGGCAAGGCGATTATCGCGTCCAACCGCACCTCGGCGGTTCTGAAATGCCCTGTGCGCCCCCGCCCGGCGCGATCGAATTGGCAGGGGCCGCGCTGCAAGCCGCGCCGGCGGATGCAGCCTATGCCCGCGTCGACATGATCCGCGACGGATCAGGGGCCCTGGCGATCATCGAGCTTGAATTGATCGAGCCGGCGCTGTGGCTGCAGCATGCGCCGGACAGCGGCGCATTGGCTTCAGCGGTTCGGCGAGCCCTGGCGAACAAATAGCCACTGGCGGATTGCTGACGTCAGGTTGGGAGCCTTCCCGGGCGTCTCCAATCGCTCGACGTCGATCCGGGCGATGAGCGCATTGACCGGCAACGCTTCGTCCTCAGCGGCCCGCTCCAACGCTTTCCAGAACATCGGCTCCAGGCTTATCGAAGTTTCATGACCGGCGATGGTGACGGAGCGCTTCGTCGGCGAGCCGAGAGCCATCAATACATATGCTGGCCACCGTTGATCGACAGCGTCGATCCGGTGACGAAGCCGGCATTCTCGTCGACGAGGAAGGCGACTCCGCGTGCGATTTCCGACGCCTTCCCAAGCCGGTTGACCGGGATCTTGGCGACAATCTTGGCCAGCACATCTTCCGGCACGGCGGCGACCATGTCGGTGTCGATATAGCCCGGAGCGATGGCATTGACGGTCACATTGTTGCGCGCGCCTTCCTGGGCCAGCGCCTTGGTGAAGCCGTGGATGCCGGACTTGGCCGCGGCGTAGTTGACCTGGCCATATTGGCCGGCCTGGCCGTTGATCGAACCGATATTGACGATCCGCCCGTAATTTCGGGATTGCATCCCTTCAAACACCGCCTTGGCCATGTTGAAGCAGCCACCCAAGTTGGTGTCGATCACTTCCTGCCACTTCTGATGATCGATCCGCTTCATCGTCGAATCGCGGGTTATGCCGGCATTGTTGACCAGCACGTCGACCGGCCCGAGCTCCGCTTCGACCTGGGCGACGCCCTGCTGGCACGCATCAAAATCGGCGACGTCCCACTTATAAGTAAGGATGCCGGTGCGGTCCGTGAACTGGCGGGCCCGGTCATCATTGCCGGCATAGTTGGCGGCAACCTTCATACCCATGTCCTTAAGGGCGACGCTGATTGCTTCGCCAATGCCACGCGTTCCACCGGTTACGATCGCCACTCGCGCCATGACTCTCTCCTGTTTTCTGTTATCGGATTGCGTTAGGCCGGGGGCCACCATCCGGCAAGCTCGCGCCGGATCAAGGCGTCGAGCATCGCCATCCCCTCGGCGCTGTCGTTGAGGCAATCGATCAGGGCAAAATGGGAGCCACCGGCGTGGAGGAACGTCTCTCGGCCGCGAATCCCAAGCTCCTCCAGCGTTTCGAGGCAATCGGCGGAAAATCCGGGCGCGGCGATGGCAATGCGCTTAACGCCCTGCGCGGGGTATGAAGCGAGCACCGCCTCGGTCGCTGGCTGAAGCCATCGGGCCCGGCCGAACCGCGACTGAAATGCGACGTCGATCGGCAAGGCGAACTTCTTCGCCAGCAGCGACGCAGTCGCCCGGCACTGTTCATAATAAGGGTCGCCTAGCGTGCGCGTCCGCTCTGGCATGCCATGAAAGCTGAGGAGGAGCCTTTCGGGCGTGAAATCGAGCGCGGCCATCTGTCGATCGAGACTGGCCTTCAATGCATCGATGTAAAGCGGATCGTCGAAATAGGGCGGCAGAGTGCGGATCGCCGGCTGAGAACGCATCGCCGCGAGCTCGGCAGCGACCGCGTCCATCGCCGAGGCGGTCGTGGCGGCACAATATTGAGGATAGAGCGGCGCTACCAAAATCCGGTTGAAGCCGTGGTCGACCATCTTCGACAAGGCATAGCCGATCGACGCGTCCCCATAACGCATCGCCAAGCCGACGCAGAGTGCATCGCCATAGCGATTGCGGAGCGCTTCGGCCTGGCGCTTGGAAATGGCCATCAGCGGCGAGCCTTCATCGGTCCAGATTTCGCGGTAGGCCCTGGCTGACTTGGCCGGGCGGGTTCTCAGGATGACGCCGTACAACACCGGCTTCCAGATCTTGGGCGAAATTTCGACGACCCTTGGGTCCGACAGGAATTCGGCCAGGTACCGGCGCACGGCGCTCGGTTCCGGCGCGTCCGGCGTGCCGAGGTTGGTCAGCAGCACCGCTACATTGTTGACGTTGGCACTCATGCCGCCGCCATCGGGCTGAACGGCAGATTGCGCAAGCGCCTGCCGGTGCCCGCGGCAATGGCATTGGCGACCGCCGGGGCCAGCACCGCCATTCCAAGCCCGCTGACGCCGCCGGGCTCGTCGCTGCTCTGGATGATCTCGACCTCAATCTCGGGCACGTCGCGCAGTCGCTCATAGCCGGCGGCCATCGGCACCGCGCGGGGCATTCCGGCGATATTTTCGAAGGCCGGAATCGTAGCGGCGGCTAGTGCCGCGAGTAGCCCGCCTTCGATTTGTTGCCGAACCAGATTGGGGTTGACGATGCGGCCGGCGTCAACTGCCGCCACCAGTCGCGAGACCTTGATTTGCTGATCGGCGGCGATTGTCGCTTGGGCCAGCAGGCCGATATGCGATCCGAACAGTGAGGCGCAGGCAAGGCCCATGCTGCTACCGGCGGCGCCGCCGTCCCATCCGCCGATCGCAGCGGCAGTGCTGATTGCCTGTGCGAGCCGCGGCGATCCGCCAAGCTGGCCAATTCGAAAAGCCAGCGGCTCGGCGTGGAGTGCGCGCGCCAACTCGTCGACGAAGCTTTCAGTAGCAAAAGCGAGCATCGCTTCATCGCCGCCACGCATATAGCCGGTGCGAAGTGGTACCTCGGCCTCCACCGCGGAAATCCTGATATTGGCAATGCCGTAGGGCGGCGTGGCGCCGCGCGGCGAAAATGGCGGCGGCTTCTTGGCTAGCGCCCGAGCAAGCGACCCCTCCAATCCGGGCATCCCTGCCACGCGAGTGCTCCAGGCGGCGATTGTTCCGTTAGGCGCGGGTAGTGCTGCCAGCTTGGCCAGCATGGGCGGCCGAACCGCATCCTGATTCTGCGCAACATCCGGTGGCAGTGACAAGCTGACCGGCCGGCCGCTGCGCTGTGCCAGTTCGACCGCCATTTCGATAATGGCGAGGTCCATTGCACCGCCGGACCCATCGCCGACAGGCATTGCGTAAAGGGCGACGTCGCTTGCGGAAATTCCGGCCGCCCTGGCGGCGGCGGTCCGGGCAAGGTCCGGGATTTGCGTCCCCGCCCAAACTTCCAGCCGGCCGTCGGTGAGTCGGGCGACCGCGGCCGGCGGTTCAAGGGAATGGTGAGGGGTTGCGGCAATCGAATAGGTCGCGGCGAGCGGCCGGCTGCCCCTGGAGACGGCCTCATAGTCGCCCTGCTCGAAAAGCCGTGTTGAATCGCCCTGGGCAAGGCTATTCTTGAGTCCGCGGGTAGGGTCGTCGTTCGCGAGGCCGTTGAAGCGAGGCGCGGCGCGGGTCAGCGCGCGATCGGCGGCCCACCATGTCTTGCCTAAAGCGGCAAGCCATTTTTCGCCCACCACCAGGTCGATCAGGCCCTGTTGTCCTTTCGCGGCATTGCGCGAAAAGCCGACCAGCCGACCGCCGGGTGGCGCCATGCGCACCGAGGCGAAGATCATTCGCGGCAAGCGGACATCCCCGGCAAAGCGCAGGCTGCCTTCCGACTTGGCAGGCAGGTCCAGCCGTGGCAGCGGTTCGCCCGAAAGCTTGCCGCTGCCGACTGTCCTAAGCTGCGCCTCGTCCGGAGGAGTTTGAGCGGCGGCGTCGGCCGAAACCTCGCCGAAGCCAAGCCGCTTGCCCTCATGGATCACGAAGCCGCCGTCGGTGTCGCATTCGGTCGCATTGACGCCCCAGCGGTCGGCCGCCGCGGCGCAGAGCATTGTCCTTGCCATCGCCGCAGCTTCGCGCATCGGTTGTTCAAAGGCGCGGACGGAACTGGACTCGGCCGTGATGCGAGTGGTCACCGCGTAATCATGGGCGATCAGTCGATTGGCATAGGCATCGCCATGGGGCGCCGGCTCTATCGCCATGCTGTTCCACGCCGCGCCAAGCTCGTCGGCGGTGATCTGCGCGAGACCGGTCCAAATTCCCTGGCCAGTTTCGACCTGCGGCACCGCCAGCGTGACGCGCCCGTCCACACCAATCCTCAAATATTGGTCGAACACAAAATCGCGCTTGCCGGGACGAAGCGGGCTGCCTTCCCGCCTTGGCCAGGCCAGGAAGGCGACGACCAGCCCGACACCTGCTCCGCCACCGATCATCAGGGTACGGCGATCGACCGCGGGCAGCTTCATTGGCCGTAATGCTGTTTCAATGTGACCCTGTCGATCTTGCCCGTGCCAAGGCGAGGAAGGGGTGTATCCGAAAATATCATTCGAGCCGGAATCTTGAACGCCGCTAGCCGGCCTTGCAGGAATTGGCGCAGCTCATCCTCGCTGATGCTGCTGCCCTCTCGCCGATGCAGGACGGCCACTGGAACTTCCCCCAATCGGTCATCGGGCGCGCCAAACACAGCTGCCTCGCAAATACCCTCGCAAGCATAGAGCGCCGCCTCGACCTCCGCGGCCGAAATATTCTCCCCGCCCCGAATGATGATGTCCTTCTTGCGGTCGACGATGAACAGATAACCGTCCGCGTCGACGTAGCCGATGTCGCCGGTCTTGAAATAACCGTCGGACGTGAAGGCAGCGGCCGTGGCCTCCGGGTTGTCCCAATAACATTTGATGTTTGCCGCCGATCGGATGGCAATTTCACCGCGCTCATTGGCCGGCAAATGGCGGTCCCCTTCGCCGAGGATTGCAAGTTCCGCAAATGGAACCTGAGCCCTGCCGGTCGAGGCGGGTTTGGCCGAATAATTGGTCCAGAAATTTCCGCAGCCGACGGCATTGGTTTCGGTGAGGCCATAACCCAGCGCCGGCTGTGCCGCTGGAAAGGCGTTGCGCAACCGTTCGACATGGGCGACCGGCCGCGGCGCGCCCCCGCCCGCGATGTCGGTCAATGTGCTGAGGTCGTAATTGTCCCGGTCGGGATGATTCATCAGCTCCAGGCTCATCGTCGGAACGCCAACGAAATAGGTGATCCGTTCCTTCTCGATCAGCCGAAGTGCTTCGCCGGCGTCCCACCTGGTCATCAGGACCATGCTGCGCGAAATCACGAAGCTATTCAGCATGACCGGCACTTCCCCCGTCACATGGAATAGCGGAACCACGACCAGAGTCTTGAGCGGGTTGGCCGGGAGGCGGCCTTCCGATTCCAGAATTCCTCGAAGCACCATCAGCGCTGTCGAATAGGCGTAGACGGCGGTGGTCACCGATCGATGCGTTGATAGCGCGCCCTTGGCCTCGCCGGTTGAGCCCGACGTGAACAGGATCGTCGCATCGTCATCGGGCCCGACGTCGGGCAAGGGCGTGCTTTCCGATCCGCTGGCAATCAATTCGGCAAATGCTTCCTCGGCGGGCAGATCAATTGCGATGGTCTCGACGATGCAACTGGAACAAGTCGCTGCAATCCGTTCGGCCCGCGGCGCGTCGGCGAGGACCAGCTTCGTATCGACCAATTGCAACGCCTGTTCCAGCTCGTCGGGCTGCCACCAGCCGTTGAGCAGCGTTGCAACCGCTCCAGCCTTGATCGCGGCCATGTAGGAAAGGACCCAGGCCGGGCAGTTGCGCATGGCGATTCCAACCCGGTCGCCCTTGCCAATGCCACGAGCGACCAAACCTCGAGCAATGTCGTCCGAAATCTCATCGAGCCTGGCGAAGGTCAGGCGCTCTTCGCCGGCGATGATCCCCTCAACCGGTCCGTTTAATGCACAAAAGGTCTTGAAAAAAAGCGGAAGGGTCGCCGGGAAGTTCGAAACGATCGTCCGGCCTAGCTCGTCCTTGGACAGGATCACCCGCCCGCCTGGACCAGTGACCGCGGCCATCACCGCGTCATAGCTCCGATCCAGGTCGGTGGCTGCCATCCGTCACTCCTTGGCGTTTCGTGATCGTCACCCTATGAGGCGGCAACGACAAGGGGAAGCCCATGAGTGTGTTGGTATCGACGATCGCGGCATCCACGGCGATCGCCTTCCCGGATTTGGGTTTGAAGCCGACCGTGTTCGAGATTGGCTGGTTCCAGCTTCGCTGGTACAGCATCGCTTACCTCGCCGGCATCTTCGTCGGATATTGGTACCTCCTGAAATTGCTGAAGCAGCCCGGCGCGCCGATGGCCCGCCGCCACGCCGACGATCTCGTCTTTTACGCGGCGCTCGGCATCATTCTTGGCGGCCGGCTCGGCTATGTTTTGTTCTACAACCTGCCCTTCTATCTCGCGCATCCGCTCGACATTTTGAAACTGTGGGACGGCGGGATGAGCTTCCATGGCGGAGTAATCGGCACATCGGTCGGGATCCTCTACCTTGCGCGCAAGGAGGGCCTGCCCTGGCTTCGGATCCACGATTACGTCGCCTGCTGCGTACCGTTCGGCCTGTTCTTCGGCCGTCTCGCGAACTTCGTGAATCAGGAATTGTGGGGCGCACCGACCAACGTGCCCTGGGCCGTCAGGTTCGAGGAGATGACCGTTTACGGCAAGGTGCTTGGCCCGGCGCGTCATCCCAGCCAGCTCTACGAAGCCGGGCTGGAGGGCCTCGTCCTGTTCGCCATCCTATGGTTCATGTTCTGGCGGACCAAGTCGCGCTACGAGCCGGGCAAGCTGGTTGGCGCCTTCATCCTGTTCTACGGCATTTTCCGCTTCGGCATTGAGTTCATCCGCGAGCCGGATACGCAGCTGGCCGGCTTTGCCCAGGCGACGGGCCTGCACATGGGCCAGTGGCTGACCTTGCCGATGATCCTAGGCGGCCTCTACCTGATCATGACCGCCAGGAAGCGGCGCGAGCGGGTCGAGCCAACGGCCGGGACGGCCAGCGTGGCGTGACGCCGCTCGGGCGCGCCCTGGCGGAGCGCATCCGGAGCGAGGGACCGCTCAGCGTCGAGGCCTATATGGAGGCCTGCAACGCTTACTATTACGCCACTCGCGATCCGCTTGGCGCGGGCGGAGACTTCACCACTGCGCCCGAAATCCACCAGATGTTCGGTGAGCTGGTCGGTGCGGCGCTGTCGGATGTGTGGGTGCGCGCCGGCCGGCCCGACGACGCGGTCTATGCCGAGCTCGGCCCGGGCAGGGGCACGTTGGCCGAAGATGCGCTGCGGGTGCTTCGGCGGGCGGGTTTCGCTGGCCAAATGCACCTGGTGGAGACCAGTCCCAGATTGCGCGAGGAGCAGGCCAAGCGCCTCCCAGGAGCGAAGTTTCACGATGAACTTGGCGACCTGCCGAAATCACCGCTGCTGCTCGTCGCTAATGAATTCTTCGATGCGCTGCCGATCCGGCAGTTCGTCGAGGGGCGCGAGCGGCATGTCATCATTGCCGGGGGCGGACTCGCCTTTGACCGCGATGGACCAATCGAGGAGATCTCGCCCGCGCGCGACGCAGTGACGACGCAGCTCGCCCAGCATCTCGCGGCACATGGCGGCGCGGCCATCATCATCGACTATGGCTATTGCCGCGGCGAACAGGGCGACACGCTGCAGGCCGTCCGAAGCCATGCATTTTCCTATGCCCTCGATCATTCAGGCGAGCAGGACCTGACTGCCCATGTCGATTTCGCGGCGTTGGCCCAAGCCGCGAAGATCGGCGACGTTCAGGCAAGCCGGGCTGTCAGTCAGGGAACCTGGCTCGAAACGCTTGGCATCGGTGCGCGCGCAATGGCCTTGGCTGCCAAAAATCCACAGGATACGGATCGAATCGCGGCCGCCCGGCGGCGGCTGTGTGACGAGGGCGAGATGGGACAATTGTTCAAGGTGATAGGGCTGACCGGCAAGGGGTGGCCAGCCGTGGCAGGGTTGGGGGCATGAACGTCGAATATCGTTTGGCCGATGGAACCGACGCGCAAGCGCTGGCCGAACTCGGCGCCAGCACGTTCATGCACACTTTCGGGCACCTTTATGAAACGAGCGACGTCGAGGCGTTTCTCCAAAATCATTCGCCTGAGAATTGGGACAGGGAACTCAACGACCCGGCGTTTGAAGTGCGCGTCGCCGAAAGTGGCGGCAAGCTGGTCGGCTATGCGAAGCTCGGCCCGCCACACTTACCGTTCGAGCCAAGGGGCGAAGCGGCAGAGCTTCGCCAGCTCTATGTCGTTGAGGAGATGAAGGGTCGCGGTATTGCCCAGTCGCTGATGGATTGGGTGATCGACCGCGCGCGAGACCAGCGCGCTGATTATCTCTATCTTTCGGTGTTCACCGAAAATCACCGTGCCCGCCGCTTCTATGAGAAATATGGCTTCGAACCGGAAGGGACCTACGCTTTCATGGTCGGCAACCACGCCGACGAGGACATCGTCATGAGGCTGAAATTGTGAGTCTCGACATTGTCCGGGCGCGAGCGTTGGAGGGCGTGGCGCACGGTTTTTTCGGGCGCGGGGGTGGACTATCGACCGGAGCGGTAGCCGGCCTCAACTGCGGCACGGGCAGCGGCGACGACCCGAACATCGTCGAGGCCAACCGCCGGCTGGCGGCCGATGCCATCCTGCCCGGGACGCCAATCGCCAGCGTCTATCAGATCCATTCGCCGACCGCGGTGATTGTCACCGAAGCCCTGCCCTATGACGAGCGCGCACAAGCCGACGCCTTGGTAACCGACCGGCCTGGCCTGCTGCTGGGCGTCGTTACCGCCGACTGCGCTCCGATCCTGATGGCCGACCGGCAGTCGGGCGTAGCCGCCGCGGTCCACGCCGGCTGGCGCGGTGCGACGGCAGGAGTCACCGACCAGGCGATCGCGGCGATGCTGACACTCGGTGCGAAAGTCGAGAATATCTCCGCCGCCATCGGCCCCTGCCTGGCCAGGGCCAGCTTCGAGGTTGGTCACGAATTCGCCGAACAGCTCGTCGCGGACGATCCGGCCAACGAGCGATTCTTCAGCGAAGGTCCAAGGGATACGCCGCATTTCGACCTGGAAGCATATCTGATCGCTCGCCTGGCGGCCGCAGGAGTGCGGAAAATCGAAGCAGCCGGGCTCGACACTTATGAGCTTGAGAACCGGTTCTACAGCTATCGCCGCGCGACCCACCGCAACGAACCTACTTATGGACGGCAAATTAGTTTGATTGGCCTATCGGGCTAGCCGGGGCTAAGGCGCGGCCCAAGGAGATTTTAAGTGACTGAAAGCCGTCGCCCCAAGGACATGGAAACGCATATCGGCAACCACAAGCTCGATCCGTCGACGCTGATGATGGGTTATGGGTTCGATCCGGGCCTCAGTGAGGGATCGCTGAAGCCGCCGATCTTTCTTACCTCGACCTTCGTGTTCGAGACCGCGGCCGAGGGCAAACGTTTCTTTGAAGGGATCACCAACAAGCATGGCTCGGGCGGCAAGGCTGAGGGTCTGGTCTATTCGCGCTTTAACGGTCCCAACCAGGAAATCCTCGAAGACCGGCTCAAGATCTGGGAGGATGCCGAAGCGGCACTGACCTTCTCCAGCGGCATGACGGCCATTGCCATCCTGTTGCTGACCTTCGTCCGGCCCGGCGACGTCGTTATCCACTCCGGCCCGCTCTATGCGGCGACGGAAACGATCATCAACAAGATCTTCCCGCAATTCGGAATCCATTACGTCGACTTCCCGGCCGGCGCGACGCGCGAGGAGCTCGATGAGGTCATGGCCCGGGCCAAGGAACTGGGGCGGGTGGCGATGATCTACCTTGAAAGCCCGGCCAATCCGACCAATGCGCTGGTTGACGTGGAAGCGGTCGCGGCGGCCCGCGCAGAGGCCTTCGCTGGCCAGGCGGAACTGCCGCCGATCGCGATCGACAATACGTTTCTCGGGCCGCTGTGGGCCAAGCCGCTCAATGATGGCGCCGACATCAGCGTCTACAGCCTGACAAAATATGCCGGCGGGCACAGCGACCTCGTCGCCGGCGGGCTGGTCGGCAAGCGGGCCTTGCTCGACAAGATCCGGCTGATGCGCAACGTGATGGGCGGCATCTGCGATCCGAATACCGCCTGGATGCTGCTGCGCAGCCTGGAAACGCTGGAGCTTCGCATGACTCGCGCCGGCGAAAGCGCCGAGAAGATCTGCGCCTTCCTGCGCGACCATCCCAAGGTGGAAAGCGTTGGTTATCTCGGTTTCCTTGAGCCCGGATCGCGTCAGGAAGATATCTACAAGCGCCATTGTACTGGCGCCGGATCGACCTTCTCGCTCTACCTCAAGGGCGGCGAGCGCGAGGCCTTCGCCTTCCTCGACGGGCTCAAGATCGCCAACCTGGCGGTCAGCCTGGGGGGCACCGAAACATTGGCTTCGGCGCCAGCAGCGATGACCCATTTGTCGGTGCCTGACGACCGCAAGGCGGCGCTGGGAATCAGCGACAATCTGGTGCGGATTTCAATCGGCGTCGAGAAGGCCGAGGACCTGATTGCCGACTTCGATAATGCCTTGAGGGCCGTCTAGGAGGCTGGCGTTCGTCCGTCTCCCGGACGGCCGAGCCTCAGCCCCAATCCTCGATGCGCCAGCCTCGCTCGGTGGCGAGCTTCCTGAGCCGGTCGTGCGGATTGACCGCTACCGGCTCGTCCGACCATTCGAACACCGGCGCATCGCTCGCATGGTCGGAGTAGAAACGGACATGACCGTGCGCCAGGCCGGCCTTGGCCAGCCAGTCTTCGATCATCCGCAACTTGGCCGGCCCGTAGCAATTTTCGCCGTCGATCTTGGCGTGAACCTGGCTGTCGAGGCCGAGGACCGCATTGGTGCCGATGCAATCGTCGAACCCCAGTCGCTCGGCGATTTCGCGGGCGTAGAATCGATAGCTGGCAGTAGCCATTACCACTCGCCGCCCCTCCGCTTTGTCGCGGGCAATGGCCTGGCGAGCGCCCGGCCGGACATTGCGGGTTAGTAGCTTCGCGGCGAAACTATCGACCAGCGGCTTCAATTCGGCAGGGTGACGGATGCGGCCCAGCAGAAGCCGGTGATTGATCTCTTTCAGGCGGCCGCGATCGATCAACTTCATAGCATAGGCGAGCATCGACAGGATCGCGAACGGAAGCAGCAGCAGGCGCCACGGCGCGCGATGGACCGCGCAATGGAGCAGGAACGGGGTGTAGGTCGCGTAGCGCGTGACCGTCCTGTCCATGTCGTAAATAGCGAGATCGGTCATGCGCGCCCTTCGAGAATGGCGGTGACCAGCTGATGGTCATCGGGCTTGTCGACGTCGACCGCAGCCAGCGGATTGCTTAGCTCCACCTTGCGGATTGAGATGCCGAGCCGCTGGCCGACGGCGGCCAGGGTCTCATCGAGTGTACGCAGTCGCAGCGCCGCTCCAATCAAGGCCGGCAAACCCAGCGCGCCAATGATCCGCCAGCCCTTCTTGCGGTCTTGTTCGACCGAGCGCCACAATTCAACGGCACTGGCGGCCTTGGCGCTCCCGAAGGCGAACAGGTTGGCACCGGAATAGGCACCGCCGCGAAATTTGAGCCAGGTCCGCCGTGTTTGGGGCAGGCGGACCATTAGCGGCGCTCGCTCGACCAAACCGATCGCAAGATCTGCTCCGTCGGCCCTGGCGCAGAAATCGGCAATCATCGCCGGATCGAGCAGGGCGTGATCGGCGGTCGTCACTAGCAGCGGATAGCGGGTTGTCGGATCGGCCAAATAGGCTGCGATGGTTGCTGCGATCGTCTCGCCGGACGGCTCGACGGACAGTCGCGGGTCAGCTGGTAGGGCCGCGGCAATCCGGTCGCGATGCTGCGCGAGTACCCGCACTTGATCGATGTTTGGCGCAGTCAGGAGAGCTTGTACCGGCCGCACGACCATCGGCACGCCACCGACCGGGATCAGCGCCTTTAGGTCCGTCCCATGGGCTTGGGCAAACGGATCGATGCCAGGCCTCGATCCGGCCAGTACCAGCGCCGTCCAACTGGTCATGCCCGCGTTGCCCAGCCGGTCATGCCAGCCAGCTGGTGACAGTCCGGCCGCGGTCGTGGCGGGCGTTGGCCTGAGCCAGCCTCACCGCATGGAAAATCAGCGAGAGGATAGTCCATAGCGCGACCAGTTCGATGCCCAGGTCGGGGCGGCCGACCAGCAGTGCGGCGACAAGGATGACCATGTTGGGGTTGCGCCGCGCGGTGATCAGCCGGAACCGGCTGTCGACCTGCTGCCAGACGTGGATGTGCATCCCGTAGCGGCGGACAAATATCCCCTCGATGACCCGCTGCGCGACGTAGCCGAACACGATCGCCCCGACGATCAGCAGCTCGTAGACCCGCTCGAACGGACGGCCATAGGCTTCCAGGCCTTCGGCCCAGGCCCACCACCAGAAGGGCGGGTGGACCAGATCGACGCCATGGTCGAAGATATTGCCCCAGTGCGACGATTGCCCGGTGCAGCGGGCCAGCTTTCCGTCGACCGTGTCGAGCACCATGAAACCGAATCCGGCCGCGATGCCCGTCCAATACCAGCCGTACATGAACAGGAAGAAGGCGGCAGCGCAAAGGGCAAAGCCAATCGCGGTCACCGTATTGGGCGTCATTCCAGCCTGCGCCGCCCATCGCGTTAAGTAGAAGGCGAGGCGCCGCCAAAGATAGAGGGTCAACACGTCGGTTACCCCCTTGTAGCTGGCGTCATAGGCAGCGCGCTCGACCGGCTCGGGATCGGCTGGGTCGAGCGGCATCACGAACGGTCGTTCGCGCTTGCGCAGCTTGCGGTAGCTGAAATCGGTGGTGTCGGCGTCAATCTGCTCGAGCGCGCCCTGGTAACGATCGCCTGCCAGCATCGCGGCGAGCAAGGGTGCGGGATCCCCTCCGGCGGGGACATTGGCCAACACCGGGTGGCCGTTCTTCACCAGCGCTCCCCCCGGCTTTTCCGCAAGCGCACCGAGCCATTCCGGGTCCCAGGCCCAATTGAGATCGGCGTAAACCGTCGATCGACCTGGTGAGGGCTGGCCGCCCGGCTCAAGCCCGGCCTGGACCGCCATCGCATTTGCCCGGTCCGCGGCGCTCATGCCAAATGCCCGGGCGGGGTTATCCCCGACCGTCACGAACAATGGCTTGGCCGCGCTCGCCGCATCATTGGTCATCGTGGACGCGCTATAAGGCATCAACTCTGGCAACAAAGTGGCAAATTACGCCCGCTCTTGCTGCGTCTGGCGATTTCGAGCAGGGTCGCGCCCGATGGCGTCCCAGTCGACCACATCAGATCCTGCAGCCGGGGGGCAGCCGTATCGCGTCCTCGGCTCGCTCACCATTTCGCGCGCCGGCTCGACGCAACGCGAAATCGAGGCAATGCCCGATCCGCTTACCATCGACCTCAGCGGGGTCGAAAAGGTCGACACGGTCGGCGCCTGGCTGATCTACCGGACGGTTAGGGACCGTGGCGCCAAGGTGGTGGGCGCCAGCAAGGACGTGTCCGGCCTCCTCGATCAAGTCGCCGAAGCCGATCATCCAGCCCAGGTCAGGCCGGAAGAGAAGCCCGGTGCCGTTCGCGTGTTGGACGAGCTGGGCGAATGGGTTGCGGAGTCCGGCACCACGCTTGTTGGCCTGGTCGGATTCCTCGGTTCGGTGCTCATCGGAGTCGCAGCGATAATCCGCCGGCCCAAGCGATTCCGCCTCAATGCCGTGATCCAGCGGTTCGACGTGGTCGGCGTCCGCGCCCTGGGAATCATCGGGCTGATGAGCTTCCTGATTGGCATCGTCATTGGCCAACAGGGCGCAGTTCAGCTCCAGCAGTTCGGGGCCGAAGTCTATACGATCAACCTCATCGGCCGCATCACGATCCGCGAGCTTGGCGTGTTGATGACGGCGATCATGGTCGCCGGGCGATCGGGCTCTGCCTTCGCCGCTCAACTCGGTACGATGAAGATCACCGAAGAAGTCGATGCGATGCGCACCATTGGCGTGTCTCCAATCGAAGCCTTGGTAATTCCCCGCATGCTCGCGGCAGTGGTGATGATGCCGCTTCTTGCTTTCTATGCGATGATCATGTCGCTTCTTGGCGGCGGCATATTCTGCTGGATCTCACTCGATATCCCGCCGCTAACCTATATCCAGCGCCTTCAAGAGGTGGTTCCCCTCCATGACCTTTGGATCGGGCTGATCAAGGCACCGGTTTTTGGTGGCATCATCGCGCTTGCCGGTTGCTTCCAAGGGATGCTGGTAGAAGGCAATTCGGAGGAGGTCGGCATAAGGACCACCAACGCCGTGGTTCAGGCGATCTTCCTCGTGATAATTCTCGACGCCGTCTTCGCGATCTTCTTCAGCTCGATCGGCTGGCTATGAGCGATCCGAACGTCGTCATTCAAATCCGCGGACTGAAGAACAGCTTCGGCGAGCAGGTCATCCACGATGGCCTGGACCTTGACGTGCGCCGCGGTGAAATCCTTGGCGTGGTGGGAGGTTCGGGCACCGGCAAGTCGGTGCTGATGCGCTCGATCATCGGCCTCCAGACGCCTGACGACGGCACAGTCGAAGTGCTTGGCGAGAACATGATTGGCCGGGAGGAAGACGAAGCCAAGAACATCCGCCGCCGCTGGGGGGTGCTGTTCCAGAACGGCGCCTTGTTCTCGACGCTGACCGTCGCCGAAAACGTCGAGGTGCCGATCCGCGAATATTTTCCGTTCATCAAGGAGCCGCTGCTCGACGAAATCGCCAGTTACAAGATTGCGATGTCGGGGCTCCCGGCCAATGCGGGCCCGAAATATCCGTCGGAGCTGTCGGGCGGCATGAAAAAGCGTGCCGGCCTCGCCCGGGCGCTGGCGCTCGATCCCGAGCTATTGTTCCTCGACGAGCCGACTGCCGGTCTCGACCCGATCGGCGCGGCCGGATTCGACGAGCTGATCGAGGGCCTCAAGCACAAGCTTGAGCTTACCGTGTTCCTTATCACTCACGACCTCGACACGCTTTGGGCGATCTGCGACCGGGTGGCGGTGCTCGCCGACCAAAAGGTCGTTGCAGTAGGAACGATTGAAGAATTGCTCGCCTTGGACCATCCTTGGATTCAAGAATATTTTAACGGGCCACGCGGACGCGCTGCCGTCGCCAGTTTGAAGAGGCAATAGACGACCATGGAAACGCGTTCGAACCATGTCCTTGTCGGCGCCGTCACGCTGGCCCTGCTGACCGGCCTGTTGATCTTCATTGTCTGGCTCGCTGGCCTGTCGAACAAGACGACCAAATGCTTCGACATCTATTTCAGCCAAGGCGTCGAGGGCCTCAATAAGGGCTCTTCGGTCAACTTCCAGGGCGTGCCGGTGGGGCAGATCGAAAAGATCAGCTTGTTGCCGGACCGTCCGGAGTTCGTCTGGGTCCGGGTTGTCGTCGACGCGGAAACGCCGGTGCTTCAGGGCACCACCGCTCAGATCAAGGGAGTCGGCTTCACCGGCGTCAGCGAGATCGCGCTGGAAGGCGCGGTTAAGGGCGCCCGGCCACTGACCCAGGCTGGACCGCAAGGCTGTCCGGTGGTCCCGGCCAGTTCGGGCGGACTCGGTGCCCTGCTCAATAGCGCTCCGGAACTGATCGACCGCATCCAGCGCCTGACCGAGCGGCTGACGGAACTGCTGAGCGACAAGAACCAAAATTCGATCTCCGACATTCTCGAGAATGTCGACAAGACCACGGCGGTGCTGGCCGCACGCGCGCCCGACCTGGCCGACGCGATCGGCGATGCACGGATTGCGGCGCGCAACGCCGGAATCGCCGCGCAGCGGGTCGGAGTGCTGGCCGACAGCACCAACCAGATGATCAACGAGCAAGGGAAGCCGGCGGCGGAGGATTTGCGCAAGGCGATCGCCGCGGTTCAGCATAGCGCGGAGAACCTGGATGCGATGGTCGGCGACGCTCGGCCGGGCGTACAGAATTTCAGCAAGAATACGCTGCCAGAGATGAATCGGCTGGTACGCGACCTGCGCGATCTCACTACCTCGTTGCAGGGTTTCACCCAGCGGCTCGATGAAAATGGCGTTGGCGGGGCGCTAGGGCCACCGAAGCTGCCCGACTATAAACCGGGGAAGAAACAATGAGCCCAATGTTGCGTCTAGCCGCGCCAATCGCGCTGGCCATTTCGCTGACCGCTTGCGCCGGATTGCTCGGCGGCGGGGGCAAGGCGCCGCCCTGGCTGCTGACCCTGACGCCGCAATCGCCTGCGCCTGACAGCATTGCTCGCACGGCGAAGGCCGGGGAAGCGGTGATGATCGAATTGCCGCTCGTGCCCAAGGAGATCCGCACGAATCGCGTTCCGGTCCATTCGGGCCCAATCGCCATCGCCTATGTGCAGGACCTGACCTGGGTCGATACACCGGACAAGCTATTCCAGGATCTGCTGACCGAGACCGTTACCCGGGTTACCAACCGGGTGGTCCTCGACCCGAAGCAGTCTTCGCTCGATCCGGGCATGACCATCACCGGCAGTCTGTCGCGCTTCGGCTATGATGCGCAGGAGGGTATGGTCGTGGTCCGCTACGATGCGGCCAAGACCCGCGCCGGCGCCAATGCGGTCGAAACGCGGCGCTTCGAGGCTCGGGAGTCGGCCGACGGCACGGCGGCCAGCGTCGCCCCGGCGATCAATGCCGCGGCCAATCGCGTCGCGATCGATGTCGCACAATGGGTCGGCAACTAGGCTAGCCTAAGCGAGGCTCTTCGACGCCTGTTCGAACACGTCCTTGCTAAGGCCGGGGGTTGCGGCAATCCGCTCCAGTTCGGCGCGCATCAGCGCGGCGCGGTTCGGCTCGAACCGCTTCCACCGGCCAAGCGACGGGACCTGCCGCGCCGCGACCTGGGGATTGATGCGATCAACCTCCAGGATCATGTCGGTGACAAAGCGGTAACCGCGGCCTGACGCGTGATGGAATGCCCATTGGTTGGCTGCGAAATGGCTGACCAAGGCGCGCCAACGATTCGGATTTCGCGCACTAAATTGCGGGTGCCGGGCAAGCTCCTCGACAACATCGATGGTATCGGCGCGCTGGGCCGCGGCCTGCAGGGCGAACCATTTGTCGAGCACCAGGCTGTCTTCCTTGTATCGTTCGTGGAAGCCGGCGAAGGCGGCGTCGCGCTCCGGCCCGCCGAGGCTCGCCAAAATAGCCAGCGCTCCCTGCCGGTCGGTCATATTGTCCGCGGCATCATATTGCGCCTTGGCCAGGGCCGCTCCGCGAGCGGGATCACCGGCAGCCAGAAGGCCCAGTGAAACCGACTTCAGCCGGCGGATCCCCTTCGCGCCGGGCGACAGGTCGTCCCCTGACGCGTGCTGTTCCTGCGCGCGCGCCAAATCGTCGGCCAGCGCCTTGCCGACGGCCTGGCGAAGCGCGTCGCGGCTGGCGTGGATTGCTTCGGGGTCAACCAGGTCCATGCGGTCGCCGATCAGTCCCTCGGTCGGCATGGACAATGCCTCGCCCTTGAAGGCGGGATCGAGGGCATTGGATTGCAATGTTCCACGCATCGCCGCGATTACCGGCGCCGGATCGGCATCCTCGCCCCGGGCTCCAGCAATCAGCGCCCGGTACATTAGCTCCTGCAACGCCTCGTAACGGGCGAAGGGATTGGCATCGACTTCGGCCAGCCGCTCGAGCTCGCCCGGCCGGCGGTCGGCATTGAGTAGGACCGGCGCGGAAAAGTCGCGATTGATCGACAGCAGCGGAGTTTCGCCGATGCCGTCGAAGGTGAAAGTCGCCTCTTCCCGGTCGAGCAGGATCAACCGTTCCTCGCGCAACGCTTCCCCGCTGTCCGCGCCGATCAGTGCCGTCTTGAGCGGCAGCACCATCGGTGCCTTTCCGGTCTGGCCGGGCGTGTCGGGAACGGCCTGCGACAAGTGAAGCGTTGCTTGACCCGAAGCAGCATCATGGTCGATCCGGGCTTCGACCGTTGGCGTCCCGGCCTGGCTGTACCACAGCCGGAACTGGCCGAGGTCGATTCCGCTGGCGTCCTCCATCGCGGTGACGAAATCCTCGCAGGTCACCGCCTGGCCGTCGTGCCGTTCGAAATAGAGATCGCTGCCCTTCCGGAACGCCTCGTCGCCCAGGATCGTCCGCATCATGCGGATAACCTCGGCGCCCTTGTTGTAGACGGTGGCAGTGTAGAAATTGGTGATCTCGATATAGCTTTCCGGCCGCACGGGATGGGCCAGCGGGCCCGAATCCTCGGGAAACTGCGCCGCGCGGAGCAGGCGGACATCATCGATCCGCTTAACCGCCTTCGATCCCATATCGCCGGAGAAACTCTGGTCGCGGAAGACCGTAAAGCCTTCCTTCAGGCTCAACTGGAACCAGTCGCGGCAGGTGACTCGGTCGCCCGACCAATTGTGAAAATATTCATGTGCCACGACCCCGGCGATATTGTCGAAATCAGCATCGGTCGCGGTGTCTTCGTCAGCCAGGACATAGCGCGAATTGAAAATGTTGAGGCCCTTGTTCTCCATCGCGCCAAAGTTGAAATCGTCGACGGCGACGATGTTGAACAGGTCGAGGTCATATTCACGGCCATAGACTTCCTCGTCCCAGCGCATCGCCGCCTTGAGGCTTTCCATCGCGTGACGGGTCTTGGGGAGGTCCTTTTCGCGTACCCAGATGGCGAGATCGACTTCCCGCCCGCTCATGGTGGTGAAACGGTCGCGGTTGGCGGACAGGTCGCCGGCAACCATGGCAAAGAGGTAGCTGGGCTTGGGGAAGGGGTCATCCCATTCGGCCCAGTGGCCATTGCCCTCTCCGGCGCCCGACGCAACGAGGTTGCCGTTGGCGAGCAGGATCGGGAAGCGCGACTTATCTGCGCTCATTCTCACGCTGTAGCGCGACAGCACATCGGGCCGGTCGGGATGGAATGCAATTCGGCGGAATCCCTCGCTTTCACATTGCGTGCAGAGCAATCCTCCTGAAGCATATAGCCCCATCAACTTGCTGTTGGCGGAGGGAGCTATCTCGACCTCGGTTTCGATGGTCGCTTCAATGCCGGTCAGTTCAATTACCAGTGTCTCTCCATCCAGCGTCCAGCGGGCCTCGCTGCCGTCGACCTTGACGGCGAGCGGCCTCAACCCATTACCCGCCAGCCTTAACGGCCGGTCATGATCGCCGTTGCGGGTGACTCGGAGTTTGGAGCGGACGCGCGTTCGTTCCGGGTCGAGCTCGAAATCCAGCGATACGTTGGGCACCAGCCAATCGGGAGGACGATAATCCTGGCGATAAATGGCGACATGTTCCGGAGTGACCGGAGCTTCGGCAAGGTCGATGACGTCGGACATCAAGGGGATTTAGGCGGCGTCGGGCGCCGTCACAAGCATCGGGCGCCGCCGTCCGGCGAGCGCAAGGAGCATCCCGCCGAGTGCGAGTGCTGCTCCGGCGATCGCCAGCGGGCTCCAGCGATAGGCTTCGAACAGCGTCGACAGGCTCATGGCGATGATCGGCACCATCACGCTCGAATAGGCGGCCTTGCCCGGCCCGATCTTGCGGACAACCGGAAAATAAAGCGCAAAGCAGAGCACTGAACCGAATAGGGCCAGGTAGATTACGCCGGCCCAATAGCCGAGCCGTGCTTCGGCCACCGGCGGACCGGCGATGATGAAGGCAAGGATGCAATCGATGATCGCGCCGATCGCCATCGACCAGGCCAGTAACGCCAACAACGGATGGCGCCGCGCTTCCTTGCCGGCCTGATAGACGTTCGCCGACGACGCCCCCATCAGGCCGAGCAGCGTGAGTCCAAGCCCGATAGCGATGTGCTGGTTGCTGACAGGACTGCTGCGCAATTCATTCAGGAACAACAGCCCGACACCGCACACCGCGACCACCCCCGCCGCCAGGAAGCGACGATTGGGTTTCTGATCGAGGAAGGCCCATGCAAGCAGGCTGTTGGGGATCAGCAGGATGGCGAAAACCGTCGCTACCACGCCCGAAGTGATGAACTGCTCGGCGGCATAGACGCTGTTGAAGTTGACGCTGAACTGGGTGACGCCGAGCACGGTTGCCGCGATCAGGCCTCCGCGGTCCATCTTCAGCGACTGCTTTTTCAATTTTGCGACCAGCGCCATGGCCACCGCGGCAATCATGAAGCGATAGGCGACCGACCATTGCGGCGGAACGCTTCCGACCTGGTCGCGGATGATGATCCAGGTCGAACCCCAGATAGCAGTGAAGATGATGAACGGAATGACGATCGACGCGTCGACCCGGCTTGTTCCGGCGGGTGGCCCGCTCATAGCGAGCGGATTGCCGCGGCAAGCTGACCCACGGCATCCATATCCTGGTCCCAGCTGGTAACCAGTCGAACCTCGCCGGGTCCCCAATCGTAAAAATCATAGCCCTTGGAGCGGATCCTGTCGGCTTCCCCTGCGGTCATCCGGACAAACAGCTCATTGGCCTCCACCGGATAAACCAGGCGTTCGGGGCCGCACGCTTCGGCCAAGGCAGCCGCGGCCGCGTTTGCGGCGCGGGCGTTGGTCAACCACAGCTCATCATCGAGCATCGCCAATATCTGGGCGGCGAGATAGCGACCCTTCGACAGCAAATGTCCGGCGCGCTTGCGGAGCCGCGGCACTATTTCCGCCTTCGCAGGATCAAAGAAGATCAGTGCCTCGGCATTCATTCCGCCATTTTTGACGAAGCCGAACGACATCACGTCTACGCCAGCGCGCCACGTCAGATCGGCGGGATCGGCGCCGGTGAAGGCAACCGCGTTGGCGAACCGGGCGCCGTCGAGATGAAGGGCGAGTCCGCGCCGCCGGGCGACTTCTCCCAGCGCGGCGACTTCGCCAGGCGAATAGCTGAGGCCATATTCGGTGGAGTTGGTGATCGACAGGGCAGCGGGCTGGACCTGGTGCACGTCGTCACGCACCCGCTCACACGCATCTTCGACCGTCTCGGGCGCCAGCTTGGCGCCATGGCCGGACAGCAAAGTGAGCTTGGCGCCATGCGTGAAGAAGCCGGGCGCACCCGCCTCATCGACTTCGATATGCGCCATTTCGTGGCACAGGATCGCGCCGTGCGGCGGGCACAGCGCGGCCAGGCCAAGACAGTTTGTCGCCGTGCCTGTCGTCGCCCACAGCGCGCGAACCCTTCTGCCGAACAAGTCGGAAAAGGCGCCGTCGAGCTTCTCGGACAGCGTGTCGCCGTCGTACGCGGTATCGACATGGTTGGCCTTGGCCAGCGCTGCCATCACCTGCGGACAGACCGAAGCTGCATTATCTGAAAAGAAGCGCATGGCGTGCCGGAATGGCGGCGAGGATCGCATGCGTCAATGTGAGGAATTTTCCTCCGGGGGATCATCGAAAATCGCCTGTCCACCGGACAGGCGGTTTTGCGATGATGGTGCTGCCGGTGAGGATTGAACTCACGACCTCAGCCTTACCAAGGATGCGCTCTACCACTGAGCTACGGCAGCATGTCTGAAGGACGGCGGGCCTATGGCCGAGGGCCGCCCCACCGTCAACCCGCTTGCGCCGGGCGCTCGCGAATATTAGCGCCGTCGGGCATGGCGAAGGGCAAGGACGACAAGGCTGAGCGGCTCGCCGCGGCGCTCCGCGAAAATCTAAAGCGGCGCAAGGCGCAAGCCCGCGCCACCGATTCCCGGGATCAGCCGAAGAAGGATCCGACCCAGGCGGCCAAGGAATAACCCGTGTCGAGCGCGCGGTTGAGCGCCACCCGCGGCCCCAGCAAATAAAGACAGGCAAGCGCCCAACCGAGCGCGACCAGCCCTAGCGGCTTAGCGGCGCGCATTGCTTTTCGAGCCATGCCTTGTCCTCCCCAGTAAGTTGCGGCCCGATCTTGGCCAACACCTCGGCATGATAATGGTTGAGCCAGTCGAGCTCCCTGTCCGACAGCATCGAGGCATCGATCAGGCGCTTGTCGATCGGAACGAAAGTCAGCGTCTCGAACCCCAGCAGCTCCTTGTCCGCTCCCATGCCCTTGTCGACGACCAGAACGAGATTCTCTATGCGGATCCCATATTCGCCCTGCTTGTAATAGCCGGGCTCGTTGGAAATGATCATTCCGGCCTGGAGCGGCTCGTCCCCGCCCGACTGCGAGCTGCCGACCGGCGAAATCCGCTGCGGACCTTCATGCACCGCTAGGAAGGCGCCGACGCCATGGCCGGTACCATGGGCATAGTCGCAACCGATTTCCCACAGCGGCCGCCGGGCGAAACTGTCGAGCTGCGACCCGCGCGTACCCTTGGGGAACAGCGCAGTGGCGATCGCGATATGGCCCTGCAGCACCCTTGTGTTGCGATCGATCATTTCCGCCGTCGGCTCGCCGATCGGCACGGTGCGCGTAATGTCGGTGGTGCCGTCCTGATACTGGCCGCCGCTATCGACCAAATAGAGCGTGCCGGTGGTGAACGGCAGGTTGGATTCCTCGGTGCCCTTGTAATGGGGGAGTGCGCCGTTCGGTCCGAACGCCGAGATAGTATCGAAGCTCAGGTCCTTGAGGCTGCCGAGGTCCTGGCGAAGGCTGAGCAGCTTGTCCTGGGCAATGATTTCGTCGAGCCCGCCCTGCGGCGCCTCTTCCTCGATCCAGCGCAGGAAGCGCGAAACCGCCGCGCCGTCGCGAGCCTGGGCCGCATGGTGGCCGGCAACTTCGACCTCATTCTTGATCGCCTTGGGCAGTACCGCCGGATCGCGGCGGCTGAGGATCCTCGCCCCGCCCTCGTCGAGCGCCTGGCTGATTGCCGCTACCGACCGTTCCGGATCGACCGCCACCAGCTTGCCGTTCAATGAGCGGAGGAACGTCTCGAAATCCTCGCGTTCGTGCAGCCGGACGCCATTGCCAAGGTGGGCGCGGACATCGTCGCCGACCTTCTGGCCTTCGACGAACAGGTCCGCGGTTCCGTCGTCATTGACCACCGCAAAAGCCAGCGCGACCGGCGTGTGGGTGACGTCCTGGCCGCGCACGTTGAAGGTCCAGGCGATTGAATCCAGCGCCGCCAATACGGCCGCGTCGGCGCCCTCCCTATGCAGCCAGTCGGCCATTTCATGGCGCTTTTCCGCGGAATTCTTGCCGGCGAATTCGTCAGACTGGACCGCCAGGCGAGCCTTCGACGGCTCCGGCTGGTCAGCCCACACCGCGTCGATCGGATTGCGCTTGACCGCGACCAGCTCGGCGCCCTTGGCTGCCAGCTGTGCCGTCGCCTGCTTGACCCAGTCGGCCGTATGCAGCCACGGGTCGTAACCGATCCTGGCGCCCTCCGGGGCCTTTTCCCTAAGCCATTGCGAAATGCTGGTTTCCGGAACCGACTGATAGCTCCATTCGGTCGGCGAGACCTGCTGCCGCACCTGGATCGTGTAGCGGCCGTCGGTGAAGATTGCCGCTTCCTCGGGCAGCACAACCGCCGAACCAGCCGAGCCCTTGAAGCCGGTCAGCCACGCCAGCCGCTGGGCGTAGCTACCGACATATTCGCTCATATGTTCGTCGGTCAGCGGCACGACGAACCCGTCGAGGCGGTCCTCCTTCAGCTGCTGGCGGAGGGCGGCAAGGCGGTCGGCATAAGAGGACATGGCAATCTTTCAGGCTCTTTGTATGAGGAAGGCAGATAGTCGCTTTGCCTTGCATCAGGAAGCCCGATGACAACCGAAAATCCACCGATCGCCGCCCGCAAGCCGCATGTGAACGAAGCGCACGGCGTGCAGTGGGACGATCCCTGGCATTGGCTGCGCGATCCCAATTACCCCAATGTGCAGGACCCGGAGGTGCTCGACTACCTCAAGGCCGAGAATGCCTATTTCGACGCGGCGATGAAGCCGCACCAGGGCCTGGTCGAAGAGCTGTTCCAGGAGATGAAAGGGCGGATCAAGGAGGATGACGCCTCGGTCCCGATCAAGGATGGCGACTGGCTTTACTGGTCGGCGTTCAAGGAAGGCACGCAGTATCGCGACTGGTACCGCAAGCCTGTCCTGAGCGGAGCCGAAGGGCCGGCCAGCGGCGGCGATGAGCAGCTGATCTACAGCGAAAATAAGGAAGCGGAGGGCAAGGAATATTACCGGCTCGGCGCTTTTGCGGTCAGTCCCGACGGCAAGCTGCTGGCAACGCTGGCCGACGACGATGGTTCGGAACGGTTCAAGCTGGTGGTCCGCGACCTGTTAACCGGCGAAGACATTGAAACGGTGACCAAGGTCGGCATTGGCAATCCGGTTTGGACCAATGATTCCAAAGGCTTGGTATTTACCGAAGTCAATGATCAGTGGCGATCCTACAGGGCCCAATATCATCGCATCGGCGACGATCCGGCCAAGGCGTTGACGATCTATGAGGAAAAGGACGACATCGCCTTCTCGGTCGGCGCGGCGCGGTCGACCGATGACAGCCTGATCTTCGTTTCGACCGGCAACAACAGCTCGAACGAGCTCCGCTTTGTTGGGGCGAGCGATCCAACCGCACCGCTGACGCTGATCAGGCCGCGCGCGGCCGAGGTACAATATGAGGCCGATGCCGCGCACGGAAAGCTGTGGATCCTGACCAACGACAACCATGTGAATTTTCGGATCGTCACCGCCGACCCGGCCAGGCCGGGCGACTGGAGCGAACTGGTCGCCGGCAGCGACCGCACCTACCTTCGCGGAGTCACCAGCCACCGCGATCATCTGCTGGTCACGGCGCGGGTCGACGGGCTCGATCAGCTGCTCCTGCGTGATTATGCAACCGGCGGGCAGGAGCGAGTGCCGTTCGGCGAGGCGAGCTACAGCGCCAGCTTTACCGGAAACCCCGAATATGCGCCCGACAGCTACCGTCTCGCCTATTCGTCGATGGTCACGCCGGCAACGGTCTATGACTATCATCCGGCCGACAGGCGGCTCGACGTCCGCAAGGTCCAGGAAATCCCGTCAGGCTATGACGCCAGCCAATATGTCACCGAGCGCCTGTTGATCGCGGCGCGCGACGGCAAGCAGGTGCCGGTGTCAGTGCTTCGCCGGAGGGACTTCGCCAAGGACGGCGGCGGCAAGCTGTTCGTTTATGGCTATGGCGCTTACGGCTTCGCCATCCCTCCCAGCTTTTCGACTTCGCGCCTCAGCCTGGTCGACCGCGGCTTCGCCTTCGCGATCGCCCACATCCGCGGCGGCGACGACCTTGGTTACCAATGGTTCCTCGACGGCAAGCTTAAGTCCCGTACCAATGCCTTCAACGACTTCGTCGACGTGACCCGCGGGTTAATCGCCGAGGGCTATGCCAGGCCAGGCCGGGTTGCGGCGCAGGGAGGATCCGCCGGCGGCGAGCTGATGGGCGCCGCGGTCAACCAGGCTGGTGAACTCTATGGCGCGGTGGTCGCCGACGTGCCGTTCGTCGATGTATTGAACACGATGCTCGACGATACGCTGCCACTGACGCCGGGCGAATGGACCGAATGGGGCAATCCGATCACCGACAAGGCGGCGTTCGACCTGATCAAAAGCTACAGTCCCTATGACAATATCGAGGCCAAGCCCTATCCGGCGATGCTGATCACCGGCGGGCTTACCGACCCGCGCGTCACCTATTGGGAGCCGGCGAAATGGGCTGCAAAGCTGCGCGCCACCAAGACCGACGCCAATCTGTTGCTCCTCAAGATCAACATGGGCGCCGGTCATGGCGGCAAGTCAGGCCGCTGGAATTCGCTCCACGAGCTGGCCGAAGCCTATGCCTTCGTGGTCACGCAATTGGCCGACTGAGACCGACCTGGGTCAGCAGTGGAAAGCGCCGCCCGACCACCACATTCGGTCGCAATTCTGGTTGCTCATCATCCAGCGCGGATAGGCTCTGTCCGGCCGGTCGTGCCACCAGTCGTTGAAGCTGTTCGACCGCCAGGCGGTGTCGCCCTGATATTCGCGGTCATAATATAGCAGCGCACCATCGCCGTCGCCGCGACTGTGGCGGAAACCGCGATCATTGCCCCGGCCCGAGATCCCGCCATGGAACGACGTGGCGGGCCTGGCGACGAACGTCATATGGTCTGACTGTTCCGCCGCCACCGGCGCGGGGAGGATGGCCGCGGCCGACGCCGCAAGGCCAAGCAAGAGAGCACGCATCAGCTCGCTCCTTCTCTGATCGTCCATTTCGGACGCGCGGAGAACTTAGGAGCGGCGGCTCTTGTTGCAATCATCGTTAATACTGGTGCCGCGGCGGCGATTTTGGCGCATGCGCGGCGGTTTCATGCTATGCGATCAGGCTCGAAAAGAGGGGGGAAGCGCGCCCATGCCATATCGCAACGCGCCTTATTACGTCCTGTTCGTTCTGGCGGTCATCGCGGTCGGCTTCTGGCCGAGCTATTTCGCCAAGTGGACCGAGGTGCCGTGGCAGTTCCACGCCCATGGCGTCGCCGCCACTTTGTGGGTGGCGATGGTGCTGTTCCAGAGCGTCGCGGTGCACAAGGATCAGCTTCCGCTGCACCGGGCCGTCGGCAAGGCGAGCCTGTTCCTGTTCCCCTTCCTGATCGCGGGATTCGCCGGGATCATCGACGTTACTGCCAAGGGCTTTGTCGCGGCCAATGATCCGACCCGGGTGATGTTCGGCGGATCGTTCCTGATCGGCATGGCGATCGCCATCGCCGCCTATGTCACTTTCTACTATCGGGCGCTCAAGCACCGGCGGAAGGTGTGGCTCCACGCCGGCTATATGCTGGTGACGCCGCTGTTCCTGTTCGAATCGCCGTTCAGTCGAATCCTCCTCAACCTGGAGCTGCCGGGCCTTACCATCCGGGGTCCCGCCGATTTCTGGCTGATCCTGGCGTCGATCGAGGTTTCGATGGCGCTGGAGCTGCTGTTCATCCTGCTGGTCTGCTGGAAATATCGCAACCGGGCCTTGCCGTTCATGGTCGCGGCGGGGTTCATCGTAGCGCAAATGATCACCATGCTCTTACTGGGCGACTGGGCAGCGCTTAAGCCGTTCCTCACCCTCATCGCCGCCGTTCCGAGCCTGTCGGTGTGGCTGACCGGCTTCGTAATCGGCGCCCTGACCGCCTGGGCGGGCTGGAACCGGGGCAAGCAGCGCCCCGCTGTGCCAGTTGGGGCCATCGCGGCTTAACCAATTGCGTCCCGCCGAAATTCTGACAGGTTCGCGACCGTGAGCAAATATTTGCGATTCCGCCGCCGCAACCGGCCCGGCTGGGGAACCTCCGCCCGCATGCGCATCAAGGGCATGACCCAGGCGGTGCGGCCATCGTTCGTCAGGCGGCTGGAGCAGATGCGGCAGCAGCGCAAGCTGCGCCTTAAGGCGGCGATTGCGGGTGCGGTGCTGATCGGCTTCGCGGCGCTCGGCTGGCTGCTGGTCTAGCATTGACGAACGGACACCGATGTCCCCCGGACATCAGTGCTGCCGTTCGTTATCCCACACCATCGCCAATATCCTCCAGCCATGCTCGGGATGGTTGAACAGCTGGATCGAGTTGATCCCCCGCCGCTCAGGCGTCGCATCGTCGGGAGAGGTGCGCGCTTCATAGCCGCTCCACACATGGGCGATGTTGCCGAACAGGTCGATGCGGCGGCTGGTCTCGACCTCGTAGAAGGCGTTCGCGGCAAAGAAGGGCGTGGTGTTATCGCGATATTCGTCGAGGGTCATCGCCAGCATTCCCGGCCGGCCCTGTTGGTCGACGAAGGTTCGCACCTGCCGCGCCTCGGGCAGGAAACAATTGGCCTGGCGGCTCCAGTCGCGTGGGCCGGCCGGGCCCGAGATCATTCCGTACATCTCGTCGATCACGGCGCCGACTTCTTCTTCGTCAGTCATTCAATTCCCCTCTCGCCCGACATTCACTAAAGCAAAAGCGAGACGGACCAAGCGGGGGCACTGCCGATGGCCAGCCTGATCGACGAACAACAGCTGAGCACCCTTGGCGCCCGGCGGATCGCGATCGACACCGATCCCGACGAACTGATCCTGCCCGAAGAGGCGCAGCGGCGGCTGGCATGGATCGCCGGCTGGCTTTGCCAACCGCCCTTCATCTTCCGCGAATGGGGCCTCAGCCGCTTCGTCGACGGCGGTTTCCGCGCCCTGTTCAGGGGGCCGAGCGGCACGGGCAAGACAATGGCGGCGGTGGCGCTCGCCAAGCAGACCGGCTTCGAACTTTTGCGGATCGACCTCGCCGCAATCGACAGTAAATATGTCGCCGACACCGAAAAGAATCTGCAGCAGCTGTTCAGGGCGACGGAGGACAGTCGCACCATCCTGCTGTTCGACGAGGCCGACGCCCTGCTGGCCCGGCGAGGCGAGGCCAAGGATGCTCACGACCGCTATGCCAACCTCGAAATAACCCTCCTGTTGCAAAAGCTGGAGCGGTTCGAGGGGCTGGCGATCCTCGCCACCAACCATTGCCCGGATCTGGACCAGAGTGCGCTCGGCCGGATCGACGTGATCGTTGACTTCCCCAGGCCCGACGAGGCAGCGCGCGAGGCGCTTTGGCGGCGCCTGCTCGGCACCGTGAAGCTGGGCCAGGTCGACGACGTCGACTTCCGCAGCCTCGCCGGCGGGTTCGACCTGACCGGCGCCGAGATCCTCCGCGCCGTCAGGATGGCGGCGCTGCTCGCGGCGGAGGATGCCCGCGACATCGACATGGGCCTGCTGAAATGCGCGGCGGAAGAGCGGGTCAGGATGCAGCAGCCGAGCTAACCATTCTGAAACCGCTTTCGGTTAGCTTGCCTGCCCATGGCTAGTCCGCTCAAGAGCGCGAAGCAGACCGTCAACCTGGCGTCGGGCGAGGTGCGCGTGTCGCGCATCCGCCGCGATCCACCGCCGCAAAAGCTCAAGCAGATCAGCATCGAGGAGCGCAACGAGCGCGACCAGCGCAACGCGATCATCGGGATCACGGTCTTCACCATGGCGCTGATGGTCATCATCCTAGCGGTCGCCAGCTGGGCCGGCTGGACGCCGAGGGCGTATCATATTTTCATGTGACCTAGCCTGTCATGCCGGACTTGATCCGGCATCCGCCTTCCCTTGCTTGCCCAGGTCGAATTAAAGGCAGACCCCGGATCGAAGTCCGGGGTGACGATCAGCTGCTCGGCGCCTTGTGACCTACCACAGCGGGCTGGTCGGCCGGTGCCGCTGCCGGGTCACGGCTTCCTTGATCAGGTGCGATTTTAGCTTGCGGGTCATGACGGAGGCGCCATGGCCGCTCATGCACACCAGCCGGGTTCCGCCGGCGGGCAGTTTTTCGATGGCAGAAATGCCGACCTTTTCGGCCAGGCAGCGGCTGACTACGTCGGCCTCGTCGAGCGTGACGAACAGTTCGCGGCTCATCGCCTGTCTCCCCTTTTCGCGGCGGCGATCGCGTCGCGCAGGTTGGAGTACCGATATTCGCCCCACGCGAAGATGCTGGACTGGATGCGCTTGATGCCCAGTCGGGCCAGCTCCATCTCGTCGACGTGATTGTCGTTGGTGATCATGACTGAAAATCGGCTCCCGAGTTGTAAGCGGGAGCGCGAAAGGTCTCTCAGTCGCATAGGCTTACGTCAGGACGTCCGTGCGATGGGGCGCTTGTAGCACAGCGGGGGGCAGCGGCCTAATGCGCAAGCCGCCGAGAGCCGGCCTGGATGTACACCGGTCAGGTGCGGCGGCGATTAAGCAGGGGTGAGAGCGGTCGTAACATGCTACTGCCGCCCGGAACGGGAGTAGGGGGGCATCATGAACAAATTGATTTGGACCGCTGCAGCACTGGCGATGGCGGCTTGCTCGCCGCAGGGCGACGGAACCGCTCAGGTCAAGCAGGCGGCTGCCGCCGAGCGGCCGTCCGACAAGGAGTCGGAGGCCTACATGTGGAAGGCCGAGGAAGATTGGGCCGCGCAGTCGGTTCGGCCGATCCCCGGCCTGATGGAGCGCATCCTCGCCGATGATTATTCCGGCGTGTCGTCCAGGGGCGACACCCGCACCAAGGCCGACCAGATCAAGAGCCAGGCCGAGCCGCTCGACGGCACCTTCGTGTCGAGCAAGCTGGACTATGTGCACTACCGCCATTTCGGCGACACGGTGATCGCACAGGGGCAGGAGTCGCTGAAGCGCGCCGACGGCAAGCCCGACGTCCAGCTTATCTGGCACGACATCTGGATGTTCCGCGACGGCAAGTGGCAGGTCGTCGCTTCGCAGGATTCGAAGCTGCCGCCAAAGTCCTGAGGTACCGAGCATAAGCGAGCGTTTGCGCAGCAAACGGGAGTTTATGTCGAAGAGATGCCGAAGGCCGGCCGACGACCGGCGCAGCCGTGTCGATCGACGTCACGGATTCACTCCGTGACGCCCTCCAGAGCAGGGCGTCATCGCGAGGAGCGGAGCGACGAAGCGATCCAGTCTGGATTGCTTCCCCCGGCTTTCGCCAGGGTCGCAATGACGAGGCCCGGCATTCATCTGTCGATCTTCAGATTTTCAAAGAGCCGCGTTCAAAAGTCGCAATCGTCGCGGTGACAACGCGCACGTGCGCGCACGTGGGCCCGCCCGCACGAGTCAGGCGGGTTGCTCCTCCTCATAAGGGTCCAGGTCCGATGCGCGGTTCGGCACCGCGGGGCAATCATCACCATCGATGTCCGATAGCTTGCGCAATTCCTTCGGCATCTGCTTCCGGGCATGTTGCAGCTTGTAGTAGCTCAAGTCCGGCGCCCCGCCGGGCATGCGATTGAGCCAGCCGAAGCCGGCCGGATCGACTTGACCGAGCAGCCACATCAACAGCTTGTCGCTGGGCTTGCGCCGTTCTTCGACCAGTTCCCCGTTCCGATAGATGCGCTCGACGCTGCCATGGACGGCGCGCTCGAACGCGATCGAGGTGAGGCGGGCCGAGGCGAAGGACAGCGCATGGTCCCATGCTTCGCAGAATGCCTTGGCCTTGGGATGTTCCCGCAATCGATAGGCTGAGCGAGGCGTAATGCCGACTTCGGCGCAAGCCTCGCTGACGCACCCGGTTTCCGCCAATACGGCGATGAAGGCGCGCTGGCGTTCGGCGGTCCAGCCGTCGTGGCGGGGTTTGACCGCGACGGGCGCGAAAACCAGCGGCCCGGATGCTTCGTCGCCAAGTGGATAATCCATATCGCCTCCTCAAAATGGGCGGCGTCTATGAACCAAATAGGTTGCTGTAGGACAGCAAAAATTAAGGCTTAGGGTAAAGTCTGACCAGCCGGTCCTTGATGTGGGCCAGGCGGTAGTAGAACCCCTGCCAGCCCGCTCGCTTTGCCTCGGCGGTTAGTGGCTTACGGGCTTCGAAGATGTCGGGCTCCTGCAGGTCTGCCGACAGATAATAGATGGCGTGCAGCTTCCCGTCGGCGCTGAGTGCGACGACGTAGAGCGGGAAATAGATCGCCGAAGCCATCCGCTTCTCTTGCGGACCCCATGCAGCTCCGAGGATTGAATCGGGCGCCGTATTCACATCCTTGACGGTGCAGGCTTTCACCTGCGCCAGGAAGCCGCAGAAATCGCAGATCAGGTCGGCACATTTGAAATTTGGCGGAAGCCGCTTGAAGGTCTTGGGACCCTTGCATCTGGGGCAAGGGCAGCTGGCCGCCACCAGCTTCTCCCCAAACTCGCCCAGCTTTTGCTTCTCGGTCGCCAAGACGTTTAATGCCCCCTTCGAGGCCGTCCTGATGGGGCGGCCCGAGCGCCGACAATAGATTGGCGAACTGTCAACTTTCAATATGGTTAGAGAACGCGCCCCCAGTTAAGCTGGCCCTCGCAGGGGGATGGCGATGCACGGACGTGGGCGTGGGCCTGGGCGCGGGAGAGCGCGCGGAAGGCGACAGTTTCGGGTAATCAAGGGGGGCAAGCAGGACTTGTCGAGCTATTGGCCCGAGGCGAAGCGACCACGGGCTGGATGGTATCGCGGGCTGTGGGGGCTCGCTGCAATTGCCGCGCTGGTTGGGGTCGCATCGGTCATGGCCGACAGCAACGCGTCATCCTATGCCACGGAGAAACAGGCCCTGCTCGACAGCCGCGGAGTCCGGGAAAGCTTCGGCTATTGCCATACCGGCGGCGGCACCAATTGCGTGGTCGATGGCGACACCATCTGGTTCCACGGCCAGAACATCCGCATCGTTGGCCTCGACACGCCGGAAACCCACGATTTCGGCTGCGCCGATGAAAAGTCGCTTGGCGACCGGGCGACGCGGCGGCTGCACCAGCTGGTCAATGGCGGCGTGGTCAGCCTGTCCACCATCGACCGCGACGAGGACCGATATGGCCGCAAGCTCAGGATCGTGAAAGTCGATGGCGTATCGGTCGCCGACACGCTGATCGCTGACGGCCTAGCCTACCGCTACAATGGCGGGCCGAAGCAGAGTTGGTGTTAGTGCGCGTTACCTCGTCATGCCGGGCTTGACCCGGCATCCGCCTTTTCTTCAAGCGACCGGAAAGTAAGGCAGACCCCGGATCAAGTCCGGGGTGACGCTCAGCGAGCTTTCCCGACGTAAGGGAGTTCCTCCAACCGGCTCTCCTCTTCGCAATCGTGGCAATGGCCGTAGTCGAATATCTCGCCCAGCACCCAAGTCTGCCGGTCGCGATCCCACTCGGCCCAGGCATCGCGCCGGACGTTCCTTCCGCCGCAGTCCCCGCAAACGATATCGATGTTCATTTGTCCCATCCCACCGATGGGTCGAGATGGCGGTCCGCCCCCGCTCTCGACACACCACGATCCTTGGCGATCGGGGAGTAGTAAAACCGACCAGAGCCGGCCCCTACGACCTTTAGAACCGAGGCTCCTGGACATACGTCGCAGGCTCCCCGACCAAAAAGGCGCGGGTGCGTGGCTGATAACGCTCAGCCATCGCTCTGGTTACGGGATTACTAGCCCCGGCAGCCGTGCGTGGCGGCTGCGGGAATGGTTATGCTGCGGGTCGGGAGAGGGCGCAAGCGCGCGGCAGGGCGTTGGCCGCTAGAGGTTGCAGTTCGGCGCTTAGGAAGGCGTACCGGGAAGCCGTCGCGTCAGTTTCCGAGTTTCAAAACAACCGGGTTAAACCGTCCCATCGATCAAAGCCGGGCCAACTCGCGACGATGTCTCGATTGAACGGATTTAGCAGACCTACTTCCTCGATCGTCTGCTCCATCCGACCAAAGTTGCACGGCGCACAGGTGATAATCAGGTTTTCGAGCGTGCTGGCGCCGCCGCGCTGGTTTGGAATTAGGTGGTCAAATTGAAGCCACATGCATTGCAAGGCGGCATGCTGATCATGATTGCGACGGCCCCAGCGCACGCTCTCAGGGTACAGTCGAGCCAGCTTTTGACGGATTTTTGAGGGCACGACCGGAATGCCGCAGAAGCGACAATGATAGCCGTCGCGCCGGATGATTTCTCGCTGAAGCGCTGCGCCCGGCATGCGCGGTTGTGGTCGCAGCGCTTGGCTAAGAAACGGTAACGGATCGGCCTGCGCAATCTTCCAATGAATTTCTGGATTGGACTTGCCCCAGATGGATTCAGTCCATGCCGAAATCGCCGGCAAGTCGGCTTGAACTAGCAACGTGGCTGCCTGATCGGGATTGCCCGCCAGATGGGCGTCCGCCGCGTTACTGAGGAGCGAGGCAGCCTCAAAGATTTCTACAATCGGCCCTTTGAAGCAACGTTTCACCGGCGGCTCATGAAGATTTGTGCACTGTCACCGTCATCCTAATCAAGGTCTACGAAGCGCAAACGAGAACAGCATTTCTTCGGCATAGCGCCTCGAGAATTTGACATAAGATGCGAAGCTGAATGCGAAGAGAAGGTTATACATCGCTACCTTCACGATCGGCTGCCAATCGCTAATCGCATCTGTAGGGAAGGTGTCTTGATAGAAAGCACCGACGAGGCGGGCAAATTCCATCCAAGCGCAACAAGCAAATAAGAAAGTTAGCGAGCGGAAGAGTCCGCCTATGACCAAATAATTGTACATTCTTGGAACGGCGGTAGGGTCGTTGGCTATGACGTAATGCTCTGTCGCCTTGTACCAATCTTTAGTGTGTCCGGGCGTTGGGAGGCGCTTGTTCTGTAGCCTCGTTTTTACACGCTCATATACTGCCTCGGGAATTCGGCTCGTGAAATAACCGAACCATTTTATCGCGTAGGCCAACACAAAAGAGAAAGAGACGGGAAAGAAGAATAGAAGGCGGATGAGGCTACGAGCGCGAGAACCTTTCCGCCATGCCAACTTCCAGCGGCGCTTCACCCAATCCTTGATCTCATCGAATGATTGTTGATCCCGGCGACGGTGCCCGAGGATGCTCGCGTCGCTCATCTTACCCAACAAGAGTTCGGCAGTCTTTTCCACGAAAAGGGATGACAAAAACGCTAAGAGGTGGCCAAGAATGTAAACCGCAAACAGCGCAAACAGCGTCTTTATTGCGGAGTCCGCGAATGGCACGCCAGTCGCAACTTCGAGCGCTAGGAAGCCAGCCTCCTTCGGGGAAGCGATGTAGTGAAATAAGAAAGGCAGCGAAAATAGGCCGCAGCCGAAATAGACGACTACATCGTAGTTTGCGAAAGGCGGACGAACGAGATCCTTGATGCCGTCCGTCAGGGTTGCCACTGCCCCTCTACTCCGCCGCCACTCCAGCTCTCGCGAACATATCCTCGCCGTCGCCTTCGCCGGCCGGTGCGTCGTTCGCCGCTTTGGCCTTCTGGCGCCGGTCGAAATTGTCCCACACGTCGTTCCACGTGCCCCGGGTCGCGGCCTTCGAATATTCGGTCGCGCGGGTTTCGAAGAAGTTGGCGTGTTCGACGCCGTTCAGCAACGGCGCGAGCCAGGGGAGGGGGTGCTCGTCGACCATATAGATCGGCTTGAAGCCCAGCTGCCCCAGCCGCCAGTCGGCGATGTAGCGGATATACTTCTTGATCTCCTTGGCGGTCATGCCCTCGACAGGCCCGAACTCGAACGCCAGGTCGACGAACGCATCCTCCAGCCGAACCGTCTTCTGGCAGCAGTCGATGATGTCGTCGCGCACCGCATTGGTCAGGCAGTCGCGTTCCTTGACGAAGGCGTGGAACAGGCGGGTGATGCCTTCGCAATGCAGGCTCTCGTCGCGGACCGACCAGCTGACGATCTGCCCCATGCCCTTCATCTTGTTGAAGCGCGGGAAGTTCATCAGCATGGCGAAGCTGGCGAACAGCTGCAGCCCTTCGGTGAAGCCGCCGAACATGGCCAGCGTGCGGGCGATGTCCTCGTCGCTGTCGACGCCGAAGGTCGCCAGATAGTCGTGCTTGTCCTTCATCTCCTTATACTGAAGGAACATGCCATATTCGCTTTCGGGCATGCCGATCGTGTCGAGCAGGTGCGAATAAGCGGCGATGTGCACCGTCTCCATGTTGGAGAAGGCGGCCAGCATCATCTTGATCTCGGTCGGCTTGAACACGCGGCCGTACTTGTCGTGGTAGCAATCCTGCACTTCGACATCGGCCTGGGTGAAGAAGCGGAAGATTTGAGTCAGCAGGTTGCGCTCGCCCTCGGTCAGCTTCTGCGCCCAGTCGCGGCAATCCTCGCCCAGCGGGACTTCCTCCGGCATCCAGTGGATCTGCTGCTGGCGCTTCCAGAAATCGAACGCCCAGGGGTATTCGAACGGTTTATACTGCTTGCGGGCTTCGAGCAGTGGCATCGGTTACGCTCCTTTGAACAGGTTGGTGGCGATGGCGAGCGTCGCCACACCGAGCAGGGATAGGGTGAGGGCCAGCAGCTTGAGGCTGCTCGGCGAATAGCTGTCTTCGGGCCGCTTGGAATTGGCGCGGAGCCACATGGTCCAGGCCACCGCCAGCTCGACGAAGGCGATCGGCCACAGGCGCAGCTGCCGCAGCCACACGGGGGCGGATTCGCCGGCGATGGCCGACAGGACCATCACTACCGCGACCAGCACGGCGAAGGCCGCGACGACCCATTCGAACATGGTCGGCGGGCGCTCATGCTGGTCGAGCGGCAGGAAGCCGGTGTCGGTGTCGCGATAGGCCATCACCGCCGCCTCGAGCTCCGCGCGCCGACACCCAGGAAGCAGATGCCGACGAAATAGCCGAAATCGTAGAAATGGCCGTTGTTGGGGACGGCATAGATGGCGATGTCGCCGACGAAGAGCGAAAGGATGAAGGTCACCGGGAAGGCGAAGCCGTGCCACACGCCCAGCAGGAAGCCGGGCGCCTCGGGTTGGACCGTGCTCTGCGTCACGGTCGCGACGCAGGCGGAAAGCGCCAGCGACGCGGCGAGAATGAGTGCGATCCGCTTCATTGTGCTGCTCATCACTGGCTGCCTCCCTGCTCGGCGGCATGGTCAATCTCTGCCTGCGACGGCCGATATTCGAGCAGGCCGAGCCCGTGGACGGCGAGGAGGATGGCGATGAACAGGACGATCACCGAGCCCTGGTTGCCATAGCCGCCCTGGCCCTCCGCGCCCTTGCGGCGATAGACCACCACCGACAGCAGGACGAGGGCCGCCGCGGCGGCCAGCTCGACGATCTGCATCGTGGTCATTGGTTGAATCCTTTTCCGTCATGCCAGCGAAGGCTGGCATCCATGCCGTCGAGGACATGGGCCCCAGCCTTCGCTGGGGCGACAAGACGAACCATCACTGACACGCCAAACACTCGTCGTAATCCGTGCTCGACGCGAGCTGGATTTCCTTGAGGTCGGTCGTGTTGTCGGCCTCGACGCCGCCGGCGAAACCGGCGCGCTGCACCGACTTGGAACGGAGGTAATAGAGCGACTTGATGCCCAGCTCCCACGCGCGGAAGTGGAGCATCATCAGGTCCCACTTGTCGCTGTCGGCGGCGATGAACAGGTTCAGCGACTGCGCCTGGTCGATGTAGGGCGTGCGGTCGGCGGCAAGCTCGAGCAGCCAGCGCTGGTCGATCTCGAACGATGTCTTGTAGACGTCCTTTTCCTCGGTCGTGAGGAAGTCGAGGTGCTGGACCGAGCCGCCCCGCTCGAGGATCGAGCTCCACACCGTTTCGGCATTCTTCGACTTTTCGGTGAGGAGCTTCTCAAGGTACGGGTTCTTGATCGAGAAACTGCCGGACAGCGTCTTGTGGGTGTAGATGTTGGCCGGGATCGGCTCGATGCAGGCCGAAGTGCCGCCGGCGATGATCGAGATCGACGCGGTCGGCGCGATCGCCATCTTGCAGCTGAACCGCTCCATCACGCCCATGTCGGCCGCGTCGGGGCAGGGGCCGCGCTCCTGCGCCAGCATCATCGACGCTTCGTCGACCTGGGCGCGGATATGCTTGAAGATGCGCATGTTCCACGACTTGGCCATGGCGCCTTCGAACGGCAGGGCGCGCGCCTGGAGGAAGCTGTGGAAGCCCATCACGCCGAGACCGACGCTGCGCTCGCGCTCGGCGCTATATTTGGCGCGGGCCATCTCGTCCGGCGCGCGGGCGATATAGTCGGAAAGGACATTGTCGAGGAAGCGCATCACATCCTCGATGAACTGCTTGTCGCCGTTCCATTCATCCCAGGTTTCGAGATTGAGGGACGAGAGGCAGCAGACCGCGGTGCGATCGGCGCCCAGATGGTCGCGGCCGGTCGGAAGCGTGATCTCGCTGCAGAGGTTGGAGGTCGAAACCTTGAGGCCGAGGTCCCGGTGATGCTTGGGCATCGACCGGTTCACCTGGTCGATGAAGATGATGTAGGGCTCGCCGGTCGCAAGCCGGGTCTCGACCAGCTTCTGGAACAGCGAGCGGGCGTCGACCTTGCCGCGCTCGCTTCCGTCGCGTGGGCTGCGGAGCATGAACTCGCTTCCGTCGCGGACGGCTTCCATGAATTCGTCGGTGACCAGCACGCCATGGTGCAGGTTCAGCGCCTTGCGGTTGAAGTCGCCCGACGGTTTGCGGATCTCGAGGAACTCCTCGATCTCCGGGTGCGAAATGTCGAGGTAGCAGGCGGCCGAACCGCGCCGCAGGGAGCCCTGCGAAATGGCGAGCGTCAGGCTGTCCATCACCCGGACGAAGGGAATGATGCCGCTGGTCTTGCCGTTGAGGCCGACCGACTCACCGATCCCCCGGACATTGCCCCAATAGGTGCCGATGCCACCGCCCTTGGAGGCCAGCCACACATTCTCATTCCAGATATCGGTGATCGCCCGCAAGCTGTCGTCGACGCTGTTCAGGTAGCAGCTGATCGGGAGGCCGCGGCCGGTGCCGCCGTTCGACAGCACGGGCGTCGCCGGCATGAACCACAGCTTGGAAATATAATCGTAGACGCGTTGCGCATGGCCGGCGTCGTCCGAGTAAGCGGCGGCGACGCGGGCGAACAGGTCCTGGTAGGATTCGCCGGGCAGCAAATAGCGGTCGCGCAGCGTTTCCTTGCCGAACTCGGTCAGCCGCGAATCACGCTCCGAATCGGTGGCGACGTCGAACTTCTTGGCATCGACGGTCTTGCTGTCGCGCTTGGTCTCGGCGTGCGAGACGTCGTCGGAGCTTACTTCGCTCGTGGTTGCAAAATCCATCGTACTTCCCCGTTCCTGCGGCCGTTCGATGACGGCTTGTTCTACTTCTGTTCGACTCGGTGCCATGGCCCCGAACCTACTCCATTTTCAAGCGCCGCGGGGGTTTTTCGTGGCCCGTTTCCCCGATATCCACAGGGCACGAGCGGGCGCATACGGAAGATAGTCATCTTCCGTCCCAACCACAATAGATTGAGTAACCCCCCAACGTTGAAACCAGATATTGTGTCTAAACGGGGCTGGGACGCAAGATATAAATTAATGCGATGTGAAAATTTATGAGCCCCCAGAGAGGGGCTGTGACCTTTGAGTCACGAACATTGGGAGACCCGTTGCGGTGAGCCACGGATCGCTCGGTTAACGGTCCATCCGCGAAACGATCGGCCTTACGGCGCGATCACCTTCAGCGCGCCTGGCCGGATCCGGAATATGAGCGGCGGCTTGATCGCCAGCGTTTCGCCATCCAGCGCCACGGTGACCGCCGAGCGGGCGCTATCGACGGCAAGGCTGGAGACAGTGTCGAGGCGTACCATGTCGTCGGGCCGCGGAATGCCAAGCAGCGCGCGCATGACCGCGGCGAGGAATCCGGGAACGCCCTTCTTGCGCATCACCATCACGCATAATTGCCCGTCATCGAGCCGGTCGCGCTGGCCGGCGGCGGGAAGCGCCAGCTGATAATCATTATTGCCCACGAACAGCAGCGGGGTATCGATCCGGGCTTCGCCGCCATCGGCGCCGATCCGCAGCCTTTGGTGATGAAACCGGGTGAGCGTCCTCAATGAGGCGACCAGCATCGCCAGCCGCTTCGACCGGCCAAGCCGCTGCTGCTGAAGCTCGCGGTCCATCACCATCAGCGGATAGAGGCCGATCGCGGCATTGTTGACGAAGATGCGGCCATTGACCTCGGCGACGTCGATCGCACGCGCTTGCCCGCCGGCAATTACGTCGACCGACTTGGCCAGATCGAATGGAATGCCGAGGTCGCGCGCCAGATGATTGAGGGTCCCCAGCGGCAGGATGCCGAGCGTGGCATCCGTCCCGGCCACCGCCTGGGCCGCGCTGCTGACGCTGCCGTCGCCGCCGCCGACGATGATCAGCTTGCTCCCGGCCTTGACGGCGGCCTCGACGCGGTCCGCGATCAGGTCGCCGTCGACCGCGTCGACCTTCGCCTCAATACCGGCCGCGCGCAGGGCCGCCGCGACCTCGTCGAGGCCGCATCTGTTGCGATTCAGGATGACGGACGCTTCCATTCAGGAAGCGGAAACTCCTATGCGGCCGGTCCGATGCAAAAGGCCGCCAGCTTATTTCCATCGGGATCGCGGAAATAGGCGCCGTAGAAGGCCTGTGGCCCTTCATCGCCGCGCACGCCGGGAGGGCCTTCGCATGTCCCGCCCAGTTCCAGCGCCTTGCCGTAGATCTGGTCGACCTTGTCGCGGCTGTTCATCGCGATCGCAGTCATGTTGCCGTTGCCGGCCACCGCCGGCTCCTTGTTGTTGGGGGTGGTGACGGCCAGCCCCGGCTTGTCGAAACCCGTGCCCCACATGGTGAAGCCTCCCGTCTCGTCGCCGAATTCCATGATCCGCTTGGCGCCGATCGTGCTGCCCAGCAGCTCGTCGTAGAAAGCCCGCGCGCGAGGCATATTGTCGCTGCCCAAGGTGACGTAACCGATCATGCGAGTCGCTCCCTTCGTCAGTTAGAGACGGAACATAGCAGGAACGATTGGGCTGGCAAGTCGGCGAATTGGCCTTGTGAAGCCTAGTTGGCGGCGACCGGCGTATCGCCGCCTTTGCACTCGCCGACCCGCTTCGCCTCGACCTTCATCGTCATCACCATGTCGCCGGACTCGGTCGCGGCATTGTTGGTGCTGGTCATGGTCAGCACATAATTGTCCGGCGAATAGGTGCCGGCCATCGCCATGGTAGTGACCGCCTGTTCATGCTTGCAGATCAGCTTGAGGTCGATCTTGCCGTCGCCCCAGTTGAAATGCTCGTAAGTGCAATTCTTGTCGGCCCCGGTGAAGAAATCCTCGCGCGGATTTTCGGCCTGCTCCTTGCTCAGGCAGACATTGTGCACCTGCGCCGTGCCCATCGCTCGCTGCATATATTCCCTGGCTTCCGGCGGCATTCCCGGCGCCTCGATCTTGAGCAGGCTGACGGTCTGCTCCCACTGGCCGGGGCGAACGAAGCTGCCCTTGCCGGCGGCGTCGCGCATCTTGGCGGCAACCTCGGAGGGCTTGGCATTGTCGGCCTTGACCTCGGGATCGGAACCGCACGCCGCGAGACAGAATAAAGGCAAAGCCAGGATCAAGCGCTTCATGCCATTTCCCCCTGTTGGCCACGCCGGACAGGCGCCGGGCCTCGGCCGTGCAGCATATGGCAGTTGGGCCTCATTGCAATCGTCGCCGAACCAGCGCGTGCAAACCAGACTTGCTGAAAAACGATAAATAACTTATCGTTTATCAATAAGTGATTCGGGAGTTACCGTAATGAGCCGCTCGTCAGCCCTGCCTGTCGCCTATGTCTTCCTGCGCATCCTGATCGTCCTCAACTGGCTGTTCGGGGCGTGCGTGCTGGGCCTGCTCGCCTTCACCTTCATCAATCAGCCCTGGACGATGCGCGCATTGGGCGTGGCCGGCATGTCGGATGCCGCAACCGTGATGTGGGCGATGCGCGGCATCGCGGCACTCGGGGTAGCCGCGGTCCCGCTAAGCTACATGATCCTGAAGCGGCTGCTGGCAATGGTTGAAACGGTCCGCGCCGGCGATCCGTTCGTGGCGGCCAATGCATACCGGCTGCATGCGATCGCCTGGCTGCTGGTGGCAATGCAACTGATCAGCATAACCATCGGCGGTATCGGCAAGATCATCTCGACGCCCGAGCATCCATTTCACCTCGACGCCGGATTCTCGATCAACAGCTGGCTGGCGATCATCCTGACCTTTGTGCTGGCCCGGGTCTTCGCCGAAGGCACGCTGATGCGTGAGGATCTGGAAGGGACAGTTTGACATGGCGATCGCCGTCAAGCTCGACGATCTGCTTCACGACCGGCGGATGACGCTGACCGAGCTTGCCGAGCGGATCGACATCACGCTTGCCAACCTGTCGATCCTCAAGACCGGCAAGGCGCGTGCGATCCGCTTCTCCACTCTCGAGGCGATCTGCGCCGTGCTTCAGTGCCAGCCCGGCGACCTGCTCGAATTCCAATCCGACTAGCTTGAGCGATCAGGGCCGGCCGACCCTATCGGCCGATTCCCCCGGCCTTCATCTCGGCAGGTGAGACATAACCGTCCTTGTCGGCATCGAGCCGATCGAAATTGACCAGCGTGGACGCGCGATATTCAATCTGGCTGACCTGGTTATCCCGGTTTGAATCCATGCGGGTCAGCATTTGCTGGGCGCCGGCGGTCGGCGGTGGCGGGGTAAGCTTGGCAAATTCCGCCTGGCTGAGCTGGCCGTTGCGGTCCGCATCCAACTGGGCAAACAGGGAGCGGTTGCGCGACTGGGCCTGGGCTATGGCCTGCAGCTTCTGGAATTGATCGATTTCGATGCGAGACAATTGCCGATTCTTGTCCGCGTCGATCTTGTTGAATTCGGTGTCCATCTCTCGGATGAACTGAGCCCGGGCGATCGGCTGCTGGACGGCCGGAGCAGGTGCCGGCGCAACTGCCGCTTTTTGCTGGCTGTGCGCCGTGCCGGCGGACATTGCGCCGAACAGGGCAATCGTGACCCAGGTCGTTCGTGACATGGTCATCCTCCCGCTCAATTGGTCCGAAGACTAATCCGACAGGCGCGAATTTCAAGGCAAGGGCAGACCCAAAACGGTCAGGCAACCGAGCGCCCATGGCCGCATGAATCGCGGCGTCATGCAAGTGCGGCAACGATGCGGGAAGCGATCCGACTCGGCCTGGCGATGCGCCGGCATCGGCGGCGTCCGCTATGGGATTCCGGAAGGCCAAGTGGTTGCGGTTCGTCGCACTATTTCGCCATTCGGCGCATCCAATCACCAATCACCGCAACATAGGCCGCTTTCCCTCAATCCATATCCATTTTGCTCACCAGGAGAGTCATTCGCCTTCCTGTTCACGCGGCGACCAATAGTGGCTGGCCGACGTGGCCACGGAGGAAAATTCAATGATTAAGCTCGGCAAATCTTTGCTTCTGTGCGCGTTGCTGGTCTCGACCGGCGCTCATGCCACGGTCGCCCCGGCGGCCAAGCCGGCCGCGCCGGCGCTCAAATTTGCTGCCAAGTCGGTCGCGCAAGCGATCGCTAGCACCAGGGCCGTGATCACCGGCAACGGCCTCAAGCCCGCCACCGTCGCGGTCGCCCCGAAGAGCATCCGCCTGATGAACGGCCTGAAGCCCGCCACCGTCGCGGTCGCCCCGAAGAGCATCCGCCTGATGAACGGCCTCAAGCCCACCACCGTCGCGGTCGCTCCGAAGAGCATCCGCCTGATGAACGGCCTCAAGCCGGCCACGGTCGCGGTCGCTCCGAAGAGCATCCGTCTGATGAACGGCCTCAAGCCCGCCACGATCGCGGTTGCCCCGAAGAGCATCCGCCTGATGAACGGCCTGAAGCCCGCCACGGTCGCGGTCGCTCCCAAGAGCATCCGCCTGATGAACGGCCTCAAGCCCGCCACCGTCGCCAAGGCTGCCGCGGTCCAGGTGAAGGCTGGTGCAATCCAGGCCAAGCCGGCCACGCTGAGCCTGGTCGAGATCCGGCGTGCCGAAGAGCTCAACCGCCGCTTCCCCTGCGGCTTCTCGCCGATCGACTAACCAGCAATCGTAACCGATCAGCGAGTGTGAGGAGGGCGTGGCCGCCAAAAGCGGTCACGCCCTTTTCGTTGCGGGCGAGCGATCAGTCCTGAACCGAACGCGCAATTCGTCGCGTCATCGCGCCGTTCGTCGGTCCGGCATGTTGACCGCTGAGCGCCGATTACGTTCCAGCAAAGTAATGAACATCATGGCTCAACCCGATCGCCGGGATCGCCCGACAAGATTGGCGTCGCAGCTGGTCCAGCTGCGCCGATGGAGAGCGGAAGTCTTGCCGGGCGGCCTCAACAAGGAACCGTCCTGGGAGATATTGCTGATCCTCTATGCCGGCAGGGCATTGCCGTCGCCAACCGTGACCGAGCTCACCCGTTCGACCAATGCCACCTTCAGTACCGCGCTGCGCTGGGTCCATACGCTTAAGGATCGCGGAATGGTCGAGCTTACTCCGGGCGGGCGCGGCACCAATCGCATTTTCGTCAAGCTGACCAGCCGCGGCGAGGCGCTCATGACGTCCTGCCTCGACGGGTTTGGAATGTCCGAGATCGCCGCCGACGCGATTCCGGCGGTTTGAAATCTTGTTGAGTTGAAGGAACCACTGCCAATGAATTTGAAGCTGCAGCCAGTGATGCTCTGCATGACTGCCATATTTTCCCTCGGCCTTTCCGCCTGCGATCGGAGCAAGGCCGCGTCGGGGAATTTGTCCGACAAGCCCGACCTTGCCGCCGGTGCTGCCGAGGAAGGCTCGGCGGGCTCGCAGGTCAGTAGCGTTGTCGGTGAAAGGGAGCTTTCGCTGGCCGCGGGCCCGGATGTTTGCTTCCGCGCGGCGGCGGAGCAGCTTGGCGCGGACACCAAGGTTTCGGAGATCACGTCATTCTTCAGCGCCGGCAAAGACATCGACAGCAATGCCCGGGAGCCGGAGGGCATGATGACGATCTGCACGGTCGAATATCAGGATCCCAAGGATCCGCGGAAACTGGTCAGCGTCCAGATGGATGTCAGCAGCGGGACGTTCGGCGATCCGCAACCGGTCGATATCACCGTGGCAGGCGGGGACGCGGCGACGTTCAAGCTCGAAGATTATCTCATCCCACTGTCGCAGGTGAATGCGGCGGAGCTGAAGTCGGTCATGGCTGCCCAGAAGGCGAAGCTTGGCGGAGTCTACAGCCGCTACGCCTGGTCGGGGGTTCGGCTGTCCGCTCCCGGCGCCTTCAACAGCACCCACACCTTGCGCCTTGATTTGACGGGCCGCCTTGCAGCCAACGACATCAGGCAGGAAGGCTATGCGTCAGTTACGACCGACGGCAAGACGATCAAGACCAACAATCTGATGTAGCTCAGAGCATGGCCTCAAGCGATTTGAAGTCGGCAATGCCGAGCGGGATGGCGATCTCCTTCTCCCAGATCGCGTCAATCCTCTCGGCGACGGAGGCGGGAATCTCGGACTTGTGATCGCCGTCGGTTCCGGGGCGCACCTGGGCCCTGTCGTTTCCCAGCATCCTGCCCGCTGCCATTTGCGGGAGCAATGCCACGTCGAAATGGTCGACATGTTCCAGCATGTAGGCGCGGCTGGTCCGTTCAAGCGTCAGGTCCAGCAATACGTCGTCAAGCGCTATGCCGGCGAAATCGGCCATCCGCTTAATGCATGCTGCCCGATCGCGTACTAAGTCGGCATACGAGAGCAGCAATACGTTCGGTTCGTGCCTGACGGCCCACCAACTTTTGAGGTGCCGCCAATATCCCTCTCCGCCCGGGCCGCCGCCCAACACCCAAGCCTCGAAGAAATCCTCCAGGGAAATTGCGCCGGGTTCGATCATGAAGCCGACCATGAAATGGTACATGGAAACGAAGGCGTCCTTCGGATCCCGCAGCGAAACCACATATCGCGCGCCCTTGGGTATCGTATCGTAGCTCAAGTGGCTCTTGAATCCGCGGGGAGAGGCACGTTGCGGCGCGTTCAGGTCGACACCCACCAATTGCGAAGTTTCGATCCACGGAACGACGCGCGAGATATCGTCGAAGTCCATGTCGCCGCGGGTACGCAAGGTGTGGAACATCCATACGCCGGTTCGCTGATTATGGCGAGGTCCGGGCGCCTGGCGCGAAGTCATTGCGGAGTGTTTGAGCTACCCGCATCTGACCGCCCAGAAAACCATTCATATTCAATGATATGATTGGTGACCCCTACGGGAATCGAACCCGTGTTTCAGCCGTGAAAGGGCCGATAAATAGGTGCTTGCCTGTGATCGGTCGTAAGCCTACGTTTGGCAACCCTCAGAAAACAGCCAGAAACCGTAAGCTATCGTAAGCAATCGTAAGCCAGCGGATATTAGGGAAATTGAGGGGGACGTCTTTGAAGGAGCGATTTTGTGGCGAGAACGGTGAAGGATGCGAGGCTAGACAGCCGGGCCGCGCGGGAGCGATTGGAGCCGCGCAAGAAGCCCTATTATCGATCGATCGAGAGCGGTCGACATGTCGGCTATTACAAGGGGCCGCGTGGCGGGACGTGGTTCGCCCGCACCGGGGAGCCGGGCAGCTACCGAGAGAAGCGGCTAGGGACGGCAGATGACGTCCTGGACGCCAACGGCACCGACGTCCTCAGCTTCGCTCAGGCTCAGGCCGCCGCTCGCGATTGGTTCGACAAGCTGGCGAACGAGGCCGACGCTCTAGGCGAGGGAGCCGCGTCGACCGTGCGCGCCGCCGTGGAGCGCTACATCAAGGCGATGGACGCGCGGCTCACCAAGCGAGAGGGCCGCGCCGTGAAGTCAGGCGCGTCGCAGAAGCTAAAGCGCCACGTCCTCGACAACGACGACTTCGCGGACAGGGAGCTTCACACCCTCACCGTCGCCCTGCTTCGCGGCTGGCGATCCAAGCTATCGGTTGCGCCGGCCACTCGCCAGCGCGTCACCAACGACTTGAAGGCCGCGCTCAATGAGGCCGCTCCCAGCGCCGCTCTGAAACTCGTCATCAAGGAAGGCTTGGCTTCGCCCAAGGGTGAGAGCCACGAACCGGCTGAGGAAGCCGCCGACGCGAGCAAGCTCCTAACCGACGACGAGACGCGCAAGCTCCTGAAGGCGATCCACGACAGCGACCCGGACGGCGACCTTTACCGCCTGTCCCTGCTAATGGCCGCGACCGGAGCGCGCTTTGCCCAGCTGCGTCGATTGACCGTTGGCGACGTACAGGCCGCCCGGCTTCGCATCATGGTTCCCGCTTCCCGCAAAGGCCGTGTTGGCAGCGCCCAGCGCGCCGCTGTCCCTGTCCCCGTCGGCCAAGACGTGATCGACGCCCTGCTTCCTATCACCAAGGGCCGCAAGGCGAGCGAGCCGTTGCTAGAGCGCTGGCGTCATGTTCAGGTGAAGGGCCAGCTCTGGGAGCGCGAGAGCCGTGGACCGTGGCAGTCAGCCGCGGAAATGTCCCGGCCGTTCCGAGCCGCCGTCCAGGCCGCCAAGCTGGGCAGCGCCATATCGGCATACAGCTTCCGTCATAGTTCGATTGTCCGCGCCCTGAAGGAAGGCTTGCCGGTTCGCCTTGTCGCCCAGCTGCACGATACCAGCGTGGCGATGATCGAGCGCAACTACACCCGCTTCATGGCCGACGCCCTTGAGGACCTAGCCCGCCGCGCCGTTGTGCCTATGGCCGCGCAGCCGACCGGCGAGAACGTGGTTCCGATCCGCCGCGCCTGATGATGAAGGAGAGAACATGACCCGATATTTAGTCAGATGGGAAATTGTAGTGGATGCCGACAGCGCCGAAAACGCGGCCCGGAAGGCGCTTGAGGTTCAATTCGACCCCTTTAGCAAGGCCGTCGCCTTCGACGTCACGGACGAGCAGGGCGACGTTCAACACATCGACCTTGCCGAAATAGACGGCTGGGACGACGCAGACTGACAGGGCAAGCCGCATAGGAGCCAATTAGAAGCGATTTGGGAGGGGTGAGGGCCGTCGCGCTACATGGGTAGCGGGCGGCCTGCCCATTGAATCCCATGACTCGCTTCCGCTCGATTGCGGAGTCATCGACAGGCAGGGCGAGGGGTGGCGCTATTGGCCGCCAAGTCCTGAGGCCGGTAGTACAGCCACACCCGCTTTTGCGCCCGGCCAGGATGAGCAACTTTCAGCCAACGATTAGGCCAGTGATGCGTCACCTTGACCTTCATGCGCGCTAATTCGCCCTTGCCGACTAGCCGCCTAAGGCGTGAGGCGACCTTGCCGGATGAGAGGCGCGTTGCTTCCTCAATGGCGCGCGCTCTGAACGGGCCGGGCATAGCCGCCACGCCAGCCCGCACTCTGTCGAGAACGTATGGCTCGCTGATCCAGCCGTCTAAGTGATGCGTCTCGCCCGCCATGTCCCAGCCCCTAGAATTGCCGCGCATTGAGCGTCAGCTTTTGGAGCGCCAATTAGCTCCACTGCCACATTATGTTAAATCCTGCGCATCTGCCAGCGTCTCTTTCGCTGCCTCTCTGCTTTCCACTGGCAACGATCCACCTAACCGCCCTGTCCCCCGATCAGCCGCGCCGATCCGCTTGGCCGGCTGGCTGTCCCTTTTCCCTCGCCCTCGCTCTCGATCGACACCCTTTAGCTCTCCTCTCATTCCCGGCCATGCCCCGCATCCTCTATCCCGAACAATAGCAGGCAGGGGCGGGGGGGAGTCCTAACGACCCCTCCCCCTACCTATGTATGTATATAGGGGAACGGGAACGGGAACGGTTACAGAAATCCTTGTAAAACAAACACATGGGTCAAAAGCGGCCAAAGTCGTCCCCAAGCAGCCGGGAACGAGAAACGGCGGAAAACTACCATTCTTGTTCGAGCGTTCCCGAGGGCTCCATTCCCGCCGGGAACGATGACCGGGAACGGCGGATTTCTGCCAATAATCGGCTTATTCGGGGCCAAAAGCGGCTCTCGTTCCCGAGCGCGTCCCCGACCGGGAACGGCTCAACCCCGGCCGCAATGACGCGGCGAAACGGCCTGCGCGACAGTTACGTTCCTTTAACGATTTCGAAACATTTCATTGTGCAACCGATCCGGGCAGAAGAAGGAATCCGACAATATGCGTAAGTTGATTTTGGCCCTGGCGTTGGCCAGCGCGTCCGTGCCTGTCTTTGCCGACACCGGCTTCGACTTCGACACAGCCAAGCAGGGTGTCACTGATAGGTATAGCCGCGGCGTCATCACTAAGCAGCGCGACGACGAGCTGGTCACCGTCACCGTCACTCCAACCGGCGAGCAATGGGGACGCTTCATTTTCTCCGTGGCCGTGTTCAACAAGGCGGGCCAGCCGATCACCGTCGGCTCGGAAAGCATCACGGCGCAGCTGCCGGATGGAACCACAGTCGCCTCCTTGCCTGAGCATGAAGTCCTGAAGATCGCGAACAGCCGCGCCAATTGGGCCAAGTTCGGAGCCGCCATGGCAGGTGCCATGGCGTCGGCCAACTCCTATGGAAGCTACAGTGGAAGCACCTACGGCTCCGGAAGTGGCAACGTGTACGGCTACGGAGGCTATGGGCGATACACTTACAGCGGAAGCAGCTACACGAGTGGGACCTATTACGATCCGACGGCGGCGGCCATTAAGCAGCAGCAGACAACCTATCAGATCAACAACATCCAAGCCGGCCTGGACAATTTGGTTGCCAATGTAGGTAACACCTATTTCGAAACGACGACGATTGATCCGGGAACCGGGTTTGCCGGGCAAGTGATGATCGACAAGCTGAAATTCAGGAGAGCTGGCGGCGACAGTGCCAAACGCAAGGAGTTCATTGTCGTTGTGACCTTGAACGGACGGCCATATCAATTTCCCTTCCACGTGGAGGGCTAAACTGAGGGAAGGGTGCTGAATGAAAAGCAAGTTAATCGCACAAACACAGCTTGGTAGGGCCTTCCTGGTGATTCAGATCCTCGGAATAGGCATGAAAGGAACCATCCGGATGGAAAACCCAACAGGCCAGTACGGCGGACGGCTCTCAGTCGCCTAGGCGAACCGGCTCGCCTTGTTCATGAACGTATAATGCATCGAAACTCGTAACCCACCGACCAACTAAGATATTCTTTTTGTATTACGGTTGCTTCTCGTCGCTCAGCTCTCCCATCTTCGTCTCCACTATTAGGCTGCCGTAAACCGAGCATCTCCCGATTACGGCAAACCGGAGTGCCATGACAGCTTACCGAAGCTTAAAGCGGCTCAGTGGCGGGGGATCGTTGAAAGCTCGCCCCTCCGCTCGACCGGACACCGGCCCGCACGTTCCGCATCATGAACCCGTTTTGGGTCGAAACTCGTCAAAAGCGTGCAGTCTAGTTACCGCATCAACGTGCGTTGTAAGGAGACTTAGTCACCGCCATACCGCCATCCGCACTGCAGGTGACGATCACTGAACCATCGGTTGTCGGGAAGCGCGCCATTTTTAGCGCCCCCGTCTCAACAATTGATACCGGCTCGACGCCTAGCTCGTTGGCCGTCCTCTTAATTGTGGCGGCACAATCATCCATATCCATCCGAACCGTGGCCGTTTTAACGTCGGAATTCCCACCACCAACGGCCAACCCAACAATAAGCCAGACAACAAGAAGGCCTAGGCAGCCGATCCCTAGTTTCTTGGGCAGTGAGATGTCTGAAAGGGAGAAGCCCTTTCCATCATAATCACCGTCATGTGCACTCTGCGAGTACCTGGACATATTGTCGTTGATAAGGCGTAATGGCCTGCCAATCAATTTCGCATGGACCCTGAGCATTTCGACATCTGCTGGCGAAACATCCTGCCTTGCTAGTCGCTAGCCCGACCGTCTTGCTATGACCGCAATGGGTGGAAAGCGGACATCAGCGTCCGGCTCGGCAGGCTCATTCCAAGCCCACTTCGCGCCGATAATCAGTCCGACCCACGATACGAGGAAGAAAGGTAGACCTTGGTTAGGGGGAGTGGGCGAAGAGCCAGAGTCCTCTTTGTTCTATCTCCTCGACGCCGTGCTCGCCCACTTGGTCCGCGTCTAGATGCGTGGCCAGCGTCCAGTCGTCGGGGTTGATCTCGGGGGGAAGGACGCGATCCCGCCACACGATCAAGCGCAAGCTCGCGTTCTTCGCACCCGTGTAAATCGAGTATTTCGGGTCCTTCATCATCGCCCCGCGCTGCAAGCCCAATCAACCTAGCGCATTTCGTCCGGCTGCTCTAGCGCTGGGCGTTACTTTCCATTCCGTATGGCGTCTTCATTGGCTTCAAACCAGTCACCGAAGCGGTGCACTAGAATTTGCCCCTCGATTGACTCAGAACGCTTCGCAGGTTCGTTTCCGGCCTCAACAATCATAGCAAGACCTTCAATAAACTCATTCTTGAAATGGTCGCCAAAGCCAGGATGTTGTCTATTCAAGTCTAGAATATCGGCTTGTCGAGCTTCGCTAAGCGCCCTCTCGTAGTAGCTATAAATGGCGTCCCAATCTTCCTGAGACGGGGTGCACGCAACACCGGGTCCGCACACCTTGTTTTCTATTGTTGCCGCTTCATTGCGATAATTGAGGGCCGCTATGACGTGGGAAGCGGAATGTTTCGACGGCAACAACGGCGACCAATTTAAGGCGATGAAAATTCCGACGGCCAGACAGCCAGCCAAAAGGGCGAATTCGCGTCGACGATTCATGCTGCGCGTCTCCTGCCAGATGGAAGTGCATGTTGCCGACCCCCCAGCAACGGGAGTGAGCCTAACAGACGAGCTTGGGTCCGCAATGGGTCGTTTGTGGCCGGAATGGGTGGAAAGCGGACATTAGATCGTAAACAGCAGAACCGTACTGGCTACAGTCCCGGCCGCTTGGAACAAGACGCTAAACCAGAAAAGCCTGGGCTCGGATTCCCGACACGCGGGCTTCGGCATAGAAGTTACGCCCGTCAGAAGGCTACCCACGAGAAACCCGGCAAACACGAGGGTCATAACTCCACACATCAGTTGGTTACCGGTCATGGCGCACTCGACAAGATGGGTGGAAAGCGGACACTCGGAGACGGGGGCTAGAGCTTACGAACGAGAAGCACCATCGGCAGGGCAGCGATCAATACCAGTAGGCCTATCCAAATGTCTTTCGGAGTAGCGCCTTCTCCCCAGCCCCAAAAGTAATCCAGCGCGTTCCACCCCGTTATCAGCAGACCCATAACCATATAGATCGCCAACACGGAAATGAGCCCGCCTTTCACGATCTGGGTCCAGGTCTTCATGCTCATCGGTGAAGAATACGATCAAACCCAATGACCGCAATGGGTCGAAAACGGTCATTAGAATATCGCGATTCACAGCGATGATTGCGCTTAGCATAGTCGGCGGTCTGATTGCGCTTGATTGCTGTTAGATGCACAACTCGTTCGCCGAATCGCGCCTGGGGGGTTTGTAATGCGCGTGTTCCTGTTCGCGGCGTTTGCCGCTTTTTCTCTGACTGGCGCTCAGCCGCTTACGGCGCCCGCCGTTTCCCATCCGGGTGGCCTCAATGCTGAGGGCTGCCACAACAACCGCAAGACCGGCGGCTACCATTGCCATCGAGGCTCGGCCTCGTCGCCGCAACGCGCGCTTCAGGCAGTGTCATCCAGCCCCGGCCGGGAATTCGCCAATTGCTCGCAAGCTAGGGCGGCTGGTGCCGCGCCCATTCGTGCTGGCGATCCCGGCTACGGACGCCACCTGGACCGCGACGGGGATGGGGTGGGCTGCGAATGAGGGCCTGCCCGGAATGCGCTGAGAATATTCAGTCTGCCGCAAAGGTCTGTCGCTTCTGCGGTCATCGCTTTTCCGCAGTTGAAGTGTTGGATGGCGAACGCGCGCAGCGAAGCGAAGACATGCAAGGCACTCTGACCAAGGCCATTCCGGTCGTCCTTATCCTTCTATTCGTTTGGTTCTGCTCTCAGCAGCAGCCGACAGCAACGTCGACCAAACCTGAAAAAATTGTTGCGGCCAAAGAGCCGATTATGATTCGCACGATCGCTGGCGAGCCAGAAACACAGGCGTTTCTCGTCGAGCCGCGCAAGCACGTATCGTTAAGCGACCTAGCTGACGGAGTTCGTGACGCGGGATACAGATGTGAGGCGGCTAAGGCATTCCATCAGATCGAGGAAAATGGCGAAGTGATGGACGTCTACAAACTCGATTGCCTGAAGGAGTCCTACCAGCTGACGCTCGTTGCCGGTAACGCGCACATCAAACCTTGGACGGGCAATATCTTCGGCCCATGATTGTGATGCTTTCACTCGCGGTACAAATCGTCACCGCCGGCCAATCATTCACTTGCACCCCAACTGCTGTTTGGGATGGCGACGGCCCGATATGGTGTGCTGAAGGTCCGCGCGTCCGCCTGGCCGGGATCGCTGCTCGCGAGATGGATGGCAGTTGCAGTCCGGGCCAGCCGTGCCCCAACGCCTCAGCAGAAGCAGCGAGAGACCAACTTGTCGGCCTGTTAGGCGGCCCGAGAGGAAGGCTGGCAACTGGCCACATTCGGGTCGCCGCTCGACCAATGAATTGCCGATCGAATGGCAGCGCGGGCGGCAGCCGAACCGCAGCATGGTGCATCCTCGCAAATGGCGTCGACCTAAATTGCGCGATGATCCGTTCCGGCTTGGCGCTTCGATGGGATCGCTATTGGCGGAGCCACAGGTGCATTTAATCGATGTTCCGACAGCAGCAGCGCTGGGAACGGACTCACTTTTGACTCATTGGTTACCTATGTCGGCCACAATAGGCCGTTCATCGAGGCGATATTGCAAAGGCGCTAAGACGAGCGCAATGAACGTTCATCACCGGTTCGGCACCACAGGTGACAGGGGTTATTCTGGCCATGCCTACTGAGATCAAGACTGACGCGAAGCTGCTCGCACGGCTGGCTGCGTCTACAAAAACAAAGGCTTCCAAGGCCCGCCTGCGCAAGCAGCGCGTATCATTCATCTATGGTGCGCTGCCGAGCGACAGCACCATTACCCGCGACCAGATTGAATCAGTCCTAGGCAAGCTGGAAGCCTAAGCACCATCCCCACCATTGGCGGTATGTTCGTCGAGCAAGCGACTAAGCATCGAATGTAGCGGCGCAAGATCGGGAGGGTTGCCCGCTGCTAGGACAGCGTCCGCGTGCTTGAGTGCGGCGACATATTCGTCACGGTTTGCCCTGATTAGCTCGGGTAGCAGTGTGTCCATGTCGATCCACCCGCCGACCCTGAGACAGAGGACAAAGAAGCACGTAACTCTGGCGGTGCGTCCATTCCCGTTCACGAACGGGTGTATGTGATTGAGCCGCCAAAGGACGTAGGCCGCTAAATATACCGCATCGGTCTCGGCCCAGAAGCGGTTCACCTCATCCACGAACATGTTCATTAGGCCGGGCACGGACCAAGATGGAGGCGGCTGGAATGCCCCTTCGCCAGTTCCCACGTGAACTTCGCAAGGCCGCCAAACTCCGCAACTGGAGTGTAGGCAGGCAATTGCGTGATAGTTAAGCGCCTTGATGACCTCCAACGAAAGCATAGGTCGGTTTAATTGCACCGAAGCGTCAACGAGCGAGCGCAGAAGGCCATACTGCCGCGACAGATTCGAGATAGTTAGTTCCTGATAGACAGGCCCATTCTCGTCCGGGACTATATCGAATACGTGCATTGGCCCTCCACCTATTTGACCATGGGTCAAAATTTCTACCGGTCAACCGAGTCGTAACATTATTTGGGCGCGGCTCTTAGGTTCGCCTGTGGACAGAGTTGCCCTCAAACAGGCCGTCCAGCGCGTCGGCTTAGAGCGACGGCCGCGCCCTTCTGCTGTGCCACTGGCATTGGAGCATCGAGCGAGCCGGGGAACACTCACTAGACCGGGGATTCACAACGTGGCTCGGCTCTCCTACATGCAGCCCGAGAGAGGGAGCGGACACTATGCCATTGATAATCGCGCTTGCCTTGGCCGTTGCCGGGGAGCCTGTCAGCGCCACGCCGGCCACCTACGAAAACTGCCTAGCGATTGCATCTGGCGAGGTCGCCGCCCGGCACCCTGCCGACCCAGCCAGAGACATTGCCGAACTCGTAGTCGACTACTGCGAGGATGCTACCCGACCGGCCGGGAGCGGTACGCTGTCGGATGAAGCCGCGAAGATCAGCGCCGACGCCGATGTTGCCGATATCGTTGAGGTCTATCGCCTGTTGCGCGAGGTTGCCCATGGGGTCCACGCTCAGGACGTGGACGACACCGCTGCGGTCATTGAGAAGAATTGGCCGCGCACCCCACAAGGAGCCGCGAAGTGACCAACGAAGCACAATCCGCGACCCAGCTGCGCCGCAACCTCGGCATCATCGGCAAAGCGGTCACCGGCACGTTCGGAGCCACTATGTTCGCGTGGAACGCAGCCGTGCTTTGGGGCGACCTTTACGGCAAGCCGAAATGGTGGAGCGGCTTCTACGCGGCTCACGGCTGGATGCTGACAGCCTGGACGCGCCTTGCCGTTGGCTCGTTCGTCGCCATGGCCGCCGCCCTGTTCCTCTACGACACCGCCTTCAGCGACCGGAGCGGCTGACAGCCACTCCCCTATTCCGCGTCGACCGCTACCAGCCCCAGCGCCGCCTTCGCGTCGTCCTGAATCTCGCCCTTCAGGTCTTTGAACCAAGCGACTTGCTGCTTCCGCGCGGCCTCGGCTTCCTCAGGTGAGCCGTTCTTCTGCACGTCCGTTAGCTCGCGCCATTCAGGCGTCTCGATCATCGCGGCGAATTCCACCGGCAGCCGCTCCCCGACCTTGGCCCGATAGTCGTACTTCTGCCGATCGGTTGGCCGCCCGCCGTTCGCCTTGCGAAGCTCGCTCTCGACACCCAGACCCAGCCGCACCGCTTCTGCGTTGATCGCCTCGCCCTTGCCCGTGCGACGCTCGACAGGCGACACAAGCCGCTCTGCCGTGCTGCCTTCCTTGGCGATCGATCGACCCCACACATCAAGTTTGCCCGGCAAGTCGTCCGCCGCGCCCGGCACTCTCGCCCTGATCGCATCCGTGACGCTCTTCGCCTCGCGCGGGCTATCGTCGACAGCCTGGGCGACTTGCGCCAGCCCTTGCGGCACCGCGATTGTAGCAATGGCCTTGCGAACCCATTGTGGCCCGTAGCGCTCAGGGTCGCTCAGAATCTCGCCCATGTCGGCCAAGCCCTGAAGCCACGTCTCGTCACCAAGATTGCTGATGACCGAACCCAGCATTGTCCAAGCGTACTGCTCGCGCTGCCGATCCGTCATGGCCGACTGCTTTTCCACGAAGTCCGCGACCATGCCGGGGATAGTCGTGAGCGGATCGAGCCGGGCATAGCTGTAATACTTGCCGCCGACCTTGACGCTGTACGGTTGCCAGCCGTCCGCCTGAAGCGCCTTGCGCGCCTTTTCATCAGCTGGACCGCCGCCGGTAATCATGCCGTCCTTGGCATAGGCCCACGTCCCGGCCAGCACCGAATTGCCGACCATGAACCGGGCAATCGCCTGATCCGCACGAGCGCCGCCGGCCAACAAGTCGGCTCGCCATTCCTTGACCAACGGCGCAGCCGGGGAGCGCTCGCCAGCAAATTTGACGAGGTTCACCGGAGTCTTGAGGAACGGCAGGAACAGCTTAGCCGCTGGCGTTTCATTCACCCACCGGGACAGCGCGGCCATGCCAGGCTGAAGCCGACGCTGGAACGTCACGTAGCGCGCATGTTCAGCCGCCGCTTCAACGACCCCTTCCGGCGGGTTGTCGGTAAGCTCGACAATACGCCGCTTCAGAGCATCGCCCTTCAGCCATTCATTCTTCGCCAGCCGCACGGCCCGCGACGCGACTTCGCCGCTATAGGCCATCGACTTAAAGAATTCGTCCGACGCCGACAGGAGCCGCGTCGGCACCCTGATGACCTTGCCCTTGGTTCCCCTGATAGCGCCCTCAATGGCCGCCTCAGTCTTGCCGGAGCCGTCCGACGTCTCGCCGGTGCGCAGAGCCCGGCCAGCTGCCTTCAAGCCAGCCGTGAAGCCTTGCAACGTGCCGACCGTGCGAGCGCTTATCTCGCCAGCATAAACCCGGTCGCCAGCTTCCTTGCCCGCGAGCTTGCGAGCAGTCGTCCGAACCGCGCCGACACCCGCCGCCACAATCGTTTCGGGGATCTGTGTCGCTTGCGTCACCGCGTTCGAGAAGAAGTTGACCACATGGGTTCTCGGGCCGGAGAGCAGCGCGTTGATGTAATATTCGTTGAACTTGTCGCGGAGCCGTGGAGCCGCCGCGGCTTTGACCGCCTTCGCTACCTTGGCCTTGTCGCCATTGGCCGCAATCTCGACCAACTGGCCCGCCAAGACGTCGATGCGCCCATGCCCGCCGCTCCGGCTCAATAGCTCGGCAACGGCTTCCCGGCTTCCAGCGCTCGCCTTCGCCAGCATCCGGTACTGCGAGAGCGCGCGACCGGCCTCAGCCGCCGCGCCAATGGCATGATCCTGAAGGGCCGCCGTCTGTTGCAACGACTTCAGGAACGCGGCCTTGTCCGCGTCGCTGCCACCCTGAGCCTTCTTCGCCAGTGCAATCGTCTGTTCGAGCGAGGCCGCGTGGAGATTGCGAAGCCCGTACGCCTCGACATGGGATAGCGGCTTGCCGCCGCGACGCTTCAGGAAGTCGTCAGGCGTGAAGCCCATCGCCTCCGCAAGCTCGGCGGTTTCCTCGTGACCAACCGGGCGACGTGACGGGCTCGGCCCGCTCGCCTCGTGGATCGCCTTGACCGCTTGCCCAATGTCGTCGGCGCTTTCGATCTTATCCATGCGGACATTCGCGACCTTCAGCACCTTGGCCGCTTCGTTCTCATAGGCTTCGACCGGCGGTTGGTTCGCAGCCAGGTCGGCCTCAGTCGCCGGAGAGCCGCGCTCGGTAGCCAACGGCATACCCGCTTGCTCGGCTTGCTCAACAAGGTAGCGCTCGTCGCGCGTCGCTTCGTGCGTGGCGACTTCTTCCATGTCGTCGGGGTGGAACCGGCGAGCGCGCCCGCTATGCGTCTCTTCCAGCGCATCGAGGAATTCAGCAACCGTTGGCCGCTCGGCATGATCCGGGAAGTACCCGGCTTCCCATGCTAGCTCTGCCGCGTCGTCCAGCGTCATGCCGTCGCGCTTCACCAATCCACCAAGGAAGCCCTCGCCCCCGGCGAAGTCCTCGCCCTTGCGTGGCTTGTTCGTGATGCCAAGGTGACGAAGCTCGCCGCCTTCGTCCTGGACGCCGCCCTTGGAGCGCAGGAAGCCCACGAGGTCGAGCGGCCCGCGTTGATTGCGCGCCCCGGTTGGCGTCGATACCTTGCGCGTCGTTAGCGTCTCGTTCTCGTCGGGAGCCTCGACCTTTTCAAAGCGCGACGGCTGGGCCGCCTCCGCCTCTGCTAGCGTCTCGACCCGGTTCGACGGCTTCGCCAGCACGTCACCCGGCTTCAGGTCTTTGACCGCTTCCCGCACTTCAGCAGGGCGCGCGGCCTCGGCTACCGGCACCGCGTCGTCGCCCGGTCGAACAGTCCGAACCGGCTCGCTAATCTCGGGAGCCTTGTCGCCCTCGACAGCCATTGCCGCACGAGGCTCGCGATCAGGACTCGCCACAGCGTCGTTTGCAGCCGTTGGCTTATCCGCGCCCGGCTCGACACCGCGACGCGCTGTAGCCCCCGTTTCCGGCGGCTGGGGAGTCGATTGCTCCACGACGTCATCAGCGACCGAGCCCAGCGCGTCGGCCTCGGCCTTCGTGAGCTTGCGATACAGGGAGCCGCCGACGTTGATGACGCCGCCGAACGTACCGCCGACAGCAGCCCCGCCGACACCGCCAACCGCAGCGCTCGGCAATCGATCGATCGCGCCACCCTCGCCAGCGCCTTCACCGGCAACCGCGCCTTCAATAGCACCGGCCTTCGCGCCGGCCTTCACCGCCGCCGCCAAGCCTTCCTCAGCTTTGACCGCTGCGCCGCCCGGCAACGCCAAGCCCGACACCAGCTGTCCACCCAGCCGCATGTACGGATGATCGCGCTCGTCGGCTGCGAGGATGCCCCGGTTCAGATCGATGTTGCTGTCAAGAATATCACCAAAGGAGCGCTCGCTATTCCAAACGCTCTCGCGACCGTCGGTGCCGCCCAATGCGTCGACCACACCCCCGGCTTCATCAAGGAAGTTAACCGGATCAGCGAAGCCGCGAAGCGCCGCGCCTGTTGCGCCGTCCGCGTTCGCTTTCGGCACCGGCAACTTATAGACCACATCGCTGCCAACTTGGCCGCTCTTGCTAATGCTGTCGGCAACGTCTGCCGCGTTGGCGACGTCGAAACCGAACGAGCCGAACAGATCAGTGATTTGTTGCGCCGACGGCTTTGACTTGGCGAGCGCGACCCATTGCCCCAGCTGTTCGTTGGTTAGCTTTTGGCGCACCCCTTCCGGCAACTCGTCGGCGAAGCCGCCAATCGCTTCCCGGTTGTCGGTGACCTGGACAGCTGGGCCGCCGTCGCCGGTAATGGCCCCAGCAATCCGGTTGATAGTCGGAGCTATGCCGACGCCTTCCGTTGGCGGCTGGGGAGCCGGATCGGCCGCGACAGCCACGTTGGCCGGCGCAGGGATCGCAGCAGACGGAGCCTCAGCCTCAAAGCCTTCCGGCAACGCCTCGATTTCAAAGCCTTCCGGCAAACCATCGGAGACAACGGGCGCGCCGGGAGCGCCGCCCCAGCCGGGAAGCTGGACGTGAACGTGCGGTTTCGCTGTGCCGGTTTCGTCGATCAGCTTCGCGCCGTTGCCCCATTGCTCGACAGCGTGGCGAGCCGCCTTGCGAACGTCGCCCCAGCTTTGACCCTCACTCGGCACTAGGTCGACAGCATCCCCCTCTAGGTGAAGGCTGTTAGGCGCTGGCGTGTACCCCTGTCGCCGCATGTCAGCCTGATGCTCTGCCGTCCGATAGCCGCTCGTGACCGTGACCCCCGCGTTCGCGAAGAAACCACCCGGATCGAAGGTTGACCCGGCCACCGCACCACCGGATTGAGAGGATTGGTAAGGTGCAGCAGCCGGGCCAGGGACGCCCCCGGATGCGGTCGGGGGAACTTCAATCTCAAAGCCTTCAGGAAGGCTCTCGACTTCAAAGCCAGCGGGAAGATCGCGGAACATTAGAGGCGCACCCACTGACCGCCACGGCGAACCATACGGACGCCTTGCGGGTTCTTAATCACCATGCCCTCAGGATAGCCGCCGGAAGCAGCCACCGCCGGAGCGGGGCGCGAGCCGGGCCGCGCCTTCCCGTCGCTGCCGCCGTGCTGATAGCTGTAGCCGCCGCGCGTCGTCGCATTGGTGGCCGCGTTGTTCGCAGCCGACGTCTCCGTAGTGCGCCGATTGTTCGCAGCCGATGTGTCAGCTGCATAGACGCGGCCTTCATAACCCCGGTCGGCCCCGTAGCGCCGCGCGTCAGCGCCGATGCGAGCCTTGCTCAATTCGTTGTCATAGTCCTGTTGGCGAATGTCGTCGGCTTGCTCAGGAGTGAAGGCCGAATCCTGCGTCGGGATATGACCGGCATAGGTCGCGCCGCGCATCATGTCGGCAATCGTCCCGCCCAGGACGAGCGGAGCAGAGCCGACGTCTTGCGCGTTGATCGCCTCATTCGCAGCCGCCGCATGCAGAGCGTTGCCATAGGCAAGACGCTGCGCCGCGTTCATGCCGGAAACGAGCTGCGCAAGCGGACTCATTTTCTGCGGCACTGGCAAAGCCGCCAAAGGATCAACGCCCGGCGCGGGCTCTTGCGGCCTAGTGGGGTCGACATAGGCGACGTAATTGGGATTACCCTCGGTCATCATGTCGAAGGCAGCGCTGTTGGCATCGATCAACGCTTGCCGCTGCGCCGTCCGTAGCTGCCTATCGGCTGTGCTGGCTTCATTGGTGCCAATCTGGCTTTGCATGTACCGGCGCTTCAGCTCGGCATCCTCGCGAGCCTGTTGACGAGCCGGGCCGCCAAAAACGAGCTCGCCAATGACGGAGCCAAGGTTGCCCAACATTTCCTGATTGCCGCTGTCCCCGGCGTAATACTGACTTGATCGCATCATGTGTCCGTCCCCCTCTCGATTAGCGCACCAACGGGAGTAGGCGCTGGAACATGCTGCTGCCGTTCGCGCCGATTGCGCTGCCGAACCCAGCCGCCGTCCCCGCCGTGCCGCCGCCAGCCGCCGCTCCCGCGCCAGCTGCGCCGCTGCCAAGGCCGCCGCTAATTGCCGCCATACCGGCTTGCTGCATCAGCGAGCCGAGCCCTTTGAGGGTTCGTCCCTTTTGAGCCGCCGCTTGCATTTCAGCGTCCAGCACACCCATCGAGCCGCGCCTGAAGCTGCTAATCCGGTCGACTTCCTGAGCGTTGCGAGCCGTGCGAATACTGTTGCGAAGCATCTGATCCGTGGTGCCGCCCAAGCGACCAAGAGCGGTAGCAAAAGCAGCGGTGCGATTGTCAGCCGTCGCACCAGCCTTGGCCGCAGCATCGGCCACAATGGACGGCGCGTTGGACGAGCCAGGCAAGTAACCCTCTGCCGCCGGAGCCGCAGATACCGCCACATCATTGAGAGCCGCCGTGTTAGCCGCAGCTGCCGCGTCTATCGCGTCAGCGTTCGTCAAGTCGCCAGCCGAGTTAAGACTATCCTCGAACCGGCCCTGTTGCTCGGCATCGAACGCCTTTTGACGGCGACGTTCCGCGTTGAATGTGTGTTTCATGGCGCTGTCGGCCTTGCGCTGTCCAAGCATGGACGCGCCGGTTCCCGCCGCCGCGAGAATCGCCCCGATTGCTAATGCCGGAAGGCACATAGGCTAACCCCCTCTCATGTCGAGGGGCCAAGCCGCTTCGCATCCCCCTCAGGGAAATGTCATACGAATCCCGATACTTCCGTCACGACTAAATCGACCGTCCGCCGCACACTTGGCAAAGAAAAAGGGGGCGCTTCGCAGCACCCCCTCAATCGATCGATTGGCAGTCAGACCTTAGGCATAAATGGTCTTGGTTTCGCCGGGCTTCAGGTGATGGTTGACGCTGAAGATCGGCAGCACATTGGCCGGTGCCGACTTCGCCCAGCGCGACAGCGATTCCAAGTACGTCTCGCCCTCAATATAAGCAATCGAGTGAAGGGCTTTTTGCCCATGATACCGGGGAACATTCAGCGGACGGCAAGGGTCGTTGTTGACTTCGCGAGTTGCGGTTTTGGGCATGGGGCGATTTGCTCCTTTTGGTGCAGCGACGGGGAAGGGCCGCGGCTTAACATAATGCCGGGCTTGCAGGGAAGCGGTCGCTGCCACCGCTCCCCACAATTTCTAACAGTCAGGCCGCCTCGGCTTCACCGCCTTCCGGCCGGACGACGAACAGGCCGTTGCCAGTAACGGCAAGCTCGCCGTCATCTATCAGGCCGCCAATGGCCGCTTCGAGCGCGTTGCGACCGATACCCGCGACTTCAGGCGCGTTCAGCTTGTGAAGGCCGCTCTTGCCGCTCTTGTTGACGCGGACACCCTCACCGGTAACCCGGGCAATCGCGGCCAGGACGCGCGGCTCAATGTCCGCCTCGCCTTCGTCGTTCGCAACCGCCGCGTCCTCAATCGGCATGAGCCTCAGCGTGGCGTCATCGGTAGAGAACAACCGGCTCTGATCCTTTGGCAACCACACTTGGCCGGGGAGAAGATTGTGCTTCACCGTCGTCACCTTGCGGCGACCATCGCGCATCGCTTCAAGCGCCATGACCATGCGCGGCAGATTGATGAAAGCGCGAGAGCCGGAAATGCGGTCGAGCAGCGCGCCGCGTCCTTGGCTGAAATGGTGCAGCACCAACACCGCCCACTTTTTCCGCTGTGCAAAGTCCTTGAGGGGTTGAAGGAATCGAGCGACTTCCGCGCCGTCAATGTGACTGCCGCCAGCAAGCGACGTCACGCTGTCGACGACCAGGACGCCGTATTCGTCCAGCTCTTCAAATGCGGCTAGCGCACTCTTGTAGAACGCGGGACCGCTGCCAGCCCTGAGCTTCAAATTCGGCTCGCCCCACGTCCCGCCGAACGCGGCTTGCCGATCCGCGATTTCTTCCTCACTTTCCTCGCCCGTAATCAGCGCAACCGGATAGGTCCCGGTCACCAGCTGCCCAAGGAATTCCTTAGGGCCGGTCGACGATCCAGCCGCCATGAGCAGCGCATGGGCCGCGCTCGTTTTGCCAACACCGCCCTCGCCGGCCAGCATCGCCAGCGCGCCAAATGGCAGCATCCCCTCGACAGCATAGCGCGAGCCGCTCCGGTCAACTTCCTCAGGCGCGAACACCATCGGAAACAAATCCAGCCGATGACCGACGTTCGCTAGCCGCGAAAGCCGCCGCTCCATTGTCTCAGCCGGGACCGCGATACGCGCCACCAAAACGGCCAAGCTCTCGCCGGTTTGCACCAAGTCAGCATAGCACTCGGCCAGGTCGCCCGGTTCCAACCATACAACCGAAGCGTCCCATTCGCCCGGCAACAAGCCCAACGACGGCGCGGCAGGAGCGCCCTGATCCCGGTTTAGCAGCGGGAATTCAACGTCGCCGTCGACAACCAGCCAGCCAGCCAACACACCAATCCGGGAAAGCGCGTCGAAGTCGGCACGCTCCAGCCCATCGTCAAGCGAGACGCGGAACACCTTGAACCGATCGACGAACGGCGCAGCTTCAGCGACTTCCTGAGCTTTCAATTCTTCCGCCTTGGCAAGCATCGCCTCGTGCGCCGCTTGGGCTGCCTCGAAGGCTTCGACCTCAGCAACATGTACCGCGCGCGCCTCGACAACCTTGCCGTCCCACTCGGCAATCGCCTCCGGTAAATAGGCCGCGCGAGCCTCGATCCGCTCAAGCTCGCGCTTTGCATCCTTCAGCCCGCTCTCTGCCTGTTGCTTGACCGGCAGAGCCTTGGCCGCTTCGTCCCGGATCGCCCCGAGCCGTTCCCACGCCGCTGCTATGCGAGCCCTGAGGAAATCGCGGAACGAGCCTTCAGCATCACCTTCGGCTTCGCGTTGCATCGCTTCCGGCAAGTCGTCATCCGGCCACAGCGCGTCGCTCTGCTGCAGATGCGCCGTCACTTGCTCGGCAATCTCGACAGGATCATGGCCCTGCACCGCATACTGAAACGCCTTAGCCAGAACCGTGTCCCGATTGCGCGTGTCGGCCTCGGCAACGAGCACATCAGGCACCGTCACATTGGCCGCCGCCTCGAACGCGTCGACCTTGGCTTTAGCCGCGGCTCGCAGCGCCGGGATTTCCTCAGCTTCCCCAGCCAGATTGCCAGCTATGCGCTCCGCATTGGCAACCGCCTTTTGCGCGGCATGAACCACGCCCTCGGCGCGCTGCGCCTTGCTTTTCAATCCAACCGCAAGCCGACGCGCCTCGCGCGAATTCGTCACTTCATCAATGTCAGTCATGTCCCCGCACCCCCTCAATCACTCAGCAGCCGGGCCGCCGCCCTTGGCCGCGTACGCCTCCACCGTCCGCAACAGCTTCGCCGCGTTCCGCCTGAATTGCCCGGCCTCGCTCATGCGTTGCCGCGCCGCCCGCTCAATCCGCTCGGCATAGTCCCCGGTCGGCAACATCGCCGCCCTCGCCTTGGCCGCGTCGCTGATCGCGAGCGCCAAACCCTCAGGACGCGACAGCGCTACCAACCCAGCCGTGAACGCAATCGCAACCGCCACGTCAGTCGGATCGCTCGCTTCCGCAAAGTCCGCATCAAGCGAAGCCGTCGTTGCTTGCTGCGTCGAAAAGTCGAAGCCGTTGGCAAACTTACGCTGCACAAAGAGCAGCACCCGCTCGGCCAAATCATTAGCCTGGATGCCCGCCGCTACCTCGCGAACTTCGCCACGCGCAGCCAGCCAATCAGCTCTCGCGCTGTCGAACTCCCGTGACGCCTCAGCCGCAATCTCACGAGCCCGCTCGACCGCCTTGGCCGTCTGCGCCGCGTCAGACATTGGACACCAGCCGCTCGTACGTGGCTTGAGCCGCGCGCACATCGACCCGCAAAAAGGCTAGCCGCCTCCACGCAGCCCTGATCCGCCGCTGCCTGAGCCACGTATGAAACCGGGGAGCCGCCCGCCGCATCAGGCGCTCCATTACGACACCGCGCCGACAGAGAGGGGGCGCGGATCGATTACCGTCCCCTGCGCCGCCCTCAGCCAACGCTCCATTTCAGTTCGAGTGAACAGCGTGCGCCTGCCGACCTTGCACGGAAACAAGCGGCCCGCGTTAATCTCAGCGTAAAGCGTGAACCGGCTAATCCCCAGCATCCGGCAGGTATCTTCTATCCTGAAAGCCAGCTGCTCCACCGGATTCGTTTCAATCATCATCGTTCGCCAACCCCCGTTTGCTGGTGTTTGTGTGCGTTTGTTATGAACAGCAAATATGCGGGCGGACTCGGCAATCAATACTAAATTTTACAGTCAAGCGACTGAAATGACTAAGTAATGCCGACAATCTGTAGGAACGCGGAAGGCGAGATTGGCTGAAAAGCGCGGGATGATTTGTGCGCTCGACTACAAGTTGTCGGAGACACACTTGCGCGAAAAAAAATTAGAGCGGGGGTCCGATACGCCCGCGCGGCACGGCGCTGGGGTGGTGGCGGGGGGTCAACCGCCGCGTGACCGGGGAAGGGGGGGGCTGATTTGTCGGTTGTTGTCTGTCGCAATCTTCACTGGTGACAGACAGTAATCGAGGGCGATAGTTCGACGGCTCCACGCAAAAGGAGACCACCCCATGAACACCGATATGACGCTCACCGTGAGAGAGCCCAGCACCCCGCCTCGGCAGCGCGAGTTGTATTGGTCCAGGGCGATTGACGAGGCCGAAACCATTGGCCGCGAGCTGCTTGTGACCGATGACCGGAAGGGCTGGGTAAAGCGCCTAGATCGCCTTCAGGCTAGGATAGATCGCCTACACCGGCGGCAGTATGACGTCGACGCGCTGGTTGTCCTTCACCCGCTCAACGGCGTTCAGATGCTAGTGCCGCTATGCGAAGCGCCGACCGCCCTCCGCGCCTTGCTTGAGGCATCCCAAGTCTGATATTCAAATGATGGAACCCGCTGGGGTGGCGTACCGGTTTTGTCCGGGCGACCTATCTGCACTAGCAGCGACCGAAGCGGGTTCCAACTGCCTCGCGGTCGGGGGAGCCGTCCCGGTCTTTAAGCGCTGCCACGTCTGTCGTCCGGTAGCGTCGAGGCTTTCTGCCGCCGCTTCGCTTCCTTGTCGATCATTACGAGAATCGACCGCGCCGTGGCCTTTGCCTCAGGGAACGCGAGAGGGTGAGCGATGATGCGCTCGCATGCCGCCTTCAGCTTGGGATCAGCCAGCTTGTTCGCAATGTCGAGCAACGTCGCCACGCCCGGCAGCTTACCGGCAATCGGTCGACCGGCAACCGGCCTGTTTCAGACCCGCTTATTAGGGAGATTGAGGGGGAAGTTTTGCGGGAGCACCGCTAAGTCATTGAAAACACTGGTGACCCCTACGGGAATCGAACCCGTGTTTCAGCCGTGAAAGGGCCGCGTCCTAACCGCTAGACGAAGGGGCCACATGACGTGGTGCGTGGCGCGCCTAGGCGATGCTCCAGATTCGGTCAAGCCGCAGCGGCATCCTCCAGGTGCATTTCCGCCGCATTGCCGCCGTTCCATTCGTCGCGCTTGATCGTCCCGGCCAGCCACCAGCGCTTGTCGGCCGGCGACGCCAGCAGTGCCTGGCCAAGCTCTGTTTCCGCGGCGCGGAAGGCGATCAGCTTGAACGACTTGCCGTCATCGCCGACGGCAATTGCCCGGACATGGCCATTGCCGACAATCCCTGGCCGCATCAGCCGCGCGGGCCCGGCTGCGACACGGGGGGCTGGCCAACCGGCGCCATAGGGACCGGCGGCATCGAGCGCGTCGCACAGGCTCGCCGCGACGCCACCTGGGGCCAGCAGCGCGTCCAGCAACAGCGCACGTCCGCCGCGGGCAGCTTCGACATCCGCGGCCATTCGCTCGGCCAAGAAGGTTCGCAGTGGCTCGATACCGCCAGGCGCCACCGTCAGCCCCGCCGCCATGGCATGTCCGCCCCCCGCGAGCAGCAGGCCACTATCCTTCGCTGCAAGAACCGCGGCTCCAAGATCGACTCCGGAGATCGAGCGGCCCGAGCCCTTGCCTGTACCGTCCTCCTCCTCGGCGATGACGATGGCGGGGTAGCCGAATCGCTCCTTCAACCGGCTGGCAACGATGCCGATCACGCCAGGGTGCCAGCCGCGCCCCGAGACCAGAACCAGCGGGCCGCCCGACTGAGCGCCGGCCGCTTCGCCGGCTTGCTCTGCAACCAGCATCTCAATTGCCCGCCGCTCCTCGTTCAACCTGTCGAGCTCGGCGGCGATGGCCCGTGCTTCTTCAAGGTCGGTCGACGTCAGGAGACGGACGCCAAGGTCGGACTTGCCGACGCGGCCGCCGGCGTTGATCCGTGGACCCAATGCGAAACCGAGATCGCGCGCGGTCGGCGGCTTCACCAGCCGGGCGGCCTCGGCCAGGGCGTTGAGACCGATGTTGCGCCGCTCGGCCATCACCTTGAGGCCTTGGGTCACGAAGGCGCGGTTGAGCGTCTTCAGCCGCGCGACGTCCGCCACGGTTCCGAGTGCGACGATGTCGAGCAGATCGATGATTTTTGGTTCTGGCTGGCTGTCAAAGCGGCCGCGGCTGCGAAGCTCACGAAGCAAGGCGACGCCGAGCAGGAACGCCATGCCGACCGCAGCGACATGGCCGTGCGCGGCGCCGATCTCGCTTTCATCGAGTCGGTTGGGGTTGATTAGCGCATGTGCCGTCGGCAGCAGGGTCGCACATTGGTGATGATCGCAAACGATCACCTCAAGGCCAACATCGGCCGCTTCCTGAAGCGCGTCAAAGGCCTGCGCTCCGCAGTCGACGGTGATCGCCAGGCTGGCCCCGCGCCGCTTCAGCTCGACCAGGGCAGCACCCGACGGGCCATAGCCTTCCATCAGCCGGTCCGGGATATAGATCATCGGCTCGACCCCCAGCCGGCGAAGCAAAAGGGTGAGAAGCGCCGCCGAGGTCGCTCCATCGACATCATAGTCGCCGAAGATGGCAATGGCCTCGCCTCCTTCGATCGCGTCGGCGATTCGAGCGGCCGCCTTGTCCATGTCCTGGAACGATGACGGGTCGGGCAGGAAGTCGCGGATGGTCGGCGCGCGATGGCGGGCGAGGTCTGCCTCTTCTATGCCGCGCCCCAGAAGCAGCTGGTCGGTGAGATCGCGGCCGAGATCGTCACCGCCAGCACGCCGCCAGCGCCACGGCTGGCCGGTCAGGCTCCGCTCGACGCCGCAGGCAAACATTTCGGTCATGCCAGAAGCTCGGCGCGCAGCGCTTCTGCCGCGGGGCGCGCAAGTGCCGGTACGTGATGATCGGCAAAGCCGCTCCCGCCGGCGACGCCAAGCCGCAGCGTGCAAATTCCGAACAGGCGGCTCCACCAGCTCTCGGTCAGGTCGACGCTCTGGATTTTGCGCGTGGGCACGATGTTGCGACGATGTCGCCACCAGCCTGTTTCGACAAACAGCGAGCCGTGGTCCAGCGCATAGCGCGTCCGTCTCCACGCCAGCCAGCGCATCGCGATCATGGCCGCGCCGACCGCTATGCCAAGCAATCCGATGGGCCCAAGCGCGATCAAGGTCGCGACCGTCGCAATGGCCACCGGCACCAGCGCAATCAAATGAGAATTGACATAGGCCTTGGACACGGTCCGCCATGTTCCTGTGGTCGGCACGATCGGCCAGCCGAGGGAATCAAGGATTGATGCCGCTTCGCCGTCGTCGGCGAGGGGTGCAACCACATGATCGCCCCTACCGCCGTCCTGGGCGAGGCTCTGCAATTTCAGGACCCACCAGCCGAAGTGTTGCCGAACCGGACCATTGGCGAGGATTGCCGCTTGCGCCCGCTTCGCGGGTATCGAGACATCGGTAAGGGTCAGCAGGCCCCGGCGCCGGCGAAAGCCCGTCTCGGTCCGGTCGAGCCGGAAGCCATGCTCGCGCAACGTGGTGCGGACCAGCCCGGTGCCGACCCCGAGCAGGATCAGCAGCAGCGAGCCACCGATGACGGCAATCATCTGGTGCGCCATCACCAAATTTTGCAACGGGCTCGATCGAGCAAGCAGGTCGGTCCAGAATCGCGGTTCGAACGGGTCGAATCCCAGCGCATCGCCCATCGTCTGGGTGAGGCCGAACAGGCCTGCGATGACCGCCAGGGAAAAGTTGAAAAGCCCAGCGATGAGGATCCTGCGGGAGTTCATCGCATATATCGCTCGCGGTTCCGTCGCCGGGCGAGTGGCCGCGTGGGGTCCCGCGAACCCGCGGCGCGCCCGGATATGCTCGCGCAATGCCTCGGCCCGTTCCAGCGCAATGGTGTGAAGGACTCCTTCCTCCTCCTTGCTGCCGGCGGACGCGCCAGTCTCAAGCTTGACGCGGGCGAGGCCGAACAGCCGCTGGACAGGATCTTGCTCCAGGTCGACGTCGGTTATCCGGTCGAACGGAATCGCCCGGCTGGTGCGATTGAGAAAACCGCTGTCGATTCGAATTTCATGGTCCCCGACGCGATATTCGAGCTTGAGCCAGCGCAGATAAAGCGCGCCAATTGAAAAGGCCCCGAACAGCACGGTCATCATAATCAGGGCCCACCAACGTCCCTGGCTGGCGAACAAGGCGCCGAGTGCCAGCATGCCCCAGGCGCCCCGCAATGACCGCCCGAGCCCGGTAAGCAGGTAGAGCGGATGGAGCCGCTCGGCCGGGCCGAGCCCGTCATGTGATGTGCCTAGGGCGATCGCCTCGCTCATTCGGCGTCAGCGCGAATTTCGGAACGAATCGCTTCGCGGATCTCGGCTGCCCGCTCCGGCGACAGGCCAGGCAGGACGACGACGCTATTGTGCGTGCCGGCGGTGTGGACGACCAGGCTGGCCGTTCCGAACAGCTTGTCGACCGGCCCGCGGGTCACGTCGATATGCTGGACGCGGACGAATGGGACGACGGTGTCGGTGTGGAACAGCCAGCCGCGAACGGTACGAAGTCGCCGCCCATCCATCGCATAGCCAAGGCGGCGATAGATCCGGTCGGGCGCCACGATGATCGCACTCAGTCCAACCGCAACTGCGAGTGCCGGAAGCAAGCCTGCAAATGATGTGATCGCCAGGAAATTCCGATCGACCACCAGCGATGCAATGAATACCGGGACCCAAAATATTGCCGCCCTTACTCTTAGGGCGCTGCGATAGGCTGGTTCTACCGGCTGCAGGTCGGCCGGAATGGCAAGGGCTGTCATGCACCGATAATATGGTGCTTCGGCGCGCTCACAAGGGTTTGTGATATTCGGTTGTAACCCTTCGAACGGTGCCAGTGCTGGCCCGCATGACGATGCTCTCGGTAGTTGTGCACCCGCCCTTCCGGCGCTTGACCCCATTCAGCAGCGACCCGTCGGTGACGCCGGTAGCGGCGAAGATACAGTCGCCCTTGGCCATATCTTCCATCGAATAGATGCGGTCGAGATCGGTAATGCCCCAGCGATGCGCGCGATCGCGCTCGTCGTCGTTGCGGAAAATCAGCCGGCCCTGCATCTGACCTCCGACGCAGCGCAGCGCGGCCGCGGCAAGCACGCCCTCCGGTGCTCCGCCGCTGCCGAGATAAATGTCGACGCCGGTATCCGGGTCGGTGGTGGCGATCACCCCGGCGACATCGCCGTCGGGAATCAATTTGATGCCGCAGCCGAGCGCCCGAAGCTCGGCGACGATCGCGTCATGGCGCGGCCGGTCAAGCACGCAGGCCGTGATGTCGCTTGGCAGCACATTCTTGGCCGCGGCCAATGCGCGGACATTGTCGGTAACCGATTTCGCCAGGCTGATCGTGCCTTCGGGGAAGCCGGGACCGATCGCGATCTTGTCCATATAGGTGTCGGGTGCGTTGAGCAGGCAGCCCTGCTCGGCGATTGCCAGTACGGCCAGCGCATTGGGGCCCGCCTTGGCGGTAATGGTCGTGCCTTCCAGCGGATCGAGAGCGATATCGATCGCCGGGCCATCGCCATCGGCCGACCCGACCTTCTCGCCGATGTAAAGCATTGGCGCCTCGTCACGCTCGCCCTCGCCGATGACGACGGTGCCGTCCATCGGCAGCTCGTTCAGCGCGGCGCGCATCGCTTCGACGGCGGCGGCGTCGGCGGCGTCATTGTCGCCTCGCCCAATCCATTTCGAAGCGGCAATCGCGGCGGCCTCGGTCACGCGGACCATTTCCAGGACGAGGACGCGGTCCAGGACGTGACTGGCTCGAACGTGGCTGGCGCTGCTCATGATGTGACGGACTTCCCATGGTGTTGAATCGTTTGGCCGCCGATAGGATTCATCAGGGGCGCGCGCAACCGCTCGTGTCAGTCCTCGTCAGCTTGATGTTCCAGGATGTGCGCGCGGACCTGGATCGAGCGGATGCCAAGCCGTGTCTCGTGCAGGAAAATGGCAAAGCCGAGCCCGGTGCAAATCATCGCGGCAATGAACAGCAGGGCGATCGCCGTTCCGTACCGGTAACCCGTAAGGAAGGCCATGAAGAGCAGTACGACGACCAGGGAAATCAGGACGGCCGCAAGTACCGTGGTGAAGATCGCCGTGCTGACGACCCGGCTGCGGCGGTCGAGCAGCCTGACTTCGCCAAGCAGCCGGTCGTGTTCCTCGCCACGGCTGCCCAATATGCGCGGTTCGAGTGTCCGCATCCGATCGACAATCCGCGCCAGGCGTCCGGCGCAAACGTTGAGGAAGGCGCCAAGTCCGGCAAGCAGGAACACGGGCGCGACCGCCAGCTGGATAATCTGGGCGAGGTAGCGCAGGTCCGGCGTGTGCGGCAGGATCGAGCTGGTGTCCATTTGCCTCTGTTAGCGTGGCGGCGAAAAATAGCGATACGGGAGGCATCGCATGGACGCCTCCCGCACGTTATCGACTATTGCTTAGTCGACCAGTTCGACCAGGCTGGCCGCTTCCTCGATCGCCAAGACCGTCGCATCCGGCTGCGAGACGTAAATGCTGTGGCTGCCTTTGGCTTCGACGATCTTGGCGCCTGCACGAGCGGCCATCATCTGCTGCGCGGGTGGCGGGATCATCTTGTCCTCGGTCGCGACCAGATAAGTCGCCGGTTTCGACTTCCACGCCGGGAAGCTGACCTTGCCAGCAAGCGCGGCGACGCCCCAGGGAACCTGGGAGTCGGCCATGAAGCGGGCGGTGTCCTCATCAAGGTCGGCTGCAAAGGAAGCATGGAATTGGTCGCGATCGAGTGACAGGAAGCCGTCCGCGCTGGGGACGATCGGCGGGACCGGCGCACCGGGCGGAGGATTGGCGATCAGCGTTTCGACCGACTCCCCGGCATCGGGGGCGAAGGCGGCGATATAGGCCAGGCTCTTTACCTTTGGATCGTTGCCCGCTTCGCTGATCACCACGCCGCCATAGCTGTGGCCAACGAGGACGACCGGATGCTTGGCGGTGGCGATGGCGCGTCTGGTGACGCCGACATCATCGTCCAGTGAGAGGGTCGGGTTCTGGACGACTATCACTTCATAGCCCTTTCCGGCGAGCCGCTTGTGAACTGCCTGCCAGCCGGAGCCGTCTACGAAACCGCCATGGACCAGGACGATGCTGAGGTTCTGGGTCGACATCTTCAATCTCCTTATGTGTGCGATAATGATTATCGCGATAAGTAGTCTATGCGACTCAACGCCAACCCTTGTCAAGCGATTATTTATCGCGATATATAAAAGCAGGAGACGCTCATATGGCCAGGCCGCTTACTCTCGACGAACATCTCTGCTTTTCCCTCTACGGCGCCAGCATCGCCGTGAACAGAATTTATAAGCCCGTGCTCGATCGGCTTGGGCTGACTTACCCGCAATATCTGGTGCTGACGGCGCTGTCCGAGGAAGATGGCCAGACGGTGTCGGGCATTGCCGACCGACTCGCGCTCGAGTCGAGTACGGTGACACCGCTTGTAAAGCGGCTCGAGGCGGCAAAGCTGGTAACTCGTACCCGCAACCCGCGGGATGAGCGGCAGGTCAATGTTGCGCTAACCGATAAGGGCAAGAAGCTTCGCATCGACGCCCAATGCCTGACCAACGAGCTGCTCAAATCAGGCTTGAAGCCCCCGCAACTGATCGCGCTCAATAAACAAGTGGCGGATCTGCGCGACCGACTGGCGAAGGCCCTATGACGTGCTCGGCCAATCCCGCGAACTAGCCTGCGCGCATCACCCCTCGATCACGACCTTATTGCCGGGCTTGGTCAGCTCGTAGAGCTGCTTGGCAAAGGCCATCGGCAGGCGGATGCAGCCGTGGCTGGCCGGATATCCCGGGGTCACGCCGCCGTGAATCGCGATGCCCTTGTCGTCGATATTCTGCATGAAAGGCATCGGCGCATTGTCGTATTTCCTCGAGCGGTACATCGGCCGCTTCCAGTTGATCGTCCAGAAGCCGAGCGGGGTCGGATGCCCCTTCTTGCCGGTCGAGATGTTGGTCACGCCGATCAGCTGCGAGCCCTTGAACACGAAGGCGATCTGGTTAGCGGTGTCGATGGTGATGGCGACATCGCCGTCGACCGGGAAATTGGGCGCCCAATGGAACTCGGCCGGGCGCAGCGTGGTGCGGCCGATCATCTGGTGCATCGCCTCGAAGCCCGAAGCGGAGAAGCCGTTGGTCCAGCGATAATTAGTGTCGGGCGGCACGAACACCGGCCGCGCAATCCGTGGCTGGGCCGGAGGTGGCGGGGGACCCATCGAGCAGCCGGCAAGAACGGCAAGGATGCCCGCCGCCACAACAGTACGAATTTTCATCATCCCCGGAGTCCCGCCTGCAAAAACCGTTGTCGATCAAGTGCATGAGCAATGGCGCAAGCACAAGCTGGCGCGGATAACTCCCAATGGCGGCCGAACGTTCCAAAGGCTCGCTTGGCCGATAACCCTCACTTTGGTTAACCGTTCTTATCGCCGGCGCCTGTGCTAGCGTATCGGGCCTGTTCGATAAGGGGGGATGCATGGCAACTTTGGCAGCTACGCTGGGCGGCGGCACTCGGCGCGACGATGTGCTGACGGGCACGCCCAGGGCAAAGACGATCGATCGCTGGATCTTCGTCATCATGGCCGGCAGCTTCCTGCTTTACACAATGTTTGGCTTCATCCCGGACTCGCTGGCCAAGATCGCCGCGCTCGAGGCGGGACAGCGGCCGCCATTCCCATTGATCCTCCACGTTCACGCGGTGCTGATGGGATCGTTCCTGCTGCTGCTCTTCAGTCAAACCTGGCTGATGGCCACCGGGCGACGAGATTCGCACAAGCAGCTCGGGATGCTCGGCATGGTACTTGCCCCGACTCTGGTCGTCGTCGGCTTCATCCTCATTCCGACCAACTATCATCTGCTGTGGAATTTCGCCCAGGCGGCACCAGCCGCGGAGCAGCCAAAGGTCCAGCAGGTGGTCGCCATCTGGGAAAATATCATGCTGCTGCAGATCAGGATCGGCATCCTGTTCTCGCTGTTCATGGCGATCGGGCTAAGCGCGCGACTTCGCGATTCCGGAATGCACAAGCGGATGATGATCATCGCCGTCGCAATGGCGATGCCGGCTTCTATCGATCGCATCCAATGGATACCGCAAACCATGCCCGGCAGCCCGCTGACGGTGGATATTTATACGATGCTGGCGCTGTCCCCGATGTTCCTGTGGGACGTCATTCGCAACCGCTACGTCCACCGCGCCTATTGGATATTGGCCGCAGCCTATTTGCCGCTCGCGATCGCGATCCATGCGCTGTGGGACACGCCCTGGTGGCATTCGACGGCGCGGCAGCTGATGGGCGTCTAGCTGGCGGCCAGCATCTTCCTGACCCCTCGCGCCGCCTGGCGGAGCCGTTGCTCATTCTCGACCAGCGCGAGGCGGACAAAGCCTTCGCCTTCCTCGCCGAAGCCGACACCCGGGGCGACCGCGACTTGGGCTTCGGTGAGCAGCCGCTTGGAAAATTCCATGCTGCCGAGATGCCGATATTGCTCGGGGATCGGGGCCCAGGCGAACATGCTGGCCATCGGCACCGGGATATCCCAGCCTGCGCGGCCGAAGCATTCGACCAACACGTCGCGACGCTTCTTGTACAGCTGGCGGTTGGCTTCGACGCAATCCTGAGGGCCATTGAGGGCGGCAACCGCCGCGGCCTGGATCGGGGTGAAGGCGCCATAATCCAGGTAGCTTTTCACCCGGGTCAGCGCGCCGATCAGCTTTTCGTTGCCGACCGCGAACCCCATCCGCCAGCCGGCCATCGAGTAGGTCTTGGACATCGACGTGAACTCGACCGCCACTTCCTTCGCTCCCGGCACCTGCAGGACCGAGGGGGTGGGAGTGTCACCGAAATAAATCTCTGCATAGGCGAGGTCGGAGATTAGCCACAGGCCTTCGCTTCGCGCGAATTCGACCAGCTGTCTGTAGAAGTCGAGATCGACGACTTGTGCGGTCGGATTGCTGGGATAGCCGATCACCAGCACCTTGGGCCGCGGCACGGTGTAGCGCATTGCCCGGTCGAGCCGTTCGAAGAAGTCCGGACCGGGGACGGCAGGGATCGAGCGGATCGATGCGCCGGCGATGATGAAGCCGAAATGATGGATCGGGTAGCTTGGGTTGGGAGTCAGCACGACGTCGCCCGGGGCCGTGATCGCCTGGGCGAGGTTGGCGAGCCCTTCCTTGGATCCCAGGGTGACGATGACTTCGCGGTCTGGATCGAGCTCCACTCCGAACCGCCGCTGGTAATAGGCCGCCTGCGCCTTCCTCAGCCCCGGAATCCCTTTGGACGCCGAATAGCGATGCGCGGTCGGCTTGGCCGCGACCTCGGCCAACTTGTCGATGACGTGGCGTGGCGGTGCGCCGTCGGGATTGCCCATGCCAAGATCGACGATGTCTTCGCCCCTCGCCCGCGCCGCGGCCTTCATCGCGTTGACTTCGGCAAAGACGTAGGGCGGCAGGCGCTGGATGCGGTAGAATTCGTCGGACATGGAACTAGCATGGCGGCCATGCTGCGGTGCGGCAAGGGGCCATCTCGCCTTGCCGCAGGACAGTCTGCGAGCGGCGCTATCGGTTATAGAGGGGCAAGGTTAGCCGGCGGGTTATCGCCAGCGCCCGCAGGACGAACCCCGCAAGTGCCGCGATCGATGCCGCCAAGAATGCGGGGAAGCCCAGCACGGTGAATGCGACGAACAGGCCGGACGCAAGCGCAGCGGGCGTGATGTAAAGCTCGCGGCGAAGCAGGATCGTCGGCTCATTGGCAAGCACGTCGCGGAGGATGCCTCCGGCGCAGGCGGTCAGGACCCCCATCACGAATGCCGGTACGGGCGCCACTCCGTATGTCAGCGCTTTGGACGCGCCATAAGCCGCGTAAGCGGCCATGCCGATCGCGTCGAACCAAAGCACCGCTCGTTCGGCGATTGCCCGGCGCGACAGGAACCAGACACCCAAGGCCGCACCGATACAGATCAGGAGCGTCGCATTGGTGTTGACCCAGAACACCGGCGCCCCAATCAGCAGGTCGCGCAGCGTGCCGCCGCCGACGCCGGTCACCACCGCGAAAAAGACGAAGGTTACGAAATCGAGCTTCCGCTCCGCGGCGGCCAATGCACCCGACACCGCGAACACGGCGATGCCGACATAGTCGAGCATTACCAGTGCGTCGGGGAGGATGGTCGGGGGCGTCATGAACCGCTCTTCGATCGACGATCGACTCAATGCAACCCGCAACCGTCGTCCCGGCCTTGAGCCGGGACCCGCCTTGTCTTGCTGCCTAAGAAACAGGCAGACCCCGGATCAAGTCCGGGGTGACGACTTTGTGCCGCCAAACGGGTATGTGGCCGACATGAGCGAAGAAACGACCACCACCATTCCAAGCCTTGAGGACTGGCAGCATTGGGCGCTGGTCATGGCGCGGGCCAACCAAATGATCATGGAGGCGTGGGCCGACAATCTGGCGCAGGGCAAGTCGATGCCGGGCTTCGGACTGCCGGTGGCGCATGCCACCAATGACCCGATGGCCTGGATGACCGCAGGCGCGGACGCCTGGTCGAAGGGGATGGAAGCCTGGAGCCAGATGCTTGGCCAATATACGGCCGCCGGCGAACAGAAGGACCGTCGCTTCTCCTCGCCCGAATGGCGTGAAAGCCCGATCTTCGACACGGTGCGGCAAAGCTATCTGGCGATCAGCGACAAGCTGCTCGGAACCGTCGAGGACCTGGACGGGATCGACGATGAGGCGCGCGACCGGCTGCGCTTCGCCACCAAGGGCTTCGTCGAAGCGATGAGCCCGGCCAACTTCATGGCCACCAATCCGGACGTGATGAAGCGGACGGTGGAGACCAAGGGCGAAAATTTGTTGTCCGGGCTCAAGAACATGCTTGGCGACATCACCCGCGGGCAAGTCACCCAAAGCCCGGAAGGCGCGTTCGAGCTGGGCCGCAACCTTGCAACGACGCCGGGCAAGGTGATCTACGAGACCAAGCTATTCCAGCTGATTCAATATGATCCGACCACCGACGAAGTGCTGGAAACGCCGCTGGTGATCTTCCCGCCCTGGATCAATCGCTTCTACATCCTCGATCTCACGCCCGAAAAAAGCTTCGTCAAATGGACCGTCGACCAGGGGGTCACCCTGTTCATGGTAAGCTGGAAGTCGGCCGATGAGAGTATCCGCGACATTGGCATGGACGATTATGTCGCGGCGCAGGAAGAGGCAGTCGACGTCATCCGCGACCTGCTGGGCGTCGATAAGGTCCATACCATCGGCTATTGCGTGGCCGGGACCACCATGGCGGCGACGCTGGCCTATCTGGCCGGCAAGGGCGAAGCGGACAAGGTCGCCAGCGCGACCTTCTTTACCGCACAGGTCGATTTCGAGGATCCGGGCGATCTCAAGATGTTCGTCGGCGACGATACGCTGGCGACGCTGAAGCAGCTGACCGCCGAAACCGGCGTGCTCGACGGGCGAGTGATGGCCGCGACCTTCAACCTGCTGCGCGGCAAGGACCTCATCTGGAATTACGTCGTCAACAACTATCTGATGGGCAACGACCCGACGCCGTTCGACCTGCTTCACTGGAATGGCGACGTCACCAATCTTCCGGGCGAGTGGCACCGCGACTATCTTGAGCGGCTCTATCGCCAAAACCTGATGATGACGCCCGGCGCGCTGAGCGTGAAGGGCGTTCCGATCGATCTCGGCAGCATCGAAACACCGGCCTATATCCAGGCCGGGCGGGAGGATCATATCGCGCCGGCGCCGAGCGTGTGGAAACTTACCCGCGTGCTTAAGGGGCCCAAGCGGTTCATCCTCGCCGGGTCGGGTCATATCGCCGGGGTGGTCAACCCGCCGGCGGCCAACAAATATCAATATTGGACCAGCGACGAGCCGGCGACGACGTTGCAGGAATTCATTGCCTACTCGACCGAGCATAAGGGCAGCTGGTGGCCGGACTGGATTCAATGGCTGAACGGGCAGGGCCATGGGAAGGTCAAGGCGACCGGCGCCCGGGTACCGGGCAAGGGCAAGCTGAAACCGATCGAGGATGCGCCGGGCCGCTATGTCCGGACCCGCTGAGCTTCAGATCAGGCTCGCCAAACCCGAGGAACGTGAGAAGTTGGAATCGCTCCAGCGGCGGGCATCGCTCGCCAATGGAAACGACCGGCCGCACCTCGAGGCCCATCCCGATGCGATCCACCTGCCGATGGATCAGATCGAGCGGGGAGAGGTTTACGTCGCCGAGCTTGGCGGGCGGGCCGTCGGATTTTCCGCGATATTGGCCGAGGAAGGCCATATCGAGCTCGACGGGCTGTTCGTCGAGCCGGAGCTTTGGGGCAGGGGGATCGGGGCGGCATTGGTTGACGTCGCCGTGCACGAGGCCCGCCGGCAGGGCCTGGCGATGATGGTGGTCGCCAATCCCGCGGCGCAAGGATTCTACGAAAGATGCGGCTTTACCATCGAAGGCGATGCGGAAACGAGGTTCGGCCCGGCGCTCAGAATGTCGCGCTAGCTAGCATTTTTCATACTTCCACATCCGGCGCTTGCCTTCGGACAGCCATTCCACTGCATCGGCAATGCGCTTTTCGCGGGTCTTGTCCTGCTTCGCTTCGGTGATCCAATCGAGATATTCCCGCTGGGCGGATGGCGGGAAGCCGTCGAGGGTGGCCTTGGCTTTGGGATTGGCGTTGAGCGCCCTGGCGAATTCCGGGTGAAGCTCCGCCGGCGGCTTGGGCTCATGCTTGACCTTGCGAGGCGCGGGAGCGGTCTTGGCCAGCGCCGCCGCCTCGCGGATCAGCACATCCAATTCCCTGTCCCCCGGCAAGTCCGCGACGGAGGTCAGCTTGCCGAATTGACCCATTGCCCCGGCCTTGGGACTGCCGTCGCCTATCTCCTGGCCGCGCCAGAAGTTGAGCGCGGCATGCTGCTTGAATGCGGCCATCATCAACAGGATCTTGCCGCCGACCGTGAAGCCGGGCGCGCTCCATTTCATCGTTTCCTCGGCTTCCGGCGCCGCGGCATGGACCCGCTCGCGAACTTTTTCGAGGATCGGCTGCGCGAACGGCGCCGCCTTGGCGATGTAAGCGTCGATGCGGGGATCGCGTTTCACAGGATTCCTCCGCCCAGCATCAGCCGCACAATCCCGACGACGATCACGAACAGGTTGAGGTTTCTGCCGCTCTTGCTTCCAGACACCGCGCCAATGCCGGCGCCGAGTACCGCAAGGGGAATGATCAGCCAGTTCGCCCAGCCCAGCAAGGGAATGAAGGCGATTGCGACGCAGACCAGCGCAACTGCGCCGATGACCAACGAAACAAGGTTCAGCAAGGCGCGGCTCCTCTTGTTAGGCGCTGCTCCTTAGCATCGACCTCAGGCCTCTGCCATCTCGTCGCACTCGCGTTGCTGGCTGGCCCGGCGATCGCGGATCATCGCTCCAAGATAGAGGGCGAGCGCCGTCCAGATGCAGCCGAACGCGATGCCGTGGGCCCAGGTAAATGGCTCGTCGTAAATGGCGACGGCCAGCAGGAACTGCAGGGTCGGCGCGATAAACTGCAACATTCCGACCGTCGAATAGGCCAGCCGGCGGGCGGCGGCGGTGAAGCACAGCAAAGGCACGGTCGAAACGACGCCGGCGGAAATCAGCAGCGCCGTTTCCTGTCCGCCCAGACCGAACATCGGCCTGCCCTCCGATCCGCCAAGCAGCAACCAGCCCAGGGCAATCGGAAACAATAGCGCGGTCTCGATCGCCAGGCCGGCAAGCGATTCGACATGGACGATTTTCCGCAGCAGGCCGTAGGTGGCGAAGCTGAAGCACAGGGTCAGGCTGATCCACAGCGTGCCGAGCGCGCCAGCGGCGAGAACGGCAATCCCCGCCGCGGCGATCGCCACCGCTGCCCATTGCAGCCTGGTCAAGCGCTCCTTCAGGATGAATCGGCCGAGCAGGATATTGGCCAGTGGGTTGAGATAGTAGCCGAGGCTTCCGGCGAGGATGTGCCCGCTGTTGATCGCATAGACGTAGAGCAGCCAATTGGTGCCGATGAGGACGGACGTCACGAACAATATTGGCAATGTCTTGCGGCTGCGGACTGCCGCGCCGATCTGGCCCCAGGCCTTGGCCATGGTGGCGAGGAAGACCAGGACCACCAGCGACCAGACGATCCGATGGGCGACAATGTCGATCGACGGCACCGCCTTCAGCAGCTTGAAGTAGATCGGCATGACGCCCCACAGGCCGTAGGCGGCGAGACCGAACAGCAGTCCGGCGCGGGCTCGGGCGTCGGCGTCAGCCTGATCGGTGAGGGGCACGTTCACTGGCCTGCGCCTAGCGGTTGCACCGGGGCAGTCAATCGAGCATGCCGCTCTCCCCGATCAGAAATTCGAACAATGTGATTTGGTGAACTTATCGTTAGTTGAAAGCATCGCGCGGCTTTGTCACCCTAGGGGCAGCGGGGTTCGCATAATTCGGAGTCGCAACTTGAGGCCCATTCGGTCTGCCATGTTGTTGGTCGCGCTGGCCGCGAGCGGTTGCACGCCGCCCGCCAAGGAACCGCCGCGCCCGATCGTGGTCGCCGCTCCACCTACCCGGGCCGATGTTTGGCAGGCGAAGGCAAGCGCCGCCGACATCAACCGCATCCGCCGGGTCGCGACCGGCTGGTCGACTGGCCTGGCCGAAGCGCGCTCGGCGGGTTTCGGCAACGAGATGAAGACCGAGGGCAAGCTGCTCGATCCCGATGCCAGCCTGCCTCGCCCGGCGCCGACCCCCGGCATCTATAACTGCCGGATGATCAAGCTCGGCCGCGAAAAGCCGAAGGCTCCGGCCTATGAGAAATTCAAGCCATTCTTTTGCCATGTCGGGGTCGACCACAACACCTTCACCATCATCAAGCTGACCGGAAGCCAGCGGCCTGCCGGACGGATGTGGGAGGATGATGCACCGACACGCCTGGTTTTCCTTGGCAGCCTCGGCCTCGGCAGTGAGGATGAAGTGCTCAATTATGGCGACGATCCCAAGCGCGACATGGCCGGCGTCTTCGAACGGATCGGCCCGTTCCGCTGGCGGCTGGTGATCCCCTATCCGCAATCCGGTGCGCAGCTGCTGGTGTTCGAACTGACCCCGGTACCAGACCAGCCGAAGGAATGACCTTAGGCGACGCTTCGGAGGTTCGCGCCCATCTGGTCGCGGCCGCGGCTGCTGGCCATTCGTTGAGTTACTCGGAGCTTCTCGAACATCTCGGTTATGGTTTTTCCCGGCCGAAAATGCGGGCGCTGTGCAAAACCTTGGGGGTGGTCGACGAGGAAGCTGCTGCGCATGGCGAACCGGAGCTGGCGGTGCTGGTCGTTCGACAATCCGATGGGCTGCCTGGGCAGGGCTGGTGGGTTGCCGGCGGCGGCAAGGCACATGGATATGAGGGACCGTGGGAAGGCCCAAGGGCAGCGAAATTCATCCGTCAGCTGCAGCAAAAGACCTTCGATTATTGGGCAATGGCGCACGAGGGCATGACCGGCTAAGGGGCGGCCATGGCCCAGCCTTCCAGCGATAGCGTTCGGACGTTTACCGTCGGCGAGGACGATGACGGCATCCGGCTCGACCGCTGGTTCAAGCGCAACCTACCCGATGTCAGCTTCAACACTGTGTCGCGTTGGGCACGGACCGGCCAGCTTCGCATCGATGGCAAGCGCGCTTCTCCCGGCGACCGGCTGGAAACCGGCCAGAATTTGCGCATTCCGCCGGCGGAGGCCGCTCCGGCCGAAGGTCCGGGTGGCCGGCCCCAGCGCGATGTCCAGCCGCTGACCGAGGACGAGGCCGCCTATGTGCAAGACATGGTGCTGGCCCGGGCGCGCGACTGGTTCATGCTGAACAAGCCTCCCGGCCTGGCGACCCAAGGAGGCACCAAGACGGTGCAGCATCTCGACCGGCTGCTCGATGGGCTGGCGGATGAGAAGGGGCAGCGGCCCAAGCTGGTCCATCGGCTCGACAAGGACACCAGCGGCGTGCTGCTGGTCGCCCGCTCGGCCAGGGCAGCGGCGCACTTCACCAGGGCCTTCGCCGGGCGGACTGCGCGGAAGGTCTATTGGGCGCTGATCACCGGTGTTCCGTCGCTCGAGGAGGGGTTGATCGATGCGCCGCTTGCCAAGCAACCGGGGACCGGCGGCGAGAAGATGCACGTCGACGAGGAAAACGGGCTTCCCGCCAAGACCCGCTATCGGCTGATCGAACGTGCCGGCAACCGCGCCGCCTGGGTCGAGCTGCAGCCGCTAACCGGCCGCACCCACCAGCTCCGCGCCCATATGGCGGCGATCGGCCATCCGATCGTGGGCGATGCCAAATATGGCGGTGCGGAGGCCTTCCTGACTGGCGGAATTAGCCGCAAGCTTCATCTCCATGCCCGGCGACTGAAGCTTGAAGGTCTCGACGGGAAGCCGATCGATTATCAGGCCGAGCTGCCGGATCATTTCGCCGAAAGCCTGGCGACCTTGGGGTTCGACCGGATGCTGGGCGACATGCTGCCACTGGACAATCCCGATCCCGCCAAATTGCCGGAAACCAAGGCCAGGCGCGCGGCTGCTGCGGCCAAGTCAGCCCGCAAGGCGAGAAAGGGCGAACGCCGCGCTAGGGGCGGCCAGCCGACCAAACCGGCAAGGCGGCCAAGGCGAAAGAGCTGATGCACCCCAATCAAGTCTTCGACTGGAACGACCGGCAGGAAATGCTCGGCTTTGCGGCCGAACGCAGTTTCGCCCATATTTTTGCCGCTTCGGACGATGGGCTTTTCGTCGTCCACGTGCCCATCCTCGTTACCCAGCAGGGAAAGATCCAATTTCACGTCGCGCGGCGGAATCGCATTGCTCCTTATCTGGCGGGCAATCGCCTCCTGGTCAGCCTGTCGGGCCGCGACGCCTTTCAAAGCGCCAACTGGTACGTCGCCGACAACCAGGTCCCGACCTGGCACTATGAGACGGTCGAGATAGAAGGCGAGGCGAGGGAGCTGCCGGAAAGCGAGCTGGTAGGGCTGCTCGACGCGCTCAGCGACCGGTTCGAGCGGCAGCATTCGCCGGACAAGCCATGGACAAGGGCCAAGATGGGCCCAGGCAAGTTCGAAGCCATGATCAAGGCCATCGTCGGCTTCGAGCTTGACCTGGTTGAAGTCCGCGGCACTCGGAAGTTCAATCAGCACAAGTCGGGTGACGATCTCGCGGCGACCATCGCGGGTCAGGAAGGGGCCGGCCGCGACGACATCGTCGCCGCGATCAGGGAGGTCAGCGGCAAATGAGCGACGACGAGCTTTGGAAGAAGCGCTTCCACATGTTCATGGTGATCAGGTTGATCGGATTGGCGATCTTCCTGTTGGGCATTGCCATCGCCTTTACTGACCTGCTCCGCCCGGGTGGCTGGACCACGCTTGGCGGATTGCTAGCCGTCATGGGCGCGCTCGACGCCGTCCTTGCGCCGCGAATCCTGAAGCGCAGCTGGGAGCGCCAGGACCGGTGAAACGCTTTTGGACGTCGGCCGAAATCGCCGAGACGGAGGGTGGATTTGGAGTTGCGCTGGACGGCCGCGGGGTAAAGACCCCGGCGCGCGCCGAGCTCTTCTTGCCGACGCGCGCGCTGGCGGATGCGATTGCGGCCGAATGGAATGATTGCGGCGAGAAGGTCGATCCTCGGGCCATGCCGCTTACCGGCCTTGCCAATGCCGCGATCGACCGGGTTACGGCGGATAGGGACGGCTTCGCGGCAAGCCTCGCCAGCTACGGCGAGAGCGACCTTACCTGCTATCGTGCGGAGGGGCCGGAGATGCTGGTCGCGCGCCAGGCCGATAGCTGGGATGCGCTGCTAGCCTGGGCTCGGCGGCGCTACGATGTCGATTTTACCTGTGTTTCGGGTGTGATGCATGTGTCCCAGCCGGAGGAAACGGTTCGTAAGCTGGGCCACGCGGTCGCGACGCTCGATCCCTTTCGGCTCGCGGGCTTGGCGCCGCTGGTGACGATCGGCGGATCGCTGGTCGCCGGGCTGGCTGTCCTGGAACAGGTGCTGCCGGCCGAAGAAGCCTGGGAAGCGGTCAGCCTCGACGATCGCTGGCAGCTTGAGCAATGGGGCGATGACGCCGAGGCGCGTGCGGCGCTCGATATCCGCCGCCGCGACTTTCTCGCCGCGGCGCGCTTCCTCGAACTGCTTAATTAGGTCGCGCGACCAGCTCCCGGACGAAGCCGAGCAGATAGGGCTGCCGTTCCCGGCGCAACCGCTCCGCCGCGATTATAGCCCGGACGTCGTCGAGGCATTTCGACATGTCCTCGTTGATCAGCACATAATCATATTCGGCCCAATGGCCGATCTCCGAGGCTGCCCGGCGCATCCGCCCGGCGATGATCTCTTCGCTGTCAGTCCCGCGCTGGTGGAGGCGGCGCTGCAGCTCCGCCATCGACGGAGGCAGGATGAAGATCAGCACCAGGTCGGTGCGGAAGGCATATTCGAGCTGTTGGGTGCCCTGCCAGTCGATGTCGAACAGCGTATCCCGGCCATCCTTGAGCGCCTCTTTGATCGGCTCCTTGGGGCTGCCGTAGAGGTGGTCGAAGACATAGGCCCATTCGGCAAACTCGTCGGCCTCGATCTGCCGGTTGAATTCCGCCTCGTCGACGAAATGATAGTCGATGCCGTCAACCTCGCCCGGGCGCGCCGGCCGGGTGGTGGCGCTCACGGAAATGGTGATGTTGGGGTCCGCTTCCAGCAGCATTCGGCTGATGGTCGACTTTCCCGCCCCTGACGGCGAGGACAGAACGATAAGCAGGCCGCGGCGGCGGCGGTGAGGCGAAAGACTGGTCGGATCGGCCATGGCCGCACTTGCCTTGGCCCATGGCAGTCCGTCAAGCGCAGGCCCAAATCCGTTTTATTGTGCAATGCACAAAAAATGCTTGAAACCCATGTCGCACTGCACTATGTTGCACCGCAGCAAAGGAGTTTTGACGTGGCTGACGAGACCAAGGTCGAAGAGAAGATTGAAGCGGTCGTCGAGACCGTCGCGGCGCCGGTGAAGGCCGTTGCCGAGAAGGTTGAAGAGGTTGCCGCACCGGTCGTCGCTAAGGCGAAGCCGGTCGCCAAGAAGGCCGTTCGCCGTGTCCGTAAGGCCCCGGCCAAGGTCGTCGAAACCGTCAAGCAAGTGAAACAGCGCGCTGCCAAGAAGGTGAAGCGCGCCCGTAAGGCGGCTCCGGCCGCCCGCGTCAACAAGATCGAAGGGAATAAGACCATGACCTATGATTTCAACCAGCTGTTCGCTGGGTTCCAGATCCCGGGCGCCGACAAGGCTCAGGAGCTGTTCGCTGACGCCAGCGAGCGTAGCCAGAAGCTCGCCGCCAAGTCGCAGAAGACCGCCGAGGAGTTCGCCGAGCTCGCCAAGGCCAATGTCGAAGCGATCGTCGAAGCCGGCCGCATCTATGCCGGCGGCGCCAAGGCGATTGGCCAGGACGCGATTGCGTCGGGCCGCGAGGGCATCGAGCAGGCTTCGGACGCCGTGAAGACCCTGGCCGAGGCGAAGTCGCCGGCCGAGTTCTTCCAGATCCAGTCGGAACTGGCCCGCGCGTCGTTCGACCGCTTCGTCGCCGAGACGTCGAAGCTGACCGAGCGCGTCGTGAAGCTCGCCGGCGAGACGGTTGAGCCGCTCCAGACCCGCGCCAGCATCAATGCCGAGCGCATCAACACTTTGGTTGCCTAATCTCTCCCCCTCTTTGAGTAGGCAACCCTGTTCGCGGCCGTCCCCTTCACCGGGGGCGGCCGCTTTTCTTTTCGGGACAGCCGGAATTTCTTTTCGGGACAAGCGGAGCGGACTGTCTTGCGGTGAGTTGCCGCCTTGCCATATTTTAGGCCGAACATGATGGACGACCTGATTCTGATGGCCGGCGACGAGCCGGGGCAAGGCGACGGGCTCGACGAGATCGAGCGCGGCGTCGTCACCCGTACCCGGCCGAAGACAAAGAAGCCGAGCAATTACAAGGTGCTGATGCTCAACGACGACTATACGCCGATGGAATTCGTCGTGCTCGTCCTGCAGCGCTATTTCACGATGGATCTCGAAGATGCCACCCGCGTCATGCTGCAGGTCCATCAGCAGGGCGTCGCTGTGTGCGGCGTCTTCACTTACGAAGTGGCCGAAACCAAGGTCAGCCAGGTGATCGATTTCGCCCGGGAGAACCAGCACCCGCTCCAGTGCACGCTGGAGAAGGCTTAGCCTGCTCATTGTCATTGCGAGGAGCCGAAGGCGACGTGGCAATCCACATTGGATTGCGTCGCTTCGCTCGCAATGACGGCTGCTTGTGAGTCGCGCAGGAAGCGCTAAAGCGCGGCGATGGACTCCATTCGCATTACCGGTGGCAAGCGCCTCGAAGGCAAGATCCCGATTTCGGGTGCCAAGAACAGCGCGTTGACGCTGCTGCCTTGCGCGCTGCTGACCGATGAGAAGCTGACGCTGGGCAATCTTCCGCGACTGGCCGACGTCGACAATTTCTCCCACCTCTTGAACCAGCTCGGCGTTTCGACCTCCGTTGCAGGGGTCAAAAAGGGCGAAGTCGGGCGCAAGATGACGCTGGAGGCGAAGGAGATCGCCTCGACCGTCGCGCCCTACGACATGGTCCGCAAGATGCGCGCCTCGATCCTGGTGCTGGGGCCAATGCTGGCACGGGCCGGCGAATCGACCGTCTCGCTGCCGGGCGGCTGCGCGATCGGCGACCGGCCGATCGATCTGCACCTGAAGGCGCTCGAAGCGATGGGCGCCGAGATCGAGCTCGCCGCCGGCTATGTGAAGGCGACTGCACCCAAAGGCCGGCTGCCAGGCGGGGATTTCAGCTTCCCGGTGGTCTCGGTCGGAGCGACCGAGAATGCGGTGATGGCAGCGGTCCTGGCTACCGGACGCACCCAGCTGTTCAACGCCGCGCGTGAGCCGGAAATCGTCGACCTCTGCAATCTATTGGTGGCGATGGGCGCCAAAATTGAAGGGATCGGCTCGTCGCACCTGATCATCGACGGCGTCGAGGGCCTGCACGGCTGCAACTATGAAGTCATGCCCGACCGGATCGAGGCGGGCAGCTATGCCTGTGCCGCGGGGATCACCGGCGGCTCGATCGAACTGGTCGGCGCCCGGCCGCACGACATGCTGGCGATTACCAACGGCCTTGCCGCGGCCGGCCTGGCGATCGAGTTCACCGATGCGGGCATGAAGGTTTCCGCCCACCAGCCGCTCCGCCCGCTGGCCATTTCGACTGCGCCATATCCGGGTTTTCCGACCGATATGCAGGCGCAGTTCATGGCCATGCTGTCCGTCGCGGACGGGCAGAGCTTCCTTGAAGAAACGATCTTCGAGAACCGCTACATGCACGTCCCCGAGCTCCGCCGCATGGGCGCGGATATCGAGGTCCATGGCCGCTCCGCGATCGTCAAGGGCGGGCTGCCGCTGACCGGCGCCCAGGTGATGGCGACCGACCTTCGCGCCTCGATGAGCCTGGTACTCGCCGGCCTCGCCGCCGAAGGCGATACGGAAGTGCTGCGGGTCTACCACCTCGATCGCGGTTATGAGCGGCTGGAAGAGAAGTTGAGCGCCGTCGGCGCGACCATTGAGCGGGTTTCCGCAGGTTAGGGCTGTCCGGGGGACAGCCTGCCTGCGGGAAGCAGGCTAGAGCTGTTTGGCGAAGCGCTTGCTGGTCTGTTCGTAGCCGATCGTCTTGTAAAAGCGATGCGCCTCGACCAGCCAATCGTTGCTGGTCAGCTCGATCATCGCGCATCCCGCTGCCCTGAATCGCTCCTCCGCCGCCTCGACCAGCTGCCGCCCGACCCCTCGGCCGCGCGCACTTTCCGCAACCACCAATATGGTGATCCGGCCGACCGGCTTTTCCCGATGAATGGCGGTCATCCGGTGCAGGCCGCAGAGGCCGATGACCGCGCCATGCTCGATCGCCACCAGCTGGGGAAAGTCACTCACCGGCAGCTGTTCGATTCGTCCGCGCACGCCCTCGGTCGTGACCTTGTGCGGCAGGAGCTCGATCAGCGGGACCAATTGCTCCGCGTCGTCAGGCTGCGCCTCGCGGATTTCGACCGTCATAGCGCATCAAGCGCATGCAGGCCGAGCCCGACGAGCCCGCCGACCAGCGTTCCGTTGATGCGGATATATTGAAGGTCGCGGCCGACCGCGGTTTCAAGCCGGTCGGTGATGGTTTGCGCATCCCAGCGCCTGACCGTCTCGCTGACCAGCTTGACGATCGACGAGCCATAGCTGGCGGCCATGCCGGCTACCGCGCGCCGGGCGAACATATTGATCGCGCCCTTCATCCGCGGGTCATGCTCCAGGTTCTGGCCCATCGACTGCAGCACTTCGCCCAGCTTGCCGGCCATCGCCGCGTCGGGATTGCGGGCGGCGCGGATCATCGCCTCGCGGCCCTTTTGCCATAAGGTATCGAGCCACAGCGACACCGACTGGTTGTCGAGCAGTTCGACCTTCATCGCTTCGACCCGCTCGCGCGTTTCGAGCTTGGTCTGGAGGTCGTTGGCAAGATCGGCGAGCGCCTGCTCGATCTTGATCCGCACCGGATGAGCCGGGTCGGTATGCATGTCGGCGGTAAGTTTGCGCAGCCCGTCGACAATCGCGTCGGCCAGCTTGGCATCGAGCCCCGCCAGCTTCAGCACCCAATTGGCCCGCTTGTGGACCATGTCGCGGATCAGTCCTTCATTGGCGTCGAGCGCTCGAGCGGTCCAGCGGATCGCCGCTTCGAGCATCGGCACATGGCGGTCCTCGTTGATCGCGCTGGCCAGCGCATGGCCGAGGAGCGGTGATACTTCCATCTTGCGGATTCGGTTGGCGATCGAGCTTTTGACCAGGCCGCCCAGCCGCTCGTCGTCGAGGCTTTCGAACAGGTCGGCGATCAACCGGCTCGCGCCGCGCCGAATCCGCGTCTCCTCGCCCTGCGGCGCCTGGAGAAAACGCCCGACAGCGCCGGCCAGGTCGATGTTGCGCATCCGCCGCGCCACGACCGTTGCAACCAGGAAATTCTCCTTGAGGAAATTGGCCAGCGCCTCGCCGATCCGGTCCTTGTTGCGCGGAATGATCGCCGTGTGCGGGATCGGCAGGCCCAGCGGATGGCGAAATAGCGCGGTTACCGCGAACCAGTCGGCCAGCCCGCCGACCATCGCGGCCTCGGCAAAGGATTTGAGATAACCGACCCACGGGTAAGCAGCTTCGAATTGCCGGGCGACGACGAACACGATCGCCATCGCCACCAGCAGGCCCGTCGCGGCCACTTTCATGCCGGCGGCCCCCGGTTGGGCCGGATTGAAACGCGCCAGGGCAGGGGGCGGCGGCTTGGTCATCGCCGCCACTCTAGTTCCACTGGCGGCGATGTCACTCCGCCGGAAGCGGTGCCTGGCCCGTGGGACTCGCCTCATGCGCTCCGGCGCCGACGAAGCGATGGAACAGTTTCCCGATCCTGCTTTCGATCGAAATTGCGATCGAGAAGTAGGACGGTACCAGCAGCAGCGTCAGTACCGTCGAGAAGATCAGGCCACCGATCACGGTGATTCCCATCGGCGCGCGCCAGCTGTTGTCGCCACTGATCGAGATGGCGGTGGGCAACATGCCCGCAACCATCGCCACGGTCGTCATGACGATCGGCTGCGCGCGCTTGTGGCCCGCCTCCCAGATCGCCTCGTTCTTGGGCATCCCGTGGTTCATCATCTCGACCGCGAAATCGACCAGCAAGATCGAGTTTTTGGCGACGATTCCGAACAGCATCAGGATGCCGATCAGAACGAACAGCGACACTGGCTGGTCGGCGATATGCAGCGCTACCGCGGCCCCGAGCGGAGCAAGCAGCAGGGATCCCATGTTGACGAACGGTGCGAGGAACCGGCGATAGAGCAGGACCAGCACGGCGAACACCAGCAGCACGCCCGAAATCAGCGCGACGGCGAAGTTGAACAGTAGCTCGGCCTGCCACTTCTGGTCGCCGAGGTTCATCTGCTGAACGCCCTGCGGCAGATTCTTGTAGCTCGGAAGCTCGCGAACCTTCGCCCAGACGTCACCCTCGACCACGCCCGGCGCCAGATCCGCACCGACGGCCAGCCGGCGCAGCTGGTTCGACCGCTGCACCGTGGTCGGGCCGGAACCGAAGCCGACGTCGGCGACTGCCTTCAGCGGAACCGAGCCGCCACCGGTCGTCGGCACCGGAAGATTTTCCAGCGTGGCGAGGTCACGCCGCGCACTTTCAGGCAAGGATACCTGGATCGGCACCTGGCGATCGGAAAGCGAGAATTTCGCGCTGTTCTGCTCGATGTCGCCCAGCGTCGCGATGCGGATCGTCTGGCTCAACGCGGTTGTGGTGACGCCAAGGTCGGCTGCCAGGTCGAAGCGGGGCTTGATCGTGATTTCCGGCTGGGCCAGCTGGCTGCCGACGCGCGGAGCGCGAAGACCGGGGACAGTCTGCATCTCCTTGGCTATCCGGGTGGCGACGTCCTTCAACGTCTCCGGATTGTCGCCGCCCAGATACAGCATGATATCGCGCGCTTCGGCGTCCGGGCCGCCGCCATTCTGGGTCTGGAAGCTGATGCGCCCGTCCGGAATGGCCGCCAGGGTCGGCGAAAGATTGCGTTCGAACTCGGTGCTGGTGACCTCGCGGTCTTTCTTCAGCACGATGCTGACTCGGCCGCTACCGACATTGACGCGCTCGAACACCCGCTCGACGCTTGGGTCCTTGGCGACGATCGCCGCGACCTTGTCGACCACGACTTCGGTCTGCTTGAGGGTGGTGCCTGGGGCCAGGGTGATGTTCACCCGCGCGAAGTCATCGTTCTGCGGCGGGAAGAAGGACTGCGACAGCGTCCCGAACAGTACGATGCTGAGAAGCAGAGTGACGATGCCGGCACCGACCATTGTCAGGCGATGGTCGTGCAATCGGGCGTCCCAGCGCTCGGCGACGATACCGTGCCACTCGGCGTATCCGCGGCTGCCGACCCACCGAACGATGAGGCCAATCAGCTTGGCCGCGCCATATGCGACGGCTCCGCCAAGGATGAGGGCGAGCGTCAGCGTAACGCCGCCATTCCATTCCAGCTTGCCTAGGCCGGCCATCGCCGCGCCCGTCCCGACGAAGAAGGCCGCGATCACGAGCAACAGCAGGATCGAACCCAGGACGTAGTAGCCGGCTTTCCGCGCGGGCTTTGGGAGCCTGGCGAGCAGGGCGTCCGCCTTGCTGGTATCGAGGCTCCAGTTCAGGACGCGCAGATACCAGTGCATCCATTTGAAGTCGGCGTGGGGCTGCTCGCCATGCGATCGCAGGAAATAGGCTGCGATCAGCGGCGTGATCATTCGCGCGACGAACAGGCTCATCAACACCGAAAGAACGACGGTGAAGCCGAACGCCTTGAAATATTGACCGGCGATTCCGGGCATTAGCGCGACCGGCAGGAACACCGCGACGATCGCCATGGTGGTGGCCAGCACCGCGAGGCCGATTTCATCCGCGGCATCGAGCGCGGCCTGGTAGCCGGACTTGCCCATGCGCATGTGTCTGACGATATTTTCGATCTCGACGATTGCGTCGTCGACGAGAACGCCCGCGACGAGGCCCATCGCCATGGTGGACATGAAATTGAGGGTGATTCCCATCATGCTCATGAAGCCGAAGGCCGGGATCGCCGACATCGGAATAGCCAGCGCGGAGATGGCCGTCGCCCGGATGTCGCGCAGGAACAGGAACACGACCAGCACGGCCAGCACCGCACCCTCGATCAGGCCTTCCATCGCGGACCGATATTGCGACTTGGTGTAGTCGACCCGGTTGAAAATCTCGAGGAAGCGGACCTTCGGATTCTCCGTTTCCAGCTTTTTCAACGCTTCCTTGCCGGCGTCATAGGTGGTCGTCTCGGACGAGCCCTTGGCGCGCTGTACATAGAAGGTGACGACCTGGTGGCCGTTCATCTTGGTGATGGTGCGCTGCTCCGACGAAGAATCCTTCACTTCGCCAAGGTCGGCAAGCCGCACCCAGCGGCCGCCGGGCAGGCTGATTTGCGTCTGGGACAGCTCGTAGGCGTCGCGGGCGTTGCCGAGCACGCGGACCGATTGCTCGGAACCGGCAACTTCCGCCCGGCCGCCGGGCGCGTTGATGTTGCTCTGGCGAAGCTGCTGATTGACCTGGGCAGCCGTGATGCCCTGCGCCTGCAGGGCGGCGGGATCGAGAATGATGCGGATCGTCCGGTCAACGCCACCGCCGCGCGAAACGGCTGCGACGCCATCGACGCTCAACAGTCGCTTGGCGACCGTATTGTCGATGTACCAGCTGAGCTGCTCGAGCGTCATGTCGGTCGTCTCGGCGCTCATCACCATGATGGGCTCGTCCTCGGCGTCGACGCGAGTGATCTGAGGCTCAAGGATTCCATCGGGCAGGTTGCTGCGGATCTGGGAAATCGCGTTGCGGACGTCGTTGACGGCGCGATCGGTCGGCGTTCCCAGCACGAACTGCACGAAGGTGGTGCTGTTGCCCTCGCTCAAGGTGCTGTTGATTTCCTCGACACCGGTGACGCCGCGGATCGCGGACTCAACGCGCTGCGCAACCTGCGTCTCCAGCTCGTTGGGGGCGGCGCCCGGCTGGCTGACCGAAACGATCGCCGCCGGGAAGTCGATGTCAGGCGCATTGTTCACCTGCATCCGCGCGAATGAAATCAGCCCGAACAGCATCAGGCCGACGAAGAGCACGATCGGCGCAACCGGATTTTGGATGCACCAGGAAGAGATGTTCCGGAAATTCATGGCGTTACAACTTCCTTCGGGCTCAACGCGCCGCTTGCAGTTGGGGCTTTACCTTCTGCCCCGGATTGAGGAACGGCCCGGCGGACAAGACTACCCGCTCACTCCCCGTAATGCCCTCGGAGATGGTCACGCCCTGGTCTTCGACGCTGCCGATCTTGATCGAACGCCGTTCGACTTCGTTTTTGCCGTTGATGACATAGACATAATTGCCGTTGTCATCGCTCAGCACCGCGCTCTGCGGCAGCTGCGGCGCGCTGGCAGTGCCCGACTCGATCTTGGCTTCAGCGAATCCGCCCGGACGGATCGACGGGTCATAGGCGATGGCGATCCTGACCTCGCCCTGGCGGCTGTTGGCGTCGATCGTCGGCGAGACCTGCCACACCTGGCCAGGGAAGCTGCGATCGGTACCGATCGGCGTAATCTTTGCCGCCATCCCATCATGGATGTAGGCCAAGTCCTGCTGCGAAAGCTGCGCCTTCATTTCCATCTGGCCGTTCTCGGCGAGACGGAACAGGGCGCCGGATCCAGGGCTGACGACCTGGCCGACCTCGACGCTGCGCGACAGGATCAGGCCACTCTTGGGGGCGCGGATGTCCAGCCGCCCAAGCTGGGCCCTCATTGAATTGAGGTTGGCTTCGGCAACCCGGATCCGGGCGTTGGCGGCATCGCGGGCGGCCTTCTTGCGGTCGAGATCCGCCTTGGACACGAAGCCGCGGCCGACCAGGGCTTCGCTGCGCTCATATTCATTTTGGGCAAGCGCCGCGTCGGCCCGCGCGACCTGCACCTGGGCGGCAAGCTGTGCGACATTCTGCGACTGGACAGAACGATCGACCGTGGCCAGGACCTGGCCTTGCCTGACCCAGGCGCCAGCCTCGACCAGCACCGCGCGCACCATGCCGCCTTCGCCGGCCACGCCGACGGGTTGGTCATGCCGCGCGGCCAGCGCTCCGGACGCCGTCACGACCCGCGAAACCTCGCTGCGGCCGGGCACGACAACGGTCACGGTCGGCACCTGGACCGCGGCCGCATCGCCACCGGCCGGCGCCTTCTCCTTGCCGGAAAACAGGACGAATGCGGCGACCAGGATCGCGATCGCCGCAACCGCGGCAATGATGACATTGCGCCTGCGACGCGAACGATCGACCACGACCAGCGTGTCAGAGTTCGCGAAACTAGACTCCCGGTTCATAAGCCGCATTCTTCCTGCCAATCGTAATGAGCAGCAGCAACCGATGCTGCTTTTGCTGTATTACGCAAATAAGTCACCGGTTGCAACTGCACCGCCCGAATTGCTCGTGAAAAGGCTTTTTCTACGAACGGCGGCACCCCTTACACGGATGCGCGTTGTTGCAATGCTGAAACGAGCGTGCTGCAAGGCGAAGGCGTTTCTTGGCACAGGGAGGCAGAAGGGATGATCGAGAATTACGGGATCCTTGGATGGATCGTCATCGGCCTGCTGGCCGGCGGAATCGCCAAGCTCCTCATGCCCGGCAAGGACCCTGGCGGCTGCCTGATCACCATTCTTCTGGGAATTGCCGGCGCTCTGCTGGCGGGCTTCCTCGGCAAGGCAGTCGGCTGGTATGACGACGGCGAGGCCGCGGGCTTTATCGCCGCCATCGTCGGTGCTTTCCTGATCCTGCTCATTTACCGGCTGGTGCTACGCCGCCGGGGATAAGGTCCTGGTTTCGTTCATATTGAGGCCATCGCCGCTGGTTCAGCTTGCGGCGGTGGCCTTTTTGATTGGTGGGAATTTTTCGATGCGTAATATTCTTCTGACTGCCTTGGCGGTGAGTGCTGCCGCGATCCCGGCCAGCGCCCCCGCGCAGACGGCCGTTGCCGCCGTCCCGGTACTTGCGGGAACAAGGCTCGACATCAGCGCTACCGGCGAAGTCACCCGGGTGCCGGACATGGCGATCATCTCCGCCGGCGTGCAGACCCTGCGGCCGACCGCTACAGCGGCGATCGAGCAGAATGCGGCCCAGATGGAGCAGGTCCGTGCCGCCCTGAAGCGGGCGGGGATCGAGGATCGCGACATCCAGACCTCCTCGATCAACCTCAATCCGGAATATCAGTATGACCAGAACCAGCCGCCGCGCCTGACCGGCTATCGAGCGTCCAACACGCTTAACGTCAAGTTTCGTGACCTGAAGCGGACCGGCGCGATCCTTGATGCCCTGGTTGCGCAGGGAGCCAATTCGATCAGCGGGCCGAACCTCACCATCGACAAGCCGGAATCGGCCCTCGACGAGGCGCGCGCCAAGGCGATCGTCAACGGCCGCGCCAGGGCCGACCTGTACGCGCGGGCGCTTGGCATGCGCGTGGTGCGGCTGCTGTCGGTCAGCGAAAGCGGCGGCTACGCCCCGCCGCCGCCAATGCCGATGGTGATGATGGCACAGGAACGTGGTGCCGGTGCCGATACAAAGATCGACCCGGGCACCCAGCAGGTGCAGGTTAGCGTGTCGATGAGCTTCGAGCTTCAGTAGAAATTGAAAAGGGCCGCCAGGATCTCTCCCGGCGGCCCATTTTTTCGCGGTGACAGGTGAGTTACCTTACGCTGCCGCGGCGAATAAGGTTGACCACCGCCAGCAGCACGACTGCACCGAGCAGCGACCACAGGAACGTCTCGACCGTCAGTCCCTGGTTGATGTTGCCCTTGCCGAGGACCAGCCCGGCAATGACTGCGCCGACGATGCCGACGACGATATTCATCAGGATGCCCTGTTGAGCGTCCGTGCGCATGATCAGGCTGGCCAACCAGCCCACGACACCACCGACGATTAGCCAAACAATGATTCCCATGTTCGTTCCTCCTGATCGTGGCGCCCTGTGACTTTTCCGGGCGCCTTAACGGCATCAGAGACGCATGATGCGGGCATGTTGTTCCGGGATTTGGATCGGAAACGCAACGAACATGAAAAAGGCCCCGCCTTTTGAGCGGGGCCTCACTCTGGTCCTACTGGGGACGGACCTTAATTAGTAGCGCTGCTGGCGCTCATACTGATCGCGGTAATGCTTGATGCGGGTGACCCGGAGGCCCGGCATGCCGCTGCGGTCGACCGCACGCTGCCAGCCGGTGAATTCCTCGAGGCTCAGCGTATAACGCTGGCAGGCCTCGTCGACCGTCAGCAATCCGCCTGCGACCGCGGCCACCACTTCGGCCTTGCGGCGCACGACCCAGCGAGTCGTCGAAGCTGGCGGAAGCGACTCGAGCGTCAGCGGTTCGCCAAGCGGTCCGATTACCTGCGCGGGACGAATTTTCTGATTCTCGAGCATCTACAAAACCTCAGTCACGTTAAACTTCAACCGATAGCCAGCTTTTAACCGAAGGCCGTTGAGAAGGTCTGAAACACAAAGGTAATTTTCACCTTCATCAATCCTTATTGCCCGTTAACCATGATGGTCTCGGCATCGTCGCAAACGTGCCCTTGAGCGTCGCTCTGGCGTCCTTCCACCCCTCGCTGACCGAGAGAAAACAGGCGATTGCGTCCTGTCGCTCCTCGCGGCCCAAATTCGAGGCCGCGCCGAGTGCCGAGAGAAGCTCGTCGACGTCGAGCTTCGCCTCCCCTGCTGCCTTAAGATTGCCGTCGAATCGCGCCAAAATACTGTCCCTCGCCCCCGAATGGGAGAGGCAGGTCTAGCCCAACAGGGTGAATTTCGAGTAAAGACGCAGCCAGCATGTCCCCCTCATTTGACCTTCCCGACGCCGCTTCGGCGCGCATCGTTGTCGCCATGTCCGGCGGCGTCGACAGCAGCGTCGTGGCCGCTCTGGCCGCCGGGACCGGAGCCGAGGTGATCGGCGTAACCCTCCAGCTTTACGATCATGGCGAGGCAGTGAAGCGTTCTGGAAGCTGCTGCGCCGGACAGGACATTTACGACGCCAAGACCGTCTGCGACCGGCTGGGAATCGCCCATTATGTGCTCGATTTTGAAAGCCGATTCCGGACCGGCGTGATCGACCGGTTCGCCGACGAATATGCCCAGGGGCGAACCCCGGTGCCCTGTTCCCTGTGTAATCAGGGAGTGAAGTTCACCGATTTGATCGCCTTTGCCCGCGACCTCGGCGCCGACTGCCTCGCCACGGGCCATTATGTCCGCCGGGCCGAACGAGAAGGTCGCGTGGAGCTATGGAAAGGCCGCGATCCGGCCCGCGACCAGAGTTACTTCCTTTACGGCACGACCCAGGAACAGCTCGACTATCTTCGCTTCCCGCTGGGCGATTTGCCCAAGAGCGAGACTCGCCGGCTGGCGGTAGAGGCCGGGCTGGTCGTTGCCGACAAGCCCGACAGCCAGGACATCTGCTTCGTTCCCGACGGCGATTATGCCGGGCTGGTGAAGCGGCTGAGGCCGGAAACCGCGGCGCCCGGCGAGATCGTCGGCCTCGACGGCGAATTTCTCGGGCAGCATCAGGGCGTGGTCCATTTCACCATCGGCCAGCGTCGTGGGATCGAGATCGGTGGCCAGCCGGAGCCGCTCTACGTCGTCAGGATCGAGCCGGAGGAACGGCGGCTGGTGGTCGGCCCGCGCCGGGCGCTTGCGGTGGCTGCGGCCAGGGTCGAGGGCATCAACTGGCTGGCCGAGGACCAGACCCGGGTCGAGGCCAAGGTGCGTTCGCTTGCCAGGCCGGTTGCCGGCAATTGGGATGGCGAGCGGCTGCATTTCGAGTCGCCGGAATATGGCGTTGCGCCGGGCCAGTCGGCGGTGTTCTACGATGGAGATCGGCTGCTCGGCGGAGGCACCATCGTCGAAACCGAAGGCGCCGACCTCAAGAGCGCCGTCGCGGCCTAAATCTGAAAGTAACCCTCGATCACGGTAACCGCATGGCCGCCGAGGATTACCCGGTCGCCCTTTAGCTCGCAGTCGATCAAGCCGGTACGTTTGCTCGCCTGCAGCGCGGAGAAGCGATGGCGGCCGAGACGCCCCGCCCAAAATGGTATCAGTGCGGTATGGGCAGATCCGGTCACCGGGTCTTCGTCGATGCCATGATAGGCTGCGAATACCCGGCTGGCGACATCCTGCTCGTCTCCGGGCGCGGTCACCGACACTAGGTACGGCAGCTTCCTTAGTGCCAGAAAATCGGGCGCAACGGTTCGGACCGCCGCTTCATCCGTCACCAACACCACCGCATTGCCGTTACCGGCGCGGCTGACGAAGGTTTCGCCCTCGATCCCCAGCGCTTCGAGCAATTCGGGCAGTTTTTCCGGTTGGGGCGGCGCTGAAGGCATGTCGAGCTTGAGCAGCGAAGGATCGTCGGCATCACGTGTGACGGTCAGGATCCCGGAATGCGTGGCAAAGCGAATGCGATCGCCATGAAGCAGGATGTGCGCCGCCGCCAGAGTTGCGTGCCCGCACATCCCGATTTCGAGGGTCGGCGTGAACCAGCGCAGGTCATAATCGGCGTCGTCGCGCTCGCTTGGCACGGTGAAGGCCGTTTCGGCGAGATTATTCTCGGCGCCGATCGCCTGCATCACGTCGTCGGGCAGCCATTCGCTTAGCGGCATTACCGCTGCCGGATTGCCGGCGAACGGTCTTTCCGCGAACGCATCAACCTGGAAAATCGGCAGCGGAGTGGTCATCGCGCGCTCTCCGTCAAATGCTTGGGCAATATTCCTTCACGGTCGGTATGCCCTTCAGGGTCGAGATGGATGATGATCTCGGTGCCGGGGAAGCGCTGCTGCAGCTTCTCTTCGACCGCATCCATCCGCTCATGGGCCTCGGTCACCGTCCAGTCGCCCGGCACCCAGACGTGGAACTGGACGAACCGATGGGCGCCGGACGTCCGAGTGCGAAGGTCGTGAATTCCCGCCAGCTCGGGATAATGTTGCGCGGCGGCGATGAACGCCTCGCGCTCCTCCTCCGGCCATTCGCGATCCATCAACTGGTCGACCGAATGGCTCGCCGCTCCCCAGGCGCCGTACATCAGCCAGCCGGCGATGGCGAAACCGAACAGCGGGTCGGCCAGCCGCCAGCCGACCAGTTGGTCGAGCACCAGTGCGCCGATCACCGACAGATTTAGCAGCACATCGGTCTGGTAATGGACATGGTCGGTCAGGATCGCGACTGACCCGGTCCTTTTAATCACATAGCGCTGGTAGGCGAGCAATCCGAACGTCGCGACCATCGCGATGACCGACACGCCAATGCCCAGCTCCAAACCTTCGGTCGGCTTGCCACTCATCAAGCGGTCGGTCGCTCGCCAGATGATCGCCATTGCCGAAACGGTAATCAAAATGACCTGAATCAGCGCGGCCAACGCCTCGGCCTTGCCATGGCCGTAGCGATGTTCTTCGTCGGCTGGCATCGCCGCCCAGCGCACTCCGAAGAACGTGATCAGGCTGGCAACGAAATCGAGCATGGTATCGGCCAGGGAGCCGAGCATTGCCACCGATCCGGTGTCCCAGGCGGCGTATGTCTTAAGCCCGACCAGGAACAGCGCCATCGAAATGCTGGCCAGCGCCGCCCGCTGGGTCAGCGAACCGCGATCTGCCCCGTGCACGTGGGCGTGACTATGGCCGTGTCCATGCTGGTGATGATGCGCGCCGCTCATGGATAAAGCAGTCCTTCATCCCAGCTTCCGTCTTCTCGCGCGCGGAACATCCGCCGCTCGTGGAGGCGATGAGTGCGATCCTGCCAGAACTCAATAGTCGTCGGGACGATGCGATATCCTCCCCAGTGCGGCGGTCTTGGAACCGGATGGCCATCGAACCGCTGTTTCGTTTCATCGTAACGGCGTTCGAACAGGGCCCTGCTTTCAAGCGGACGGGACTGGTCGGACGCCCATGCACCCAGCTGCGAGTCCCTGCCTCTGGTGGCGAAATAGGCATCCGCTTCATCGGCACTCACCCGCACGACATGTCCTTCGATCCGAACCTGCCGGCGGAGCGACTTCCAATGGAACAGCAGTGCCGCTTCCGGATTTTCTGCAAGGTGCTGGCCCTTCACACTGGTTTCGTTGGTGTAGAAGACGAAGCCATCCGGGCCGAAACCCTTTAAAAGCACCATCCTGACCGATGGCGCGCCATTAGCTTTCGCTGTAGCGAGCGCCATTGCATCGGGATCGTTGGTTTCCGCCGCTTTTGCCTCGGCATACCAGGCGTCGAACAGGGCGAAGGGATCGTCGGCCATGATCGGCGCCTTTGCCCGCTGGAAGGGCCGCTGTCGAGGCTCGCGCTTGACGGATGCGGGCCGGCCTTGGAAACGGGGTGGCGAAACGAAGGGAAATCATGGATCTCTACCAGCAGCTAGGTATCAAGCGCGGGGCAAGCGAGGCCGAGATCAAGAAGGCCTATCGCAGCCTTGCCAAGCAGCTGCATCCCGATCGGAACAAGGACAATCCCAAAGCCGCCGAGCGTTTCGCCAAGGTTACGCAGGCCTATGACTTGCTGTCGGACAAGGACAAGCGCGCCCGCTACGACCGCGGCGAGATTGACGAGGATGGCAATCCAAGGATGCCGTTCGGCGGCGGCTTTGGCGGCAGCGGCGGAGGCCCTCGGCCGGGCGGCGCCGGCGGGCCCGAAGGTTTTCCAGGGGGTTTTTCGGCCGATGCGGCCGACCTGTCGGACTTGTTCGAAGGCCTGTTCGGTGCCGCCTCAGGCACCCGCCGCGGCGCTGGCAGCGGCGGGCCCTTCGGCGGTTTCGGACGGGCCCGTCCGCCCCAAAAGGGCGCCGACATTGCTTATCGATTGAAGGTCAGCTTCATCGATGCGGCGACGTTGAAGCAGCAGCGGATCACTCTGGCCGGCGGCAAGGCGATCGATCTCAAGCTGCCCAAAGGCGTCGAGGATGGCACCAAGATCCGCCTGTCCGGGCAGGGGCAGGAAGGCCCGGGCGGGCGCGGCGACGCGATTGTAACGATCGAGATCGCAAGCCACGCCTTCTATGTCCGCGACGGCAAGAACATCCGCCTGTCCTTGCCGGTCACCCTCAAGGAAGCCGTCGGCGGAGCCAAGGTGAAGGTGCCGACCCCGGAAGGGCCGGTCATGGTCACGATTCCCAAAGGCTCGACCTCGGGCAAGCTGCTTCGGCTCAAGGGACGCGGATTCACCGCCAAGGATGGCAACCGGGGAGATCAGATCATCGAACTTGCGATCGATATTCCCCCACATGACGAAGCGCTCCAGCAATTCGTCGAGGGATGGGCCGGCGGTGGCAACCCGCGGGCGGCGCTCGGCGTATAGAAATTTCCGATGAAGGAGCTCCATCCCTATTCGCCCGAGGAACGGCGCAAGCGGCTGGCGAGGCTCCGGGCCAGGTTCGGCAAGGCCGCGATCGAGCGGGCCAAGCGCGAGATCAAGCCGCTGATTGTAGCCAAACGGGTCGCCGTCGGCATTTACGACGACGGCTTCATCCACGCCGGCAACCTCGCCTATCTCGCGCTGCTGGCGCTATTCCCGTTCATGATACTTGCGGCCGCGGTCGCGCGCTTCTTCGGATTGACCGAAGATACGCAGCTGGCGGTAGCGACGATCCTAAGCCGGCTTCCGCCAACCGTTCGAACGGTACTTGCCGGGCCGATCGATGAGGTGCTCCAGGGTCGCCACGGCGCGTTGCTGTGGTTCGGGGCGATCGTCGGCCTATGGACCGCGGCAAGCTTCATCGAGACCATTCGCGACATCCTTAGGCGGGCCTACGGCGTCAAATATTCGGCCAGCTTCTGGCAATATAGGCTGGCGGCGATGGCCTTGATCCTGGGATCGGTGGTGCTGCTGTTCGCCGCGTTCGCCGCGACCGTTGTCCTGTCTTCGGTGCACCAGTTCGTGATTGCCAAACTTCCGGCTTCGGAAGGGCTGGCAAGCGAGCTCGGCTTCTATCGCATTGCTCCGGCAGTTACTCTGTTCGCCACTTTCTACATTATCTTCCTGGCGCTGACGCCGGCTCGCTATCGGACGATCGAGTGCCGCAAATGGCCTGGCGCCTTCATCGCTACCATCTGGTGGCTGGCAACGGTCGAGTTGTTGCCGTGGGTGATCGGCCTGTTTGGCGGCTATGAGCTGACTTACGGCAGCCTTGCCGGCGTAATGGTCGCGCTGCTGTTCTTTTTTGTCGCGGGGCTCGGCGTGGTGGCCGGGGCCGAGCTTAACGCGGCCCTAGTCGAGCCGGGCGGAAAGGCTGTAAGGGGCGAGCACTACGAAGGACCTTACGAGGCGGAGCTTCCTGTAGAGGAGCCGGCCCCCGAGGAGGCCCAGGCGGCCGCATTGCGGCAGAAAGTAAAGGGGAAATAGCCGATGGGCGGCATTATGGCGGGCAAGCGCGGGTTGATAATGGGGCTCGCCAATGACCGGTCGCTGGCATGGGGGATCGCCAGGCAGCTACGCGACCACGGCGCCGACCTGGCGTTCAGCTACCAGGGCGAGGCGATCGAAAAGCGGGTGCGTCCGCTTGCCGACGAGTTGGGCAGCGACCTGCTGATCGATTGCGATGTAAGTGACATGGCGGCGCTCGACCGCGCCTTCGACGACCTGAAGAAACGGTGGGACGGTCTCGATTTCGTCGTCCATGCCATTGGCTTTTCCGACAAGAATGAGCTGCGCGGAGGCTATGTCGACACGAGCCTCGAAAATTTCCTGATGACCATGAACATCTCGGTCTACAGCTTCGTCGCGGTCGCCCAGCGCGCCCGGGCAATGATGCCGAGCGGCGGCTCGCTGCTGACCTTGAGCTATTATGGCGCCGAAAAAGTCATCCCCCATTATAATGTGATGGGGATTGCAAAAGCGGCGCTTGAGACCTCGGTCAAATATCTCGCCGCCGACCTCGGTCCCGAGGGTATCCGGGTCAACGCCATCAGCGCCGGGCCGATCAAGACCTTGGCCGCGTCGGGAATCGGCGACTTTCGCTACATTATGAAGTGGAACGAATATAATTCGCCGCTTCGCCGCAACGTCACGATCGAGGATGTCGGCGGGGCCGGGCTTTACCTTTGCTCCGACCTCGCCGCGGGTGTCACCGGCGAAATCCATCATGTCGACGCCGGCTATAATGTGGTCGGCATGAAAGCCGAGGACGCGCCCGACATTTCGGTCGTCTGACCGAGCGCAGCGACGTCGACGGCGCGGATTCACTCCGCGCCGGCTAGGAGCGACGATGACCAGGATTGCGCGCCACGTAAGAGTAAGCGGGCGGGTGCAGGGCGTGTTTTTTCGCGCCTGGACGGCCGAACAAGCCAGGTTGCTAGGGGTCAACGGCTGGGTCAGGAACTCGCCGGACGGCAGCGTCGAGGCTCATCTGCAGGGTGATCGATGGGCCGTTCGGCGTTTGATTGAGCTTTTGCATCGCGGTCCGCCGTCGGCGAATGTCGATGAGGTGATCGACGACGATGCCGAGCTGGGCCCGGATCTCGAATTTGAAGTCCGCCACTAATTCCCCGGCGCGGATTTTCTAATGTCGGTTGTGGGTGGAAAACCGACGTCAGGTTTATACCTGGGCACAGCTTACACCGCGGTTCCCACCAGCTTGCCGATACCCGCGGTGATTGCCATTGCCAGCGCGCCCCAAAAGGCAACGCGCAGGGTGGCCTTGGCCACCGGAGCGCCGCCGGCTCTTGCACCGACCGCTCCCAGCATTGCCAGAAACAGCAATGATGCGACCGACACGCCGATGATCATTGGCGGTCCGAAGGGAGACAGCCATGCGGCGAGCAATGGAAGCGAAGCCCCCGCGGTAAATGTCGCGGCAGAAGTCAACGCGGCCTGCACAGGGCGCGCTGTCGTAATATGGGTTATGCTGAGCTCGTCGCGCGCGTGTGCGCCGATCGCGTCTTTGGCCGTAAGCTGCATAGCGACCTCGTCGGCGGTTGACTTATCAAGTCCGCGCTTTTGATAGATTGACGAAAGTTCTTGCAGCTCAGACTCCGGGGAGGTGGCAAGCTCCTTGCGCTCTCGAGAGAGGTCGGCGTCTTCGGTGTCCGCTTGTGAACTGACGGAAACATATTCGCCGGCGGCCATGGACATCGCGCCCGCGACAAGTCCCGCCACGCCTGCCAATAGCACCTCGCTGCGGCTGGCGGCAGCGGAGGCGACGCCGACGATCAGGCTGGCAGTCGAAACGATACCGTCATTGGCGCCCAGCACGGCGGCTCGAAGCCAGCCAATGCGTTCAACGAGATGTCGTTCGGAATGCGCCATCAGCGTGAACCTCGCCATGATTGGCTAGTTGGACAGCAACTTCATGCCAATGTCCACCACGGGTGGAAAACGGAGATTATCAGCTACGCCGCCGGGCTGGCCAGTGTGGCTTTTCCCTGGAGCAGATACCTGCGGATACTGGAATATGGCTCGACTGCCTTGCCGCCAACCGGCGTGCTCTTGAGATAGCGTAGCTGTCCCAACAGAGCGAAGTCGCAAAGGTAAGGCGCGTCGCCGAGCAAATACGGCCCGGGCTTCAGCAGCGCCTCAATTGCATCCAGGTGACGATCGAGATCGCGGCGGACATGCTCGACCGGCTTACGGAGTGTGCCTTGCGAACGGATCTGCCCGAGAATCCGGCGGAGATAAAAACGATAGACGAGGCGCCCGCCGAGCGAATTGCCGAACACGAGGCGAATGGGCTTGCGCCCCTCGGCTTCGTACCAGCGGTAGTAAAGGCCGATGAAGTAGAGCGATTCATCAGCCCAATCCTCGAGCGCGTGACAAAGCGCGCGCTGGCGCAAATCTTGTGGAAGCAGCGGCGGCTCCGGAAAGCGCGCGTCCAAGGCGTAAGCAATATCGGTGGAATCGACGATCATCTCGCCGTCGATCTCGAGCGCTGGGACCTTGCCGATTCCCCCGCGCTGCCTGATCCTGCGCTGCCAAGCGAGGGGATTCACTGCCTCATATTCAACGCCCTTATAGTCGAGGATCGCTCGAACTTTCATGCAAAAGGGTGAATAGGGCCAGTCGTAGAAAACCAACCTGGTTGGAACCATTGAACCCGCCCCTTCGGCTGAGCCTCTACGCTTGGCCTGCTACTATCCAGAAACAGTCAAATGTCCGCAATAGGTGGAAACCGGTCATTCGGCTGACGGCGGGCATGGCTGGAAAGCGGACACCGGGACGAGCCGCCCTTTGCCCATTCCTTAGTTCGTTAGCCCTTGCTTTTGCAGCCAGGTGGCAAGGCGCGCGAAATATTCGGCTGAATCTGGAGCCTGCTGAGGGAAAAAGGCCGGATCGATTTGCTGTTGTGGCGTGGCCGTCGTCATCATCGCATGATCGGCTCCGCCCACCACGACTGTTTCAAAGTTGCGGTGACTTTGCGTGAAAGCTCGCAACCTGTCCATTGAGCGGGCTGCCGGCACCCACGGATCGCTCGATCCATAGATGATCAGGGTCGGTGCGCGGATTGCGCCGATTGACGCCAACGGGTCGTGCCGAATTTCCTTGGCCCAGCCGGATTTGTCGGGGTCGCCGAATGTCCGATCCAAATAGATAAGGTCGAACCATGGCTTGCTGGCTGCCTCGTCGACCCGAGCCTGCGCTGTTGGCCGATCGAGGCGGCCTCTCTCGAACTCATCGACTGCCGTCCGGGCCGCAATGGCAAGATCAATATCGGCCTGTCCGAAGCCCTTGATGCGCATGATGTTCGCAACCGCAAAGTTCATTTGCGCGTCGGGCGTAACCATCGGCGCCGAAACGGATATGGCAAAGGCGGTCGGTCCGTATTTTGATGCCGCAAGCAGTGAAAGCCAGCCGCCCTGGCTGAGGCCCCAGAAGCCGATGCGGTTCGCGTCGATGCGAGGATCCTGGGCGAGCATCCGTGCTGCGGCGATCCCATCGTCGGCCAACAGTTCATAATCATTGCCTCTTGCAACACCACCTGACCGTCCTGTCCCCCGACGGTCATAGCTGAACACCGCAATGCCGAGTGCCGGGAGCATTCGCTTCAGATGGTCGTAGAGCACCTCGCTCCGTAGCGGAGAGGAAGCGCCGTGCAGTATGACTGCCACCGGGACCTTTCCGGGCATTTTCGGCAACACCAATGTGCCCGCGAGCTTGGTCCCGCCGTTTTCGAACAGCTTCTCCTCGGACCGGGTGCTGGTGGTCGCCGACGCGCTCCACACCGGTTCCGCGCTGGCAGCGGGGGCGCATAGGCCGATAAGGATAAACAGCAGGATTGATCTCTGCATGGCTACATCCCGACAAAATCCGGACCTGCAAGATGACGCAAACCAGGTCAACCGCGACGACCGCCTTGTGTGCAAGGCGGTCGTCCTGCCAGGCGACAAAGCGGCCGGGCGCGTTCGGCCCAATTGTACGGGCCTGAGCACGTCTGCTCCAGCCCGAGTTTCAAATCGCCGCGGGATGAGGTGCGGGTTGCCGCTTCATCAGGAAGGCGAGCACGCCGGCAATGATGACAAGGGCGGGAACGTCGCCGGTCAAATGACCCATCATCATGGGAGTTCGAAACGATTCCCAAGCCATCACCAAGGCATGGGCGACGCTGGACCAGATGACGAACCAGATAAGGGAGGCGTGGGCGTCCGGATCCTTCGCGGCCCGGATCATGAAGATTCCGAGCGTGATGTAGATGAAGCAGATCATCATGAAATAATCGTTCGCGGCAGGGCTGCCAGGGTGCCACGCCCAGCCCGACGGCCAAATCAGCAGCATCGGGTAGAGCAGGCAAAAGAGAGCGCCGAAAACGATCAAGCAAGCGGATAGAAGTGGCTTGGTCCTGGACACGTCAGATTTCCTTTCGATTGTAATATGGCGACCTATTGCGCACCGGGCCCGCGGCCGGGATCGCGCGCGACCAAGGTCAGCTCGTCGCTGTCGATTTCGTAAAAGAAGCCGAAGATGGCGGCGGATCGCGGGACGGCGGGATGGCTGCGCAGCAACGCAACATCGCCTTTCAGCGATTCCTCATAATCCGATATGCACAGCGCCTGTCGCGGGAAGGCGTCGGCAATGTCGACCTGCTGTTCGGACTGAAAGGCATTGATGATTCCCTCGGCGGTGAAGGTCGTCGCGCCGCACTGCGAATGATGCACGACAACGACGTTTTCGATGCCGAACAGATGCTGCGCCACGGCGACCGAGCGAAGCGCATCGAAGGCGCGACCGCCGGCGACGATGATCGGGAAGATCGTGGTGGTAGAAGCGACCTTGTGGCCGTCGGAATCCTCGACAACCTCCCCGGGATAGATATCGCCTAGCCGCTCGGCGACCAGTTGGGGAACCCGCGCAGCCCGCGGATCATAGCAGCAGATGACCAGCGTTTTGAGCGGAACGGCCTGCGAAAAGGCCTGCCGAACCGCGGCTTCGTCATAGTCAGCCTGCGCGCTGAACGCGAATTGCGCGAATTTTCCCATTTCAATTCTCCATTGGATGAGCGGACCCATGCCGCCGCGAGACAGATCAGGTATCGTTGACCATTTCGCCCGAGCCGCCGAATTCGACCGGGAAGTCACGGAACTTGGGCAGGCCGTCCCGCATCGGCAGGACGGTCTCGGCATAGTTGACGTGCACGCCGGGCTGGAACTCGATCGACGGAACGGTCGCCGCATAAACATCGGTCAGGCCAAGCGGCGGATGGTGGTTGAACAGGTGGCCACCGCACTTGCTGCAATAGTGGCGCTGGCTGACCTCGGTTTTCTGATAGCTGGAAACATGTTCCTGGCCGCTGGTGACCTTGACATTGTCGGGCTTCCACAGGGTGAAGGCATTGACCGGCGCGGCCGCCCACGACCGGCAGGACGAGCAATGGCAATAGCCCATCACCTCGGGCGTGCCGCTGACCTCCAGCGTGACCGACCCGCAAAAGCATTTTCCACTATGTGTCATCATTACCCTTCCTGCGGTTGAATGGTGCCCGGCGGCGCGATCGCCTGTTACGGGTGATTAATGCGTCGTTCCTGCCGTCACTCCGCCGTCGACGGGGAGCGTGACTCCGGTGATCCAGCCCGAAGCGGCTTCGTCGGCCAGGAACAGGAATGCCGAGGTTATGTCGCGCGGCTGGCCGTTCCGCCCGAGCGGGTGAAAGCCATTGAAGGCCGCGATCTGGCCGGACGAAGCGAGCGATTCCAGCAGCGGCGTTTCGACCACCGCCGGAGCGATCGCGTTGACCCGGATATTGTGCCCGGCAAGTTCGATCGCCAGCGCCCGGGTCAAGGCATGAATCCCGCCCTTGGCCATGGATGGAACCGCCGCGGGGGTAATGCCGACGCCCTGCATTGCCCAGATCGACCCGACATTGACCACCGATCCGCCGCCCCGCTTCATCATCTCGACAACCGCGAACTGCGTGGTGGTGAAATAGCCCGACATCAGGTTGAAATATTCGATCAGATCGGCGCGAGTGACCTCCTGGAACGGCTTGATCCCGAACACGCCGGCATTGTTGTAGAGGACGTCAACGCCGCCAAACCGCTGCCTTGCCGTCTTGATGACGCGCGCGCCGACGGCGGGGTCGCCAATGTCCCCGGCGACCAGGGCGACGTCCTTGCCGCTGGGGTCGATGTGCGATGCAACGGCAGCCAGCTTGGATTGGGTTCGCCCGTTGAGCAGGATTTTGGCACCGGCGGCATGGGCGGCCCTGGCTGCGTCAGCGCCGAGACCGGAACCGCCGCCGGTGATGACAACGACCTTGTTTTCGAGACTCACCTGGCGAACTCCGCAGCGATTGGGGTCCGCGGCATTTAGGTTGCATGGGGGCTTCAATCAGGTCCGTAATCCGTACCTGCCTGGCGCCGGACATGTGTTAAGATGTGGCCATGAGCGGATATGGCCAATTCTGTTCCATGGCCCGCGCGCACGAAGTGTTGGGCGGTCGATGGACTCTATTAATCGTTCGGGAAATTCTCTGTGGAAGTCGCCGTTTCAACGACATTCGCCGCGGCATTCCCCGCATCTCGCGCACCGTGCTGTCGGAACGGCTGAAGGCGCTGATCTACGCCGGGGCCGTGGCCAGAGCCGACGGACCGAACGGCCAGGAATATGTGCTGACTGAGGCGGGCCAGGAGATCGCGACGATGGTCGGGGTGCTGGGCGCCTGGGGGCAGCGCTGGCTGTCCCGGCAACCGGCCAAGGAGGACATCGACCTCGAACCACTGCTGGCCGACATGGAACGGCGAGTGCGGTTTTCGGAACTGCCCAGGGATCCGTTCGTAGTTCGGTTCGAGATTCGCGGCCATCGCCCGCGTTACATGCTGCTCAAGAAGACCGAGGCATCGCTGTGCCACCAGAACCCCGGCTTTCCGGAACCGGTCTGCGTCAAGGCGCCGCTCGATGCGCTGGTGGCATGGTGGCGCGGCGACCTGAGCTTCGCCGAAGCCCGGCGCATCGGACTGGAAGTGACCGGCACGAAAAGCGCGGTGAAAGCCTTCCCGGAGTGGTTCGAGCTTTATCTGTTCGCGCACATCCCGCCTGCAGCCAAGGCTGGCAATCGCAACCCGCACTATTCGGCCAGGGTGCAATAGGTCCACTTTCCGTACCCCACCGAAACGGCCATCCAGCCTAAATTCGGCATCGGGCGATACAGAGTCGCTTGGAGCCAACATCATGAAATTCTACCATTTTCCGCCCTCGCCCAACGTCCGCAAGGTCGATGCGGTGATTGCTCACCTCGGCATCAAGGATCTCGACAAGAAGTTGGTCAATCTGGTCAAGGGCGAGCACCGCAGCGCCGAATATCTGGCCGTCAATCCGATGGGCAAGCTGCCGGCGCTGGCGATTGGTGACGACCTGCTGCTTTGGGAGTCGAACGCCATCTGCCAATATTTGTGCGACCGACACGGCGACACCAGCTTCTATCCGCGCAACATCGAAGCCAGGGCGGACATCACCCGCTGGCTGTTCTGGGAGGCGTCCGCCTGGTCGCGGGCGACGGAAATCCTGACCCACGAGAATGTCCGCAAGCCGATGATGGGCATTGGCGAGCCGGATGCCGCCCGCGTGACCGAGGGCGAAGCGCTGTTCCGGCCGCTGGCGAAGCTCCTCGACGACCAGCTTGCCAATCGCGACTTCCTGGTCGGTAACAAGCCGACGCTGGCGGACTTCGTCGTCGGCGGCGCTGCGACCTACATGGAACGCGGCCGCTTTCCGATCGGCGGGTTTCGGCGCCTGAAGGCCTGGTGGGAACGGCTCAACCAGGTGCCGGCGTGGGTCGCCACCATCCCCAGCGCCCAGCTGCCCGCATGACCGATCGTCTGCAAATAGAGCCGGTCCTGACGTTCAAGGACAATTATGTCTGGATGATTCACGACGGCAGCCACGCGGTGGTGGTCGACCCGGGCGTTGCGCAACCGGTGGTCGAAGCGATCGAGGCCAAGGGCCTGGAGCTGGCGGCGATCATCATCACCCACCTTCATTACGATCATGCCTGGGGCGTGCCCGGCCTGCTCCAGAAATGGCCGGTTCCGGTGTACGGGCCGCGCCTGAACGACCATGACCGGGTCACGCATCCGCCCTTCCCCGAGCCGGGTACGGTGCCGCTGGACTGCGTCACCCATGTCGTCGGAGAGGGCGATGTGGTCATTCTTGGGCAGCTGGACCTGTCGCTCAAGGTGTTGGCGGTGCCGGGCCATACAAAGGGCCACATCGTCTATGTCGACGAGCAGCGTCACTGGCTGTTCAGCGGCGACACATTGTTCGGCGGCGGCTGCGGAAAAGTGTTCGGGGGCTCGATGCGGGCCATGCTCGATTCGCTCGACCGGCTGGCCACCCTGCCGCCGCAGACCCAGGTCTATTGCGCGCACGAATATACGCTAGCCAACCTTGGCTTTGCGCTGGAGACGGAACCGTCAAACCCGGTGCTCGCCGCCCGCATCGAAACCGAGTCTGGAAAACGCGAGCTGGGCCTGCCGACCCTGCCGTCGACGATCGGCGTGGAAAGGGCGACCAACCCTTTCCTGCGCGTGATGGAGCCGGAAGTGCTGGAATCACTGCGGCTGAAGCGCGGCATCGATCCTGCTTCGCGCCTCGCCAGCTTCGAAGCGCTTAGGTCGTGGAAGAATGAACATAAGGGATGACGCGCCCCCGCCGGTCCCGATTTCGTACCGTCCGCGGGCGGGCGAATCCCTTATCGTGGGAATGCGCTGGTTCTGTCGAGGGAGAAGGCTGAACCAGCCACTCTCGAATCGCTTAAAGTGACGCAAAAGGGATCAACCGATGAAACATGCGCCGCATGGTCTCGACGCGCCGGTGACCCGCAGCGAAGTCGCCAGGATCTTGGCGCGGGAGCTGCGGCCGCTGCAGGTCCAGATCGCCAATCTTCGTGCGCAAATCCGAACCTTGCAGGCGGGAACCGAGCCCTGGTGATCAGGGCGGGTGCCTCGGACCTTATGGCGGGAGCTATTTTGAATGTCGCATTGGCAGTTGGCAGTAAAACGGACCTTCGCCTGGCCCGTGATCAAGCGGTCTCTGCTGATGGCGCTGCTCGTCGGCACCGTCGTCAACGGCATCAACCAGGGGCCGGAAATCTTGCAAGGCCGGTGGCCAGTCATCTGGAAGCTGGTGCTGACCTACATCATCCCGTTCCTGGTAGTGAGCTACGGCAGCTACGCAGCGTTACGCAGCCCTCGATGACGACTGGCTAATGACCGCAACGGGTGGAAAGCGGCCGTTAGGGGCTGGCCACGAATTCCTTGCGCGATGATGCCAGCCTGCTAGCCGTAGGTAATGGCCGCAAGCACCGCAGCCGCTTCACTTCCACAATCGGACCGGCCCGATTCCAGCTTCCTAGGCCACCCCAAGGGGCTGGCTTATCTTGCCTTCACCGAGGCGTGGGAGCGTTTCTCATATTATGGAATGATTTCGCTGCTGGTCCTTTACATGGTCAACCAGCTGCTCCTGCCCGGTCACATCGAACATATCGTCGGCTTCCAGGGTTTCCGCGCTGCGATGGAACGGCTGTTCGGGCCGCTCTCAACCCAGGCTCTCGCCTCTCAGCTTTTCGGGCTTTACGCCGGTTTCGTCTATTTTACTCCCGTCATCGGCGGCTGGATCGGAGACCGCTGGATCGGCCAGCGAAATGCCGTTGTGGCGGGGGCATTGTCGATGAGCGGCGGGCATGTCGCCATGGCCTTCGACGAGAGCTTCCTTCTTGCGCTCTTGCTGCTGATCGTCGGCTCGGGTCTGCTTAAGGGCAACATCTCCGCGCAGGTCGGCGGTCTTTACGCCGCGAACGACGAGGCTCGCCGCACTCGCGCGTTCGCAATCTTCAGTACCGGGATCAACTTCGGCGCTGTCCTGGGCCCTTTGTTTTGCGGGTTTCTCGGTGCGCGATACGGTTGGCACATAGGGTTCGGCGCGGCTGCTCTCCTGATGTTGGGAGCGCTCGCCACCTATCTCCGGGGCTTCCGTCACTTGCCGGCGAAGGTCGCTCAACGCGGCCTGCAAAGCGGGCCGGCTTCGGCCGAGGACCGCAGGATTGTTGTCGCGCTGCTAGTCGTAATGGCCGTCACGGTTCTTGCCCAAATTGCCTATTATCAGCTGGCCAATGTTCATCCGGTCTGGCTTCAGGATCATGCGAACCTGGACGCGTTCGGATTTCAAATCCCCATCCCGTGGTTCTATTCGATCGACCCCCTGGTCAGCATTCTTTGCGTTCCCGTCCTTTTCGCCCTTTGGAATCGACAGGCTCGCGTTGGTCGCGAGCCGACATTGCTGACGAAGATAGCGATTGGATCGTCCATTTGCGGGGCCGCGAACCTTGTACTCGTCGCGGCAATCATTCTTTCTCCAGGTCGGGTGCTTTGGGTCTGGCCGGTACTCTACTGCACGATCCAGGGCGTCGGCTTCATGTATTTCTGGCCGAGCCTTCTCGCACTTGTCTCCAAGGCGGCGCCGCCGAAGATCAATGCGACGATGATGGGCGTCTCATTCCTCACGCTGTTCGTCGGAAACAATCTGATCGGCCGCCTCGGCGCCTTCTATGAGCAAATGACTCCATCCGCCTTTTGGACGATGCATGCCGCCATTGGCGTCACCGGCGGCATCCTCATTATGATGTTCAGGGGGAAGCTTGAGCGCAGTCTGGCGCTGCCGCCTGCGGGCTAGGCAAATCTGTCCTTAATGGCCGCAGTGGGTGGAAAGCGGCCATTACAGTCGTCCGTCAGCCAGCAAACGGATCGCTGACCAGGATCGTGTCGTCGCGCTGCGGTGAAGTGGAGACCAATGCTACCGGGCAACGGATCAGTTCTTCGATCCGGCGAACATATTTGATCGCTTGGGCCGGCAGGTCGGCCCAGCTGCGGGCACCCGCGGTCGTCCCGCTCCAGCCGTCCATTTCCTCGTAAATCGGACCGGCCCGGGCCTGGTCCGCCGTGTGCGGCGGGAGATAGTCATAGACCTGGTCGCCGATGCGGTAACCGGTACAGATTTTCACCTTCTCCATCCCGTCGAGGACGTCGATCTTGGTCAGCGCGATGCCGGTGATCCCGCTGACCGCTGCCGATTGGCGAACCAGCACCGCGTCAAACCAGCCGCAGCGCCGCTGGCGCCCGGTGACCGTGCCGAACTCATGGCCTCGTGTCCCAAGCCGCTGGCCGATCTCGTCGTCCAGCTCGGTCGGGAAGGGGCCGGAGCCGACCCGGGTCGTATAGGCCTTGACGATGCCAAGGACGAAGCCGGCCGCGCTCGGCCCCATGCCGCTGCCCGATCCGGTCGTTCCCGCCACGGTGTTGGACGAGGTGACGAACGGATAGGTGCCGTGGTCGACGTCGAGCAGCACGCCCTGCGCCCCTTCGAACAATATGCGGCGGCCGCGCCGCCGGGCCTCGTCGAGATCGCGCCAGACGGGCTTGGCGAACGGCAGGACAAAATCGGCAATCTCGGCGAGATCGTTCCTGAGCCGCTGGCGATCGACCGGCTCGCGTCCGAAACCGGCGCGGAGGTGATCGTGATGGGCGCAGAGGCGGTCGAGCAGCGGATCGAGGTCGTCGAGATGGGCGAGGTCGCAGACCCGGATCGCGCGGCGGCCGACCTTGTCCTCATAGGCCGGTCCGATACCCCGCCGGGTGGTGCCGATCTTGCCCGCGCCCGATGCATCCTCGCGCAGCGCATCGAGGTCGCGGTGGATCGGCAGGATCAACGGGCAGGTCTCGGCGATCATCAGCACGTCGGGTGTGATCTTGAGCCCCTGAGCGGCGATTTTCTCAATCTCCGCTTTCAAGGCCCAGGGGTCGAGCACCACGCCATTGCCGATGACGGAAGGTGTTCCGCGGACAATGCCGGACGGAAGCAGGGACAGCTTGTAGACATGGTCCCCGACCACCAGCGTGTGGCCGGCGTTATGCCCGCCCTGGAAGCGGACGACCATGTCGGCCCGGCTTGCCAGCCAGTCGACGATCTTGCCCTTGCCCTCGTCGCCCCACTGCGCGCCGATGACGGTGACGTTGCCCAAGCGAATATCCTTGTTTTGCGGAGTACGCGCGCTCCTAATCGGGAAGCCGCGGCGCGTCTAGGTTGACGAAGCCCGGTTCGGCGATCGCCGCCGGCGTTTACAGCCGGACGAAGCCTCGCGGCCAATGATCCCTGTCGACCTCATACTGTTCGATTGAGAAACCATCCGGCTCATCGATGAAGCCGGGCAGCCCCCGGGCACGTTCCCTTGCGGCTTCGGCGAGATCAAGTGACGAATAGAGCCCGACGACTTTTACCCGGCCCGTCTCGGCCATGCTGTGTAGCAAGACGAACAGCGGTTCCATGAGGATAGGGCTTAACGCACCGGCCGCGGTCCGCAATGGCTGGAACTGCAAGATTCAGCCAATCTCATCCGCCAATTGAATTGCAGCTTCCTCAAGCAGCCTGCGAACCGACCGAAGGGTGTAGGGGTCGTCGGCGGAGAGCGGCATCCCGGCGCGATCGAAACGGGGCCGCTCATCCATCCTGCGGCCCCATTCTATGTCGGCCTCACGGACAATCTCTTCCAATAGCGGATCGGAACCCAGCAGCCGCTGGCAATAGGCTGAAAGGGCAACAAGGGGACGGTCGATATTCTCGAACAGCAAGGCGCTTCCGTTGAGATAACGCTGAAGGACCATCTGCAGGATTCCCGACGGGTCCTGGACCTGACTTTTCAGCCAGTTGCCGATCTCCATCTCCGCCTGTGCCACGGGCGAGACCGGCGAAGCCCCCTTCATCGCACCCGGGCCGGCCATGCGCGCCATCGCCTCCTGGGGGCTGAATTTTCGTGCCAGCCGAATTTCCTGCTCGACGCTCGCGTCCGCCTGGGATTGCCGGTTGTCCTGTTCGTTGCTCATCGAGTGCCCTTGGATCGGGCACATATTCCATTCCGGCGGCCCTCCGTATCCGGGTTAGCACCGAAGGCCGGTTCCTTGGCCGATGCGTACCAGGGCCTTCGCCTCAGAACCTCAGCGGCACGACGTCCCTGACGCCCTCCAGCTTCGCCAATGTCGCGACGACCTCGATCGGCACCTCGCCGTCGACAGCCACCAGCGCAACCGCTTCACCCAGCGCCTCGCGGCGGCCGAGGTTGAAGGTGGCGATGTTGATGCCGGCCTCGCCCAGTGCCGTTCCCAGCCGCCCGATGAAGCCCGGCGTGTCGGTGTTGACGATATAGATCATCGTGCCGCCTAGCTCGGCCTCGACCTCGACCCCGAACAGCTCGACCAGCCGCGGCGCCTTGTTGCCGAACAAGGTGCCGGCGACCCGCGCCGTGCCGTTCGACGTGCCGATTTCGACCGCCACAAGCGTGTGGTAGTCGCCTTCGCGGTCATGGCGAACCTCGCGCACATCGAGTCCCCGTTCCTTGGCCAGGAACGGTGCGTTGACCATGTTCACCGTCTGCGAATAGGTGCCCATCAGGCCTGCCAGCACGGCGCCGGTGATCGGCTTCTGGTTGAGCTGGGCCGCGGCTCCTTCGACTTCGACGGACACCGATCGGACGTCCTCGCCAAGAATCTGCCCGGCCAGTTTCCCCAGCTTTTCGGCAAGAGCCATATAGGGCCGCAGCCGCGGGGCCTCCTCCGCCGATAGCGATGGCATGTTGACCGCGTTGGTCACGCCGCCAAGCAGCAGATAGTCACTCATCTGCTCGGCTACCTGGATCGCAACATTGACCTGCGCTTCACTGGTCGACGCGCCGAGGTGGGGGGTCGAAATGAAATTGGGGGTGCCGAACAGCGGCGAGGCCGTCGCCGGCTCGGTCACGAACACGTCCAGCGCCGCGCCGGCGACGTGGCCGCTGTCCAACGCTTCCTTCAGCGCCTGCTCGTCGATCAGCCCGCCGCGCGCGCAATTGATGATCCTAACGCCCGGCTTGGTCTTGGCCAGATTCTCGCGGCTCAGGATGTTGCGTGTCTGGTCGGTCAGCGGCGTGTGCAGCGTGATGAAGTCGGCGCGCCTCAGCAACTCGTCCAGCTCGACCTTGTCGACCCCGAGCTCGACCGCCCGCTCGGGCGTCAGGAAGGGGTCGAACGCCGCGACCTTCATCCTCAGGCCCAGCGCCCGCGTGGCGACGATCGACCCGATGTTGCCGCAGCCGATCAGGCCGAGCGTCTTGCCGGTTACCTCGACGCCCATGAACCGGTTCTTTTCCCACTTGCCTGCCTGGGTCGAAGCATCCGCTTCGGGCAGCTGGCGGGCCAACGCGAACATCAGCGCGATTGCATGTTCGGCGGTCGTAATCGAGTTTCCGAACGGCGTGTTCATCACCACCACACCGCGTGCGGTGGCGGCGGGGATGTCGACGTTATCGACGCCGATTCCCGCCCGGCCCACGACCTTGAGATTGTCCGCGGCCTCAAGCAGTGCCTTGGTTACCTTGGTCGCCGACCGGATCGCCAGCCCGTCATATTCGCCGATAATCGCCCTGATCTCATCGGCGTTGAGGCCGGGCTTCTCATCGACCTCGATTCCCCGCTCGCGGAAAATCGCCGCCGCCCTGGGATCCATCTTGTCGGAAATGAGAACTTTTACTGTCATTTTTAAATACTTTCGTCATTCCCGCGAAAGCGGGAACCCAGTCCGGCTTCGCGCTTGCTTGCTGGGTCCCCGCCTTCGCGGGGATGACGATCAAGGGTTGAGTTCGCTCCAGGCCCAATCGAGCCATGGCCCGAGCGCCTCGATATCGGCAGTGTCGACGGTCGCGCCGCACCAGATGCGCAGGCCCGGCGGCGCATCGCGATAGCTGGCGATGTCATAGGCCGCTCTTGCCTCCTCAAGCAGCGTGGTGAAGCGCTTGATAAAGCTGGCGTCAGCCCCGTCGACCGTCAGGCAGACGCTGGTTTTCGACCGGCTCGCCGGGTTCTGAGCCAGATGTCCCAGCCAGTTGCGAGCCAAGACGATGCGATCGAGCGCGGCGGCGTTGGCCTGGGTCCGAGCGATCATCCCATTGAGGCCGCCGGCCGACCTGGCCCATTCGAGTGCGAAGATCGCATCCTCGACTGCCAGCATCGACGGCGTGTTGATCGTTTCGCCGGAAAAGATGCCCTCGATCAGCTTGCCGCCCCCGGCCTGCGCCGGGGCAGGCTTCGTCATGCGGAAGATCTTCGGCAGCGGCCTGTCGGGCGTGTAGGTTTCCAATCGCTCGACGGCGCGCGGACCGAGGATCAGCACGCCATGCGCGCCCTCTCCGCCCAGGACCTTCTGCCAGCTGAAGGTCGCCACATCGATCTTGTCCCAAGGCAAATCGTAGGCGAACACCGCGCTGGTCGCGTCGGCGAAACTCAGCCCCTCGCGGTCCGCCGCAATCCACTCGCCGTCGGGGACCCGGACCCCCGACGTCGTCCCGTTCCAGGTGAACAGCACGTCGTTCGACCAATCGACCTCGCCGAGGTCGGGAAGCTCGCCATAGCCTGCACGGATTACCGTTGGGTCGAGCCGCAACTGCTTGACGGCATCGGTTACCCAGCCTTCGCCGAAGCTTTCCCAGGCGAGACAGGTTACCGGCCGTGCGCCCAGCATCGACCACATTGCCATTTCGAATGCGCCAGTGTCCGATCCAGCAACGATGCCGATGCGATGAGTATCGGGCAGCTCAAGCATTTCGCGCATCAGATCGATGCAATATTTGAGCCGCTGCTTGCCGAGGCCACTGCGATGCGACCTGCCAAGGACTTGGGTATGGATTTTATCGGAACTCCAGCCCGGCGGCTTAGCGCAGGGTCCGGAAGAAAAATGCGGGCGCAACGGGCGCACCGCAGGTGGGGTATTCGTCAACATAACTCTCCTTGCAGAGAGCACGCGCCGCGTTGGGACGGCGTGGCCCGCTGCAGGATGTAGCTGGGTTTTCAACTAGCCGTTAGTGGCAATTTTGCACCTGCGAAGGATTCGCCGGCGTCATGATTTACCCTGATAAATTCCGGTTAATTAGTTAACCTACCGCAACTTTGATCAACGGTTCGTCCCAGTCACCCTGCGCTTCACCCCTTAAGGGGGAACATAAGGTTGTAATGCTTAACCCCTAGGGGTCAGAGTTTCGCTTCCGACAAGCGAGGGCAATCGCCTGTCGGATCAAGCGGGGCTGGGGAGCTCCATAACCGAACGGATTCTGCGCCGGGCGTCTTTGCGCCTGGTGCCAGTGAATTGAGGAGTTGGCTGGAGCCATGACCCAAGCGGCGATCGCGACCAAGAGGTTGTTCCAAACCCGCGACCTGTTTGTCCACGACGGCAATCATCTTCGCCGCCTGCGCGTTTCGGCGCCGGTGCAGATGACAATGCTCCTTGTCATGGTGCTGTTGTTTGCCTGGTCGGCCTATTCGGCAATTCGCCTGTTCATCTCCCCCTCGATTTCAGCAACGGCCGCTCCGGCGGCCGTTTCTTCGGATATCGCTCGCCTCGCCGCCGCGACCGAGGCCCGGGTTCACCAGATTGAAGAGCGGCAGAAGATTCTTGCGGCGATGATTTCCGGCCAAAAGGTGGATCCGGCCGTGATTGCCAAGCTCGGCTATGTCGATGCGCTTGGTCAGGGCGCCCAGGGCGGCCCGTTCGACAGCGCCAGCCAGTCCGACCCGACCTTCAAATCATTGTTTACCAGCTGGAAGAAGCTCGACAACCTCGCCGACGGCGCCATCGCCGTTCCTTCCGAAAAGCCTGTCCGCACCGCCGAGTTCACCTCCGGCTATGGCACCCGCACCGATCCGTTCCGCGGCGGCGCCGCGCGCCACCAGGGCATCGACCTTGCGGCACCGGTCGGCACCCCGATCTATGCCACGGCCGACGGCATGGTCTCGGCGGCCGGCTGGAACAGCGGCGGCTATGGAAATCTTATCAAGCTCGACCATGGCCGCGGCATCGAAACCCGCTACGGCCACCTCTCGGCGATCCTGGTCAGCCCGGGACAGCATGTTGTCCGCGGCCAGCAGATCGCGCGCATGGGCTCGACCGGCCGTTCGACCGGCAGCCACCTTCATTATGAAGTCCGGATCGACGATCATGCCGTCAATCCTATCCCGTTCATGAAGTCGAACGACTATCTGCTGGCGATGCAGAAGAACGGTGCCGGCACCCATTCGATGGACGCCGTTGCTCTCGGTGGCCCGAACAGCGCCAAGCGCTAACCTTGCCGCTTGAACGCCGCGAGCCTATCTCGCGGTTGTGAACATGGTCAGCCTCTCCCCCAGCGCAGCCAAGCGCGTCGCCTTCATCGCCACCAGGCAAGGCAAGGCTGCCGTACTCCGCCTGTCGGTTGACGGCGGCGGCTGCGCGGGTTTCACCTACAAGTTCGAGCTTGGCGAGCCTGAAGCGGACGATCAGGTAACCAGCACGGACGGCGTTGATCTGGTGATCGACCCGGTCAGCCTCGAGCTGCTGCAAGGATCCGAAGTCGACTATGTCGAGGATTTGGGCGGCGCCTCGTTCAAAGTGACTAATCCCAATGCCGCGTCGGGCTGTGGTTGCGGCTCAAGCTTCAGCGTCTAGCGTCTAGCGTCATTGCGAGGAGTAAAGCGACGCGGCAATCCATGCGCCCCTGGATTGCTTCGCCATGCTCGCAATGACGAGTTCGTTTGGGTAGGTGACGGGTATGAAGCTCGTCACTTTCAACATCAATGGCATCCGCGCACGGCTGCCACGCCTCCTCGAATATCTCGAGCGTGAGGCGCCTGACGTTGTCTGCCTGCAGGAGCTGAAGTGCGCCGACGATTCACTGCCGATCGGCGACATCGAAGGGGCGGGCTATCATGCGGTTTGGCACGGCCAGAAGGGCTTCAATGGTGTTGCCATCCTCGCCAGGGGCAAGCAGCCCGGCCTTCGGCAAATAGGATTGCCCGGAGATCCGGACGACACCCATAGCCGCTACATCGAAGCCGACGTCGACGGCCTGGTGGTGGCGTCGATCTACCTTCCCAACGGCAATCCCATCGGCACCGAGAAATTCGAATATAAGCTCAGCTGGATGAACCGGCTGCGCCAGCGGGCGGCGGCGATCCTTGAGGAGGAACGGCCGGCGGTCCTTGCCGGCGACTTCAATGTCATTCCGGAGGATCGCGACACCTTCTCCCGCCGGGCCATGGCCAATGACGCGCTGTTCCAGCCGGAAAGCCAGGCCGCCTTCCGTCGCATCGTCAATCAGGGATGGACCGATGCGTTGAGGACGCTGCATCCCGATGAAGAGCGGCTCTATACCTTCTGGGATTATACGGCCGGCGCCTGGCCGCGAGACGCGGGCTTCCGCATCGACCACCTGCTCTGCTCGCCCCAGGCCGCGGACCGGCTGCGCAGCGCGGAAGTCCATAAATGGGCAAGAGGCGAGGAAAAGGCCTCCGACCACGCCCCGGTAATGATCGAACTGGCTTAGGCCTTCAGCAAGTCCGCGGTCGACAGGACCTTGCAGAATTCGAAGCCCAGTGTCGCGACATGCGCGGCCTGGACTGCCTCTGCCGGGATCCTGCCCCCTTTGCCGTCGGGTAACTCGAAGCAATCGCAAGCGTCGTCGGCAAGCAGCATGTCCCAGCCCATGTTCGATCCGGTACGAACGGTGGTCGACACGCACATGTCGGTCGAAATGCCGAATGCGACGACATGACGGGCGCCGAGCCGGCGCAGCCTCAGGTCGAGGTCCGTGCCGATGAAGGCGCTGTTGACGCTCTTGCTGACTACAGGCTCACCGTCCTGAGGCTCGAACCCAGGCCGGAACCGGTTGCCGTCAGTCCCGCCGCCCAGCGTCGATCCTTCGGCGACCGAATCATGGCGGACATGGATGATCGGCCGACCGGCCTCGCGCCATTTGCAGAGCAAGGCCCGCCCATTCTCGTCGACACGGTCATTCCAGCGCTTCGGCCAGGGCGGACCATCAAATGCCCGCTGCATGTCGATTGGCAGCAATACGGTCCGGTTCCAGTCGATATCCATGAATCACAGCGCCTTTTGATAGATCCGGTAAGTGTGATTGATCCCGGCGCCAGGCAATTGGGCGATCGACATCATCCCCTGATTATCTTCAAGCACCCAGCCGAACTCGCCAATGTAGATGCCATATTTGTCGACGCAGACCCGGCGGGTGAACTCGATCAGCATGAAGGCAAGCTGGCTCGCCATGCGGCCGCCCTGGAGCGATTTGCGCACGCCCATCAAGGGTACGCGCACCCGGCGGGTCGTCACTTTGTGGAGCCGCCACAGCAGCTTGATGAACCCGAACGGAAACAGCTTCCCGTTAAGGTCGCGGATCATCTCGTTCATGTCGGGAATTGTGATCATGAACGCCATCGGCTCACCGTCTACCTCGGCGATCTTCACCAGATCCTCGACGATGATCGGCTTCAGCTTCTTGCCCGCATAAGCGATTTCGGCGTCAGTCAGCGGGACAAAGCCCCAATTGTCCGACCAGGCGTCATTCAAAATGTCGAGGATGATCGCCGCTTCCTTGTCGAAGTTGGACTTGTCGACATCGCGAATTCGGATGCGGTCGTTGGCCTCGCCCGACTTGATGAGCCGCTCGATCACCGGGATCATGTCGATCCGGATATCAAGCTCAAATGTATGGAGGTCCTTCGCTTTCCCGTATCCGGCCGCCTCAATCCATGCCCGATATTCGGGGCGGTGATGGCCCATCATGACCAGGGGCGCCTCATCGAATCCCTCGATCAGCAGCCCCGGCTCATCCCAAATGGATATTGAGATGGGCCCCAGGGCGCTGGTCATTCCCTCGCCCCGAAGCCAGTCCTCGGCCGTCGCGATCAGAACGGCGGCGGACTCCCCGTCAAGCGCTTCGAACATGCCCCACTGGCCGGTGCCCGGCTGCATATGGGTCTGCACCAGATCGTCTATCTGGGCGCTGATGCGGCCGACGATCTTGCCGTCGCGCTCCGCCAGCCACAGCTGCGCCTTGCCGTGCCCGAACCAGGGGTTCTTCCTGGGATCGAGCAGTCCATGGACCTCGTCCTTAAGGGGCGGAACCCAGCTTGGGTCGTGCTCATAAACCTCCCAGGCGAAGTCGACGAATGCCTTGCGGTCGGCCTTGTTCAAAACCGGGCGGATGACAATTTCTGAGCTCATGGCCCTGTCCGTTGCAGGAGGCAGGGATTGGCGCAACCGATTAATCGCTTGTGCCAGGGCGCCGCTGGCCCGTGCGTGGCCCTTTCACCGCCACGATGGTGCCACTATCTCCTGCAAGTGGCCGCAATCCCATGAATAAGTCAGTCGCCCTTGACCGCGTTTGCGCACCCGTTCCCGCCGGCGGAGCCGTGCCCCTGCCACGCGGCGACGATAAGGCGATGCTCAAGGCAGCCGCCAATCTGACCCGCGACCTCAATGTTGCAAGGCCGGCCATTTACTGGGGCGACATGCTTGGCTCGGCCCTGATCGGCTATGGCGGCCTCACCATCGCCATTGTCGCCAACTCGACCCTGTTAGCGGTCGCGGCCGGCCTGATTGCGGTCCTGGCGCTCTATCGCGCCGGCAGCTTCATTCATGAGATCACTCATTTGAAGCCCAACGCCGTGCCCGGCTTTTACTGGGCGTGGAACGCGCTGGTCGGAATTCCGCTACTGATACCGTCCTTCATGTACGAAGGCGTTCATAATCAGCACCATGCCAAGACATATTACGGGACGGCCGAGGATCCGGAATATCTGCCACTGGCGCTGATGCATCCCTGGACTCTTCCCGTGTTCCTGATCGCCGCGGCGCTTGCCCCGGTCGGCATGCTGATCCGGTTCGGAATATTGGCCCCGCTTTCGATGCTTTCGCCAGGCCTGCGCGAAGCGGTGGTCGCCAAATATTCGGGGCTGCAAATCAATCCGCGCTTCCGCCGGCCGTTTCCGGCCGGTGACTTCAAGCGCCGCTGGACGATCCAGGAAGCCGCCGCCAGCGTCTGGGCGATCAGCCTGCTCGCACTGGTCGCGACGGGTATCGTCCCGCTGCGCGCCTTCCTGATGTTCATCGTCATTTCCTCAGGCGTGATGTTCCTGAACCAGATCCGCACGCTCGTCGCTCATCTATGGGAGAATGACGGCGAGCCGATGACGGTGACCGAACAATATCTCGACAGCGTCAACGTCCCGCCGCCGGCGACAATGCCGGCGCTTTGGGCGCCGGTCGGGCTCCGCTACCATGCGCTCCATCATCTGTTGCCGGGGCTGCCCTACCATGCGCTGGGCGAGGCTCATCGCCGGATATCCGCCGAGCTTGACGCGGAGTCGCCTTACTATCGTTCGAATTACCCCGGCCTGTCGCCGCTGGTCGTGAGGCTCGCCGTCAGCAGCTGGAAGGGCCGCTAATCCTCTACTCTTCCTGCCTGATCAGGACGAACTCGCCGATCAGTAGGAACAGCAGGAACGGCGCCCACGCAGCCAGGAACGGCGGGTAAGCGCCATAATTGCCCAGCGCCAGGCTGAAGTTGTCGGCCACGAAATAGGTGAAGCCCAGCGCCATGCCGATCGTTGCGCGGAGCAGCACATGTCCCGACCGCGCCAACCCGAAGGCCGCGGTTGCCGCGAGCAATGGCATCAGCATGGTGGAGAGCGGGCCACTGATCTTGTGCCACCAGCCGGTCCTCGCTTCATCGGTTGGCCGTCCCGCCGCCGCCAGTGCGTCGATTTCCCCGCGAAGCGCGACGAAGTCCCGCTCGTCGGGATCGACCCGGGCGAGGGTGAAGCGGCTCGGCTCGACGTCCCGCAGGACGATTTCCTGCGGCCGGCTCATGACGATGTTCATCCGGGCATCGTAGGTTCGGACCTTATCCAACCGCCAGCCGCCCGGAACCTGCACGGCCCGTTCGCCGTCGGTCACGCTGGCCAGCGCGCCATGCTCGCGGCCATAAATGGAAACGTCGTGCAGCTCGGTTTTCGCCCCCCGGCCGGTAACGATGCGTGCCCGGACGATATTGTCTCCATCGCGGATCCAAACGTTTGAAAGGATGCCGCTGGCGGGCGGGATCGGCTTATAGTCCGCGTCGGTCCAGGCATTGATCGTGCGTGCCGACTTGACCACGACCAGTTCATTGAAGGCGAACAGCGCGACGGCGACACCGAAGCTGGCGACAATCATCGGCGCCAGGATCTGATGGGCCGACAGTCCGGCTGCCTTCATTGATACGACTTCGCTGTGCTGGTTCAGGCCGGCGAAGGCGATCAGCGCCCCGAGCAGGACCGAGAAAGGCAGGAATCGCGAAACCAGCAGCGGGACGCGCAGCGACACATAGCGCCACAGCTCAGCCTCGCCATTGCCGGGCACCTTCAGGATTTTGCCGGACTCCCCGAGCAGGTCGAGAGTCATCAGCACCAAGACCAACATGATCAATACGGCCAGGCTGCGGGTCAGGAACAGTCGCGCGGCGTAAAGCGCCAGTTGGCGCGAAGGCATGAAGTCGAGGTTGATCATGCCGTGCTCTCGATCCGCTTGAACTTGCGCTTCGGCGTGACCTTGCGAACGGTTTTGCCCACCTTCGTGAATATGGCCTCGAGCGCGCCGATCGGCTGGCCTCCGGGCCGATGGGCGAGGACGTGGTACATCCACAGGATCAGTATCACCAATGCAATGAACGGAAGCCACAGCGCGAGCTCGGGCTGCATGCGACCCTGAGCGCCGGCATCTTCGGCATATTGGTTGATCTTGTGATAGGTCACCACCAGCACGATTCCGACAAAAATGCCGAGCGAGCTGTTACTTCGCTTGGGCGGGACCGCCAGCGCGACGCCCAGCAGCGGAAGCATCAGCATCATCGCGATCTCGACCAGCCGGAAATGGAGATTTGCCCGCGCGGCAAGTTCATGCTCTCTGCTCGGAGCCTTGCCGCCATATGCGCGAGACCAGACTTCCGGGAGCACCAGTTCCTTTTCGATATTGCCGCCCCGCCCGCGAAAGGCGTCCGTCGCGGGAAGGTTGATCGGCAGATCATAGCTGTTGAACGACAGCGTCCTGGGTGTCGCGAAGTTCGGACCTTCCTGCACCAGGCGGCCTCGCTTCAGGCGAAAGATGATGATGTCGGGATCGTCAGTTGAAAGGAACTGACCTTCGGCAGCGGTCGCGGAAATGCGGGTGCCGGATTTATCGTCGAGCGCGGTGAAGATGCCGCGAAGCCGGGTGCCGTTCTGCTCGCTGCCGTCGATGCGGAGGGTCATTCGCCGCCCGAACTGGTTGAATTCGCCGACCTTGATCGACGCGCCCAACGCCCCTGACTTCAGTTCGAACCGAAGCCCCTCGTAACGGTAGCGCGCATAGGGATCGACCCAGCCGACGATGGCGATGTTGACCAGCAACAGGCCGATCGCGAAAATATACGGAACCCGCAGCAGGCGCGCATAGCTGATGCCGATGCCCCGCATCGCATCCAGTTCAGACGACAGCGCCAGCTTGCGGAACGCGAGGATGATTCCGAGCAGCAGTCCGATCGGAATGCCAAGCGAGAAATATTCGGGAAGCAGGTTGGCGAGCATCCGCCAGACGACGCTGACCGGTCCGCCGGCGTTGATCACGAAATCGAACAGCCTCAGCATCTTGTCGAGCACGAGCAGCATTGCCGCTAGCACCAGCGTTCCGATCAACGGAACCGCGATGTTTCGCGCAAGATAGCGATCGACTAGCTGCAAGCTTGAGACCCTCGGCACCTTTTCGTCCACGCGGCACCATGATTTGGCCGCAAAGCGGGCCGACACGGCTACCGGGGCGTCGGGCCTCGCCGATTCCGAATGCGGGAATGGGCAGAGCCGCGGCGCCGCTTGTGCCTATAGCGAAGCGGTTGGGAAAATCATGTCCAAATCGGCGATCCCCGTGTTGATCGGTGGCGCTGCCCTTTCGGCGGCGACGACGGCGCTCGCCCTGGCTGTCCCGGCCGGCACTGCCACCGACTGTACGGCAGGCAAGCCCTCCGTGCTGGTCCATGTCGCGGGCCTCAAGCAACCGCGCGGACAGTTGAAAGTATCGCTTTATGGCGGAGACGCCGATCGCTGGCTGTCCAAGGGCGGCCGCATCGGCAAGGTCAAGGTTCCCGTCACCGGCACCGCAATGGACATTTGCATGCCGGTGCCTGCACCGGGGCGGTACGCCGTCGCGGTACATCATGATTTCAACCGCAATGGTGGGCGCGACCGGCAGGATGGCGGAGGCTATTCCCGCGATCCCAAAGTCAGCCTGTTCAATCCAAAGCCGTCCTTTTCCAAGGCCGCCTTCACGGTTGGCAACGGCCCGGCTCGGGTTGGCGTCAGGTTGCTCTATGTCAAAGGCCTTGGCGTAGGGCCTGCGGGCAGCTGATGGCACGGCCTCGGATCGCCCTGATCAGCAATCCCAGGTCGACGGGCAATCTTGCCCAGCTTCCGCGTATCCGCGCCTTTTGCGCCGAACATCCCGATATCTTCCATTACGAGGTGGAAGCAGCCAGCCAGATTGGCGACGCGATGCGGACCATCGCCCGGATCGAACCGGCGGTGCTCGCGATTAATGGCGGCGACGGCACGGTACAGGCCGTCCTGACCGAGCTTCACAATGGCGGCTACTTCGGCACCGCGGCGCCACCGGTAGCTGTCCTGCCCAGTGGCAAGACCAATTTGATCGCCCTGGACCTTGGTGCGCGAGGCGATCCGGTGGAAGCGCTCGACAAGCTGCTGGGCATCGCTCGGGCCGACATGTCGCCCTATTTGGTCGCGCGCGAACTGATCTCGTTGTCCGGCGGAGAGACCGGGATCACCCCGGTCATCGGCATGTTCCTCGGCGGCGCCGGGCTTGCCGACATCATGCTCTATTGCCGCGAGCGGGTCTATCCGCTGGGCCTGCCCAACAGCATCAGCCATTTCATCACCGCCATCGCGGTGGTGGTGCGGCAATTGTTTGGCTTGCGCGCAAGTTTCCTGCCGCCCGAACCGGAAATGATGAGCATCCAGGTCCGCCGCGAAGGGGCGATTACCGCGCGCTTTTCCTTCATGTTCGTCACCACGCTCGAACGGCTGCTGCTGTCCCACGAGGTAGGCTCGGGGGGCAGCGGCCCGCTTAAATTCGTTGCCGTGGAGCAGAAGCCCTTCACGCTGCTTCGCGCATTCTTGGCCAGCCTGGTCGGCGATCTCGGCTGGACTAAGCTCGACGGGGTTCATGTCGAGGAAGCCGACGAAATCGCGATCGAAGGGGATGCGAGCAAGGTTATTCTCGACGGCGAGACCTTTCGTGCAGGTGTCGGCAAGCCGATCCTGCTTCGCCCGGCTCAGCCGCTGTCGTTCGTGCGCCTCGCCGCTTGAGGCGAACCAATGGCTGAACTACTTCCCGAGCTGGTCGAGGCGGAGTTGCGCCAACCGGTCGATCCGAGGGTTGCCGCCATGGCCGCGGCAATCGCGGCGAAACATGGCACTGCGAGCCGCGCGGTCCTCTTCTACGGCAGCTGCCTTCGCGAAAAGCAGCTCGAAGGGCTGATGCTCGATTTCTATCTGATCGTGTCCGATTACCGATCGGCTTATGAAAAGCCATGGCTGGCGCGGGCGAACCAGCTGATTCCGCCCAATGTATTTCCCTTCCAGAGTGATGGCCTCGCGGCCAAATATGCCGTGCTTAGCGAGCGGGATTTTTATCGGCTCAACGGGCCGGAAACCCGTAGCGTTTCGGTGTGGGCGCGCTTTGCTCAGCCATCGCGCCTGGCGTGGAGCGCGGACATGGCCGCTCAAAGTTCTGCGGTCATGGCGGTATCGCGTGCCGCGCCGACCCTGCTCGCCGCGGCGGGCAGGATAAAGGGGGAGCCGGTGCTCGACTGGTGGCGCCGGGCGTTCGCGCTGACCTATTCGGCCGAACTTAGGGCCGAGCGCAAAGGGCGGGCCGGGTCGGTGGTCGACGCCGATCTGGACCGCTACGAACGATTTTCACCGGCGGCGGTCGCTGCGATCGATCCGGCGATTCCAGGCGGCGGCTGGCTGCGTCGCAGGGTCGAAGGCAAGCTGCTTTCGGTCATTCGGCTCGCCAAGGCCAGCGCGACCTATGCCGGTGGGGCCGAATATATTGCGTGGAAGATCAATCGCCACGCCGGCACCAGCATCGAATTGAAGCCGTGGCAGAAACGGCACCCGCTTCTGGCAGCGATCAGCCTGCTGCCGCGGCTCCTCCGATCGGGCGCGATTCGGTAGGCCGGCGGGCGATGGCTCCGGCGACCGCACTGGCCAGGGTGCTGACGGTGAAGGGTTTTCTCAGCAGGTCATAGCCAACGAGTTCGTCGCCGTCGCCTTCGCCAACATAGCCGGTGACGAACAGCACCGCGACATCGGAGCGGCGCGATTTAAGCTCGCGAACCATTTCCGGCCCAGTCATTTCAGGCATGATCACGTCGGAAATGACCAGGTCGAACTCCATGCTGTCGAACAGCGCCAGCGCTTCTGCCCCGCTGGAACAGGCGATCGGCTCATAGCCGAGGTCCTCAAGCGCCCCGACCGTCGCGGTCCGGACTCGCGGATCGTCCTCGACAAGCAGGAGTCGCGCTCCAGGTACGGTCATATCCTCCTCTGCCTTGGCCTGCATCGCCGGATGGGTCCGGACATTGCTGGCTTGGGCTTCGGTCCGCGGCAGGTAGATCGACACCGTGGTCCCTTTACCCACTTCGCTTTCGATTCCGACCTCGCCGCCGGACTGGTGAGCGAAGCCGAAAATCTGGCTAAGCCCCAGGCCGGTCCCCTTGCCGACCGCTTTGGTCGTGAAGAAGGGTTCGAAGGCCCGTTCCCTGACCTCTGCGGTCATGCCGCAACCCGTATCCTTCACTTGGATCACGAGATATTCGCCGGCCCGAATGTCTCCGACTGCGTTGGCCTGCAATTTCCGATTATGCGTACGGATGGTAAGTTTTCCGGTTCCATCCATGGCATCGCGCGCGTTAACCGCGAGATTGAGAATCGCATTCTCAAGCTGATGCGGGTCGACGAAGACCGGCCAGGCGTCCTCGGCCAACTTGGTCGTAACCTTAATCCGCTCTCCCAGCGTGCGGTCGAGTAACTCGTTCATGCCGGCCAACAGGATCGAGGCGTCAAGCCGCTCCGGAAGCAGCGGCTCGGAGCGGGCAAACGACAGCAGCCGGCGGGTCAAGGCGGCAGCGCGCGTCGCGCCCTCCATTGCGTTGGTAAGGTGGGCCATCACTTCGCGCCGCGGTCCGTCCAGCCGGCGCCGGGCAAGGTCGATGCCGCCAACCACCACGGCCAGCATATTGTTGAAGTCATGAGCAATGCCGCCGGTCAGCTGACCGACAGCTTCCATCTTCTGGACCTGACGAAGCTGAGCCTCGGCCGCCTGGCGCTCGATCGCCTCCGCCTTCAGCGCCTGGTTGGCCTCCCACAGTTCCTGGGTCCGTTCACGGACCGCCTGCTCAAGCACCTGGGCGCGCTCTGCCTCGTTTTCTGCTTCGCGCCGCGCCGTCACGTTCTGCCGCAGTGCCTGGACGGCGATATAACCCATGAAGATGGCGAACAGCCCGACGATCACGCCGAGCCAGCTCAGATAGTCGGTAAGCCGGTCGGCTTCTGCGGAAAAGAACTGGGATTCCTCGATTTTCTGTGACAGCGCGCCCCGCTCGGCTTCCGCTATTTCGACCAGCTTGGCCCTTAACCGGGTCCCCGTATCCGCCAGCTCGCCCTGCTTGAGCGAGATCGAATAATAATAGCGGAGGCCGTAGTCCTTCTGGCGCGCGGAGCTGTAGCGGGCGACGTCGCTGAACTGCTGCCCGCGTTCGTTGAACAGCTGTTTCAGTTCTTCGACCCGACGGCGCTGCGCGGCGTCGGTCGAAACCGATCGCTCCAGCTGGGAAATCTGCTGTCCGGCGAGGCGCCATTGGGCATAGTAGCGGCTGCCGCTGATCGCCGCATTTTGGTCTAGGGCAAACCGCCCCACGGCAGCCTCGGCGCGAGCGATGCTGGCATCGGCCGTGCGGGTCAGCAGGGCCACGTCATAGGCGTGCCGCTCGGCCTGAAGAGCCTTGTCGCGTGCGCTGTTGGTGATCGCGACCAGCACGACCATGCCGAGGAGAACCAGCGTGGCGAACAGCGCCACCGCCGCGGCGCCCCCGCGGCGCCAGTCGAACCTGGGTTCTTCCGCTGGCGTCATGATGTCACTGTAACCGCCGGATTCCTTGGGCGAAACCCCCTCGAAAATAAGCTGTGGATCAGCCGATCACGCCGGTCTTTCGGCCGGCCGCCTCAAACATGCCGAGAATCTCGTCGACCTGTTCGCTCGAGTGCTCGGCGCATAGCGAGCAGCGAAGCAGGGTCATACCCGCCGGCGTTGCCGGCGGCCGGGCGAGATTGACGTAAAGCCCTTCGTGCAGCAGCGCCTCCCACATCGCAGCGCCGCGTTCGAGGTCGGGCATGATCACCGCAAGGATGGCCGATTGCGGTTCGTCCGTGCCCAGGGTGAAGCCCAATGCCTTGAGCCCGGCATGCAGCTTCTTGCTGTTTTCCCAGAGATGGGCGCGCTTGTTCGACCCGTGCATCAGCTTGCGAATGGAGGTCGCGGCAGTCGCCACCACGCTAGGCGGCAGCGACGCGGTGAACACATAAGGCCGGCAGACTAGCCGCAGGATCTCGAACTTGGGGTGGTTTGAGACACAGAACCCGCCGACCGTCCCGACCGATTTCGAAAATGTGCCGACGATAAAGTCGACGTCATCCATTACCCCCTGCGCCTCGGCAACGCCGCGACCATGCTCGCCGATGAAGCCCATCGAATGCGCCTCGTCGACCAGCACCATCGCGCCATGGGCCTTGGACACGGCCACCATTTCCTTGAGCGGCGCAATGTCGCCCAGCATCGAATAGACGCCCTCCAGCACCACCAGCTTGCCGGCTCCCGGCGGGACTCGCTGGAGGCGCTTCTCCAGCGCGCCGATGTCATTGTGGCGGAACGGCACGATCTGGGCATTGCCCAGCGCGCACCCGTCATAGATCGACGCGTGGCTGTCGATGTCGAGAATGATGTAATCGTCCTTGCCGGCCACCGTCGAAATAATTCCGAGGTTGGCCTGGTAGCCGGTCGAAAACACCATGGCATGGTCCATGGCGTAAAAGTCCATCAGCGCCTGCTCGACCGCCTTGTGACCGGCATATGTGCCGTTGAGGACGCGGCTGCCGGTGGTGCCGGAACCATATTCGTCGAGTGCCTGCTTGCCGGCTTCGACCACATCGGGGTCGAAGGTCATTCCCATGTAATTGTAGGTGCCGAGCAGGATGGTCTCGCGGCCGTTGCAAATGGCGACCGTCGGCGAAATCACCTTTTCCATGACCAGCCCGAACGGATCGGTGAGGCCGGTCGAAAGCAATTGCTCGCGGGTTTCGATCAGTGGATCGAACTTGGAAAACAGGTCGCTCAAATCAAGCCGCCTTTAGCTTGCCGACTGCCTCGACCAGCTGCCCGACCGTTTCGATTTCGGCCTGTTGGTTCATGGTGATGAGGATATCGAATTCGTCCTCAATATTGGCGACGAAGTCGAGAACCGTCAGGCTGTCCCATTCGAGGTCCTGGGCGAAGCGGGTCGCGTCGCTAACTGCAATCCCCTTCTTGTTGAAAGGCTCGATCAGGGCCTTCACTTTGGCTTCGGTTTCGGCTCGGTCGGTCATTGTCGCGTCCTAGTGAGAGGCAAGCGCTTTCGCAACGAAATCGGGCGCAAAGAGGGCGGGGGCTTGACCGATGGCAGGCGCTCATTGTCGAATAATGACGATGGCACTTGAAACAGGCGATGGTTCCGAGCACGAAATGACCATGCTGCCGCCATATGCAGTCCGACTCCTGCCTCACGACCCACAATGGGCCGAGCAGGCGAGCGTGGAGGCGGCCCGCATCCTCAAGGCCATCTGGCCCGCGATTATTGAGATGCATCATGTCGGATCGACCGCGATCCCGGGAATCGCGGCCAAGCCGATCATCGACCTGGTCGGGGTTACGCCCGACCTTGAAAAGATCGAGGCTTCAAGATCCGCGATCGAAGCGCTCGGCTACGCATGGCACGGCGAATATGGGTTGGAAGGCCGGCGCTTCTGCACGCTCAGCGACCCGGACAGCGGCCTTCGCCGATTCCACCTCCACTGTTACGCCGACGGCGATCACAGCATTCGCCGCCACATCGCATTCCGCGACTATCTCCGTGCGCGCCCGGAAATGGCGGAGGCTTATCAGCGGATGAAAGAGAGTTGCGCTGCCAAGCACCCCGACGACAGCAATGCCTATACGATCTGCAAGGACACCTGGATCAAGAAGACCGAGGCCGAGGCGCTGAAATATTATTGAGCAGCTTCATCGCCCCTTGCCTTCCTGTCCGAAGCGCGGTTGCATGGGGCTGGCCCACGCAGGGGACAGGAAATGAGTGAAGGCAGCGGCGAACCCAAGTTGGTCAGCCCGGACGATCCGGTCTTCCCGAAGGAGGTCCACAACCTCCTCGTCGCGGCCAATGCGACCAATATCACCCTGTCCGGCATGGCAGATACCAAGGCGTCGATTTTGATGGGCGCAAGCTTCGTCGTTTTCTCGATGTCGATCAGCGACATCGCCGACGGCAAGGCCAGCCTGCCATTGCTGGTCCTGACCCTGTTCTCCTTCATTGCGACCGTATTCGGGGTGTTGACGATCCGCCCGAACAAGATGGTTGTGACCAAGGACCCGATCCCGCGCGAGAAAATCAACATCCTGTTCTTCGGCAGCTACACCAACGCCAACCGCCAGGAATATATCGACGAGATGATGAAGGTCCTTTCGTCGGAAGAGGAAACCTATCGCCGATTGACCGCTGATCTCTATGACCATGGCAAGGTCCTGCGCGACGACAAGTTCAGCTGGCTCTACTGGAGCTTCACATTGTTCCTGCTGGGCATGGTGCTCACCGCCTTGGCAGTCGTCTATCAACTGGTCATGCACTAGAGCCAACCGGCCTCGCGATACCATTTGGCGGTGTCCGCCAGCCCTTGTTCGGTCGCGACTTCGGGCTTCCACAATTCCTCAGGAGCGCCGCGGCCTGGATCAACCATCCAGTCGGGGTGGCAGAAATAGGCCACCCGGTCGGCGGTCAGCTTTGCCCTGTCACGCCTGATCCAGCCGTCGACTTTTGCGAAAAAGTCGAGAATCGGCCGCGACAGCGAGACGGTGGCGACTGTCCGGCCGAGGGCCTTGCCCAGCGCTCGGCCAAACTCGCCATGGCTCCAGCCGCCATGGCGGCCGTCGTCAGGCTCGACCAACAGGCCCTTTGGTGCCGATGGATCGGATAGTGCCAATAGCAGCCGGCCGAGATCGTCGACATGAATCAGCGACAGCCGGCCCTCCGGCGGCAGGATAATGAATCCGCGCTTGGCCATTCGGTAAAGCTCGAACGTTTCCTTGTCGCCCGGGCCGTAAACCGCCGGTGGTCGCACGATTGCGTAGGTCAGGGCGGACGCGGCCACCAGCGCCTCCGACCCAGCCTTGCTGGCGCCGTAGGCGGACAGCTTTGGCTCGCGTGCCGAGAGCGATGAAACATGGATGAACCGCTGCACGCCGGCCTTTTCGGCAGCGGCTATCACGGCACTGGTGCCCATGACGTTGCCGGCTTCGAATCCGGCCGGGTCGGGCGCATTGATCACGCCGGCGACATGGATCAGTGTGTCCGCATCCTCGGCCAGTCGATCTAGGCTTGCCTGGTCGTCGAGCGCACCCTGGATCCAGGTTACGCCATCGCGCGGTTGTTGTGGCCTGCGGGTCAGGGCGCGAACTTCATGGCCTGCCACCCGTGCGAGTTCGATCAGCCGCCCGCCGACAAAGCCGGTCCCGCCGGTAATCGCCAGTTTCAAATCGGCGACCATTCGATCGGCTCGCCCGGGCCGTCATCTTCGACATGTTCGGCGCTGATCCGCTCAAGCAGCGCATCGAGCACCGGCTCCAGGCCGATCTCGCCGGCGGCGCTCAGCGGATAAACCTTTTTGCCGCTCGCGGCTTCCAGCTCGGCGGATAGCGCCGCGATCAGCTCATCGTCGAGCATGTCGATCTTGTTGAGCGCGAGCACGGCTGGCTTGCCGGCCAGGCCCTCGCCATAGGCATCCAGTTCGTCGCGGACGATGCGGTAGCTGGTCGCGACATCCTCGTCATTGGCATCGACCAGATGCAACAGCACCTGGCAGCGCTCGATATGGCCGAGGAAACGGTCGCCGATGCCAGCGCCCTCGGCGGCGCCCTCGATCAGCCCCGGAATGTCGGCCACAACGAACTCGCGGCCGCGGTGGCTGACAACGCCAAGCTGCGGCCGCAACGTCGTGAAGGCATAGGCGCCGACCTTGGCCTGGGCATTGGTTACCGCATTGATGAACGTCGACTTTCCGGCGTTGGGCAGCCCGACTAGCCCGACATCGGCGAGCAGCTTCAGGCGCAACCAGACATACATCTCTTCGCTTGGCCAGCCGGTGCCATGCTGGCGCGGCGCTCGGTTGGTCGAGCTTTTGTAGCTGGCATTGCCGCGCCCGCCGTCCCCGCCTTTCAGGAAGACGATGCGCTGACCCTCTTCGATCAGGTCGGCAAGCAGGGTACGCTCCTCATCGTCGGCCAGTATTTGGGTGCCGACCGGCACCTTGATGACCAGATCCTTACCGCCGGCGCCGGTCATGTTGGATCCTGCGCCACCCTTGCCGCGTGGCGCCCGGAAATGCTGGGTGTAGCGAAAGTCAATCAGCGTGTTGAGGCCCGGAACCGCCTCGAAGACAATGTCGCCGCCTTTGCCGCCTTCACCGCCGTCGGGTCCGCCATATTCGATGAACTTTTCGCGTCGGAAGCTGACAGCGCCCGGCCCCCCCGCGCCGGAACGGATGAATATCTTGGCTTGATCGAGAAAATGCATGGCGCGCCCTTAACGACAATTGCGGCAATTGCGTAGCGCAGTCTGTCCAGGGGACGGATGAGCAAGGCAATTCAGCGCTCATTTTCCGCTGATTGAGATTTCGGCTCCGTCCGGATCAAGAAACCGAGCAATGCGCGATCCGTGCACTTCGCTTGGCGGCCTGGTGAAGGTGATTTCGTTGGCAAGGGCCTCGGAATAGAACTGGTCTAGATCTTCGGTCGCGAGCCCCAGCTGGACGGTCCCAGCCGGATTCTCACCTGACGCGGGGTGCAGCGCGAGCCTCGTTTCCCCGGTCTCGAACTCGGTCCAGAAGGGCGATTGAAAGCCGAGGGTCAGACCCAAAATATCTCGATAGAAGTGGACTGCCGCGTCCATGTCGCTGACGAACTTGATCGCGTAATTGAGCCGCATGGCTCGCTCCTTTCAGGCCTGGCCGACGATCCCTTTGATCAGGCCGACCGCGTCCTCCCGAACCGCTTCCCGGCCGAGGCCGCTGGCGGCCGCCACCTCGCTGCCGGCCAGGCTATCGCCGATCGCCATCAGTACCAGCCCCAGGGTCACCCGGTCCATCGGCCGAGTGTCGCCCGAGGCCCGGAAATCCTCCACGATCGCGGCTATGGTATCGACCACCGGCTGAAGCGCCTCGCGCTGGCGGGTTAGGGCGATCCATCCGATCAGCTCGCCGACCCGCTCGGCATGAAACGCATCGAACATGGCGTCGACGACGTCGCGCTCGCTGGCTTCGCCGCGGCGGCGCTTGCCGATCGCCTCGGTGATCGAGGCCGACACGGTGTGGGCAATGTCCTCTGCCAGCGCACGGTGCAGGCCGGCGACGCTGCCGAAATGGTGCAGCAGATTGGCGTGCGTCCGGCCGATTTTGCCCGCGACCGATTTCAACGTCACCGCGGCCACGCCTTCGTCGCGCAGCAGCTGACGAGCCGCGGCAACCGCCACGGCGCGGCTTTCGCCGGGCGACAGTCTCTTACGAGTTTGTAAAGTTATTGACATTTATGTCAGTTAGTTCAAATGTGCGTCGTGCGATGATTGGAGCCTAATCATGAATGCCGCAAGTGTGACCCCGGTCGATCTCAGCATCACGCCGCGCGACCGCCGCTTCGCACGCAAGGCCAAGCCGGCGCACTGGTGGCATGGCGGCGATCCCTATGCGACGGCCTTCTACAACGCGCTTTCGTCGACCTTCCCAAAGGGGGAGGCCTTCTTCGTCGAGGCCGTCCGCAACCACCGTGACGGCGCGCCGCCCAAGCTGGCCGAGGAAATCAAGGGCTTCACCACCCAGGAAGCAATCCACAGCCGGGAGCACGACGCGTTCAACAAGGCGGCGGTGGATGCCGGCTATGATCTAAAACCGCTCGAGGACCGGTTGCAGATGCGGCTTGATTTCATTCGCTCGAAGCCGCCGATCGCAGCGCTCGCCTCGACCATGGCGCTGGAGCATTTCACGGCCATTTTTGCTCATGAGCTGCTGGCCGATCCGCGCCATCTCGCCGCCGCGGAGCCAGAGGCCCAGGCGATGTGGCGCTGGCACGCGATCGAGGAAATCGAGCATAAGGGTGTCGCCTATGACACCTGGCTCCATGCGACGCGTCATTGGCCGCGGTCCAAGCGCTGGAAGGTAAAGGCGCAGGTCATGCTGATCGCGACCCGTAACTTCACGCTCGACCGAACGCGGGGCGCGATCGAACTTCTCCGGCAGGACGGCATAACCGGGCCCAAGGCCTGGTTCGGCCTGCTTGGCTACATGTGGATCCGCCCGGGCATGATGCGAAAGATTTTCCGTGCCTGGGCAGCCTATTTCCTACCCGGCTTCCACCCCTGGAACGAGGACGACCGCCACCTCATCGCGCGGTATGAGGAAGAGGCCGCCCTCGGCACCGAAAGCATGAAGAAGGTCCGCCGGGCGGCTTAAGCCGCTAACGGCCTCTCCAGTTCCCCCCGGCCCATCAGCGACAGCCGGTAAAGCCGGGCCATGGCGTCCCCGCCGCGGGCGCAGCTGTAGCGCTCGGCGCTCAGGCCCGTCGGCTTGAACCCGAGCTTTTCAAGCACCCGGCCCGAAGCCGGATTGTCGAGGAAGTGCGAAGCTTCGAGCCTGGGGAGCTTTAAGGTCCTGGCGATGTCGACCAGCGCACGGCCGGCCTCGGTGGCGAAGCCCTTGCCCCAGTGTGCACGGCCGATCCAATAGCCCAGCTCGACGGCACCGGACGGCCGGCGTCCGAGCCCACAGGCGCCGACGATCGTCGGTGGGCCGTCGGTCCGCCGCTCCATGATCAGGAAGCTCGGCATCGCCGGGTCACGCGGCGCCGCGAGAAACGCCTCGGCGTCCTCGAGCGCGAAGGGCCACGGCGCCGTCGCCAGGTTGCGCACCACCTGCTCATCGGCAATGGCGCGCGCCAGCGCGGGGGCGTCCTCGGCCCAGCCTGGTCTCAGCAGCAATCGTTCGGTCCGCGCGAACATGCTCAACTTCCTTCTCCTCTCGAGCTGCCCGCTAGGGCCGCTCTGTTGCAGTTTCGGGAGAAGAAAATGAAAAAGGGAGGAGAGGGGGCTTCCCTCTTCTCCCTTTTCGAAACCTTTTTCGGGTCTCGTCTGGGGCGCCCCCTCCCGGGAGCGGCCCTTTATCGACCGATCCCGCCTATTCAGCCGCTTCCGGCATAATGGCTTCGACGTGGACGTATTTGCGACCAAGCTTGCCATCGCGGAAACACACGCGACCGTCGGTGAGTGCAAAAAGCGTATGGTCCTTGCCCAGGCCGACGTTGTCGCCCGGATACCATTTGGTGCCGCGCTGGCGCACGATGATGTTGCCGGCGCGAACCGCTTCGCTGCCGAACTTCTTCACGCCGAGGCGCTTGGCTTGTGAATCGCGGCCGTTACGCGACGAGCCGCCTGCTTTCTTATGTGCCATCTTATAAAGCTCTTACTTCTTAGCCTTGGCCGCAGGGGCCTTCTTCGCTGCCGCCTTAGCAGGTGCAGCATCCTTTGTCGACGCCTTGGCAGCCGCTTCCTTCTTCGGAGCAGCGGCCTTCTTCTCGGCGGCGGGCTTTTCGGCCTTCGCAGGTGCAGCAGCCTTTTCCTCTGCCTTCTTCGGCTCCGCCTTCTTCTCGGCCTTCTTGCCGCCGATCGAAACGATCTTGAGGATCGTCAGCTGCTGGCGATGGCCGGCCTTGCGGCGATAGTTGTGCCGGCGGCGCTTCTTGAAGACGGTGACCTTGTCCGACTTCGCCTGGGCAATGATTTCCGCGCCGACGATCAGGCCGTCGGTCGACTTGAGGTCCGACCCTTCGCCCGCCAGCAGGACATCGGTGAGGTCGACGCTATCGCCGGCATTGCCAGCCAGCTTCTCGACGACGATCTTGTCTCCGGGGGCAACGCGATACTGCTTGCCACCCGTGCGCACGATTGCGAACATGGGCCTCTTCACTTTCCGTCACTCATTGACCGCGCGAACAAACGCCGCGTGGCAACGCCCCGCGCGGGAAAGCGTGCCGCCTATGGGGTGGTAATGATTCTGTCAACCGCCGCGGGCGGAATTCGCCTAGTGGCGATGTTCGGGCTTCAGCTTGTAGCCAGTCCCGTCGAAGCCTTCGAACAGGGTGCCGATGGCGGGGTGGTCGATTGGCTCGCCCTCGTCGTCGGGGACCAGATTCTGCTGGCTGACATAGGCGACGTAGCTGCTCTCGGCATTCTCGGCGAGCAGGTGATAAAATGGCTGGTCCTTGGCCGGGCGCATCGCCTCGGGGATGGCTTCATACCATTCGTCGCTGTTGGCGAACTCGGGATCGACGTCGAAGATCACGCCGCGGAAATCGAGCAGGCGGTGGCGCACCATCTCGCCAATTCCATATCGGGCGAGGGGAATGGCGTTGGCAGAGGTCGACGGCGTGGTCATGACTTCAATGTAGTTGGTAACGCTTGGCAGGCAAGTTGTTTGCAATTCCAAACGGGCTAGGCATCGCCGCAAGGCGCTGCTAGAGGCCGCCCCCGACCCACCGGCCCACCGGCCGGACAGCGTTACCCTGATCTTGCGGAGAGGTGGCTGAGAGGTCGAAAGCACCGCACTCGAAATGCGGCGTGCCGGCAACGGTACCGTGGGTTCGAATCCCACCCTCTCCGCCATTCTATCGGCAGAAAACTGCCAACCATTTCGTGAACAAAACGGGGGCGTGCCACGGAGTGTGCCAAACACAAATCACGTAGCAATATTAGTGACTTAAGCAAAACGCGTGTGTTCGCAAAACGTTGCGGAAGTGTTCCGGCAAAATGGCGGGCCAAGTGCCATTCGACCCTAATGACCGTTTTCGACCCATTGCGGTCATTAGGGCGCGGCCATTCTCAATTCGGGATACCCCGCCAAGCTCGCGTGTTATTGTCGGTACGCACTCAGCTTCGTCCGCACATAGCAAAGGTATCGATTGGTCACCGAAAAGCCGACAGCGCCAATATGGCGTGAGGAACACCTACGGCTCGCGGTGGAAGCGGCCTGTGTTGCCCTTTGGTCATGGCAGGTCGATGACGACCGGTTCGAGATGGATGAACGCGCGTTTGAACTGTGGGGCCTGCCGTGGGCCGACACGGTCAGCTTCGAAGAGCTTTCCACCCATATTCATCCGGCCGATCAAGACAGGGTTCGAGCGGCTTTTTCCGCCACGCGCTCAGTTGCGGGTTCGTATGAAATAGACTTTCGTATCTGCCTTGGCGACGAGGTTCGCTGGATCTCGGCTCGCGGGCAGGGTGCCGACGCCGGGATTGTTGACGGTGTCATGTTCGGTATTTTCCTAGACGTTACCGGCCGCAAGCAAGCCGAGGAGGGCAGTGAGCTACTCGCCGGGGAAATGAGCCACCGGGTCAAAAATCTCCTCTCCATCGCTGCCAGCCTGACCCAGCTTACCGGTCGCTCGGCTAAATCGGTCGAAGACATGACCGGCGACCTCACGCAGCGTCTCACGGCGTTAGGCCGCGCTCACGATTTGGTTCGCCCTTTGCCAAGCGAGCAGGGCAAAGCCGCTCTGCTTGGAGACCTGCTGTCGATCCTGCTGGCCCCCTACGATGAAACGGCGGCCTTCTCAGGTCGCATCCGGGTCGCGGTAGCGCGGATGGGCGTGGGAGAGCAGGCCGCGAGCGCGCTTGCCATGGTTATTCACGAACTGGCGACAAACTCCGTCAAATATGGTGCACTTTCCAGCGCTTCGGGTTTCCTCGACGTGTCGAGCAAACTCGAAGAAGACGATATCTGCTTAATCTGGGCAGAGACGGGCGGCCCCTCAATCACCGAGGAACCTGCATTGAAAGGCTTCGGTAGCGGGCTTACTGCTCGCAGCGTTTCAAGATCGCTAGGGGGCGAACTCACCTACGACTGGCAAGAGAGCGGCCTCGTGGTAACGGTTCGGATGCGCCAGGATCGCCTAGCTGCCTAAGGGTGCTTGGAGCCGTGCTTCGGAGCTTGCTCCGCAAGGGCTTCCTAATCCAGGCTGAACGTCCGCTTTCTACCCATTCCGGCCATTCAGTTGCGTCAGAAATGAAGTCGTGCCAGCGTCGTGAGCATGTCTCGCTGGTGGTTCATGGTCGTGGTTTTGATCGCATGGCTCGTGCGCGAGTTGGTTATCTGGCTCGGCTTCTCTTGGGTTGCAGGAACACTTATTGCCGTAGCACTGCTGGCAGCAACCTTCCTTTTCATGAACCGGCGCCTAGCTAAACGTTGACGGAAGCTAATGGCCGCTTTCCACCCATTCCGGTCATTGGCCTTCTTGTTGGTGCTCGTAGGCCGAAAGTAGCGACCACAGTTCCTTGCCGCCATCGTGGGCGAGTTCAGCGGCGTTCCGTAGAGCGTAATACTCGACTTCATCTTTGATGCTGCCGCGATTGAGGACGCGTCGGATTACCTTGGAAAAGTGAACCCGCATTTCCGTGAGGGTCGGTAGTCCATCGTTTGCCAGCAGCCTGTCAGTTTCTGCTACTCGTTCGAGAGACCAACCTTCGGTCATTTCGATGGTGTCGCCAATCGCCATTGCTAACCCGCTTCGTGCCTTGCCCGGCCACCTACTTTCGATTTGCTCTAGGCACGCGAGGGGATGGGTTTCTGGGGTGATGAGTTCGGGCGGGATGGTCTCGGCGACCAAATGCGCAAACCACGCTTTCATTTTCTCGTAGTTTTGGGCGTCGATTTTCATAGGTGCTGGCTGCCATGGTCAACGGGTCCGCGCAATGACCGCTTTCCACCCATTTCGGACAGAAGTTGGGCGCGGGCACGACCAGGATCATTCGGGTCCGGTAGACCTTGCTTGCGTGGAAGCGGGGTTGGCCAGTCGGCTGGCCTCGTCGTTGTCGGGCTGGAACGGGTCAAGAAGACTAGCAACCGCTTCGCGCACGCCCTCACGATACCGTGTCGAGCGTGCGTTTGGCTCATTATAATCGCCCCGGAATCTGTCGGCCTGAAAGGCTTTCTCGCGAAGGATTGCCAAGGCGCTATCATTCGCATTGTACGCGTTGTGAAGGAGCATACGAACGGCCCCGCGCAAGGCGGTGATTTCCGCTTGAAGGTCGATAATTCGGTCGGTGGTTTCCTTGTCCATCATGTTGCAATACGGGCAAAACTTCGCCTAAGCCAGCCGGCCTTGTCGTGGGTATGGCAATGCCGCGCTGGCTCGCGTCGCTGGAGCTCTTGCCCGCACAAGCGCCGACGACCGTGGCCTCATGTCCATTCTTAACCCATCGCGGTCATTAAGTTATCCGAACCGGAACCGTGGACGCCAAGCTATGTTACGCTCCCGACACAGGCCCCTTGGGATCGCGGTGAATGTCGGACGACCCTCTAGACGGTATGCGAAGGCGCATTGAGACCTGTCGCCGTCTGGCGAGACAGATAGTCGATCGGCAAGCTGCCGATGCGCTACGTCAGATGGCAGAAGAAATTGCAACCGACTTGGCGAAACTCGAAGCCGAGCGGGCAGAGGGGTCTGACCCCTCGGAACCAAATCCGATGCCTCCCCCAATTGCATCATGACCGCTATCCATCCGTTGCGGTGATGATCGACCCCTTGAAACTCTTAACGCCAAAACCAGATTTCTGCTGCCGGCTTTCGAAGGGCCGGTGACGGGAAGCAGGGGCTCGTTTGGCACTGCCTCCCGCCAAGTCGCTCAAGAGGAGGACAGATATGCGCAGTGCATTCGATTTTGCGCCCTATCGGCGCTCCACGATCGGCTTCGATCGGTTGTTTGATCTGTTGGAGAACAGCGGCCTGGCACAGGGTTCCGAAACCTATCCGCCGTTCGATCTCATTCAAGTGGATGACAACCACTACCGCATCAGCTTGGCAGTTGCTGGTTTTTCCCGGGACGAGATCGATATCACGGCCCAGCAGAACCAGCTCATCGTGACCGGTAAGAAGGCCGACGACGACAAGGTTAATTACATCCATCGCGGAATTGCGAACCGCCAGTTCGAGCGCAGGTTTGGCCTGGCCGATTTCATCAAGGTGACCGACGCAGATCTCCGGGACGGCCTGCTGTCGATCGATCTGGTCCGGGAAATCCCGGAAGCCATGCGGCCTCGGAGGGTGTCGATTGGAGGATCGCAGACCAATCAGGCGTCCATCGACAGCGCCAAACAGCAGACGGTCGAAGCTACTGCTCAAGAGAGCATCGAAGCCTAACATTTTGCAACACAGCCTCACGGGGTCCGGTTAGTATTCCGGACCCCGCTTTGCGAGTGGCAGCTTTCCACCCATTGCGGTCATTGGAACTCTAGAGCGCCCCAAGGGTGACATGAACTTAGGCACATAAGGGTGCCATTGTGCCGGAAGCGGCGGTTGGCAGGGGTGAGCGCTGGCACCCCCGCGTTAAGCCTTCATTTGTGGCGGATAATTGCCAATCTGCTGATACCCCCTCCGCCATTAGGACCAGATTGAGCAATGCCGCTAGCGCCGCTTGGTGCGCTTGCGGCCTTCGCTTGGCGTCTCGTCGAAATTTTCGCTGTACCAGCGACTGAACGCGCCGAGCGAAGCATATCCGAGCATATGGGCAATGTCGGTCAGGCGATGGCGGCGATGCTCGAAATGCCGGGTCACTTCGCGCACCCGCAACCGGTTGAGCACCTCGCTGAACGTCGTGCCTTCGTCGACCAGTCGGCGCTGAAGCGTCCGCACCGTGATCCCCAGAGTGTCGGCGACAGTCTCGATGGCCGCGCGTCCCGCGGGCAACAGGACCATGATTGCCTGTTCGACTTCCTCGACTACGGTGCGCTCGCCGGGGTCGACCATCGTTCCGATCAGTTTCCGGGCATGCAATGCCAGCGCCGGCTCTGACCGCGGGTTGGGCATCTCGAGGGTGGAGCTGGAAACCAAAATACCGTCGAATTCGGATCCGAACTCCACCGGGCAGTCGAATAGTTGCTGGTAGATGATCCGGTCGGATGCCGGAGGGGCATCATAGCGGAAGCTGATGCTGATCGGCTGCCACCCGGCGCCAAGCACCGTCCGGCACATGCGGTCGAGTACCGCGATTGCCAGGTCTTCGGCCTGGCGGCAGGCGAGGGGCGGGTCGAACGTGAAGACCTCCCGCAGCAGCGCCAGCCCGTCAAATTGCTCTACCCGCAACATCAGGTTCGTATTGATCCGGTTGCGATACTCTCCCATGACGGCCAGCGCCTCGCCCAGCGTCGGCTGGTGGGCAAGCAGCAGGCTGACCAGGCCCAAATCGGCCAGCTCGCGACGGGCTGCCATCCGCAACCCGAAGGTCAGGCAATCCGACGCCTTCGCGCTGTCTTCCAGCAGGCGCACCACCGCCCGCGCGGGAATCATCTGCTCCGGGCTTTCGAGCATTGCCCGGGATAGGCCGGCATTTCTGAGCAGCGGCGTAACGTCGAGCCTGAGTTCGTCAGCGACCGAGAAATAGCCGGTGAGCGCGGCTGAACGCACAAGCTCCATCAGCCAACTCCTGTCATGACCTCACCAAATAATGTCATGATTCGTGCAAAAGGTGAAGCTGCCGCGAGCTAATTCGTCGCCTTCGCATCAACGAAAGAATCTCATGGCAAGGGCAGTGCGCTTTTATCAATCCGGCGGGCCGGAAGTCCTCCAGCTGGAGGATGTTCGGGTCGGAGAGCCGGGTCCGGATGAAGTGCGCGTCCGCCACGTGGCCATCGGCCTGAACTTTGCCGATACCTACTTCCGCCAAGGCTATTATCCGGTGCCGCTGCCCAATGGCATGGGTGTCGAGGCCTCGGGCGTGATCGAAGCGGTCGGTTCCAATGTCGACGGATACACGATTGGCGATCGCGTTACCTACACCGGCAGTCCGCTGGGGGCCTATTCAACCGAGCGCGTGATGCCGGTCGGCTCTCTGTTCAGATTGCCGGTCGACATCACCCATGAGACCGCTGCGGCCATGACCATGCGCGGCCTGAGCGCCGCCTATTGGCTGCTCAAGACCAACCCGTGGATGAAGGCCGGCGACACCATCCTGATTCATGCCGCCGCCGGCGGCGTCGGGCTGATCGCCTCGCAATGGGCGAAGCTGCTCGGCCTGCGCGTTATCGGCACCGTCTCGACCGAGGCCAAGGCGGATCTGGCCCGGGCCCACGGCTGTGACGAGATTATCTTCTACCGCCGCGAAGATGTGCCCGAGCGGGTCAGGGCGCTCACCGGCGGCGAGGGCGTCACCACAGTCTACGATACGGTCGGCAAGGACACGTACGAAGGCTCGCTCAAGTCGCTGAAGCGCCGGGGCGTCCTGGTTGGCTGCGGCACGGCGTCGGGTCCGTTTCCGCCAATCGATGCGCTGCAGCTGGCGATCCAGGGGTCGGTTTATTTCACCCGCCCGGCGCTCGCCGACTTCATTGCCGATCCGGCCGAACGGGCCGAGCTGTCGCAGGCTCTGTTCGATCATGTCGCCTCCGGGCGAATCAAGATCAACGTCAACCAGCGCTACGACCTTGAAGAGGCGGTGCAGGCCCACCGCGACCTCGAGGCAGGGAAGACGACGGGCTCGTCGATCTTCGTCGTCCGGTGAGGATCGAGAAGCTCACGACGCACATCGGTGCGGAGCTGGGCGGAGTCGACCTCGCCGAGGCAGCGACCAACGACGATCTATTCGGTGCGATCCGCGACGCGCTGCTGACGCACAAGGTGCTGTTTCTTCGCGACCAGGACATCAGCAAGGCCGACCATGTCGCCTTCGCTTCACGCTTTGGCGAGCTGGAGACGCACCCGGTGGTCGGCAGCGACCCGGAGCATCCCGGCCTGGTCTGCATCTACAAGGACCTGAACTCTCCCCCCGACCATTTCGAAAATGCCTGGCATTGCGACGCGACCTGGCGGGACAAGCCGCCAATGGGCGCGGTCCTGCGCTGCCTTGAATGCCCTCCCGTCGGCGGCGACACCATCTGGTCGAACATGGCGCGCGCCTACGAGGACCTGCCTGACGATATTCAGGAACGGATCGCCGATCTCTATGCGCGCCATTCGATCGAGGCGAGCTTCGGCGCGCGAATGCCGATCGGCCAGCGCCACGCCTTGAAGGCACAATATCCCGACGCCGAGCATCCAGTCGTCCGGACTCATCCCGAGACTGGCCAGCGAGTGCTGTTCGTCAACAGCTTCGCGACCCATTTCACCAATTTCCATACGTCCCAGAATGTGCGCTTCGGCCAGGACTTCGCACCTGGTGCCACCAACCTGCTGAGCTACCTGATCGGCCGGGCAAGCATTCCCGAATATCAGGTCCGCTGGCGCTGGACGCCGGGCAGCGTGGCCATCTGGGACAATCGCTCGACCCAGCATTACGCGGTCATGGATTACTGGCCCGCCGTCCGCAAAATGGAGCGCGCGGGCATCTCTGGCGACAAGCCCTACTAGAGGAGAACCACCATGCAGTTCATGGACGACAGCCTGCTGCCCGAAAACCAGGATCCGCTGGTGATCCAGGTCGCGCCTTACGCGCCCAGCTTTTTCCCCCGCGATTCCGACGACATTCCGGTGTCGATGGCGGAGCAGGTGCAGAAGGCGGTCGATTGCTACAACGCCGGCGCGACCGTCCTCCACGTCCATGTCCGCGAGCCCGACGGCAAGGGGTCCAAGCGCCTCGAAATGTTCAACGAGATGCTCGACCGGCTGCGCACCGCGGTTCCGAAAATGATCCTGCAGGTCGGCGGGTCGATCAGCTTCGCTCCGAAAGACGAGGGCGAAGCGGCGAAGTGGCTGACGGACGACACGCGCCACATGCTGGCCCAGCTCAATCCCGCGCCCGACCAGGTGACCATCGCCATCAACACCAACCAGATGAACGTGATGGAGTTGATCACCGACGAGGATTGCGCCGGGACTTCGATGGGCGAGCCTGACTATAAGCACGCCTACACCGAAATGTATTATGAGTCCGGGCCGGGCTTCGTGAAGGAGCATCTGAAGCGCCTGGTCGCGGCCGGCATTCAGCCGCATTTCATGATCGGTTCGATCAAGGACCTGGAGACGGTCGAGCGTATCGTCCGCCAGGGCCAGTATATGGGCCCCTACGTTCTCAACTGGGTTGCGATCGGCGGCGGCCACGATGGCCCCAATCCGCGCAACCTCATGGAATTCATCAATCGGGTTCCGCAGAATGCCGTATTGACGGTCGAGGGACTGATGCGGAGCATCTACCCGCTGAACGCCATGGGCATTGCCATGGGCCTGCACGTGCGCGTCGGGCAGGAGGATAATTTGTGGGGCCGTCGCGGCGAACGCGCGACTTCGGTTCAGCAGATCGAGAAGATGGTGAAGCTGTCTGAGGAACTTTGGCGTCCAGTCGCGACCGCGGACCAGGCCCGCCAGCTCTACAAGATCGGAACTTTCTACTCGAGCGTCGACGAGACGCTGGAGCGGAACGGTTGGCTGCCCAACCGCAAGACCGCGCTGGCGCAGCGTCAGGCGGCGTGACCGACATCGCGATCAGCAGGCCGAAGGTCCAGGTCTATGCCTGGGTGATATTCGCGCTCACCTTCGGGCTGCTGATCTCCGATTATATGGCGCGGCAGGTGCTGAATGCCGTCTTCCCGCTGCTCAAGGCGGAATGGGCGCTCAGCGACAGTCAGCTCGGCCTTCTGTCGGGCGTTGTCGCGATCATGGTCGGATTGTTGACGTTCCCGCTGTCCCTGGCGGCCGACCGATGGGGTCGCGTCAAGAGCCTGACGGCGATGGCGGTGCTGTGGAGCCTTGCGACCTTGTTGTGTGCCGTCGCGGCCAACTATGAACAAATGCTCGCCGGCCGGGTGCTGGTCGGGGTGGGCGAGGCGGCATACGGCAGCGTCGGCATCGCCGTGGTGGTAAGCGCCTTTCCGTCGCGCCTGCGCGCGACCCTGTCCGCGGCCTTCATGGCCGGCGGCCTGCTCGGCCAGGTGCTGGGCGTGGGGATCGGAGGGGCGGTCGCGGCGGCGCATGGCTGGCGCATGGCATTCATGATCATTGCACTCTCGGGGCTGGCACTTGCTATCCTCTACCCGATCCTGGTCGGGGAGCAGCGGCTTGCGCGACTTTCCGCCGCCGCAGGGCAGGAGCCTTATGAGCGCAAGCGGGCATTGCCGAACATCGGCAGCCTGTTCGCCGGCCGTACCCTCAAGTGCGCCTATGTCGGCAGCGGACTCCAATTGTTTGTGGCCGGCGCGCTGCCGGCCTGGCTCCCGACCTATTTCAATCGCTATTACGAGCTTCCGGTCGATGGCGCCGCGTCGCTGGCAGCGCTTTATCTCGCGATCTGCGGGATCGGCATGGTTGCCTGCGGCGTGATCAGCGACCGGCTGTTCAGCCGTCCCGAACAGCGAGTGATGCTGGCCGCCGCCTATAGTATCGGCTGTGCTATCCTGCTCGCGGTGGCGCTCGCGGTCCCGGCCGGGCCGGCGCAACTGGCATTGTTGGGACTGGCGATCTTCTTTGCCGCGGCGACCGCCGGCCCTGCCGGGGCGATGGTCGCGGGGCTCACTCCCGCCGCGATCCACGGCACAGCTTTTGCCACACTGACGCTTGCCAACAATTTTCTGGGCCTTGCTCCGGGACCGATCGTTACCGGCTGGCTAGCTGACAGGGTCGGTCTGCTCGGCGCGTTGCAAGTGCTTCCCTTGGCCAGCGTCGCGGCCGCGCTGGTGTTCCTGTTCGCCCGCAAATCCTCGAGAGCTGCCGTCGCCTTCGCGGAGTAAAGAATGACCAAGATAAGCGGGTTGCCGTTGCCCGGCATTGGCGGGGTCGGACCCGGCGTGCTGGCATCGCTCATCATCGCCGCCGCGGCGACCTTCCTTGCCGACCATTACGGCGGCCCGGTGATGCTGTTCGCATTGCTGCTCGGCATGGCGATGAATTTCCTGAGCGAGGTTGATCGCTGCAAACCAGGGATCAGTTTCGCATCGCGGACGGTGCTTCGGCTGGGCGTCGCGCTGCTCGGGTTCCGGATCACCCTCGGCCAGATTGCCGATCTTGGCTGGCAACCGGTCGCGCTGGTCGTCGCCGTCGTCGCGTTGACGATCCTGGCCTCGACCTGGGCGGCACGGGCGATGGGCTTCAAGACGGAGTTCGGCATATTGTCCGGAGGTGCCACGGCCATTTGCGGCGCTTCGGCCGCCATGGCGCTATCGGCGTCCTTGCCTGCCCATCCGCTGAAGGAAAGGGCGACGGGCTTCACGATCATCGGCGTGTCGACCCTCTCGACCATTGCCATGATCCTTTACCCGGCGATCGCCAAGCTATTCGGGTTTGACGATCACCATGCCGGGCTGCTCATCGGCGCAACGATCCATGATGTCGCGCAAGTGGTCGGTGCCGGATACGCCATTTCGCCGGAGGCCGGCGACACCGCCACGGTGGTCAAGCTGATGCGCGTCGCCATGCTGCTGCCGGTGATCGTCGCCGTGGGATTATGGGCACGTTCGCGCGGCGATCGGGGCGAAGGCAAGCGGCCGCCGCTGTTGCCCTGGTTCGTCACGGCATTCGTCGCGCTGGTCGTGGCCAATACCATTCTGCCCATGCCGGGCTTCGTCCGTGATGCCGGCAACGAAGCATCGCGCTGGTGCCTGGTCGCGGCGATCGCGGCCCTGGGTATCAAGACGCATTTCAGCGAGATCGTGGACATTGGGTGGAAGCCGGTGGTGCTGATGGTTCTGGAGACCGTCTTCATCGCCGTGCTCGCGCTCGCGGCGCTGTGGTGCGGCTGGCTGTAATTATACTCAACTAACTCAATACCAAGAAAAGCCCGGTGCCGTGGACCAGCACCGGGCTCTCCCCTCCCCAAACGCAACTACTCAACCAAGAGGTGGAAGGTGGCCGCCACTCCGAAGAGTGGCGGATTCTTGTAGTTGGAAGGACAGGCTATCGTACCGCCCATCCCCCGCTCCATCCGTCTAGAAGTTCAGGCGCCCCTGGACCGCGAAGGTCCGTCCTTCGCCAACGATGTTGGCCTGGCTGTAAGCGCCGAATGTCGAATAGGACAAAGGTGTGGTGACGCCCATTGATACGACATGCTTGTCGGTCAGGTTCTTGCCGAGCAGCGCGATTTCCCACCGGTTGTCGGGAGCGCCCAGGGCAACACGCATGTTGAACTTGGCATAGCTGCCCTGGACCTGGTTCGGGTCCAGCGTCGGCGCCAGGAAGTAGCCGTCGGTGGCGAACATGTCCGCCGTCGTGCGCAGCTCGAGCCAGTCGGTCAGCTGGTGAGCCCAGTCGATCGCGAGCGTCGCCTGCCAATCGGCGACGAGCTGGTTGGTCTTGCCTTCATAGTCGCACTGTCCAAGCGTGCCGTCAGAGGCCTGCCCCGGATAGCATTGGCCGTTGGGATAGTCGGTGAACTCGAAATCGGTCAGCGCGCCCGAGCCGCGCAGGGTCAGTTCGGGGGTGACCCGGAAGCGCCCGTCCACTTCGATCCCCTGGGTCCGGGCATCGGCGTTGCCGACGACATAGCCGAGCTTGCCGTCGAACACCGAGACCTGCAGATTCTTGATCTTGGTGTGGTAGAAGGCGACGTTGAACGTCCCCCGGTGATCGAGGAACTGGGTCTTGGCGCCTGCTTCGAAGCTGGTGGCCTTTTCTTCGCTGAACTCGAACGCATCTTCCATGGTCGGATAGAAGCCGCGGTTGTTGCCGCGGAAGTCGAATCCTCCCGATTTGGTGCCCTTGGTGGCCGACGCATAGAGCATGACGTCGTCGTTCACGTCATACTGGACGGTGAGCGAGGGCACGAAGCCGGTCTTCGACACCTTACCCTCGACCGGATGGGCGCCGAACTGCGCGAGGCAGGCTGCCGCGCGTTGCGGGGGCGTCACACCGGTCGGCGGCGTGGTGCAGGTCACTCCCGGAGGAGCAGGGGTAGCTCCGGCGATGGTTGCCAGGTTGGTCGAACTGATGTTGAGCAGCTGGGCATAGACGAGCGGCGCGACAACCGCCTGCATCCCGGCCAGGTCGCCGCCGGCCAGCGTCTGGATCGTCAGCGTGCGGTCGCCTTCTTTCTCTTCGTGGGTCACGCGCCCGCCGACCGTTACGCGGAACTGGTCCGTGATGTCGTAATTCAGCTGGGCGAAGGCGGAGAGGATCTTGGCCTCGACCTTGGCTTCGCGCGCCGCGCGGGTTCCGCCAGTCAGCGTGCCGAAGCCGGCGGCCTGGGCGTTGATCACCGGAACGAGCAGCGAATTGGTCGGGATGTTGATGTTGTCGCGATAGCTATGGTCGCTGGTCTGGAAGAAGCCGCCGACGATATAGTCGAGCTTCCCCTTCGTGTCGGAAGCCAGGCGGATTTCCTGGCTGAACTGCTCATACTTCTCGCGCAGGTCGACGGTGAGAATGGTCGCGCCGGTGAAATCGCAATCGCACAGCTCGTTGTAGCTGAACTTGTTGAGCCCGCTGATCGACGTCACCGTGCCGATGTCGGTTTCCCAATTGGCGGTCACCACATAGGTGTTGGACTTGTTGTCCGACGTGTCGCCGTTCGCCGAGCGCTTGCCGTCTTTCACGGTGTTCAGGACGGACTCGTCGGCGCCAAGTAACCGCAAGATTTGGGCATAGGTCCTGCCGGCGAACAATGGTTTGGTGCTGATCGACGGCAGTTCGTTGTAGATCTCGATATTGCGGCCTTCGACGTCGAACTCGCCATGTTCGGCCTTGAGGTTGATCGTCAGATTGTCGGTCGCATCCCATTCGACGATGCCGCGCAGGTTCCAGTCCTTCCGCTGCGGCTCGGAACGGTCGAGCGTCAGATTGTCGATATAGCCGTCGCCCTTGTGATAGCGTGCGGCGACGCGGGCCCTCAGGCGATCGCTGAGGGGGCCGGAGACGGCGCCAAGCATTTCCCAGTCGTTGCCGTCGGGCTGATAGCTCGCCTGGGCATAGCCTTCGAAATCGTGCGTCGGCTGGGCGGAGATGATGTTGAGGGCGCCGGCGATCGAGTTTTTGCCGAACAGGATCGATTGCGGTCCGCGCAGTACCTCAACACGCTCGACATCCAGGAACGGCGAGCGAGCCTGTTGGGCGCGGCCATAATGGATACCGTCGATGTAGGTGCCGACCGACTGCTCGAAGCCCTGGTTGACGCCCGAGAAGATGCCGCGAATGGCGATGTTGGAGCCGATGCCGGTCTCCGTCATCGTAAAGTTGGGAACCTTGAACTGCAGATCGTCGAGCTTCTTGATGCCCTGCTGCTGCATCAGTTCGCCCGACACGGCGGCAATAGAGAGCGGCACATCCTGGAGGCTTTCCGAGCGTTTCCGCGCGGTTACGACGATATCGCCGTTATCGGCTGCCGGCGCATCCGCCGCAGGCACTTCTGTGGCTTCGCCTGCTGCCGCCGTCGCCTCTGCCCCGGTCGCGGCAGTCGCCGCGTCCTGGGCAGCCGCAGGTACCGACCACATTGCGGCTGCCATGGCAGTGACGCTCGCAAACGCGAGCAGTTTCAAATTGTTGGACATGAAGTTGGCTCTCCCCGAATCGATTGGGCAACCTAGCCGGGAGGGTGGGCCATTGTTCGCTATGCGTGCCAAGAGCTTTGCAGTACGTGACAAGTTTGACAGGCTATCGTCACGGGAAATTCGGAAAGCCGACGGCCTTTGACTCGAGCGCTGGTTTTCCACCTTTCGGGCGCAAGTCTATTTTCCTACACAAGCCCTCCCCCCGGGTAGGTGAGGGGCTGGAGGCAGGGTCCCGTCCACGATGGAAGCAGCGCAATCGAAGTTCCATCATCAGTTCGACGACGCTTTGAAAAGCGGCGACATGTTCGCGCTCTACGAACATGCGCGAGAGGCAATCCGGGCCTATCCCGACGATCCCCGTGCCCGCTACCTCCAGACCTTGGCCATGGCGCGGCTGGGTGAACCGGTCGCCGCGCTGGAATATTATGAGCGCAATCGTGTTGCGGAAATCGGCAGCGAGGATGCGGTGGCGCTGCGCGGAAGACTGCTCAAGGACCTCGCCGTCCGCTCCAGTGGGGCGGAGCGTGTCGACATGTTCCGCCAGTCGAGCAGTGCCTATCGCAAGGCCTACGAGCTTTCTGACGGCTATTTCTCCGGCATCAACGCGGCCACCACTTCCTTTCTCGCCGGCGACCGGCAGGAGGCGAGCGAGCTTGCTTCCGCGATTGGGCGGCGGCCGGACATTGCCGAGCCACAGGACTATTATGCCGCGGCATCGGGAGCCGAGGCCATGTTGGTTCGCGGCGAAGTCGAACGGGCCACCTCATTGTTCGCCGAGGCCCGGCGCCGGCCCGATGCGTCGCCGGGCATGGTTGCCTCAACGGCGCGCCAGGTTGCCTTGATCGCCGGCGAGCTTTCGATTTCCGATGAACAGTGCCGCGCATTGCTGGCGTCGATCCAGCCGACTCCGGTCATCCACTTTTGCGGTCATATGTTCCGCGCCGGCTGGGAAGAGGAGGCGGAAATTGCCCGCGCCGTACGCGCGATCCTTGATGAAGCCGATGTGCTCATTGCCTATGGGCCGCTCGCCTGTGGCGCAGATATCGTAATTGCCGAGGAAATTCTCGCCCGCGGCGGTGAGCTTCACGTCGTCTTGCCCTTCGCCGAGGATGATTTCATCCGTACCTCGGTCATCGTCGGCGGCGAGCAATGGCTGCCCCGCTATGAGGCAGCGAAACGGGCGGCCTCGTCGGTCACCCTTGCAACCCAAATGCGCAATGTGAACGACGACCAGCAGTTCGCCTATTGCTCCAAGCTGGTCATGGGGCTGGCGCAGCTTCGCGCCAGCATCATGCAGGCGAAAACTTTCCAGCTGGCGGTGTGGGACGGCGTCACGAGCGGCGGAGTGGCCGGCACGGCGGCCGACTACGATCTTTGGGCGCAACAGGGCGGAACCACCCAAATCGTGCCGGTTCCGCGCAATCGACCGCCGCTGGATTATGCCCCGGTCGAAGTTGATGAAGGTAGACCGAGCTGGAGCCTCCACTCCCTGTTGTTCGCGGATTTCGCCGGCTTCTCACGGCTGGACGAGGACCGCCTGTCCACGTTCCTGGAGGTCGTGATGGGCCGGATCGCCAAGGTGCTCGACCGTCACGGCGAAGCCGTGTTGACCCGCAATAGCTGGGGCGACGCCGTCTTCGCGGTCATCAGCTCGCCCTCGCAAGCGGCGCACATCGCACTTGAGATTCAAGCGGAGCTCGATCCGGATCTGCTTACCGAGATCGGCTTGCCACCCGAGGGCGGAATGCGCATCAGCCTTCACCACGGCCCCATTTTCCAGCATTTCGACGCCATCAAGGCCTCGAAAACCTATTATGGCACCGAGGTTACCGTTGCCGCGCGGATCGAGCCGCGCGTTCCGGTCGGGTCAATCTATACCACGCAGCCGTTCGCCGCGATGATCGAGTCCGACCGCAACAATTATCACTTCGAATATGTCGGGATGATGGACCTGGCCAAAAACTATGGCGTGCGCATATTGTACCGCCTTGGCACAGGTGACGAGTAAACGGTGGTTTCCAAGGCGAATCCAAGGCTAATCACTTGCTGCGAAACGGCTTTGGCCTCGACATTTTGGGTCGGTTAACCGACAATATACCAAGCTATTTCGAGTCGCTTCGCTGGGCGCTGTTTGCAGGTCAGGCGAGCGGGCCTGTTCGGCGGCCCGGCGACGGGCTCCCGAATAGGCGGTAAATTAGAAAGGGCGAAGCTGGGGAATTGCGTGTCGGGAAATGATATCTTCATCTCCTATTCCCGTGAGGATCGGACCTCGGCCCGGCAATTCGCCGAATGCTTCGCACGCGAAGGGTTCAGCGTCTGGTGGGATGCCGTGCTTCGCTCGGGTCAAACCTTCGACGAAATTATCGAGCAGGAACTAAGGGCTGCCAAGGCAGTCGTGGTCTTGTGGTCGCCGCGATCGGTTCGCTCGCGCTGGGTCCGGGCCGAAGCGACGCTCGCTGACCGCAGCAACAAGCTGGTTCCGATCATCATCGAACCGTGCGACCTGCCGATCATCTTCGAGCTCACCCATGCTTCCGAACTGGCGCAATGGGCGGGCGATACGTCCGATTCGCGCTGGCAGACGCTTGTCAGCGATTTGCGCCGGATGGTCGGGACCATACAGCAAGCGGCCCCTGAAGCTCCTGCCGTGGACCCGGTTCCGGCCAAGGCAGCTTCCGTGCCGGAGGCGCCAAGCACCACGGCTACGCCAAGCAGCGAAGCTAATGCCAAGTCTCGCCGGCCCAATGCCGAGGAGATCATGCGCGCCCTGGATCGGCTCGGAAATGCCCAGGAGTCGAAACTTTCCGAGCCTACTCCAGAAGAAAAGCAACAGGCCGAATTTTATCGCCGGTCCGATGAGTTTCGCGCGAACGAGCGCGAACAGCTGCACTGCCTGCTGCGGCTTGATGGCGAGGACCAGGAAACGAGGTTCGTGGTCAGCACCGAGGGCTTGCGCATCGGTCGCGCCGCACCAGCCGACGTGATAGTTTCGGGCCTGGGTGTATCCCGCCAGCATTGCATGGTTGAAATGGCGGCAGACCAGGTTCGGGTGACCGACCTCAATTCAACCAACGGGACGTTCATCGATAACAAGCGGATTGAGCGCAGCGCCAACTTAGAAGTCGGTTCGGTTCTGCGCGTCGGCAACGTCTCCTTCGAGCACGTCCTTCGCACGCACGAGGAACTGGATCCTGATTTTGATCCAGCCGCGATCGTCGACGACGATATTCCGCGCTCGGCGGCGCGCCACTAGGCCACCCGCCGCTCCCGGCTGTTACTTGTTGAGGAACACCAGATAGGCCTTGGTCTGGTTGGCCTGCTTTATCAGCTGATCCAGCTCGGCATTGGTCCTCGTTCCGCGCCCGCTGTTTTCGAGCGTCGCCAGATATTTGTCATATCCCTTGGCGAGCCGTGCATTTTCCTTGTTATCCGAGGCGATCACCTGGCGCGCCAGGCTGCGGCCGCTGGCGACGATCGAATTGAGCTGCGCGACCTTGGAGGCCGAACCAGCAGAGGCCGCCGGAGCGCTGCTCGGGGCAGCGACAGTGGGAGCTGCGGATATGACCGTGGTTCCGGTAGCCGTCGGCTCTTGCAATTTCGCCTGTTGGGGCGTGGTCACAGTGGTTCGCTTCGCTGCCAGCTGGGCGCGATGGACGTCGGGCAGGGCAGCTGAAACTGCCTGCGATTTCACCAGCGCATCGCGTGCGGCGGCCATGGACCGGCCCGGATCTGGCGCGGCCGAAGCCTGCACCGCGCCGCGAAGGCCCCCGAGCGCGTCATTCAGCCGGCCGACGCTGGGATCGGTAGCGGGCACGCCGGCAAGCGCCCTGCTCGCCTTGCCTTCGGCATCTTGCAGCAACGCATTGGCGAATGCCTGATGCGCGGCCGTCGCGGTACGCTTCATCTCGTCGGCTTTCGCCGTCGCCGCGCTTTCCTGGGCCGGATCGTTGAGCAGCGGCTGTAGCCCGACCATTTGCTTGTCGAGCGTCTCTCCAGCAGCAACCAGGCCATCGACCGCAGCCTTGGGCGCGCCAGCCTTGCGGGCATCATCGGCAAATAGTCGCTCGGCCGGAGCCAGTGCCGTTACGTCGGTTAGCGAGGCTTCGATAGCAGTAGCGTCGGCAATGGCGATATTCTCGCCGGAGTCTTCGGAGCTTCCGCCGCCGAACATCGACGTGCCGGCAACAACGGCCGCTATCAATGCAACCGCGCCCACGCCGGCGAGCATCGCCGCGCGCGGCTCCTTGTACCATGGCTTGCCAGACGGCTTGGCATTTGGATCGGTCGCGACGACCGGCTTCCGCTTGACCGGCTCCGGTTCCGGCTTGCGATTGAGCGGTGGAGCCTCGTCGACCGCCTGCTTTTCTGCCTTGGGCGGCTCGGCGGCGGCACCCGCGGCGGCGGCGGCACCTGCAGCGGCTGCAGCGGCAGCTGCGGTCTCCTCTGCTTCCTTTTTCTTCTTCTTGGACGCGCCAGTCTCTTCGCCGGCCCGCTTGAACTGAGCCTCGCTCGGATCGTTGGGAACGCCGGTATCGCGCGCTTCGGCCTGATCGAATCCCGGCGCCGGCGGCGGCACAGGGGTAATTTCGTCGGATGTCAGCTCATGAGCGAAGAAGCGCGTCGGCTCCTCTTCCTCGCCAACTTCCTCGACGACATTCTTCTTGCCGAATAGCGCCAGCCACTCGCGGATCGATTGTGGCCGCTCCGACGGCTTGATCGTCATACCGGCGTCGATCGCCTGGAGGAATCGCTTGCCGAAGCCGGGCCAATGGCCGTCCGCAAGCGCCGTTCCTAATCCGCCATGCAGCCGCTCGAGCACTTCAGGCGGCTTTTCGCCCGTGACGCACTCATAGAGCACAACCGCCATCGCATAGATGTCGGTCCACGGCCCCTGCGGATAGGTTTTCACATATTGCTCGACCGCGGCGTAGGGCGGCGTGTGGAACGTCACCGAAGTGCTGGTTGCTTCCGCTGCCTCGAACCGGGCAGATCCGAAATCGATTAGGACCGGGCGGTTGTCGTCGGCGATGAGGATGTTAGGCGGCTTGATATCGCGGTGGAGCACTCCGACGCGATGCGCCCGGTCAAGGCCTTCGGCGACCGGCTGGACAATGTTCCACAGGCTTCGTTCGTTGAACCGCCTGCCTTCCTTGAGCAGCTTCGACAGCGAGACCCCGTCTTCGAAGTCCATCACCATGTAGGCAGTGCCGTGAATCTCGAACAGGCTGCGGACGCTGACAATGTTGGGGTGCCGCGACGGAGTCGACAGGTTCCACAGCAGCTTGGCTTCCTCGACGAACTTCTTGAGGCCTAGCGCATGGACTTCCTCTACGTCCGACCCGATCGGAACGACGGTGTCCTCACCGTCGCGTTCGCTGATCGAACTGGGGAAATATTCCTTGATGGCGACGAGCTCGCCGAAATAGATGCCCCGGCCCTTATAGACGATGCCGAACCCGCCAACGCCGAGCACCTCTTCCAATCGCCATTCGCGAAGGACGGTGCCTGCCGGTAATGCTTTATTACTATACGCTTTGCTCAACGCCGACTCCCCCACGCATTGAAGCCCCGATGACAGCTAATAAAAAGTAAATCGCATGATCGCTCGGTAATTGCTAGTCTCCCCTCCTCACAGGCGGCGGGGGAAACCGAGTGGTAATCGAATGCGTCAGCAGAACGCACGTGGGGCTCCGCCGCAAGATCAACGAAGATTCGATGATCGCCCTCACCGATCGGGGGCTGTGGGCGGTCGCCGACGGAATGGGCGGCCATGAGGCAGGCGACGTCGCCAGCGGCAAGGTCGTCGAAGCGCTCGGCCAACTTCACACCGATACCAGCCTGGACGTCCTCGTCGAACAGGCGATTTCGTCCCTGCAGAACGTCAACCGTCAGCTGATTGCGCTGGCCGAGGCGGGCGGGCGCCGCACGATCGGTACGACTGTGGTCGGGCTGGCCATCTCAGACGGTCTGTTTTGCTGCTTTTGGGCCGGGGACAGCCGGGCCTACCGGGTCCGTGGCGGGGTGATCGAGCAGATCAGCCGCGACCATAGCGTAGTCCAGGACCTGGTCGACGCGGGCATGCTGGATTCGGCCGGAGCTCGCGATCATCCCAATTCGAACCTGATCACCCGGGCGGTCGGGGTGGCCGAGGACCTGAAGGTCGACATTGTGAGCGGAGAAGTCCAATCGGGCGATCTGTTCCTGCTTGGCAGCGACGGGCTGACGCGGATGGTCGATGACGATGAGTTGGCGGCCGAGCTGACCTCGAACAGCCTCGACGATGCGGCCGACCGGCTGATCGATATGGTCCTGTCGCGCGGCGCGCCGGACAATGTCACCCTCATCATCACCCGCTGCGTTTAGCCGGTCGGATCGAACCGTCGGCGCGCTCGACCCAGTTGCGGCCATCGTCCTCACCTCCCATAGTGCGCTGACGGCGGCGATGGAGAGGTGATGACCCCGGAAAAGGTTTCGACCCTGCTGCTGTTTGGCGCGACCGGCGACCTCGCGCACCGCATGCTATTGCCTTCGCTCTACGGTTTGCACGCCGACGGGCTGCTGCCTGACAACTTCAAGATCGTCGGCACGGCCCGTAGCGAGCTCAATGACGAGCAGTATCGCGCTAGCGCGGTCGAAGCGCTGAAAGAGCATGTCCCGGCCAATTTCTACGATCCCAAGTCGGCCTTGGTCTTCTCCCGCCGGCTGACTTACGTCTGCCTCGACGCGACCAAGCCGGAGGGGTTCAAGAAGCTCGCCAAGACGGTCGACCCGAGTGCCGGGCTGGCAATCTTCCTGTCGACCGCGCCGACCCTGTTCAAGGCAGTCATTGACGGGCTGGAGGCCAATGGCCTGACCGGGCCAAGGGTTCGACTTGCGCTGGAAAAGCCGCTTGGCACCGACCTTGCGTCCAGCCGGGTGATCAACGACGCCGTCGCCATTGCCTTTCCCGAGGACCGGACGTTCCGCATCGACCATTACCTGGGTAAGGAAACCGTCCAGAACCTGCTCGCCCTGCGCTTCGCCAATTCGATGTTCGAGCCGCTATGGAACTCGGCCCATATCGACCACGTCCAGATTACCGTTGCGGAAGGCATCGGACTGGAAGAGCGGGGCGCCTATTATGACGGCGCCGGCGCGCTTCGTGACATGGTCCAGAACCATATGCTGCAGCTCCTGGCGCTGGTGGCGATGGAGCCGCCTGCCGACTTCGACGCCACTTCGATCCGCGACGAGAAGGTCAAGGTGCTGCGCACGCTTCGCCCGATGCGGCCCGACGATGTCTCGGACCATGTCGTTACCGGCCAATATCGCAAGGGCGCGGTCGGCGGGGATCCGGTCCCCGGCTACACCGAAGAGTTGGGCAAGGAGTCGACCACCGAAACTTTCGTCGCCTTGAAGGCCCACGTCGAAAATTGGCGGTGGGCCGGAGTTCCTTTCTACCTGCGGACAGGCAAGCGAATGGCCGAGCGCAAGACCGAGATCTTCATCCAGTTCAAATGCGTTCCGCACTCGATCTTTGCCTCGCGCGGGGCGCGGACCCAGCCCAACAAGCTGGTGATCGCCATCCAGCCGGAAGAAAATATCCGCCTCCTGGTGATGGCCAAGACCCCTGGCCTCGACCGTGAAGGAATCCGACTGCGCGAAGTGCCGCTCGACGTCGGCATGGCCAATGCTTTCGCCGACGCCCGCCGGCGGATCGCCTATGAACGGCTGTTGCTCGACCTGATCGACGGCGACCCGACCCTGTTCGTCCGCCGCGACGAGGTCGAGGCGCAATGGCAGTGGATCGACGGTGTTCGCGCAGCCTGGGAAGGGGCCGGGCTGACGCCCAAGCCCTATGGCGCCGGTAGCTGGGGACCGTCGGCGGCGATCGCGCTGACCGAACGCGACGGCGTGCATTGGCATGATTAAGGTTGGGGCATGACCAGGCTTGCCGGGCTCGAGCTTGGAGGGACCAACGCCAACCTGGTGCTGGGTACCCCAAGGGAGATTGTCGAACGCTGCCGGCTCCCGGTCACCGACGGGGCCGACACGCTGGCCCGCGTCGCTGGCCAGCTACTGCAATGGCACGAGCGGGAGCCGATCGAAGCGCTCGGCATCGCCAGCTTCGGCCCGCTCCAGCTCGATAGCGGTCAGCCCGACTATGGCCATGTCGTCGCCACGGTGAAGCCGGGCTGGGACGGCGCCGATGTGCTTGGCACGCTGGAGCGGGCGATCGGCTGCCCGGCCAGGATCCACACCGATGTCACTGGCGCTGCGCTGGCCGAGGGGGCGTATGGCTCGGCGATAGGCTGCCACGATTTCGTCTATGTCACTGTCGGTACCGGCATCGGCATGGGGATCATCGTCGGCGGAAGGCCGGTGGTCGCCTCGCTCCATCCCGAAGCCGGCCACCTTCGTGTCCGCCGCATGGAGGGCGACAGCTTCGGCGGGGTCTGCTCATACCATGAGGATTGTCTTGAGGGGCTGGCGTCCGGCTCCGCGGTCGCCACCCGCGCCCGCCAGCCGGGCGATGAAGTCAGCGACGACAGCCCTGTGTGGCCGCCGGTGATCGACGCCCTGGCCGAAGGCTGTTCCAGCATATTCCTGACCCTTGCCAGCGAGCGGATCGTGCTGGGCGGCGGAGTCATCAACCAGCGTCACTGGCTGGTCGAGGAGATTGCGTTCAAGACCGCCGCAAAGCTCGGTGGCTATCTGCCTTATATCGGCGAGCGCGCGCCAATCGTCGCGGCGCGGCTGGGCGCCGATGCAGGGCAGCGCGGCGCCCTGATCCTGGCCGAGCAGGCGCTGCAATCGCGGGCGTAACGAAACCGGTTCGCATGCGCTAACGTTGGTGCGCCATGTATCACGAGCAGCTGACCCGCCGCGACCGCGCCCTAACCGCCCTGATGGTGGTGGCGATTCACGTCGTCCTGGCCTTCGTGCTGATCAACATTTCGCCCGCCGCCCGCCAGCAATTGCCCGAAGAAGTGGTCGACCTCTTGAGCATCACCGAGCCGCCACCGCCGCCGGTAGTCGAGCTTCAGCCCGAGAAAGACCAGTCCAAGCCCAAGCGCGAGGAGGGTGCCGCCTCCGCCAGGAATATCGAAAGCAAGGCAACTCCGGTGGTCCAGCCCAAGCCGCGCATCCAGCTCCCCGTTCCCGAGCCCAAGCCCGCCACGACCACGCCCAACAGCGGCAATCAGAATACCCAGGGGGCGTCTAATGTCATTGGACCCGGCACCGGGGCAGGCGGGCAGGGAACCGGTACCGGTAGCGGCGGATCGGGCAACGGCACCGGCGGCGGCGGGAGCGGCGGCATTGCCACTCGACCGATAGTCGTCCGCGGCATCACCAGTCGCGATTATCCCGACGAAGTCGCGCGCTACTGGCCACGGGGCGGGGCGGTGTTCGTCGCGGTGCGCGTTCTCCCCAACGGCCGCGCGACCGACTGCAAGATCAACAAGTCGATCGGCGTCCCCGCAATCGATCAATGGACTTGCCGCCTGGTCGAGCAGCGCGCCCAATTCCGCCCTGCCACTGACACCAGCGGACGTCCGGTGGCCGCCTGGTTCGGCTATGTCCAGCAGGAACGGCGCTAGCCTTTTCCTCCCGCTTCCGGCAAAGGCGCGGCACGCGAAAAGGAGCCGCAAATGATCGAAGCCGAATGGTGGGACTATGACAGCGTCGAGGAAATGGCGGACGCGGTCGCCGGCGATATCGGCTTCATCATCGAAAGCGCGCTCGACGCCCGCGGCGAGGCGCTGATCGCGCTCCCCGGCGGCAAGACCCCCCTGCCGGTGTTCGCCAAGCTGGCCCAGGCCAAATTGAACTGGAAGAAGGTCACCATCATTCCAACCGACGAGCGGCTGGTGCCGCTGACCGATGAAAAGTCGAACATCCGCGCCATCGCCCAGGCGTTCTTGCCGTCGGGCGCTCGCGTCTATCCGATCAGCAGCGACATCACCGACTATAAGCTCGCCGGCAATTCGGCCAACGCCAAGCTCTCAGACCTTAGATTTCCGCTCGATCTCGCCTGGCTCGGGGTCGGCGCCGACGGCCACACGGCATCTATTTTCGCGGGCCCAGACCTCGACGAAGCATTGAACGCCCCCAAGGGCCGCCACGCCGTCGGGGTGATGCCCGATCCGATGCCGGCCGAAGCGCCTGTGCCGCGCATCACGCTAACCCGTTCGGCGATCCTGTCGGCGCGCACGGTGCTGATTACCGTCACCGGCGAAGCGAAGAAGGAACTGCTCGAACGGGCGATCGAGGATGGCCATTCGTCGAAACTGCCGATTGGCCGCGTGCTCGCAGAAGCCGAGCAGCCGATCGACATTCATTGGGCGCCCTGAGCGCCCGAGTCGACTGGCGCGGCTAGTCGACCGGTGTGAGAATTTCGGGCGCTATTTCTCAGATTTTGGCAGGCCGGCAACGGCCCGCGGTCGGGCTTGGTCGTCGATCGCGACAAAGGTGAAAAGACCTTCGGTTACCTTGACCCGGATCGCGCCGCTGTTCCGCCAGGCCATCACCTCGATTCTCACTTTCATCGAGGTGCGGCCGACGCTTTCAACTTCCGCATAGACCGAGATTAGATCGCGCAAGTGGATGGGTGTGATGAACTCCATCCGGTCGATCGCAACCGTGGCAACCGGCCCACCCGAATGAAGCCGCGCGACGATACCGGCCGCCATGTCCATCTGACTCAAGACCCAGCCACCGAAAATGTGGCCGTTGGCATTGATGTCGGCATGTCCAGGCATAATGCGAAGGATCGGTTCGCGGCGGACTTCGGTCATGCGTTGGCCTTTCGTCTGAGTTTGGTCGGCCTGATGATCGCTTGGCTCAACGCAATCCATATAGCCGCATTTGGGTCAAGACCGGACCCTTCGCGCAGCTCAGCATTCCTCCAGCGGCTTGCCGCGAGTTTCCTTGAAGAAGAATATCATCACCACCGCTGACAGGGCGGTAAACGCGACCGAATACCAGAGCCCGGCAAAGATATCCCCGGTCAGTGCGACGATCGCAAAGCTGGTGACCGGCAGGAAGCCGCCGACCCAGCCGGTGCCGACATGATAGGGCAGGCTCATCGCCGTGTAGCGGATGCGGGTCGGGAACATCTCGACCAGCGCCGCTGCCTGCGGACCATAGAGCGCGGTCGCCGCGACCACGAACAGCAGCAGGACGGCAATCAGCAGCGGCATGTTCATCTTCGCTGGATCGGCCGAGGTCGGATAATGGGCTGCCGCCAGCACGGCATCGATATCCGTCGCCGACTTGGCCTTGAGCGCCTTCAAGTCCGCGCCCGGCAGCCCTTCGCCATCGGCAATCAGCGTCTTGTTCGGGCCGGCATGGACGCTGGTCATCCCATCCGCCGACGCACGCGTCTTGTACGATACGCCGCGGCCGATCAGCGCGCTTTTGGCGATGTCGCAGGCGGTAACGAACTTGGCCGTGCCGGTCGGGTCGAACTGAGCCGAACAGGTCGCCGGGTCGGTCTCGACGATCACCGGCATCGCCTCGCGCGCGGCGACCCGGTCGGGATTGGCGGCCTGGGCGATCAAATGCGATCCGGGAAAGTAGAGTGCCAGTGCCAGCAGCATTCCCGCCAGCATTACCGGCTTTCTTCCGATCCGGTCGCTCAGCCAGCCGAAGAAGACGTAGAGGGGTGCGCTCACTACCGTCATCACGATCAGCAGCATGTCCTTGGTCGCGCCCGGAACGCCGAGCGATTTCTCCAGAAAGACCTGCATGTAGAAGAATGCGAAATACCAAACCGCGCCTTGCGCGCACATGATCCCGAAAAAGGCGATTGCTACATTCTTGAGGCTTTCCTTTCGCGCAAAGGCTTCGCGGAGCGGCGTCTTGCTGGTTTCGCCCTCTTCCTTGATCTTGGCGAAGTGAGGACTCTCGGCAAGCTTGACCCGCATCCAGACCGAGATTGCCAGCAGCACGACCGACATCAGGAAGGGGATCCGCCAGCCCCAAAAGCCGAACGCCTCTTCGCCCAGCCAGCTGCGCGTCGCGAAGATGATCAGCAGCGCGGCCAGCAGCCCGAATGAGGCCGACGACTGGATCCAGCCGGTCGCCGCGCCGCGCCGGTCGTTGGGCGCATGCTCGGCGACATAGATTGCCGCTCCGCCATATTCGCCGCCCAGTGCCGTTCCCTGGCAGATGCGCAGGAATATCAGCAGCACCGGAGCCAGCAGGCCGACCTGCTCGTAGGTTGGCAGCAGGCCGATGGCGAAGGTCGCGCCGCCCATCAGGCTGACGGTGGTAAGGAAAGTCGCCTTGCGCCCGACCCGGTCGCCCATGGCGCCGAAGATGATCGCGCCCAGCGGCCGGAACGCGAATCCGACCGCGAACAGCGCCAGCGCCGCGACAAGCGCGGACGTCGGATCGAGCCCGGCCAGGAATACCTTTGCGATGACCGGGGTCAGCGATCCGAAGATGAAAAAGTCATACCATTCGAAAGCTGTGCCCGCCGAACTGGCGGTGACGACGCGGGCCATTGACCATGGTTTGCGCTGCGGTGTGTCGGCCAGTGTCGCCATTCTGTCTCCCCTAGCGGCAGGGATAGCGGGACGGGCACAGCGCGCAAGTCAGCGCTTGTCGATCCGCTCCGTGAGAGTCGCGACCTTCATTCCCCATTTCGTAATCCTGGTGTCATTGCTGAAGGCTCGCCCGCCGGGCAAGGGTGCCAGATGGCTCTCGACCTTGAGGCCGCCCTTCATCGTGTAGCGGATCCGGATCGAGCGCCCGATCACCTGTGCCTCGACCGGGCCGATCGCGTCGGTGAGCGTGCCGGTGTAGCGGCCGGGTCCGGCCTCGCGCAGCCGCCAGCGACGGATGCGCATCGGATCGCCCTCGACCTGCATTTTCTGGTCAAGGACCAACAGGCCGTCCTTTTCGGCATGGCCCACGCTGTCGGTCGTCACCTTCCGTTCGCGTTTCAATGCTTCCTTCAGCCGGCCTTCGCCATGGCTGACGCCGGTGAAGAAGCTGACCGGGTCGAACTGCTGAGGCGCCTCGGCGGACGCGCTTCCAGTGGCCAGCGCCACCACGATTGCAGTGGCGCCAACCCGCATCACATTCCGTGCGCCATGTCGATCACGAAGCGGTAGCGGACGTCGTTCTTCAGCAGCCGCTCATAAGCTTCGTTGACCTGGTCCATGCGAATGAATTCGACATCCGGGTAGATGTCCTTGGCGGCGCAGAATTCCAGCATTTCCTGCGTTTCCGGAATGCCGCCGATCGCCGATCCGCCGACTGCCCTGTTCCACCAGATGATGTTGAACCCGGTGAAGCCCGGCATCGGCGTCAGCGCGCCGACGATGACCATGCGCCCAGCGCGACCGAGCAGCTGGAGATAGCCGTCGATCTCATGGCTGACGGGAATGGTGTTGAGGATGAAGTCGAACCGAGTCGCCGCGGCGCGCATCTGCGCGGCGTCGGTCGAGATGATGAAGTCGCTGGCGCCAAGTTCGCGGGCGTCCTGCCCTTTGCTCGGCGTGGTCGTGATCATGGTCACGTCGGCGCCCATCGCGACGCCGAGCTTGACCCCCATATGGCCGAGGCCGCCGAGACCGACGACCGCCATTTTCGTACCGGGCCCTACGCCATATTGGCGAAGCGGCGAGTAGGTGGTGATTCCGGCGCACAGCAATGGCGCGACGCGGCTGGCGTCCATTCCGCCTGGTACCTTGCAGACGAAATGGTCGCGGACGACGATATGGTCGGTATAGCCGCCCTTGCTGATCGTCCCGTCATGATAGTCGGCGCTGTTATAGGTCTGGACGCAGCCCTTGCGGCAGAAGACTTCCCAGCCTTCCAGGCACTGGTCGCACTCCATGCAGCTGTCGACCATGCAGCCCACAGCGACGGTGTCGCCGATGCGGTGGCGGGTGACCTCGTTACCGATTGCGGTGACCGTGCCGACGATTTCATGGCCGGGAATGACCGGATAGCGGCTGCCGCCCCAGTCGTTGCGGCAGGTGTGAAGGTCGCTGTGGCAAATGCCGGCGTAGGTGATGTCGATCGCGACGTCGTTGGGCCTCAAGGCGCGCCGCTCGAACTCCATCAATCTTAGCGGCTGGTCGGCGGCATCGGTGCCCCAGCCCTTGGCGGCGGTCGGTCCCGCGGCGGATTCGGGCGAATTGGCGGTGTCGGGGTGGGTCGTTGCCATGGAAGCCTCCTATCGGGACCGGGCCAGTACGCGCCTAGCTTGAACGAGGTGGGGGCGGTCGACCATTTTGCCGCCGACCGAAAGTACCCCTGCGCCGGGCTCTGCCTCAAACGCGGCGACGATCGCCAGGGCATGGTCGATTTCGGCGCTCGACGGGGTGAAAGCAGCGTTGATCGGCCCGACCTGGGCCGGATGGATCGCCAGCTTTCCGGTAAAGCCTTCCAACGCTGCGGCACGGGCTTCGGCGATCAAGCCCGCCTCGTCGCGGAAATCGGCGAACACACCGTCAACCGGCTGGACCTCGGCAGCCACTGCGCCGGCGAGGCACAGCGAACGCGCCATCCGGTAGGTGAAGGCCAGTTCACCGCTCGCCGTATATTTCGACGAAGCGCCAAGCGCTGCGGACAAATCCTCCGCTCCCCAGCTCATCGCCGCCAGGCTGGAGCAGCAATCATTGTAGCTGAGCAATCCGAACAGCGACTTGGCCGTTTCGGTGACGATGGCATGGATCGGCAGGCTGCGCGGCGCCAACGCGGCGGCAAGATCGGCGACATCGTCGCCGCATTCCGCCTTGGGCAGCACAACTCCGTCGACATCCAGCTCTTCCAGCAATTCCAGATCGTCGCGATGCGAGTCCGTGCCGATCGGGTTGATTCGCAGCCAGCGCTCAGGCCCGCCATCGCTTCGATCGGGCAGCAGGCCGAGCAGTTCCCGGGCCATCGCCTTCTGGCCGGGGACGACGCTGTCTTCCAGGTCGAAAATCACCGCGTCGGCCTCGCTGGCGATCGCCTTCATCATCTTCTTGTTGCTGTCAGCCGGAACGAACAGCCAGCTGCGCGGTGCGGGACCGCTCTCGGTCATGCCGGTTTCTTCAGCAGCAGCGCCGAGCGGCTGCATTTGCAAACCAGCTCATTGCGTTGGTTGAAGCTGCGATGCTCCCAAGTGACGATGCCGGCATTGGGTCGCGACTTGCTTGGCCGGACCTCCAGGCACTCGCTTTCGCTGCGCAGCGTGTCTCCGACGAACACCGGCGCCGGAAACACCAGTCTGTCGTAACCCAGGTTCGCAACCAACGTGCCGAGCGTCGTGTCGCCGACCGATACTCCGACCATCAGGCCGAAGGTGTAGATTGAATTGACCAGCGGCCGGCCGAACTCGCTCGCCGCCGCGACTTCATGGTCGAGGTGCATCGGCTGCGGATTGTGGGTGAGGGCGGAGACCAGCACATTGTCGGTCTCGGTAACGGTGCGGGTGATGGCATGAGCGACGGTGTCGCCGACTTGCCACTCGTCGAAATAGCGTCCTGCCATGGACCCGCCTTAAGCGGCGCGCCATATTCTGCCAAGGTCAGGGTTCGAAACCGCCATCGACGGTGCCGCGGCGGGTCAGGCGAGCCTTCAGCTCGCACATGCCGATGCGCTGGACTGCCGCCTTTGGCGCGGCCGAGCGAGTCACCGCGGCAATATGGCCGAGCATCTGGCCGACGATGTCGACGCTTTGCAGGGCTACGGCGTGACGCATGACGACGCTCATATCGGTTGCAAGCTCGTCGCCCATCGCGTCGAGCATCCGCCTGGCATAATCCAGTTCCTCGGCCAGCCGCAGCCGCAGCTGGTCGTCGGTTGGGGTTAACGCGGGATCGACCGGCGGCGCATTTTCGCGCCGAATCGACTTGCCTGCGCCGCACTGCTGTTCCGCGCGATATTCTTGCTGGATCGAGTCGCAAATGGCTTGCTCTCGCCGAAGATGGGCTGGAGCGCCGAGATAATTTTGACCGCTCACCGTGGCGGTACTCCCGAAGATTGGCGGCCGCGAACCGGCGGCCTTCACATCAACCTGCCATAAACGGGACGCGGTTAAGGAACCATTTTTGGGTCATTTTGGAGCAGAATTTCGGCCGCCGCCTCGGTGATGGCCGCCCCGTCAAGCCGATAGGCGGCGTAAAGGTCGGGCAGACTGCCGGTCTGTCCGAAGCGCTCGACCCCGAGGGGCGCGACCCGCTGGCCGAGCACGCCGCCTAGCCAGCTAAGCGAAGCCGGCGCTGCGTCACACAGCGTAACGAGCCCGGCCCGGGGCGCGAGGCCGGACAGCAGCTGCTCGACATGGCTCGGCTCGCGCCTGCCGCTCCAGCGCGCTGCCTGGGCTGCGGTCCAGCCGCGATGAAGCAGGTCGGGCGAGGTGATGCTGAGCAGGCCGAGCCCGGGGATGTCGGCGCTTAGCTCCTCCCAAGCGGCCAGCGCCTCGGGCATCAGTGCGCCCATGGCGACGATCGCGGCCTCGGCATATGGGGCCGGCTGCTTGAGCCAATAACCGCCCTGAAGCGCGCCGTCCTTCCAGTCGTCGTCCGCGCGCTCGACCTGGTCGATCGAACGGGTCGAAAGGCGCAAATAGGTCGACTCGCCATTGGGGTCGTCGATCAGCCGGAACGCTTCTTCCATCATCGCAGCCAGCTCGTCGGCATAGGCGGGTTCGTAATGGCGCAGGCCCGGCTGGCCGAGAGCGATCAGCGGCGGATTGATCGATTGGTGAGCGCCGCCTTCCGGTCCCAAAGTTAGGCCCGATGGTGTCGCGACCAGCAGGAATCGGGCGTCCTGGTAGCAAGCATAGTTGAGGCTATCGAGGCCACGCGCGATGAACGGATCGTAGAGCGTTCCGATCGGAATCAGCCGCTCCCCGAACAGGTCGCCGGACAGGCCGAGCGCCGCTAACATCAGGAAAAGATTGGATTCCGCGATCCCCAGCTCGATATGCTGGCCTTTATTGTTGCCTGACCACTTTTGCGCCGATGGAATCTTTGCCTTGGCGAAAATGTCAGCCATTTCTCGCCGCCTGAACAGTCCGCGCTGATTGACCCAGGCGCCGAGGTTGGTCGACACGGTGACGTCGGGCGAGGTGGTGATGATCCGGTCGGCGATGGGCGCGCCCGACTTGGCCAGGTCGAGCAGGATCCGCCCGAACGCAGCCTGGGTCGACTGTTCCTCGCCCTGGGGGGCGGGAATCGCAGGAACGCTCAGCTGTCCGAACGCCCGGCCGCGCTTTTCGCGCGCGATCCGGCTGCGCTCGATCACCGCTTCGACGCCCGGCCGCTCATTGCCGCCAAGGCCGGCCAGCGGATCCCATTCCTCGCCTTCCTTGACCCCCATCGCGTCGCGCAGCGCATGTGCCTGGGTCGGGTTCATAAGCCCTGCATGATTGTCCTTGTGACCGGCGAAGGGCAGGCCAAAGCCCTTGACCGTCCAGGCGACGAACAATGTCGGGATATCGTCCTGCGCCTGGTCGAACGCCTGCGTCAGCGTCTCCATGCAATGGCCGCCCAGGTCGCTCATCAGCGCGCCAAGCGCCGCGTCGTCATGGGCGTTGAGGAACGCCGCGGCCTTCCTGCCGAGGTCGGCGTCGATTCGCGCCCGCCAGGCCGCGCCGCCCTGATACAGCAGCGCCGAATGATCGGCGTTGGGCAGCGCTTCGAGCCACTCCCCAATTGCAGGATGATTGGCCAGTGCCGCCGACAATTTCTTGCCGTAGCGCAGTTCGACAGTGCGCCAGCCGCACGAGCGGAAAATCTCGTCGAACCGTTCGAACATCCGATCGGCCGACGTCGCGTCGAGGCTTTGCCGGTTATAGTCGACGATCCACCAGCAATTTCGGATGTCGTGCTTGTAGGCCTCGATCAGGCATTCGTAGATATTGCCTTCGTCGAGCTCGGCATCGCCGATCAGCGCCACGAACCGCCCGCGGTCCTCGTCGGCCATCATGCCATGCGCGCTCAGATAATCCTGCACCAGGCTGGCAAAGGCCGTGATCGCCACGCCGAGCCCGACCGATCCGGTCGAGAAATCGACGGGGATCTTGTCCTTTGTCCGGCTCGGGTAGCTCTGCATCCCGCCCAGCCCGCGGAAATTCTGCAGCTGCTCGAGGCTCTGCGAACCCAGGAGATAATGGATCGCGTGCAACACCGGACCGGCGTGCGGCTTCACCGCCACTCGGTCATTGGGGCCGAGCGCATGGAAATAGAGCGCGGCCATGATCGCCGTCATCGACGCGCAGCTCGCTTGGTGCCCACCGACCTTCAGCCCGTCGGCGCTTGTCCGGATGTGGTTGGCGTGGTGAATCGTCCAGGACGACAGGAAGCGCAGCCGGTCGTCGAGCAATTTCAACGATGCGATATCGGGCGAAACCGTCTTAAGCATGGCCCTGCCCCTAGCGCCGACTTGCCGGGCCGACAAATGCCGCTTGTGCTAGTCGCGCCGCCCGAGGAACCGGGCCTGGAAATCGGGCGAATAAGTGTCGGTATAGAAGTAGTTGCGCATCAGGCTCTTGCGCAGCTTGGCCTTGGCGCCCTTCCTTGGCGGCGAGTCAGTCATCGAATCCGCGATCAACTCCCAGCGGTCGCCCGTATCGAGCTCCACCCAGAAGCGCATAAATCCCATTCCACCCGACGCGACCACTGTTCCTTCGAGCGCCTTGGGCTTGAACTGCGCGGTCGACATCAACTCGCCTTCTTCAAGCGCTTGCTTGAGGCCGGCCATGGCCTCGTCATAGCAGGCCAGCCGTTGCGCTCCGTCGGCGATTGTCGTGCATTGGAGCGACTTGGCGATGCGCGGATCGACCTTGTCCTTGGCCGTCGCGGCTGCCGGAAGCGCGAGTATCGCCAGGGCGCCTAACATGATGAACTTCGACATGAACGATCCTCCCCCTGGGCAGTGGCGCAGCATTGCACCGGCGGCGACGGAGGGAAAGGGGTTAAGCTGCGATACTGTCGTCGCGCTCGGCATCGAAGCGCGTTTGGGCGCCGTGGATCGCCTCCACATTGTCCATTGCCCAGGTGGCAAGCCCGCAGATCGGCTTTTGCAGCGACTGGCCAAGTTCGGTCAGTTCATAATCGACGCGCGGGGGGATCGACGGAGTCACCGTCCGGCTGACCAGGCCGTCGCGCTCCAGGTTGCGCAGGGTCAGCGTCAGCATGCGCTGCGACACGCTCGGAATCTCGCGGCGAAGCTCGTTGAACCGCTTCGGGCCGGCCCCCAGGGTCTGCACTACCAGCACAGTCCATTTGTCGCCGATCCGGGCCAGCAACGTACTGATCGTGCGGCACACCGGGTTGCTGGGATCTCTCATTGTCTGTCTCCGGTCACATTCATGTTCCCACCGCACAAATTTGTTCGTGAGAACCAAAAAAGTGCGTTCTTGCAGGGCTTTATAGGGTAGTTATTTAAAGTGTCTCAGTAACAAATCAATACCAAGGACCAAAAAATGACTATCCTTCGAATCGACAGCAGCATCAATGGCGAAAACAGCGCCAGCCGCACCCTCACCGACTCGATCATCGGGCAGCTCAAGGCCGCCAATTTGGGCGAGCAGCTCGTCACTCGCGACCTGGTTTCCAGCCCGCTGCCGCACCTGACGCTCGATGCTTTCGCCGACTCGTCGGTGCTCGACGAATTTCTCGCCGCCGATGTCGTCGTGATCGGCGCGCCGATGTATAATTTCTCGGTCCCGAGCCAGCTCAAGGCGTGGATCGACCGCATCGCGGTTGCCGGCAAGACCTTCCACTATACCGCCGACGGACCGGAAGGACTGGTCAAGGGCAAGCGCGTGATCGTCGCCCTGGCCCGCGGTGGCTTTTACGGCGACGGCGCGCCGGCGGCATCGCTCGAGCATGTCGAAACCTATTTGAAGGGCGTGTTCAACTTCATTGGCGTCGAGCCCGAATTCGTCATCGCCGAAGGGCTCGGAATCAGCCCCGAGCACCGCGAAAACTCGCTCAAGCAGGCGATTGGCGAGGTCGTGCTGCTTGCAGCCTGACTCTTGGTCCGGCCCCGGCTCCTTTCCGTCGCAGGGAGCCGGGATCGGTCCTGCGGCGAGGCCGGGGCTAGAATCGCGCGGTCAGCTGGATGCCGTAGGTCCGCGGCTCGCCGGCGATGAACGTCGGCAGCCCCAGCGCATCGCCGCTGTTGCCGGCGTCCTTGATATACTCCTTGTCCAGCGCATTCTCGATAAACAGCTCGACGCGATATTTGTCCGCCAGCAAGCCGTAGCCGAGCCGGGCACTGACAAGTGCATAGCCCTTTTGGAACTCGTCCTGGACGAAGTCGGGCAACAAGGTCGCCGGCGGCTGTTGCAGCTCGGGCCGGTCGTTGTTGTCGTCGAAGAACACCTTCGACTGGTAAGTAATGGCCGGCGTGAAATCGATCCGGCCAGGCCCGGCATTGGCGGCCCAGGTGAAGCCGGCCGAGAAGCTATGCTCCGGCGCCAGGCGGAACCGGTTTCCGTCAAGCACCCCGGTTTTGAACCGCGCATGGTTGAATGCGTAATTGGCGAACATCCTCAGGTTGCGGTTCGGCTCGTAGCGCAGCTGCGCCTCCAGGCCATAGCTTTTGGCCTTGCCCGCATTGGTCGTGATGAAGGTCGTGCCAACCTGCTCAAGTGTCTGGAAATTATCATATTTATAATAGAATAGAGAGGCATCGAGGTAGAGCTTGCGATCCACCAAAGTCGCCTTTGCGCCGACTTCGAAGCTATCGACGGTTTCGGCATCGACCAGCGTGAAGCGCGGATCGCCGAATGGCACGGCCGGGTTCAGCGCGGACAATACTTCCGGCCGGCGACCGCGCGCGTAAATCGCATAGAAGCTGGTGTCATCGTTCGGCGCATAGCGGCCGAACAGGCGCCACGTGAATCCATTGTCCTTGTTCTTGGCCTCAAGCTCGTCGCCATTGTTGGCGGTCGGCTGGAAGGTCAGGCCGAACAGGGGGACGGGATATAAGATCGACGGCGGAATGGTAGCCGCGCCCGGTACCGCCAGAGCCTGGAGCAAGCCAATGCGCTCGGCGTCGCTCAGCCCCGGCGTTTGCAGTGCTCCCAGGAAGCCGCCCAGGATGGAACGGCCATTGAGCACGCTGTCGCTGATGCTCGTGCTCTTGTCATCGTGGGTCCACCTCAGGCCCGCGCCAAGCTCGAACTGATCCGATACCTTCCACGTCACATCGCCGAAGATATCAAACGCCTCCGTCTTGGACCGGTTGATGTCCTGCTCGCCATGGTCGGCCTTGAGGTTGCCGGCGATGCCTGCCGCGACGGGCAGGGGCAATAGCGTGTCGAGCACGCCGTCAATGATGAAGTCGGGCGTCCCGATGGGAACCGAGTTGACGATCCCCTGCCGCGCCACGCCGCGCAGCAGCGCGGTCGTGAAGAGGGTATTGCCGAACAGACCAAGTGGGGCCGGGTCGGTGGCGGGACGGCCGGGGATCAGTCCGCCGCCGTTCAGCGCCCCGGCGATTTGGGCGAGCGCGGTCCGCTCATCGAACTGGACCGCCTGCCGCTGGCTGCTCTTCTCGTGAAAATAGCTGGCACCGATGAAAGCGGTGACCGGGCCCTTATTGTCCCAGGTCAGCCTGAGATCCTGGCTGAACTGCTTATTGTCGAATTCTTCGGCGCCGGTGATGATCGGCAATGACGTTCCGTCGATGTCGAGGATCTCCAGCGTGTGGAACTCGCGGTAGGCAGTAGTCGCGTTGAGCGTCCATGAGGGGCTCAATTCATATTTGGTAAGTCCGGTCAGTCCCCACACCTTGCGATCGAGCCCAAGGTCCTTGCCGCCCTCGAACCCCGCGCCGGGTGCCAGAGCGGCGCCGTCGCCGACGTCCAGCTCGCCCAGCACTTCGCCGGTCACCGGATCGGTCGGGCGATAGAGCAGCGACTTGAACGACGTCCCGCTCGGCGTGTCCTTCTGATAATTGCCGATCAGGTCGAACGTCAGCTTGTCCGATGGTTCGACGCGCAGGATGGCGCGAGCAGCGCCGGTCTCGATCGAATTGAAATCCTCGACTCCCGGAAGCAGGCTTTCAACATAGCCGTCGCGCTTCTTGTAACGGCCGGAAACCCGCAGCCCGACCTGCGGCGAAATTGCCGCGTTCAACATCGCTTCGGCCAGCCAATAGTCGAAATTGCCATATTCGCCGCGAACCCTGCCGTAGGTGCTGTCGAGATCGGGCTTGGCCTGGACGATGTTGACCGCGCCGATCAGGGCGCCGCGGCCATAGAGGGTCGATTGCGGTCCCTTGGAAATTTCGACCCGCTCGACGTCGAATAGTTCGACATAGGCTCCGCGCGGCTTCGCGATCGAAACGCCGTCCTGGTAGATCGACACGCGCGGTTCGAAATAGGAAAAGCCGGAGTCGACGGTAATGCCGCGGATGCTGATTGCCGGGTTGTTGGGCGACTGGTTCTGGACCGCGAAGCCGGGCGTGTAGCGGGCAAGATCCTCGAACTCCTGGATATTGAGATCCTCGAGCGTCCGGCTGGTGAAAGTGCTCAGCGCAAAGGGAATTTCGACCGGCCGCTGTTCGCGCAGCTGGGCGGTGACGACGATCGTCTCCTCTTCGGCTGCGGCCTGGTCGGCCGCCAGATCCTTCGTGACCGCCTGGTCGGGCGGTGGGGCCTGTTCATTCTGCGCCAGTGCCGGCGTTGCGGAAATCAGGGCCAGCAGGCTGCCGGCCGCGTACAAGGCGCGCGATTGCATCGGAAATCCCCCTCCGGTTTGCGAGGGCGATTAGCGCATGAATATGACGATCCCGCAAGCACGGGAATCCGATCGCGATTAGACCGGGCTGTCAGGCCGACAGCAGCCTGATCGGATTTTCGATATAACCCTTCAGCGCCTGCATGAAGCTTGCCGCGTCCCAGCCGTCGACCACACGATGGTCGCAGGACAGCGACAGGTTCATCAGCTTCCGGACTTCCAGCTCGCCGTCCACGATCACCGGCATCTCGCGGACCTTGTTGACCGCGATGATCGCCACTTCCGGCCGGTTGATCACCGGGGTCGAGGTTACCCCGCCCATCGGGCCAAGGCTGGATAGGGTGATCGACGAGCCGCTCAGTTCCTCGCGGGTCGCCTTGCCGGTCCGCGCGGCGTCGGCCAGCCGCAAGATTTCACGGGCCAGCTGCCACACGCTCTGGTCTTGCGCGTCGCGGATTACCGCCACCATCAGACCGTTGGGCGTCTGTGTAGCCATGCCCAGGTTGAGCGCTCCGTGGCGGGTGATCACCCCGGCATCATCGTCGAAAGTGGCGTTCAGCATCGGCCATTGTGGCAGCGCCTTGGCCATGGCGGCGATCAGGAAGGGGAGGACAGTCAGCTTGGGATTGCTGCCGCGGTCGGCATTCATCATGGCCCGCGTGTCTTCCAGCGCGGTGACGTCAAACTCTTCGACCAAAGTGAAATGCGGGATGCGCCGCTTGGCCTCCTGCATATTCTCGGCAATCTTGCGGCGAAGGCCGACCACCTTGATCGTCTCGTCGGCGCGCGGTGCCGAGCCGCGGACGGAAACGCTGCCGCCATTGTAGAGCAGGTAAGCGTCGAGATCGGCGTGGCGGATTCGGTCGCTCGCAGTTTTCACCTGGCCCAGGTCGATGCCGAGGTCGCGGGCGCGCTGGCGCACCGCCGGCGAAGCCAGCACCTTGGCGCCATGTGCCTCGACCACTTCCGGCTCGGGCTTTGGCGATGCCTTGGGGGCCGGGGCGGGGGCGGAAGCCGGTTCCGGTGCCGCGGTCGCCATCGTCGGAATGGCTTCTTCCTGCTCCCTGGTCGGAACTTCGGCGCCATCGGCCAGCGGCTGCTCGGCTTCGCTCGCGGAGGCCGGTTCTTCCTTGACAGTCTGAGCACCGCCTTCTGTCTCGATTTCGACCAGCACCGATCCAATCGCGATCTGGTCGCCGACCTCGCCCGCCAGCGACTTCACAACGCCGGCCACCGGTGACTCCATTTCAACCGTTGCCTTGTCGGTCATCATGTCCGCCAGCTGCTGGTCTTCCTCGACCTTGTCGCCGACCTTGACGTGCCATGCGACGATCTCGGCCTCGGCAATGCCTTCGCCAATATCGGGCAGTTTGAACTGATAGGTCGCCATTAGGCCTCCAACACCTTCTTCAGGGCATTCTTCATTCGGATCGGGCCCGGGAAATAGACCCATTCATAGGCGTGCGGATAGGGCGTGTCCCAGCCGGTGACCCGCTCGACCGGCGCTTCCAGATGATAGAAGCAGCGTTCCTGGACAAGTGTCGCCAGCTCGGCGCCGAAGCCGCTCGTCTTGGTGGCTTCCTGGACGACCAGGCAGCGGCCGGTCTTCTTGACGCTTTCCTCGATGGTCTCGATGTCGAGCGGGACCAAGGTGCGGAGGTCGATCACCTCGGCGTCGATGCCATTATCCTCGACCGCCGCCAGCGCGACATGGACCATCGTCCCATAGGTGAGGATGGTCAGCGCCTCGCCCTCACGCACGACCTTCGCCTTGCCCAGCGGCACATCATAATGGCCGTCGGGAACCTCGCTCAGCTCATGCCTCGACCAGGGCGTGACCGGCCGGTCGTGATGTCCGTCGAACGGTCCGTTGTAGATCCGCTTGGGCTCGAAGAAAATTACCGGGTCCGGGTCCTCGATCGAGGAAATCAGCAGCCCCTTGGCGTCATAGGGGTTGGACGGAATCACCACTTTCAGACCCGCGCAATGGGTGAACAGCGCCTCGGGGCTCTGGCTGTGGGTCTGGCCGCCGAAGATGCCGCCGCCATAGGGCGTGCGAATGACCATCGGCATGGTCCATTCGCCGGCGGTGCGGTAACGCATCCGGGCTACCTCGCTGACGATCTGGTCGTAGCCTGGGTAAATATAGTCGGCGAACTGAATCTCGATCACCGGCTTCAAGCCATAGGCCGCCATACCGACCGCGGTGCCGACGATGCCACCTTCCGAAATCGGCGCGTCGAATACGCGGGTCTTGCCGAATTCCTTCTGCAGCCCGGCGGTCGCGCGGAACACCCCGCCGAAATAGCCGATGTCCTCGCCATAGACGACGATGTCCTCGTCGCGGGCCATCATCACGCGGTGGGCGTCGTTGATCGCCTCGATCATGTTGCGAGTGGTCATTTCGGCTCATGCCCCAGAAACTCGCGGGCTTCGTTCATGGCCTGCTCGCATTGCTCGGAAACGTGCCACGGCGTGTCGTGATAGACGTCGTGGAACATCGACGGGATATTGTCGAAACCCTGCTGCGGGAGGATGCCCATCGCCTCGGCTTCCTTCTGCGCGGTCCGCACCAGCGTATCGAGCTCCTTGTCGAGCTCGGTATCCCGGTCGTCGTCCCATTCGCCCAGCGCAACCAGATGCGACTTCAGCCGCGCGATCGGGTCGCCCAGCGGCCATTCCTCGGCCTCGCCCTTGGCGCGATAGCCGGTCGGATCGTCGGAGGTCGAATGGCCCTCAGCGCGATAGGTGAAGAATTCGATCAGGGTCGGGCCGTTGTTCGTGCGCGCCCGCTCGCTGGCCCATTTGACCGCGGCATAGACCGCCAGCGCGTCATTGCCGTCGACCCTGAGGCCGGCCGTGCCATAGCCGATCGCCCGGCTGGCGAAGGTCGCTTGCTCGGCCCCCGCTATCCCCGAGAAGCTGGAAATCGCCCATTGGTTATTGACCACGGCGATGATCACCGGCGCCTGGTAGACCGTCGCGAAGGTCATCGCATAGTGGAAGTCGCCTTCGGCCGTCGCGCCATCGCCGATCCAGCCCATGCAGATGCGGCTGTCGCCCTTGATCGCGGATGCCATCGCCCAGCCGACCGCTTGCGGGACCTGGGTGCCGAGATTGCCCGAAATGGAAAAGAAGCCGTGCTTCTTGTCCGAATACATGATCGGCAGCTGGCGGCCATGGAGCGGGTCGCCGGCGTTCGAATAAATCTGGCACATCATCGTTTTCAGCGGATAGCCGCGCGCGACGAGCAGCCCCTGCTGGCGATAGGTCGGGAAGTGCATGTCTTCCGGGTCCATCGCCGTTGCGGCGGCGACGGCGATCGCCTCTTCCCCGGTGCACTTCATGTAGAAGCTGGTCTTGCCCTGCCGCTGGGCGCGATACATGCGATCGTCGAAGACTCGGACCGTCTTCATGTCCCGCAGCATCTTGCGCAGCGTATCGGGGTCCAGCTTCGGGTCCCACGGTCCGACTGCTTTGCCGCTGTCGTCGAGCACCCGCACCAGGTGCGTGCAAAGCGGGAAGGTCTCCTCCGCCTCGGCCGCGACGTCGGGGCGCGGCGCTTCGCCGGCATTGGGAACCTTGATCGACGAGAAATCGGGCGTGTCGCCAGGCCGGAACGGCGGCTCTGGCACATGCAGCGCCAGCGCCGGCCGGTTCGGGCGGGAAGTTGCTTTATCCATTGCGCCGTCCGCTTAGTGCGGAGTCGGCTGAGGGGCAACTATCGCCGCCATTCGGCACAGCGCTTCACGCAAACGGCAAAGCCTAATCTTCGTGTGGGACGCCGATCGTCGCTCCGGCGGTAAACGCCCCGCCAGCCTGCTCGTTGAACCAGAAGGGCTTGAAGCCGGCCGGAACATTGGCGGTCCCGCCCGCGACGATTTGCAGGTTGCTGTCGAACAATTTTCCGCCCTGCATCGTCATCGCGACATGATCGCTATTGCGGATATTCTCGAGCGGATTGTCGTCGAGCACCACCATGTCGGCGAGCTTGCCCGGTTCAATGCTGCCAAGGTCCTTGTCGAGCCCCAGCGCCCGCGCCGGATTGATCGTCCCGGTCCTCAGCGCTTCCATGTTGGTCATTCCACCCAGCGCGAACGTCCAGATGTCCCAGTGAGCGCCAAGCCCCTCGCGCTGGCCGTGAGCGCCGATCGACAGCGGAATGCCAAGATCACTGACCTGCTTGGCCTGCTTGGCGACGCTGAGCAAATTGTCCTCCTCCGGCGGGTTCATCACCGGTCGGCGGGCGCGGGCGTCGAGCAGCGGCCGCGGCACCCATTTGGAAAGGATCGGCTCGGCCCAGACATTGCTGTGCTGGTACCAGTAATTCTCACCGAACGGCCCGCCGTAGGCGACCACCAAAGTCGGGGTCCAAGCGGTTCCGCTGCCTTTCCAATATTGCAGCACGTCGTCGTAGATGTTCTGCACCGGCAGCGAATGTTCGATCGTCGTATGGCCGTCGGCGATCATCGTCATGTTCATCTCGAACAATGACCCCCCTTCGGGCACCACCTCCATGCCGAGCTGGCGCGCCGCCTCGATGATCATCTGCCGCTGCTCGCGCCGCGGCTGGTTGTAGCTCTTGACCGACCAGGCGCCCGAAGCCTGCAGCCGCCTAAGATGCGACAGCGCATCGTCCAGGCTGTTGATCTCGACCGTAAAGGGAGTCGTCGCCCCATAGAGGATGGTGCCGGTCGAGAAGATCCTCGGCCCCAAAATCTTGCCCGCCTTCTGATATTCCGATGCGGCGAAGATTTCGAACGTGTCGTTCGACGGGTCGTGAACGGTGGTCACGCCATAGGCCAGCGCCGCGGCATGCACCCAATTCTGCTTGGGGATAATCTGGTCGCTGCCCATCGGCCCGTGCCAGTGAGCGTCGATCAGGCCGGGGATAATCGTCTTGCCGCTGACATCGATCGTCCGCGTTCCCGCCGGGTAGGTGATGCTCGCCGTCGGCCCGACCGCGACGATCCGGTCGCCTTCGACCAGCACCGTGCCATTCTCGATCACCTCATCGCCCCGCATGGTGACAATCCTTGCGCCGGTGAGCGCGATGCTGCCGGTCGGCTTCGCCTGGTTGGCGGTGACGCCCAGCTGGGCAACCAGCGGAGCCGCGCCGAGCTTGCCGCCGGCAAATGCGCCCGACGACCCAACATTCAGCCCGTAAAGATTGGGCCCCTGGCTCCAGAACAGGCTTCGCCCGTCGCCCGACCAATGGATCCAGTCGCCGGCATCGGCACTGACCTTGGACATAGGCAAGGCCTTGCCGTCGGGCGCGATGTCGATCGATCGGCCGGATCGGGTGAAGGGCATGACATAGGCCTGGTAACGTTCGGTCCAGGCGACGAACTGCTCGTCCGGCGACAGCGCGAACCGCGCCGCGTTCTGGGAAACAAGGTGGGTGACCTCGTCGGTTCCTTGCACCGAAACCGATTTCAGCAGCCGCTTATCCTCATCGCCGGCGGCGATGTAGAATATCCGGTCGCTGGTCGCGCCGAACATCGGCTGCGTACCGGCCTTTGCGACCCTCTTCGGCGTGCCGCCATTTACCGGCACGACGTAGATGCCGGGGTCCTTGCCGTAGAGCGGCGTGGTCAGAAACCCGTCGCTGGTCTTGCGATAGGCGATCAAATTGCCGTCGGGCGAGAAGGCCGGCTCCAGATAATGGCCAGGCTGGGAAGTAACGGTTCGCCCGTCGCCGCCCGCGACTCCAACCACCTTGATCCGCGCCGCCGTGTCGTCGTCCCAGGAGACATAGGCGATGCTCTTCCCGTCTCGCGAGAAGGCCGGATAGCTTTCGAAGTCGCTGCCGCGCGTCAGCCGCCTGGGCGCGCTACCGTCGCCGTTCGCTATCCACAAGTTGCCGAGCGCTTCATAGACGATGTGGCGCCCATCCGGGCTTTTCTGGGCGAAGCGCACCATCTTGGTCGTGAAGCTGGCGGGGGCGACATCCTTCTGCTGCCGCACCGCATCCTCGACAAAGCGTGTGCCGGTGACGTGGAACGGGATTTCGCTGACCGCCCGTGAAACGGCATCGACCCGATGAATTCCGCCCTTGGCCCAGAACAGGATCGACTTGCCGTCGGGCGTCCAGCTCATGCCGGGATAGACGCCGTGGACGGCCCAGGTCTCCTGCATGTCGCGGTCGAGGATATCGGTCAGCGGCGTGATACGTCCGGACGCCAGGTCCATCAGCATGATCGTCGATTTGTACCGGACCCGCTTGATGAAGGCCAAGGTCTTGCCGTCGGGCGAGGGCGTCGGGCGGATCGCGCCGCCGGGCCCGTCGACATAAGTCTCGATGTCGCCGGTCTGCCGATCCAATCGCTGGATCACATAGATCTGGTCGTTGACGTCCTTCGAATATTGGAAAATGTCGCCGGGCGTCGCATCGTCGGAGAAATAGAGGTAGCGGCCGTCTGGAGAGAAGGCCGCCTCATTGGTGTCCTTCTGCTTGGTCCGCGCCTTGGTCATCTGCACGCCGCCGCCCTTGTCGGCGCCGCTGCGGTGATAAAGCCACATTTCGCCCGACCCCAAGGAGCGGGACGACGTGAAATGCTTGCGCGCGACGATGAAATTCCCGTCGGGCGTCCAATCTGCCTGGTTCAACAGGCGGAAATCTTCCTTGGTGATCTGGCGCGGGGAGCTGCCGTCGCGGCGGATGGTCCAGATATTGTCGCCGCCGCCACGGTCGGACGTGAAGGCGATTTCCTGCCCGTCCGGCGAATAGCGCGGCTGCATGTCCCAGGCGTTGCCGCTGGTCAGCGGACGCGCTTCGCCGCCCCCGATCGGCATGACGTAGAGGTCGCCCAGCAGGTCGAAGGCAATCTCGCGGCCGTCCGGCGACACGTCGAGGCTCAGCCAGGTTCCGCTCCTGGTATCGATCGGCACATCACGGCCCGGGCCGTGGCGGGCGTTGACATCCCATTTGGGCGGCTTTGCCCCTGCCGTGCCCGGGGCCGCGGCGATGTCCTTGGGCTTGTCCTGGGTCATCGGCTCGGCTTGGCCTGGCTGCGGCGGGGGCGGGGCTACAGGCGGCGTGGGCGCGGGCTGGGCAATGGCGGCGCTGGCGGCAAGCAGCGAGCAGCCGACGAAAAGCTTGAGTTGGCGCATGGAAATCCCCCTGGACACTGAATCGCGCGGGAGATTGGCCGTGCTGTCACACGAACGCAACGAAGGTGCGCCGCCGTTCGTCGAATTTGACGCGTCCCGCATGCAGCGGCTAGGGGCGCCGCCATGTCAGAATCCGAAGCCAACGAGGCCAAGAAGCCGCTGCCCGATCGCCTGTCGCTCGACCCGCGCAGCAAATATTTCGACGAGGAAGTGCTGCGCCACGGCGTCGGCATCCGCTTCAACGACAATGAGAAAACCAACGTCGAGGAATATTGCATCTCGGAAGGCTGGATAAAGGTCGCCGCCGGTCGCAGCCGCGACCGCTTCGGCAATCCGATGACCCTGACCCTCAAGGGCAAGGTCGAGCCCTATTATGAGGGCGAGACCGCTTCCGAATAGCTAGGCCGCGTCGCGCCGGCTGCGGCGCCGATCCAGCAGCTTCTTGGCTCCCCAACCGGCGGCCGCGACAAGCGCCAGCGGGCCAAGGCCGCGTCTGGCGATGGCTGGGATGGCGGCGCCGACCAGCGCGCCTGTCAGTTTGCGATTGGGTCCGGCGACCCTTTCGCCAACGATACCGCCCAAAATCTTGCCAAGCATATGTGATTCTCCTCTGGGTCGTATCAGCGCCTGAGCGGGCAGAGCGTTCCGAACTTAGGCAGCGCGGAGCTGCGACAGGAATTCGTCGGTCGCGGAGCGAAGGCCATGGGCTATCCTGGTCAGCCCATCCGCGGAGGCATGAACTTCGTCCGACAGCTTGACCGCCTCGCCGGCTGCCTTCGCCACTTCGCTGATGCGCTTGGCGATCTGGTCGGCGCCGGCGGCGCTGTCGACCGCGCCCTGTTCGATCAGCGAGGCGACATTGCTCTGGTCGCCGATCACGCCGCGGATCTTCTCTGCGGATTCAGCCAGTTCGGTCATTGCCCGCGATACCTGTCCGATCACGTTTTCCGCCTCGGCAGCGCCGCTGTCGATGTCGGACACCAGCTGGTTGATCTGGCCGCTCGCCTCGTGCGCCTTGTTGGCCAGCGCCTTGACCTCGGCGGCAACCACGCCGAACCCGCGCCCGGCCTCGCCAGCCCGCGCGGACTCGATCGTCGCGTTTAGTGCCAGCATGTTGGTTTGGGATGCGACGCCCTGGATCAGGCCGACGAACGCCTCGATGTTCTGGGTCCGCTCAGACAGGGTGCGGATCACTTCCTCGCCGGTCTTGGATGCACCGCGCGCCGCTTCGCCGAGGTTGGCCTGCTGCTCGGCGTTGCTGGCGATGCTGAGGATCGACTTCGAAAGGTCGCTCACTCCGGCGGATACGCGAAGCGCATTTTGCGAAGCGCTTTCGGCATCCCTGGCCGCCTCGGCCGACTGCTCGCCGGCATTATGCGCGAACTGGTGCATGTTGCTCGCCGCGTGAGCCATTTGTTCGGCAGCGGCAGCGACCGACTGGACGATGTTGGCGACCGAACCCTCGAACGCTTCGGCCAATGCCATCAACTCGCCGCGGCGCGCGTCGGCCATTCCGCGACGCTCAATCTCCAGCCGCTTCTCACGCTCCGCCTCGACTTCGCTCTGGGCGGCCCTGGCTTGCTCCAGCGCAGCCTGGGCCGACGCGGCGAGACCCTCGCTAGTCGAACGGGCCTCGGCCTGCTCGGAGAACAGCCTGCCCATGTGGACCATGACCGGCCCCAGCACGGCGAGCACCCAGCTCACCGCCAGCGCATGGACCAGCACGCGGGAAAAATCGCCGCTGCCGATGAACACCCATTCCGGGGCGACAAAGCTGAGCAGCAGGTGATGGGCGGCGATCAATCCGACCGCGGCCGCCATCGGACGCCAGTCACAGAGCAGGGTCAGCGCGGCGAGGCCGACGAAGAAATACATATGGCCTTCCATCTGCCACGGATGGCCCTGCAACATGTAAACCAGCAGCGCGGGCTGCACCGCTGCCATGACGGCGAACGTCATGCCGATCGACAGGTCATAGCGCGGCCGCATCGCGATGAAGGTCGGGATGATCGTGACGGCGGCCGAAAGTACGACCGGAACAAGCTCGTTCTTTAGGTCGAACACCAGCGCCAGGCCCATCAGCGCGATGGTGCACAGCCAGCCAAACATGGCGAGAAGCATCAGCCCACGCAGCCTTAGATCGTTCAGTTGAATCATGATTGAGTGGCCTCGTTCGATAGCAATCCGCCGCAAATTGCGTCGGGGGCAGCCAGGACGATAATTCCTTCAGACATTAACCCGGCGAGCGCCGTGCGCTGGCCGTCGACGACCCACGATCCCCTTACCGGTCCCGGCTTCAGCGCCAGCGCATGGGCGGACTCGATCGTGGTCCTGGCAATCGGCTCGCCGTCCAGCGGCACCAGGAGCATTCGGCCCTGGGCCGGAGGCGCGAACGCCGCCAGCAGCAGGGCTAACGCTCCCAGCGTCAGTTGCCCGATCAGCATCGGGCCCGTCTTGGCGAACATCGCTCGCATGGCTCCAAGCTAGCTGATGATGGTAAATTCCCTCTTAAGCTGGCGCTGGATTTGGTCCGGAAACAATCCTGGTCGGCATTTGGTCAAACATCCCAACTGATGGTGGGAAATTCCGCCAACTTGCCGGCCGATGAACGTTGTTCGCGGCATTTTCGGCGGAAATCTCCAATTGGCACGACCCTTGTAAAGGATGTGTCAGGACCAAGGGCGAATGCCCCGACGTCCGAAAAGGGAGATTGAACAATGTTTGGTTCGAAATTTCAAAGCCACCTGATCGTCGCGTTCGCGTCGCTGCTGATGAGCACGATCGCGGTCGGCGCGGCGGTTGCCCCGGCCCAGGTTTCGGCCGCTACCTCTGTGGAAGTTCTTACCTATGCCTGAACTTGAACCGATCGAAGCCCGCCCGGCCATCCGCATTCCGCGGCAGGACGAGGACAGGAATGAAACGACTATCAGTTTCGCGCCGCTTTCCGGCATCCTGTCGGGCCCGATCTTCACCCGTACGCGGGACATTATCGCAGCGAATGTGTCGGAACTGCTCGACCGGTCGGAAGACCCGGCCCGAATGATCCGCATGATCATCGTCGAGATGGAAGAAACGCTGGTCGAGGTGCGCGCAACCGCCGCCCGCTCGATCGCCGACATCAAGGAAATGCGCCGCGCCTGCAACCGGCTCGACGACCTCCAGCATGGCTGGACCGAGAAGGCCGCGCTGGCACTGGAAAAGGGCCGCGAGGACCTGGCCCGCGCCGCGCTGGGCGAGAAGCAGAAGGCAGCCGAGATGGCCGAGGGCCTGCATGCCGAGATCTCGCAGATCGAGCAGGTGCTGCGCGGTTACGAGGCCGACATCCAGCGGCTCCAGACCAAGCTTGCCGAAGCCCGCGGTCGCCAGAACGCGATCGCCAGCCGGCTCGAGAGCGCGATCACCCGCGCCCGCACTAGCGAAGTGCTGCACGGCAACCGCACCGAGGAAGCGTTCGCCAAGTTCGAACTGCTCGAGCGCCGTGCCGATTTTGCCGAAGGCCGCGCCGACGCGCTGGCGCTCGCCGGGCCGAAAAGCCTTGAGGAAGAAATTGCCGAGCTGCGCGCCTCCGAGGCCGTCGATGCCGAGCTTGACGCACTGAAATCCGCGCTTGCGGCGAAGAAGTGAACGGGAAGGAAAAAAGGGAAATGTCAGAACGTTATTCGATGAATCGCCGCGACAAGAAGGTGGCCGGCGTCTGCTCGACCCTCGGCGATGTGTTCAACATCGATCCGACCTTCATCCGGCTGGGGTTCGCCGCCGCCGCGCTGCTGATCAGCTGGAAACTGGCGATTGTCGCCTATGTCGCGGCCGGCATCTATCTGCATATCCAGAAGAACAAGGCAGTTGGCAGCCGCGAACGGCCGTCGGAGTTCGAGCGCATGGCCGAGCTTGGCCGGCGCCGCACCTCGGTCCACGAGCTGCGCACCGAGCTCGACGTCAACGACCGCCGGATGATGGCCATCGATCACCATCTGAGTAGCCAGAACGATGAGCTGGCCCGCGAAATCGAAGCATTGAGGGAGGAGAAATAATGGAACCGCTGTCCATCGGCCTGATCGCCGTCAGCGTTCTCCTTGTAGCCGGCATGGCAGCCGTGGCGGGTCTCAAGGGCTGGCAGAACTGGCTCGACTTCAAGCGGCTCGAGCTGGCAAGCCAGACCGGCGACCACAGCCTTCCCCCGGCGACCGGCCGGATCGAGTTGGCGGACCTCAAGGAACGGGTTCGCAAGCTTGAAGCGATCGCTGCCGGAATCGATCTCTAAAGCGGGGCTTCCTTCCCCAAAGCCCAAGTCCCGCAAAGGGCGGCCTGTCACGGTTCCGGCAGGTCGCCCAATTTTTTTGGCGGGAGTTAGCGGCTAAAGATAGTCGATCGGGGGACTGGCCAGGCGCTTGGCTCCGAAGATCGTCGCCAACGCCTCATAACGTTCCGCCATTTCGGCATGAGCCTCGGCCGCGCGGCAATCTGCCGCCTGCCGGCTCAACGCTCGCTCATGTTCTTCGCGGCTGGCGAAATAGCTTCCGTCGGTCATGCGCGAGGAACGCCGCTCCGGGCATCCAGTTCCTGCACTAGAATCCGATTCTCGCCGTCACCCTGATGTCGCGCCCGGCGAGCGGGGCAAAATCCTTGAGCAGCGACGTACTGCGCCGCGCCTCGACATCGAACAAATTATTCGCCGCCAGCGACAAGGTCAGCTCCGGCTTGGCCGCGAACGGGTGCCAGTCGAGCGACGCATTGACCAACGTATAGCCGGCCGTGTCCGTTTCGTTCGGCGCGGCGCGGTCATGGTCGAATGCATGCTCGACCTCGACCCGCCCATCCAACTGGCCCTTCTCGCCGGTGATCGCACCCAGTACCCGCATCGGCGGGATCAGCGGTGCGGGACCGAAATCCTTGACCGTGGCATGAACCATGTCGCCTTGCAGCTCGGCGCCCCAGTTGATGCCGAGCGCCTCGCCCAGCTTCGCCTCTGCCTGAGCCTCGAAGCCATAATAGGTCGCCTTGCCCTCGCTATATTGGAGCACCGGCAGATCGTCCTCGATCTCCCCGGTCGGCGCCTGGAAGATAAAGTTGGAGAAGCGCGAGTAGAACAGGTTCGCGGTGAGGTGCAGTCCGCCTTTGCTGTGGTGCAGCCCCAGCTCGACCGAATTGCTCCGTTCCGGATCTAGCTCGGGATTTCCGATTTCAAACGCCTGGCTGCCGCCGTGCGGGCCATTGGCGAACAGCTCGTCGATCGCCGGCGCCCTCTCGGCATGCGACAGCGACAGGCCGGCACGCCATCCCGGAACGAACTCATATTGCCCGCCCAGCGAGCCCGACCAGGTGGTGAAGCTCTTCGACCGCTCGGGCGTGCCGAGCTGCGCATCGGCATCGGCGTCGAGCTTGCTATGCTCGACCCGCACCCCGCCCTCGATCCGGATCGGCCCCTGGACGTAGGTCTGCAGGGTGAACAGGCCGGCCTGTTTCTGCCGGCTGTCAGGCAGGAATTTCTCTTCGCCGCGGATTTTCGCGTTGCGTTGGAGATATTGCACGCCGCTGGTTCCGCCCCAGCCCGACTTCTCACTCTGCACCAGCTCGACCCGGCCTTCTCCCCCCTTGCTGAAGAAGGAGGAGCCGATCTCGCCGCTCTCCTCGATCTCGTCGTGATGGTAGTTGGCGTAGCCGCCCCGCGCCCGGACCAGGTTGAAGAATCCGCCGACCGGAATCTCCGCCCGCGCGTCGTAACGCGTCTGCTCGACGTCGATGGTCGGCGCTTCTGGCTCAATCGCCGGATCGAGCGAATAGCGGATCGGCACTTCATACTTGCTGAGGTGCCGCGTCACCGACACGCCGACATTGAGGTCGCCGTCGACATAGCCGACGCCCAGCGCCCCTTCCTTCGACGTCGCCGCCGAATTGGGCAATTCGCCCTTAAGGTCGGCAAGAGCCTGGATTTCCGCATCGGGGCTGGCCAGCGCCTGTTCGCGCAATTCCTTCGACAGGATGTGGCCGCCCGTCTCCAGGTCGTCGCTCTTCGAATAATTACCGTCGGCATGAAGCACGAAATGCCCGCCGACCGGCACGTCGATCGCGGCATTGGCTGACCGCTCGTTGGCGGCGCTGCCATAGGACAGCAGAGCGTCGGCCTTGATCGGACCGTCGGGTTCATGACGCGGGATGCGCGTGTCGATGACATTGACCACGCCGCCGATCGCCGAAGATCCGAACAACAGGGCCGACGGCCCGCGCAGCACCTCGATCCGCTCGGCGGTGATCGGGTTGATAGCGATGGCATGGTCGGGCCCGGACGATGACAGGTCCAGGGTGCCGATCCCGTCGGTCAGCACCCGGACCCGGTCGCCGGAAAGGCCGCGCAGTACCGGCGCCGAGGCGGTCGGGCCAAAGCTCGTCGCACTGACCCCAGGCTGCTTGGCCAGCGTCTCGCCGATGCTTGGGCGCATCTGCCGGGTGAGGTCGGCCTGATCGAGCACCGAAACGCCGCCCAGCACATCATTCTCTTTCCGCCGGACTCCGGTGACGACGATGTCCGCCTCATGGTCGGGGTGAGCTTCTTCCGCGCTGCCCGACACCGGCACATCGGCCGATACGGCGGAATCGGTCGCTCCGACCGCCTCACTTGATGAATCGGTCACCATCGCCTGGGCCAGCAGCGGGGCGGGGGAAACGGAAATGGCTAAGGCAAGAAAAGTGGCGGAGCGGCGCATGATGATCCTGAAGCGGGGAGAGCCGCGTGCCTAGCTCAAGATGATATAATGTAGCAAATGTTATACCATACCTTGGTCGCGTCCTGACTGCAGTTCGTCGAAAGCCCGGCCTTGCGTGACGGAGATGTCGCGTTACCCAGGCGGCCATGTTCATGACCCATCTCGAATGTTCGCTGACCGGCGAGCGCTATGAATCGGACAAGCTCCAGAACCTGTCGAAAGTCGGCAAGCCGTTGCTCGCCCGATACGATCTCGACGCGGTCGCGGGGCGCCTGACCCGCGACGAACTGGCCTCGCGCCCTTCGGGCATGTGGAAATGGCGCGAGCTGCTGCCGTTGCCCGAAGGCGCCGAGCCGGTCAGCCTTGGCGAGCCGGAAACGCCGCTGATCCCGCTCGACCATGTCGGTCGCAAACAGGGTACCAAGGCACCGATCGTCAAGGACGAGGGGCGCCTTCCAACCGGCTCGTTCAAGGCGCGCGGCATGGCTGCGGCGGTCAGCATGGCCAATCATTTCGGCGTGACCCGCATTGCGCTGCCGACCAACGGCAACGCTGGCGCGGCGCTGGCCGCTTATGCCGCGCGGGCAGGGATGAGTTCCCTGGTCATTTGCCCCGCCGAAACGCCCGACATCAATATCCGCGAGACAGCGGCCTATGGCGCCGAGGTCATCGTCGCCGACGGCCAGATCGACGAATGCGGGCGGATCGTCGGGGAAGGGGCAATGGCCGGGAAGTGGTTCGACTGTTCGACGCTGAAGGAGCCCTACCGGCTGGAAGGCAAGAAGGTGATGGGCCTGGAACTGGCCGAGCAGTTCAGCTGGGAACTGCCCGACGCCATCTTCTACCCGACGGGTGGGGGCACCGGCCTGATCGGCATGTGGAAGGGGTTCGACGAGCTGGAGCGGATCGGACTGATCGGGCCGAAGCGTCCGCGCATGTATGCGGTGCAGGCCGCCGGCTGCGCGCCGATGGTCCGCGCGTGGGAAGCGGGCGACGAGTTCGCCGAGCGCTGGGAAGGCGCGGCGACAATGGCCACCGGCATAAGAGTGCCCAAGGCGGTCGGCGATTTCCTCATTCTTCGCGCGGTTCGGACAAGCGGCGGTGCGGCGATCGCCGTCCAGGAGGAAGCGATCATGGAAGCGGTCGACGATGCAGCACGCCTCGACGGCATGCTGCTTTGCCCGGAAGGCGGGGCAGTGCTTGCCGCGTGGCGCGACGCGCTCGATCGCAAACTGGTCGGTCCGGACGAGCGCGTCGTCCTGTTCAACTGTGCCAACGGCAACAAATATCCGCTGGCCGACCGCTCGCGGCGGATGATGCTCGCCGACATCGACGCTACGAGCCTCTAGAACGAGTAAACCCCGGAGACCGAAGTCTCCGGGGTTCCATGGTTCGCTTCCGAAGATTTGAACCACGAAATAATAACGGTCGTCCCACCTCCCAGTTCCGTGTTCCGCAAAAAATATTCGGCAAACTGTCATTGAGCATGGACCGGGCATTTGCTTCATGGGCGCCGTGGAGCGCAGCTGGACCTTTGCGATCGATCGCGGCGGGACCTTCACCGACATCGTCGCGACCTCAACCGACGGCCGCCAGCGGGTACAAAAGCTGCTGTCGGTAAACCCCGGCCAATATGAGGATGCCGCGGTGGAAGGGATCCGCCGCGTTCTGGCGGAAGAAGGTGGCTCGCTTGGCGATGTCCGCATGGGCACCACGGTCGCCACCAATGCCCTGCTCGAACGAAAGGGCGAGCGGACCGCGCTGGCGATCACCGCCGGCTTCGGCGACGCGCTGAGGATCGGTTATCAGGCACGTCCCGAAATCTTCGCCCGCAATATTGTGCTGCCGTCGATGCTGTACGAGGCCGTTGTTGAAATTGACGAGCGCGTCGGGGCGGACGGCGCGATCATCCGCCCGCTCGACGAGGAGGGCGCGCGGGCCGATTTTTCTGCGTTGAAGGCCCAGGGCTTTGTCGCCTTGGCAATCGTGCTGATGCATGGCTGGCGCTTCACCGAGCACGAAGATCGGCTGGCAAGCATCGCCCGCGACCTTGGCTTCACCCAGGTGTCGGTCAGCCATGAGGTGGCGCCGCTGATCAAGCTGGTCGGCCGCGGCGACACGACAGTGGTCGACGCCTATCTCTCGCCGATCCTCACCCGCTACGTCGGCAAGGTTGCGGCCGGACTGGGGGCCGGGACTCGTTTGCAATTCATGCAGTCCAACGGCGGCCTGACCGGGGCCCGCGCCTTCCGCGGCAAGGACGCGATCCTGTCCGGTCCGGCCGGCGGGGTGGTCGGCATGGTTGCGGCCAGCGCCCCCCATGGCTCGGATCATTTGATCGGCTTCGATATGGGCGGCACCTCGACTGACGTGTCCCACTATGCCGGCAGCTATGAGCTAGGCGACGAAAACCTTGTCGCCGGCGTCCGCATCCGCGCGCCGATGATGCAGATCCACACGATCGCCGCCGGTGGCGGCTCCATTTGCCGGTTCGACGGAATGCGTTTCCGGGTTGGCCCGGAATCGGCCGGGGCTCGTCCGGGACCGGCCTGTTACCGCGCCGGCGGGCCGCTAACCGTCACCGACTGCAACCTTTACCTGGGCCGGCTCGACCCGGCCAAATTCCCCACGCTGTTCGGTCCCAACGGCGACCAGCCGCTCGATCCCGAAGCGTCACATGCACGGCTGCAGGAAATCGCCGACGCTCTTGGCGGTACCAAATCGCTTGCGGAAATCGCGGAGGGCTTCCTGGATATCGCGGTCGACAATATGGCCGCCGCGATCCGCAAGATTTCGATCGCGCGGGGTCATGACGTGACCCGCTACACGCTGGCCTGCTTCGGCGGCGCGGGCGGCCAGCTTGCCTGCCGGGTCGCCGACGCGCTCGGCATGGAGCGGATCCTCATCCATCCGCTTGCCGGGGTGCTGTCGGCCTACGGCATCGGTCTCTCCGAGGTAAAGGCGGTGCGCGAGGCCAGCTGGCTGAAGCCGCTTACGGAGGATTTTTCCGACGGCCTGCACGCGCTGGAAGCGGCGGCGCGAAATGACCTGCTCGGCCAGGGCTTCGACCCAGACCAGATCCGCTTCGAGCACCGCGCCCGCCTCCGCACTTCGGGCAGCGACACAACCATCACCGTCGACCTCGCCAGTGCCGGCGAAATGCGTGCAACTTTCGAAACCATCCATCGCCGGCGCTTCGGTTATATCGACGAGGCCGAGCCAGTCCTCGACACGCTCAGCGTCGATGCCATTGGTTCCTCCCCCGCAGGGGGAGGGGGACCACGAAGTGATGGAGGGGGAATAGAGCCCCCTCCGTCATCTCCTTCGGACCTGACACCTCCCCCGACGGGGGAGGAGCTAATGGGCCCCGGCCTGATCTTCGACCCCACCTCCACCATCGTGGTGGAACCGGGTTGGCGGGCGGAGCGGGCCGCGGACGGGACCCTCATTCTGACCCGGGCCATGCCGCTTGAGCGCGCTCACGCGGTCGGCACCCAAGTCGACCCAGTCCGGCTCGAAATTTTCAACAATCTGTTCATGGCCATCGCCGAGGAAATGGGCGTCGCGCTGCAATCGACCGCAACCTCGGTCAACATCAAGGAACGGCTCGACTTCAGCTGCGCCATTTTCAACGGGTCGGGTGCGCTGATCGCCAATGCACCGCACATCCCGGTCCACCTGGGCTCGATGGGCGAAAGCATCCGCACCATCATCGACGCTCGGGGCGGGGGAAGGGACGAGCGCGGAATTCGTCGTGGCGACGCCTATGTCCTCAACGATCCCTATCGCGGCGGCACGCACTTGCCCGACATCACGGTGATCGTCCCGGTGTTTTATGGCGACGAGGCCGATCCATCCGCCTTCGTCGCGGCGCGCGGCCACCATGCCGATATCGGTGGGATCGCTCCCGGCTCCATGCCGCCCGACAGCAGGACCATCGAGGACGAAGGCGTATTGATCGACAATGTGCTGCTGGTCGACGAGGGCCATTTTCGCGAGGCCGAGATGCGCGCCCTGCTGACCAAAGGCGAGCACCCGGCGCGCAATCCGGACCGCAATATCTCCGACCTTCGCGCCCAGCTCGCCGCATGCGTTCGGGGCGCCGAAACGCTGGTCCAAACCGCCGGCGAATATGGCCCGGACGTCGTCGCGGCGTACATGAACCACGTCCTTGCCAACGCCGAGGAGTCGGTCCGGCGGCTGCTCGACCGTCTCGATGACGGCCAGTTCGCCTATGAAATGGACAATGGCGCGTGCGTTTCAGTCAGAATAACGATCGATCGGGCCTCGCGATCGGCAACTTTCGACTTCTCCGGCACCAGCCGGCAGTTGCCCGACAATTTCAACGCGCCTTTTTCGATCGTCCGCGCCGCTTCGCTATATGTCGTCCGCACCCTGATCGACGATGCCATCCCGATGAATGACGGTTGCCTCCGGCCAATTCGCCTGGTCGTGCCGGACAGGTCGATGCTTAGGCCCCATCACCCTGCCGCGGTCGTCGCCGGTAATGTCGAGACAAGCCAGGTCGTGACCGATACCCTTTTTGCGGCGACCGGCCGCCTGGCGCCTAGCCAGGGCACGATGAACAATTTCACTTTCGGCAATGACCGCCACCAATATTATGAGACGATCGCCGGCGGTTCCGGCGCCGGGCCGGATCATGACGGAACCAGCGCGGTGCAGACCCATATGACAAACAGCCGGCTGACCGATCCCGAGATATTGGAGACGCGCCTCCCGGTGCGGCTCGACCAATTCTCGATCCGTAGTCATTCCGGTGGCCGGGGGCTGCATAAGGGCGGCGACGGCGTAATCCGCAGCGTCACCTTCCTCGAACCGATGCGCGCCAACATGCTCGCCAATCGCCGCCGCGTAGCGCCGCGCGGATTGAACGGCGGCGGCGATGCACTTCCCGGCCGCAACTGGGTCGAGCGCGCCGACGGTTCGGTCGAGCAATTGACCGCGACCGACTGGGCCGAAGTCGGCATTGGCGACCGGTTCGTGATCGAAACGCCGGGCGGCGGCGGATATGGGGAGCCGACATGATCGACTATTGGCCGCTGATCGGTATCGCACTGGTGGTCCTCGGCTTCGCGCTGAAGTTCAACCCGATGCTGGTCGTCACCGTGTCGGCGATCGCTACCGGCCTGATCGCGGGGATGGACTGGCACGAGGTCATCTCGACCTTCGGCAAAGCGTTCAACGACAACCGCATCATTGCCATCGTCTGGATTGTCCTGCCAGTGATCGGATTGCTCGAACGGTTCGGACTGCAACAGCGCGCGGCCACGCTGATTCGCTCATTGAAGAGCGCAACCGCCGGCAAGCTGCTGATCCTTTATCTGATCTATCGGCAGATCACCGCGGCGATCGGGCTTCATTCGACCGCCGGGCAGGCGCAGACGGTCCGGCCGCTAGTCGCGCCGATGGCGCTCGCCGCCGCCGAGAAGCAGCATGGCGAATTGACCGAAGCGGAAGCGGAGACGGTCAAGGCCTATTCCGCCGCGACCGACAATGTTGGGCTCTTTTTTGGCGAGGATATCTTTTTCGCGATCGGCTCGATCGTGCTCATCCAGCAGATACTAGCGGGCTACGGCTATGATCTAGCCCCTCTGCACCTCGCGCTATGGGCGATCCCCAGCGCGATTGCCGCATTCCTGATCCAGTCGACCCGGCTGCTGCTATTCGATCGCAAGCTGGCGAGGCGCGGCCAATGATCACGCTTCACTGGCTCTATGCGCTGGCCGGCGCGATGTTCGCCGCTTTCGCCATCCTGTCGGCGCTCGACCGGTCGCACGGCAAACGGTTCGGCAATGCCGCCTTCTGGGGATTGATGGCGCTCAGCCTGCTTGGCGGCGACGCAATCGGCGACTTCGGCAACGGCTTGCTGGTGCTTGGGCTGGCAGGGCTCGCCGGCTTCGGCTTTATCGGCCGTAGCCATCCCCCGACCACCAGCGTCGAGCAGCGGCAGGGTTGGTCGGACAGGCTCGGCAATAAGCTGTTTCTTCCGGCGCTGATCATCCCTTTGACCGCATTTATCGGCACGCTGGCATATAATTATACTCCTCTCGGCAGCTTTGGCCTGATCGAGGCCAAGCGTGAGACTTACGTCTTCCTCGGCCTCGGCGTGTTGCTCGCCATTGGCTCCATCTTCGCCTGGCTTCGCCCGCCTGCCATCGCACCGTTGCAGGAAGGCCGCCGCCTGATCGACGCGATCGGTTGGGCAATTGTCCTGCCGCAAATGCTCGCCTCGCTTGGAGTCCTGTTCGCTGCCGCCGGTGTAGGGGATGCGATAGGCTCCCTGACCCGCATGGTGATCCCGGAGGGCAGCATCTTCCTCACCGTCGCGGTGTTCGGTGTCGGAATGGCCATCTTTACGATGGTGATGGGAAATGCCTTCGCTGCGTTCCCGGTGATGACCGCAGCAATCGGCGTTCCGCTGCTGATCCAGGGCTACGGCGGCGATCCCGCGGTAGTCGGCGCGATCGGCATGCTCGCAGGCTTCTGCGGCACCTTGATGACCCCCATGGCAGCCAACTTCAACCTGGTCCCGGCAGCGCTGCTCGAACTTAAGGATCAATATGGAGTGATCCGCGCCCAGTTCGCGACCGCGCTGCCGCTGCTCCTGGTCAACATCCTGCTCATCTATTGGCTCGCATACCGATGATACTCGACGAAAAGCTTGCCGCGAAATTTGCGCGGATCGCGCTCAGCCACGTGGGAAAGCCATACCCCTACAAGATGGATCATGTGCTGCTTGGCGATGAGGACGCGCTTCCGCCTCGCGCTCTTCACCCGATCTTTTTCGGCAGTTTCGACTGGCACAGCTGCGTCCATGGCTGGTGGACCTTGCTGACAATTAGCCGCCTCTACCCAGAGACCGGTGAGGCACAGGCCATCGCCGATCTGGCCGGCGCCAGCTTCACCGCCGACAAAGTTGCGATCGAATTGGCCTATCTCCGCCGGCCGCTTTCGGCGGGGTTCGAGCGACCCTATGGCTGGGGCTGGCTGCTTTATCTTCATCTCGAAGCATCGCGGCATTCCAACCAAGAGTGGGCGGCCAATCTTGAGCCGCTGGCCCGCGCTTTCGCCGACCGGCTTCATGGCTTTTTGCCCAGGCTGACCTATCCGATCCGGGTCGGCACCCATTTCAACACATGTTTCGCCCTGATCCTCGCACTGGAATGGGCCGAACAGTTTGACGCGGTCTTGGCCAGGAATATCCGCCGCTGGGCAGTCGAGAAATTCAGCAACGACCGCGATTGCCAGGCGTGGGAGCCGGGTGGTGACGAGTTCCTGTCGCCCGCGTTGATCGAGGCGCTGTGCATGGCGCGTGTTCTAGCAGCAGGTGATTTCGCAAGATGGTTCGCGGCCTTCCTGCCGCGGCTTGCAGATCGTGAGCCTGAGGCGCTGTTTGCTCCGGCAACGGTGAGCGACCGAAGCGACGGCAAGATAGCCCATCTCGATGGACTCAACCTCAGCCGCGCATGGTGCTGGCGTTCAATCGCGCCCCTGTTGCCGGCCGGCGAAAAGGCGATCGCCGAGGCAGCCGCAACGAAGCATCTGGACGCGGCGCTGCCGCATGTTGCCGGCGACTATATGGGGGAACATTGGCTGGCCAGCTTCGCGCTGCTCGCGCTGCAGGCTGGTGCCGGCTGAGGGATTTGAACCCCCGACCTTCGGTTTACAAAACCGCTGCACTACCACTGTGCTAAGCCGGCGTACCTGTACCCGGCCCCTTTGCTTCAGACGATGCCGAACGTCCAGCCCTCGGTTTGTGCCAGGTCCGACGTAATGCCGGCTGGATTGAACGCGGTCTGGTTCTGAAGATGGGCCCGCATCCCTGCCGCAGTTACCAGGGCATCTGTCTGATGGTCAGTGGGCTCGAACCCTAGGCGTACTGGTTTACTTCCAAGTCCGGCCAGCGCGCGGTTGAGATCGACCCGGGTTCGCAATTTCTTACCGCTCATGCCTGCGTTACGCAGGTAAATGCGGGTATAGATTTCGACTACCGCGCTGCCATTGGTCGGCAGCGGGTCCATCGGCCAGATGGCGACCTTTCCATTCAGGCGGTGCAGCAATCGCATTCCGGAGAAGCTGGCCTTGGCGACCTGCGCCGCCCCGATGGCGTCAAACGCGCTCGCTGTCTTGCGGCCACCCATCGCATTCAAATGCGAATCGCAGATGCGAAATCGCACAAAGTCGGCTTTCACGCCGTCGGCGATTCCAAAATAGAAATGGCGACGGTGCACCTCCTCCAGGAAAGAGGCGGCTCCTAGATCTTCGACTAAGGGCGTCGACATAGGCCCAGAAGTCGCGGGCATTGTCGGGCACGCCGCTTTCACCGGGTAAATAGGATCCGCACTCGGCAAAGGGAGGCGCAAAGCTGAAATCGAAGCCAAATAGTGTCGGCTCCCTGGCTGCGCGCGTCAGCAGCCATTCGAGCACCTCGGTTCTGGACCAGACATGGCCTGGTCGGACCAGCCGCGGAGCACTGCCCTCGCGCGCCTCGGCGATCGCAATGCCCTTGTGCCGCTTGCCCTTCGCGCCCGACCAATCGATCGCGACAGCCGCCGCGAAGCGGGTCACACCAGGGGCGGCTGGCTGTCGTCCTCGCTTGGGGCCTTCTTGAGCCGTGGCGGAGGTGCGCGGCGCACAGGCGGCGGGGCGGTGCTCTCATGCCACTCCTCCAGCAGACGCGCTGCATAGTCCCGCCCGCCCAGGCCAAAGGCAAGGGCAGTGGCCACAGCGGCCGAGCCAAGGATCAAGCCGAATGCAATCATCACGATCTGATCGGCTAAGCCCATGAAAGTCAGCCCGATGGCTGTGAACAACGCAATGATGGCATATTTGACGATCGTCTGGGCATAGCCCGCTTCGCCCGTCGAACTTCCGACCAAATTGGAAAGGATTCTAGCCAGGAAAATCCCAACGACGATGATCACTGTCCCGAATATCACCTTGCCGCCGAGCTCGGTGATTTGGAACAACAATGCCGCGACGCTGTCGCCGCCGATTGCCCGCGCTGCCTCGATGGAAGCCGCCAGCAATATGGCCGTCATCGCAATTGCCCCGACCACTCTCGATGGCACCGAGGTAGATGGCATGACACCGAGTGCGCGTACGGCATTGTCGAAGCCGAGCCCCGGCAAGATTGTCTCTAGAAGCGACTTCACCCACTTCGCGACGATGAATGCCAATGCCAGCCAGATGAGAGCGTTCAATACTTTCGGAATAGCGAGCGCGATAATGTTCAACATGTTCGTCGCGGGCTCGGCGATGGCGGATATCTGAAGAATTTGCAGCGCGCCGATCGCGGCGAAGATAATGATCACAGCAGACACGGTCATCCCGACCGCCCGCGCGATGGTGCTGCGCGCCGGTGCCACCCCGTCGCTCGCTACCCCGTCGCTGTCGACCGCCACAGGCGCATCGGCCAATTTCAGGCCAGCGCGTCCTGCCAGCTGCTCCAGGTTTAGCGCGCCGAGGGCCGCTTCGATCACATGGCGCACGATCCGGGCCAGAATCAGTCCGGCGAAGAAGAACAGTCCCGCGCCCAGCAGCCTTGGCAAAAATGCGAAAACTTCGTTGGTCATCGCCGTGACCGGGGTCAATACGCCCGAAAGGCCAAGCGGCTGCAACGCCGCGATCAGGCCAACCAGCCACACCAGCCAATAGGCCAGCCGCCCAAGCTCCGTGCCGATACTGTCGCCGCCCGCATCCGGGTGTCGCTTGAGCACCGGCACCCGGTCGATCGCCTTGGCGACGCCCCATTGCACGGCCTTGGCGACAAAATGGGTGACGACCAGGATGAGGATGGCAAACAGGACCTTCGGTCCCCATTCGACCAATTGCTGCTGCCAATAACGGGCGGGTTCGGTGCTCTGGTACATCTAGCTCCCCTTGTCCGAGTCCTTTGATTGCTTCTCTCGGCGCATTTCTTCCCAATAGGCAAGCCGCTCGGCAACCTTGGCCTCAAAGCCGCGGCCAGTCGGCACGTAATACTGCTGCGGGTCCATTTCCTCGGGCCAAAAATCGGCTCCAGAAAAACCTTCCTCGGCATTGTGGTCATATTCGTAGCCGCTGCCGTACCCGACCTGCTTCATCAGCTTGGTCGGGGCATTCAGAATATTCTTGGGCGGCATCAGTGAACCCGTTTCCATGGCCGATCGCCACGCGGCCCCTTGGGCCTTGTAACCGGCATTCGATTTGGGAGCGGTGGCGAGATAGAGGCAAGCTTGGACAATCGCCAACTCGCCTTCAGGCGAACCGAGAAAATCGTAGGCGTCCTTGGCGGCAATGCATTGCACAAGAGCGTTGGGATCGGCCATTCCGATATCCTCGACCGCCGCCCGGATCAGCCGGCGCAACAGGAACAGCGGTTCTTCGCCCGCCACCAGCATGCGCGCCAGATAATAAAGCGATGCTTGGGGATCCGAGCCGCGGATCGACTTATGTAGCGCCGAAATGAGATTGTAATGGCCCTCGCGGTCCTTGTCGTAAACGGCAACCCGGCGCTGCAGGAAGCTGGCCAGCCCGGCCGGGTCGAGCGGCTCCTGCAGCCCCACGTCGAACAGCGTCTCGGCCTGGTTGAGCAGGAAGCGGCCATCGCCGTCCGCGCTTGCAACCAGCGCGTCCTTCGTTTCCGGCGTCAGTGGCAGAGGCTTGCCCTCCAGTTCCTCGGCTCGCTCGAGCAGCTGCTTCAGCGCCTCGCTGTCGAGCCGGTGAAGGATCAGCACCTGGCAACGCGACAGCAGCGCGGCATTGAGCTCGAAACTGGGATTTTCCGTAGTGGCTCCGACCAACGTGATCGTGCCGTCCTCGACATAAGGGAGGAAGCCGTCCTGCTGGGACCGGTTGAAACGATGGATCTCGTCAACGAACAGTAAAGTCCTCTGTCCCGCCTTCACGGCGACCTTCGCCTCGGCGAAAACTTTCTTGAGGTCGGCAACGCCGGAAAAGACCGCGGACAGCGCGACAAACCTCAGTCCGACCGCTTCAGCCAGGAGCCGGGCGATGCTGGTCTTGCCGGTGCCTGGCGGTCCCCAAAGGATCATTGAGCCTAGCTTGCCCGCCGCCACCATTCGACCAATCGCCCCCTCCGGCCCGGTCAGATGCGCCTGTCCCACAACCTCGTCGAGAGAGCTCGGCCGCAGCCGGTCCGCTAGCGGCGCATGCAGCGAAGTCTCGCGGGGCGCCGTCCCTGGCGGCAATTCATCGGCAAACAGGTCGGCCATTGGTCGCTGGAATAAGCGCCTTCGCAGAAAGTTGCATCCATCCTTGACGCGATGCATCTAAGATATATCTTAGAACTATCACGAGGAGGATTAGATGCATTTCCATTACGACTGCGACGACGCAGGCCGGCATATTCGGCGGGCAATGAGCAAGAGCCGCTCGTTCCGCTTCGGGCCGTTCGACTTCGACTTTGATTTCGACAATGGCGGCGGGCGAGGCAGCTGGGGCGGCGGTCGCCGCGGCCGGGCAGGCAAGCGGATGTTCGAGGGCGGCGAGCTTCGGCTCGTGCTGTTGAAGCTGATCGCCGACCAGCCGCGCCATGGATATGAGCTGATCAAGGCAATCGAGGAAATGACCGGCGGCGACTATGCGCCCAGTCCCGGCATCGTCTACCCGACCCTCACCATGCTTGAGGACATGGGCCTGATCGCGGAGACAAAGTCGAAGAACACCAAGAAGGTCTATGAAGTGACCAGCGACGGCCGTGCCCATCTGGATGAGAATTCAGATGAGGTGGACGAGCTGATCGAACGGCTTGAAGGCCACGGACATCATCGCCGCCGCGGGCATCGACCTGAGATTGGGCGGGCTATCGGCAATTTGATGACGGCGCTCCGCAACCGCATTGCTCACGAGGGCTGGAACGAAGACCTGCTGGAAGAGGTAGTCGACATCCTTGATGAGGCTGCCCAGCGGATCGAGCGAGTCAAGGACGCAAAGCCTGAAGACCCAGACGACGATTGAGGTGGCACCGCCGTTCGATGACACGTTCGTAAACGTGCATCACGGCCGCATTGATCGCGTCCCAGTCCATGGTCTTTGCGAACTCAAGGCCGGCCGCGCCGTGTCTCGCCCGTAATTCCGGGTTGCGTTGATAGTCGGCCAGCTCGTTGGCCATGGCATCGATATCGCCCGGTTCCGCCAGCCGGCCGGTAATGTTGTCCTGGACCAGGCTGGTAGTCCCCGACGCGGCCGCCGCCATGACCGGCAAACCGGACGCCATTGCCTCCAGGGTGACGTTGCCGAAGGTTTCGGTGATTGAGGGATTGAGAAAGACGTCGGTCGAAGCGAACGCCATCGCCAACTCGTCGCCTGTCAGCTGACCGGTGAAGATCGCATCCGGCAGCCGTTCCTCGAAGTAATCGTGGGCGGGTCCGGTGCCAATCGCGACAACTCTGAGCGGCACTCCCTTGGCGCGAGCGGCGTCGACCGCATCGGCAAATACGTCGAGTCCTTTCTCAAGCACTAGTCGGCCAAGAAATGAGACGACCATTTCGTCATCGCCGATGCCATGGGCGCGGCGCCACTCCAGGCTGCGGCGTTCGGGATTGAACTGCGCCCGATCAACGCCGCGCGACCAAATCGAGATATCCTTGTTCATCCGCTGTGCGCGCATGATTGCCGCGGTGGATTCGGCCGGAACGACGATCGCGTCACAGCGCCGGTAGAAGCGGCGCATTATAGCGCGAGCAACCGGCTCCAGCCATTTCAGGTTATAGTATTGCAGGTAGGTATCGAAGCGCGTGTGGACCGATGCGACCACGGGAACCTTGCCCCGGCGCGCCCAGCTGATCGCCCGGTGCGCGACAAAATCGGGACTTGCCACATGGACGACATTCGGCGCGAACGCTTCCAGGTCCCGCCGCGCCGATCGAGGCAATTTGTACGGGATCCGATATTCTTCGCGCCCGGGAACCTTGAACGCCTTGATGTTGACCATCTCGCCGGTCGCCGGAAATGCCGGGCGCTTGACGATCGGCGAATAGACCCGGACCTGCGCGCCCTGGCGCAACAGATACTCGACCAGCCGGTTCAGTGCCTGGTTGGCGCCATCGCGGACATAATTATAATTGCCCGAGAACAGGGCGATGCGGAGTTCTTCGGGCCTCATTCGGCAAGCCCTTAGCGGTTGGGAAGTATCCATCGCAACTGCTGGAGGTTGGAGATTAGCTTAAAGCGTTCCATGGCACCGGTCGGCGCCCGCGATGCGCTGCTGCTGATCCTTGGCAGTCTGCCAGGTGACGCGTCACTGCGAGCCCAGCGCTATTATGCACATCCGCAAAATCAATTCTGGCGATTGCTAGGCAGCGCCATTGAAGAAGAACTGGCGTTTGCGCCCTATGAGGATCGCCTTTCCCGGTTGAGCGCCAGGGGGATCGCCCTATGGGATGTGGTCGGCGAGGCACGACGCCACGGCAGCCTCGATGGCGCAATCCGGGGAGCCACGCCTAACCGGCTCGCGGAATATGTTGCGACCCATCCGCGGCTTCGCGCTGTGGCATTCAACGGCAAGACTGCGGCACGGCTGGGCAGGGTGGCGCTGGCCGGCCTAAGCGGGCTCGAGACCGTCGAACTTCCGTCTTCAAGCCCGGCCTATACGATCGCCTTCGCCGATAAATTGGCCAAATGGTCGGTGCTGGGCCCGCTTGCATGCCCGGCAGAAGCTGCCACATTGGATCGATGACCGAAGATATTATCGAAGACGATGAAGATCAGTCGCTGACCATGGTCGATGAGGCGTTGGTCGCCGGCAACATTGCCAACACAAACGGCCTGCTCGTGATTCTTGCCCGTCTCGTCGCCAAGGGCGTGTTCGACGCTGAAGATCTGCATGCCTTTTCCGATAGCTACTCCAAGCCGCTCGACCATGAGCATATGCGCGAGAATGAGTTGATCAGTCAGATGCAGGACCAGATGGAGGCGACCTTGGCCCAGCTGATGCATTATCTGGCCGACAAGGGCAGCCCGGACTAAGCGGTCGCCTCGCGGCGCTTGGCACGCCGTTTACTTAGCGCTCCGAGCCCGTCGCGCACGCCGCGTCGGACGAGCACGAAGAACATCGGAATGTAGAATATCGCCAGCAAGGTCGCGGTCAGCATGCCGCCGATCACCGACGTCCCGATTGCAATACGGCTGTTGGCGCCGGCGCCGGTCGACAGCGCCAAAGGCAATACGCCAAAGATGAAAGCGAAGCTGGTCATCAGGATCGGGCGCAGCCGGATTCGCGCAGCCTCCAACGCGGCATCGATGATACGCTTGCCCTGCCGCTCGGCGCGGTCGGCGAACTCGACCATCAGGATCGCATTCTTGGAGGCCAGCCCCATCGTTGTCAGCAGCCCGATCTGCAAATAAACATCGTTCTGGAGCCCGCGGAGGGTGACCGCGAAGATCGCCCCGACCAATCCCAGCGGAATGACCAATATGACCGCCAACGGGATCGACCAGCTTTCGTAAAGGGCGGCCAGGCAAAGAAACACGACCAGCAGCGAAATGGCGTAAAGCAATGGCGCCTGACCCGACGACAGCCGCTCCTCGTAGGACTGGCCTGACCAAGCGACGCCGACCCCGGGGATTTGGGCGGCCAGCCGTTCGATTGCCTTCATTGCATCGCCGCTGCTCTTGCCGGGCGCCGGCTGGCCCTGGAATTCATAGGACTGGATGCCGAGGAAGCGCGACAGGCTGACGGGCGCCGTCGACCAGCCGGTTTGAGCGAATGAGGTAAAGGGCACCATCTCGCCGCGGCTGTTGCGGACCGACCATTGGTCGATGTCCTCGGGTTTCGACCTGAACGGCGCGTCGCCCTGGACATAGACGCGCTTGACCCGTCCACGGTCGATGAAATCATTGACGTAGCGACCGCCCCAGGCGGTCGACAGGGTGCTGTTGACGTCCGCGGTGCTGAGACCGAGCGCCGAAATCCGCTCCTGGTTCATATTGACCTTGAGGGTCGAAACGTCGGGCAGTTCGGACAAGCGCACTTGCTGCAGGTCCGGATCTTCCGCCGCCAGGTCCAGCAGCCGGTCTCGGGCTGCCTCGAAATCCGCCATGCTCATGCCGCTGCTGTTTTGCAGCTGCAAGTTGAAGCCGCCGGATTGGCCGAGCCCGCGAATGGCCGGGGGAATCAGGGCAAAGACCTGAGCATCCCGGTAACCGTTGAACGCGTCCTTCGCCCGTTGCACCAGTGCGTCGGCGTTATTTTCCTTGCCCTCACGCTGGTCGAATGGCGCCAGGTTGATGAACGACTGGCCGGCATTCTGGCCGGTCGCGCCCTGGCCGCCGCCGGCGACGATGAAGTAGGTCTTGAAATTATCCTTGTCCGGCCCGCGCATCAGATAATCTTCGACCGCCAGCTGCATTTCCTTGGTGCGCTCCAGCGTTGCGCCGGCCGGAAGCCGGAACTGGATCTGCATCGCTCCCTGGTCCTCGCTCGGCAGGAAGCCGGTCGGCAGGCGGAAGAACATTACGGCCAGGACGACACAGACGACCGCATAGCCGCCGAGAAACCGCCACTTGCGGTCAACCACGAAGGTCACCGTTCGCACATACCAGTCGCGCAGACTGTCGAAGCCGCTGTTGAATCGGTCGCGGGCGATGGAAATCCCGGCCGCTGCCCGGGGGAACCGTCGGCCGAAACCGGTGTCGCGTGGATCGACATGCTTGCGCCGGAGGACCGCCGCGGCAATCGCCGGGCTCAGGGTCATCGCGACGAACACCGAAAGGACCATGGCGGAAACGATCGTCGCCGAGAATTGCCGGTAAATAACCCCGGTCGAGCCGCCGAAGAAAACCATTGGCAGGAATACCGCCGACAGGATCAAAGCGATCGCGACCAGCGCCATTTGGATCTGGCTCATCGACAAAATCGTTGCCTCGCGCGGCGTGAGATCCGGATTTTCCTCGAGGATGCGTTCGACATTTTCGACCACCACGATCGCATCATCGACCAGCAGCCCGACGGCCAGGACCAATCCGAACAGCGTCATGGTGTTGATCGAAAAATCGAGTGCGTAGAGGATTCCGAAGGTGCCGAGCAGGACGACTGGAATGGCAATCGCCGGAACGAGCGTCGCTCGCCAGCTTTGCAGGAACACGAACATCACGACCAGTACCAGGATCATCGCTTCGACCAGCGTCTTCACGACTTCGTCTATCGACAGCTTGATGAAATCGGTGGTGTCGTAGGCGTAGGCAAAGCGGTAACCGGGCGGGAAGCCGGCAGAGATTTGCTCAACTTTGGCTTTGACCAGCTCCGCGGTTTCAAGCGCATCGGCGCCGGGTGCCAGGAAGATGGCAATTCCCGCGCCGGGCTTGCCGTTGAGGCGGCGGTCCGAATTATAGTTTTCGGCGCCCAGCTCAACGCGCGCCACATCCGACAATGCAACTCTCGCGCCGCTAGCATCGGCCTTGACGATGATGTTGCGGAACTGATCGACGTTCTGGAAGCGGGACGAAGCAGTGACGGTCGCGTTGAGCATTTGCCCCGGGCTCGACGGAGTGCCGCCCACTTCTCCGGCCGCGACCTCGACATTCTGCGCGCTGATTGCGCTGAGTATGTCAGCCGGGTTCAGCGAATAGGATCGCAGTTTGGCGGGATCGAGCCAAATGCGCATCGCGTAGGGCGCGCCGAACACATTGACGTCGCCGACTCCGGTGATTCGGGAAATCGGGTCCTGCATGTTGCTCGACAGCCAGTCCGACACATCCATGTCGGTCGTTCGTCCGGAATCATCGTAAACGCCGATGATCAGCAGGAAGTCGTTTGACGCCTTGGTAACGCGCAGGCCTTGTTGCTGGACCTGCTGAGGAAGTCGGGACAGTGCAGTCTGGACCGCGTTCTGGACCTGCACCTGGGCGATATCGGGATCGGTTCCCTTTTCGAAGGTGACGTTGATCGTCGCCTGGCCGCGCGAGCTCGACGATGATTGAAAATAGAGCAGCCCGTCGAGCCCGGTCAGCGATTGCTCCAGCACTTGCGTCACGCTGTCCTGCAGTGTCTGCGCCGAGGCGCCGGGATAGGTGGCGCGGATGTTGACCTGCGGGGGTGCGACATCGGGATACTGGGCGATCGGCAGCTTGGTGATCGACCCAATTCCGACCAGCATGATGATAATCGCGATCACCCAAGCGAATATCGGGCGATCGATGAACAGCTTTGACATGGTTGATCAGCGAGCCGCAGCGTCGGGGCGGGCCGGCGGGCTGGCGCGCTGCGGCGAGGCTGCCGGAACGGGCTTGATCTTGGCCCCTTCCTTCAGCTTGCCGATACCCTGAGTGATAACTTTTTCACCGGTCGCAAGGCCTTGCGTGACAACCCAGTTGGTCCCGTCCGTCCGGTCGGCAATCACAGTGCGCTGAACGGCACTGTTGCCCGGCCCAACCACCCACAGCGCGGCATTGCCTCTGGCATCGCGTGAAATGGCTTGCTGTGGCACCAGATAGGCCGTCCGGCTGATCGATTGGGCGAACCTTGCCCGGACGAACATGCCCGGCAACAGAATTGACTGTGCATTGGGGAACTCGGCGCGCAGCGTGACCGACCCGGTGTCCGGATTGACCACGACTTCGGTGAACTGGACCGTACCCGTATAGCCGTAGTCGCTACCATCAGGCAGCGTCAGCCGGACCTGTGCAGCGGTCGGTACGGATCCCCCGCGCGCCAGGTCGCGGCGCAAAGACAGCAATTCGGGCGCCGACTGCTGGATGTCGACATAGATCGGATCGAGCCTGGTGATGGTAGTCAGCGCGTCGGTCTGACTAGCGGTAACCAGCGCTCCTTCGGTCACATTGGATGCCCCGACGCGCCCGCTGATCGGCGCCGGCACGCGGGTGAAGCGAAGGTTGATCCGCGCTTCCTGCAACGCCGCCTCGTTCTGCGCCACGGCCGCCCTGGTTTGCCGGGACTGAGCGAGGACGTCGTCATACGCCTGGCGCGAGACGAATTGGCTCTTGGCGAGCGGGCGATAACGCTCTTCGCGCGCAGTTGCCGCCTGGGCGCTGGCGCGCGCGCTGTTGAGGTTGGCCTGCGCCTGCGCGACTGCCGTCTGATAGATGCGCGGATCGATTTCGTAGAGCGGTTGGCCCTGGCGGACCATTGCGCCCTGGGTGAACAGGCGACGCAGGACTACCCCCGAAACCTGCGGCCGGACTTCCGAAATTTGATAGGCGGCGACGCGCCCCGGCAAGTCCTGCTGGACGAGGACCGACGAAGGTTGGACGACGACATAGCCTACCTGGACGGGAGCGCCCTTCTTGGCGGCATCCTGCGAGTCAGCGGCTCCGCACGCCGCGAGCATCAATGCTCCGGCTGACGCGATTACAATTTTTAAAGCCGGCTTGGGCATTCCCGTCGGAACTCATTCTTTCTTTGGGTCGAAGGATTTTTGCAGGAAGGTGACCGATGTTTCCGAATTATGACATCCGGTGTCGCCGCTCCGCGATTACTCCTGAAGTGAGCGGGGGCAATACAGGGTCCTCCCACAGGCCGTCCAGCACGATTGCCGGTGCGATATCGGCCGTTCGTCGACCCTAGAGTGCCGTTCGTAAGAAGCGCGGGCGGTCGGCGCTCAAATTGCCGCGCTTTCGAATCCCGACAACAGAGCCGATACGTTGGCGCCCAGGGCATCAATTGCATAGCCGCCTTCCATGACGATCAGCGTAGGTAGGTCGATGGCGGCAATGCGGCTGGCTATTTCTCGATAATCGCCTTCCCTAAGCCGGAAAAAGGATATCGGGTCGTCCTCGAACGTATCCGCCCCGAATGACAGGACCAGCAGGTCCGGCCGATGCGCGCCGACGGCTTGCAGGGCCATGTCCAATGCCTCTCGATATCTACTCATGTCGGTACCGCGCGGCAGCGGCAGGTTGATCGTCTTGCCCTCGCCCTTGCCGTCGCCGCGCTCGTCCGCATGTCCCCAGAAGAAGGGGTAATCGTTCACCGGGTCGGCATGGATCGATACGAACAAAAGATCCGGATCCTCGAGAAAGATGTCCTGGGTGCCGTTGCCGTGATGATAGTCGATGTCGAGGATGGCGACCCGCAGTCCTTTCTGCTGGGCCCGCCTCGCGGCAATTGCCGCGTTGTTGAGGTAGCAATAGCCGCCGCAATAATCCCGGCCAGCATGATGGCCGGGCGGCCGGCACAGGGCGAAGCTCGTCCGCCTCCCCTCATCGACTATTGCGGCTAGTGCCGTGAGTGCGGTTTGCGCGCTCCAATAGGCGGCATCCCACGTGCCTTCGGCAATCGGCGTTGCCGCGTCATAGCTGTAGCGGCCCAACCGGGCGTCGATCCGGTCGAGCCTCAAGTCCCGGCGGTGCGCAATGGGCCAGGTGTAGCCAATTGCATCACCCTCACGCCCTGAGGCGCGCCAATCGGTGTAAGCCAAACGGAGGAAGTCGATATAGGCCGGGTCGTGAACGGCCAGTAGCGGTTCCAGGCCGAAATCCTTGGCCCCGCTCAACTCTCCCAGGCTGGCCGAGATATTCTCGGCGCGAGAAGGCTTTTCGGCATATTCGACCCAGCCGCCATTATGCAGTTCGCGGGCGGGAGCATGCGCCAGCTGCCTGAGGTCAAAGAATCCAGGAACTGGCCCCACCGACTCTAAATCCCTTCGTTGCCCGACCCGTCGTGCATCGTCATCAGGGACTGCATCAACTCTTCGTCGGCGCTGGACATCACCGCGAGCACGGTCGCCTCGTCGCATCCCTCGGCCGCGAGATAAGCGTGGCCCATGCTGGAATCGAAATAGATGGATTGACCGACTTCCAGGGTCACCGCGTCATAATGTTCGGTGTTGACGGTGACGCGGCCGCTCAGGACGTAGACGAATTCCTCGCCTGCGTGATGGACCAGGTCGCCGAACTCTTTCGACGTTTTCGCGCGGATTTTTGAGATGACCGGGATCATCCGTTTCCGTCGAAGGTCGGTACACAGGAAATAATAATCATAGTTGTTGGTCTCGACGCGAACCGCATGGTCGATATCGCAGAGGCTCCGGCGCGCCGTGATCGCTGCCGGTGCCTCCTCACTCGATTCGGCGAACAGCTCCGACATACGCAGTCCAAGCCGCTGAGCTACCTGATAGAGCTTGTCATAGGTCAGGGTCAGCCGGTCATGCTCGACCTTGGAAAGGGTCGATACCGGGATGCCGCTCTTCTCGCTCATCTGCTTGAGGGTCCAATCTTCGCGGTTGCGCACACCGCGCAACAGTGCGCCCAAGGTTGGAACTTCCGAGGCCATGAAATTGGACTCCTTTGCAGTTGACGAATTTTCTAATCAGGATAACAGTGTCCCAATCAGAACAATAGTATCAACCTTATTGGCTGGCGCGGGCCGGGGCAATCCCGGCGATTAGGGGAGGTAAAAGCCATGAAGAAATGGCGCGGAATAGCATTTGGATTGGCGGCGATCGTCGCCGGAACCGCGGTTGCGCAGCAGGCCGTCAAGCTTGGTCCCGTTACGACCGTCGGCAACCCGTTGGCATCGTCGGCAGCGCCCGGCGCGACTCCTGCATTACCGGCGTTGGGCGGGACTCATGAGCTCAACAAGACCGATGTCGATGCCTGGCTCGACGGTTACATGCCTTACGCGATCGCGCGCGGCGATATTGCCGGCGCGGTGGTCGTGGTCGTGAAGGACGGCCAGGTACTGACCGAGCGGGGCTATGGCTTCTCAAACGTCGAAAAGCGCACGCCGGTGTCGCCGGAGACCACGCTGTTCCGTCCTGGCTCGATATCTAAGCTCTTCACCTGGACTGCGGTCATGCAATTGGTGGAGCAGGGCAAGATCGACCTCGACAAGGACGTCAACACCTACCTCGACTTCAAGATTCCGGAGCGTAACGGCAAGCCGATCACGATGCGCAACATCATGACGCATACGGCCGGTTTCGAGGAAACGGTACGGCACCTGATCCACGATGATACAGTTCCCGTCGTTCCGCTGGACAAGTTTGTGAGGGTGAGCCTGCCGAACCGCGTGTTCGATGCGGGCACGACCCCGGCCTATTCCAACTATGCGACTGCCCTGGCCGGTTACATCGTCGAGCGCCAATCGGGACAATCGTTCGACGATTATGTCGATCAGCACATCTTCAAGCCTCTCAACATGCAGCATGCGAGCTTCCGGCAGCCGCTGCCCAAGAATCTGCAGCCGTTCATGGCACAGGGCTACAAGGGCGCGTCGGCACCGAAGGCCGAGCGGTTCGAGATCGTGGATCCCGCGCCTGCCGGAAGCCTGTCGGCATCCGGCGCCGACATGGGCAAGTTCATGATCGCTCACCTGAACAATGGCGCCGGCCTGCTGAAGCCCGAAACCGCCAAGTTGATGCACGAGTATCGCTACGACGTGATCCCGGGCCTCAATCGCATGGCGCTCGGCTTTTACGAGCAGGGCATCAATGGCCATCGCGGCCTTGCTCATGGCGGCGACACCAGCCTGTTCCACTCCGACCTGACGCTATTCATCGACGACAATGTGGGCCTGTTCGTCTCGGTCAACAGCGCCGGTGGCGAGGGCGCCCCGCGTGCACTGCGCGAGCGTCTCTTCGACGAGTTCGGCAACCGTTATTTCGCCGCCCAGCCGGTTACCGCCAAGGTCGATGAGGCAACCGCGAAAAAGCATGTTCAGCAGATGGCCGGCAATTATTTCAACAGCCGCGGCATTCGCTCCAAATTTCTCCATATCCTGGACCTGATCGGCCCAGTGGCAATCGGCCCTGATGAGAATGGCAAGCTGTCCGCGCCGATGGTCACCAACACCGGCAACAAGCCTCGCCGGTGGGAAGAAATCTCGCCCTATGTCTGGAAGGACCTGGACAGCGGCGAGAAGCTCGCGGCCAAGGTCGAGAATGGCCAGGTAACGCGCTGGAGCTTCGACACGGTCTCGCCGTTCATGGTGTTCGACCGGGTGCCCTGGTACAAAAATCCGGCATGGCTGGCGCCGTCGCTATATGTATCGCTCGGCCTGCTGCTCCTGGCTGCACTCTCCTGGCCGGCCGGAGCGATCGCACGACGTCGGTTCAAGGTCGCCAATGTCCATGAAGGCAAGCGCCTCCGCATGCAGCGGATCTGGCATGGCTGGCAGTGGTTGTCGCTTGCCACGCTGGCCGGCTGGGTCACCTTCGTATCGGTTGGCTTCTCAAGCCTCTCGCTGCTCGGCGGGCCGCTCGATCCGCTGCTGATCGCCGTCCAGGTGCTCACCCCAATTGCGTTCGTTGGCCTGCTCTTGCTGGCGGGCTGGAACCTGCGTCAGGCGTTCCTCGAGAAGCGGCGCTGGTTCGTCAAAGCCTGGGCCGTCGCCCTGCTGCTCTCCGCGGCAGTGATCGCCTGGGTCGCATTCGCATTCCACCTTGTCGGCTTCGGCACCAACTACTGATGTCACGCCTAGAGTTGGATGTAAGCGTAGAGACGTTGCGGCTGGCTCAGCCGTTTCGGATCTCGGGGCATGTCTTCACCGGTTCGGACGTCGTCGTGGTTACACTTCGGGACGGCGACCTGAGGGGCAGCGGTGAAGGGGGCGGCGTCTATTATCTCGGTGATGACGTCGCCCACATGCTTTACTCGATCGGTGCCGTCCGGTCGGCAATTGAGGCGGGTCCCACCAGGGAGGAGCTGCGCTCGATCATGCCAGCCGGCGGGGCCCGCAACGCGGTCGATTGCGCACTGTGGGAACTGGAGGCCGCAAGAGCCGGAAAGCCGGTTTGGCAGCTCGCGGGCCAAGCCGACCCACAGCCGCTTCGGACGACGTTCACCCTCGGCGCGGATGAGCCTGAGGTCATGGCCGAGGGCGCTCGGCGATACGCCGATGCACGGTCGATCAAGGTCAAGCTGACCGGCGAGCTGGACCTGGACATTGCCCGGGTGGAGGCGATCCGCGCAGCACGTCCGGACGTGTGGCTCGGCGTCGATGGCAATCAGGGCTTCGTCATCGACCAGCTCGACCAACTGGTCGCAGCCCTCGAGGAACAGCAAGTCTCGCTCCTTGAGCAGCCGCTCGCTCGCGGCCGTGAATCGGATCTGTACGGCTACAAATCTCCAGTCCCCATCGCGGGCGACGAGAGCCTGCTGACCCTGGAAGATTTGCCTGGCGCGATCGGTTGCTTCGACGTCGTCAACATCAAGCTCGACAAGTGTGGCGGCCTTACCGAAGGACTGCTGATGGCAGCGGAGGCGCGCCGCCTCGGGCTCGGCGTCATGGTTGGCAATATGGTCGGCTCGAGCCTTGCAATGGCACCTGCGTTCGTCCTCGGCCAGGGCTGCGACATCGTCGATCTCGACGGCCCGACCTTCCTCGCCGAAGACCGGACTCCAAGCGTGGTCTACAAGGATGGCAACATCACTGCCGGGCCGGAAGTCTGGGGTTCGGGCAAGGTCGCGGTTGCATGACCGACGAGCGCACGTGGTTCGGCCAGCCGCGTGGCCTTACCGTCCTGTTTCTCACCAATATGTGGGAGCAATTCTCTTACTATGGGATGAGGGCGCTGCTGGTCTATTATATGACCAAGCAGCTGCTGATAGGGCAGGCCCAATCCTCCTTCATCTACGGGACCTACACGGCCTGCGCTTATTTCACGCCGATCATCGGCGGGGTCATCGCCGACCGCTATCTTGGCAAGCGCAAGGCGGTGATTATCGGCGCCAGCGTCATGGCCCTGGGCCATTTCATGATGGCGTTCGAGCCGCTGTTCTATGCGGCGCTGGCGGCGATTGCGATTGGCAACGGCCTGTTCCTGCCAAGCCTACCCAGCCAGGTCGGCGACCTTTATCGGCGTGACGACCCCCGGCGCGGCTGGGCCTTCAACGTCTATTATGTCGGGATCAATATCGGCGGGTTCCTCGCCCCATTGATCTGCGGGACCCTGGGCGAGCTATATGGCTGGCATTATGGTTTCGGTGCCGCCGGCGTCGGCATGGTGGCGGGCCTGTTGATCTATCTTTCGGGGCAGAAATACCTGCCGGTGGAACAGCCGAAACCGAACGCCGCGGAGGCTGGCGCCCGCACGGGCTTCGACCGGCACACCATATTGGTCCTGCTCGGCATCGGTCTTTGCGTAACCGTGTTCCGCGCAGCCTATGAGCAGGTCGGTAATACGGTAGCGTTGTGGGCCGACAGCGGGATCGATCGCGCCGCTGGCGCCTATGAGATTCCGATGACCTGGTTCCAGTCGCTGAACCCGCTGTTCGTCATGATCATGACCCCGCCGCTGCTCGCTTACTGGCGACGCCATATCCACCTTGAGACGCGCGCATCGTTGATCCGGCGAATGGCTACGGGAGCGCTGATCGTTGGCGCATCTTACCTCCTTCTCGCCGGGGTTGAGCTCTTGAGCGGGGCCGCCCTGGCCGGCTGGGCCTGGCTGGCGCTTTTCTTCCTGATCTTCACCTTCGGGGAATTGTTCATCTTGCCTACCGGCCTGGGCCTGTTCGCCCGGCTCGCACCGCCGCACCTGGGCGCGACCACCGTTGCCTCCTGGTTCCTGGTTATCTTCAGCGGCAGCCTGAGCGCCGGGCTGATCGGGACTTTGTGGAGCAAGTTCGATCCCGCTGCTTACTTCCTGCTCCTTGCGGGAATAGCCGGCCTGGCCGCCATTCTGCTGCGTGGAATGAGCACTGTTGCCGAGCCATCACGTCCTGAGAAAGTTTCAGCCGAAGCGGATTGACAATTTTCTAATCAGGACAATAGTGTCTTTATTGGGATTAAATGGAGACGGCGTCGTCCTATGCCGACTCCTTGGTCGCAAGGCCGGCAAGAGACCGGCCGACTGCACCGAATTTGGGGAGGAAATTATGATCTACCGCCGTACCGCTTTGCTGCTCTCGTCCGGCATTGCCGCGTTGCTCGCAAGCACACCTGCCTTGGCACAAGAAGTCGCTGCCGAAGCGCCGGCCACCGAAGCCAGTGCGCCTGCCCCGGTGGAGGGCGAGGTCATCGTCGTGACCGCGCAGAAGCGCGAGGAGCGCCTCCAGGACGTGCCGATTTCGATCAGCGTAGTTTCCGGCGAGGACCTGGCCGAGAAGGGAGCGACCCAGCTCACGGAAATCGCCGGCTATGTTCCCGGCTTGCACGTCAACAATCTCGGAGCTCCGGGCCAGACGCAGGTATCGCTGCGCGGCATTTTCCCGCTGGGCGCAGGTGCGGCGGTTGGAACATATGTTGACGATGCACCGGTTGGTTCCAGCACCGTCTACACGGAAAGCGCCGCGTTTATCGTGGATCTCCTTCCGTATGATATTGCTCGAATTGAAGTCCTGCGCGGCCCGCAAGGCACGCTCTATGGTGCGAGCACCGTCGGCGGACTGCTCAAATATGTAACTGTCGTTCCGGATCTCAATGACTTCAGCGCCCGCGCCGGCGTCGAAGGATTCACCCTGGCTCACGCGGGAGACATTGGATGGGCGGTGCAGGGTTTGGTCAACGTCCCATTGGTCACTGATCGCCTCGCAGTCACTGCCAGCTTCGCACATCGCGACACACCCGGTTGGATCGACAATGTTCAGACTGGAGAGCACGACCAGAACTCGTTTGATCAAACGGGTTTCCGGGGGAGCCTGCTGTGGCGGCCGACCGACAATCTGAGCATTCGCCTATCGGCGATGCATCAGGAGATCGATTCAGATAACGCCACCGTGATCGCCCAGGATCTGACGGGGACGCCACTTGGGAACGGCCGCTCCAACTGGAACTACATCCCGGAGACCTTGAAGTCGGACTTCACGAATTACGCGGGCACGATCGAGTATGACTTCGGCTTCGCAACACTGTCCTCGGCGACGTCATGGACCGATGCGAAGCGCGTAGAGGTGCAGGACGCGAGCCGTATCTACGGTGTGCTGTTCCCGCTTTTCAGCGGTGGCGCGGTCGACGCGGGCCTGGCTCCGTTCACGAACACGATCAGCATGGAGAAGCTCACCGAAGAAGTCCGCCTGACGTCACGGTCAGGGGGGCGTTTCGAGTGGATGGCCGGCTTCTTCTACACGGACGAAGATGCTGGCAATGACCAGGTTGTCAACAGCCTGGACTTCGATGGCAACGTCAACGCAGGTTTTGATCCGTTTGTAACTGCGGGCCTACCGTCCACGTACAAGGAGTATGCATTATTCGGAAACGCGACGTTCCGAGTGACGGACAAATTTTTGTTGAGCGGCGGTCTCCGCTGGGCCCACAACAAGCAGACTTTCCGTCAACAATCGGCGGGCGCGATTCTTCCGACGACTGATACTCCCAACAAGTCGGATGAGAGTATCGTCACCTACAGCATCAGCCCCCAATATCATGTCAATGACGACACGATGATCTACGCGCGGGTCGCCACCGGTTACCGGCCGGGTGGACCCAACGTCATTGCAGCCGGCATTCCGCCGACGTTCGACCCGGATACGGTCACGAATTACGAACTCGGACTTAAGACGCGACTGGCCGATCGCACGGTCACTCTTGATCTGGCCTTGTTCCGAATCGATTGGGAGGACATCCAGGTCACGCAGGCGTTCCCGGGCGGGTCGGCTCTTGGTAACGGGGATACGGCACGCAGCCAGGGATTTGAGGCAGCCGTGCTTTGGCGGCCCGTGCCTGGCCTCTCGTTAGGGGCAAACGGCGCCTACACGAATGCTGAGTTGACTGCGGATGCTCCGGGAATCGACGGCCAGGACGGAGATCGGCTGCCGTTCGTGCCGAAATTCAGCGGTGCTCTTACCGCCGATTACAATTTCCCGGTCAGTTCATCGGTCAAGGCCACGGTCGGCGGTGGTCTTCGCTACACCGGCAGTCGAGGGTCCAGTGTTGAAAGCGACCCCACCTCCCTTCACCTCGGGTCCTACACGGCAATCGATCTCAACGGGTCGGTCACCTTCGGCGATCGGTACACGGTGCGCGCCTACGCCCGTAATCTGACGAACTCAGGAGGGCCGATCGCCAGAAACATCATCCCGGGCTTCTTCGGTCCGATCAACATCAACGAGGTTCCGTTGCAGCCGCGGACGATTGGACTTGCCGCCGAGGTCAGTTTCTAGGTGGCCGAACCGAGCCGAGCGCTAGATCCGCAGGGACAGGATGTAGGGCTTCCGCAACCCTACCTCCTGTTCCTCGGGGATACGGTCGAGCCAGGCTATGCCAAGACCGCATTTGGCCTGTGCGATTGGGCTCCGGACCGATGCATCGGCGAGCTTGCCTTGCCAGGCGCGACGGTAAGCACCGGCATTCCCCGGCTGAGCTGCCGCGAAGCATATGCAAAGGGCGCCCGGGCATTGCTGATTGGTGTCGCGACGCCGGGCGGGGCAATCCCGCACCATTGGATTTCGGCTCTGCTCGACGCCCTGAAGGCCGGGCTGGATATCGTGTCGGGCATGCATGCCAGGCTCAACGACATTCCCCAGCTCGCTGCCACAGCCGAAATGCTCGGCCGCCGCCTCATCGATGTGCGAGTGCCGCCGGCCAGGATTCCGATCGCGACGGGCCGGAAGCGCTGCGGCAAGCGGTTGCTTACAGTTGGCACCGATTGCGCGCTGGGCAAGAAATATGCGGCGCTGTCGATCGCTCGGGGACTGGAAGGGCGCGGTGCGGACGTGACGTTCCGCGCAACCGGCCAGACCGGTATCATGATTGCCGGTTCAGGAATCCCGATCGATGCCGTCGTGTCCGACTTCATCGCCGGCGCCGCCGAAATGCTGACGCCCGATGCGCCGCCCGATCATATCGACGTGATCGAGGGCCAGGGTTCGCTGTTCCACCCGGCCTATGCGGCTGTGTCGCTCGGTCTGTTGCACGGAAGCCAGCCCGATATGTTCGTGGCTTGCCACGAGCCCGGCCGGACCCATGTTCTCGGCTATTCCGGTTTCCAGCTTCCCTCGATCGAAGAACTCATTTTGCAGACCGTAGTGCTCGGCAAGCTGACCAACCCGGATATCCGATGCGTTGGCGTTAGCCTGAATACATCCGGCATGAACGTTGAAGCCGCTCAACGGCTGATCGCGGCCGAGTCCGACCGGCTTGGCCTTCCGGTGGCCGACCCTGTAAGAGGCGGTCCCGCCTTCGAGCGCCTGCTCGATCGCTGCCAAGGCTAAGGCCATGAGCCCAACCGTGCCGATCAAGTCTTCCTGGTTTCAACGCTATTTGCTGCCCGGATTCGCCTTCAAGGCAGTCGTCATCGGCGGCGGCTATGCCACCGGCCGGGAACTGGCGGAATTTTTCCTGCCGAGCGGGGCCTGGGGCGGTCTGGCAGCCATGGCGCTGTCGATGACATTGTTCAGCCTGTGCTGCATCGTGACATTTCTCTTCGCACGCCAATTCGGCGCCCGCGATTATGTGACCTTCTTCAAGCAGCTTCTCGGCCCGGGGTGGGTGCTGTTCGAGGGCGCCTACATCCTGTTCATTGTCCTGATTCTTGCCGTCTATGGCGCGGCCGCAGGATCGATCGGCACCGCCCTGTTCGGCGTGAACCATGTTTGGGGCACGCTGGCGCTGGGGCTGTCGATTATCGCGATCGTGACGTTCGGCAACGCCTCGGTCGAGCGGATGTTCGCCTATGTCTCCTACCTGCTCTACGCCGTCTACGCCCTGTTCGTGATCCTGGCTTTCAGCCGTTTCGGTAATGACATCAGGGCGGCATTTTCGAACGAAGCTGCGGTCGGCAGCTGGGCCGCCGGAGGAACGGTCTACGCCGGTTATAATCTGATCGGGGCGGTCGTGATCCTGCCGGTGATGAGGCACCTCACCAGCAATCGCGACGCAGTCGTGGCCGGGCTGCTTGCAGGACCGTTGGCGATGCTGCCTGGTGCGCTCTTCTTTGCCTGCATGGTCGCCTTTCTGCCCGACATCGCTTCGGCGACGCTGCCGTCGGACTTCATGCTTCAGAGGCTCGATTTGCCGCTGTTCCACATGCTGTTCCAGCTGATGATCTTTTCGGCGCTGCTGGAGAGCGGGGCGAGCTCGGTCCACGCTATCAACGAGCGTATCGCCAAGACCGTGAAGACCAGACGCGGGGTGGAGCTCAGCCATCGCATGCGGCTGCTGATTTCGCTCGCGATGCTTCTGTTCTGCATGTTCCTTGCCGAGCGCTTCGGGCTCGTTGCGCTGATCGCGAACGGCTATCGCGCGCTGGCCTATATCCTGCTCGCCGTTTTTGTCCTGCCGCTCCTGACCTTCGGCGTCTGGCGGCTCTGGCGTCAACAATCGACACCCCTGGAGGCTAAATGAAATCCCGCCTTTCCGTTGCCCTGATCGCGCTGGCAGCAAGCTGCCCGTCGTTCGCCGCTCCGCCGGCCAATTTCGACCAGCGGGTCGAACAGCTTCGTCGTGCGTCGGAGACTCCGGGCATGGCCATCGCCATTGTCGAAAATGGCCAGACGGTCCTGGCTCGCGGCTACGGCGTCCGCAAGATCGGCACCACCGACCCTGTCGACGCCGACACGATTTTCATGACCGGCTCGACCGGCAAGGCGGTCACGGTTGCGGCGCTGGCGACCCTCGTGGATGCGGGCAAGCTGGGCTGGGACGACAGGGTGGTCGACCGGCTGCCCGGTTTCCAGATGTATGATAGCTGGGTCACGCGCGAAATGACGGTGCGCGACCTGCTGACTCACCGCAGCGGCCTTGGCCTTGGCGCTGGCGACCTGATGTTCGTTCCGCGCAGCAAGCGGACCCGCGCCCAGATGCTCGAAGGGCTCAAGCACATCAAGCCGGCCACGAGCTTCCGCAGCGGCTATGCCTATGACAATATCCTCTACACGGTTGCCGGCGCGTTGATCGAAGCGGTCAGCGGACAGAGTTACGAAAGCTATGTCCGCGACCATGTGTACAAGCCCGCCGGTTTGCTGACCGCTACCAGCGATGAGCCGGGCCGCCTGGGAACCGTCAATCGCGCCTATCCGCACGGACGGATCAACGGACCCGTTCGTGGACTTGGCGACCTGCAGCTGCTCGACGAAACCGACCAGCTCGGTGCCGCTTCGACCCCGGCGGGGCTGCTGGCGATGAGCGCCAACGACCTTGCCAAGTGGCTGAAGATCCAGCTGTCGCACGGCAAGACCGAGAATGGCGGCCAGCTGTTCAGCGAAGCCTCGTCCGCAGCGATGTGGAATCCGGAAACGATCGAACCGATCGGTCCGGTTCCGCCTGGATTTGAAGCGACCAAGCCGATGTTCAGGGCCTATGCCCTTGGCTGGGAAGTTTCCGAATATGGCGGGGCCAAGATCATTTCGCACTCCGGCGGCGTGTTTGGGTTCATTACGATGGTCGTGCTGATTCCCGAGAAGAATGTTGGCTTCGCAATCACGCTGAACGCGGAAGAAAGCGCCGTTCGGCGCGGCCTGACGAACGAGCTCATCGACCATTATCTCGGGCGTCCATTCGCGGACTGGCCGGCCAAGTATAAAGGCCTGATCACCACGATGCTGACCAACGCCAAGGCAGCAGTGGAAACCAAGGCGGCCGCCCCCGCCAAAGTTGGCCCGTCGCTGTCGCTCGACCGCTACGCCGGCCAATTCAAGGATCCATGGTACGGCAAGATCACCGTGTCGCAGGGCAAGTCCGGCCTCGGCATCAACTTTGACGAAACGCCGCGGATGAGCGGCCCGCTGGTGCACTATCAATATGACACGTTCATCGCTCGCTTCGAGGACAAGGGGATCGAGCCGGCCTATGTCACCTTTGGGATCGACCCCGAAGGCAAGGTCGATCGGATCACGATGAAGCCGGTGTCTCCGACAGCCGATTTCAGCTTTGACTATCAGGATTTGAACTTCACGCCGGTTGCATCGCGCTAATCCGGGTCGAAGAATCGGGAGGGACTGCCATGGCATGGCGTACTGGAGTTGCATTGTCCGCACTGGCGGCAGCGATCTTGCCGGGCAGCTCGGCGCTTGGGGCGGAGCAGGAGTCCTATGACCTGCTGATCCGCAACGGCACCATCTATGATGGCAGCGGCGCGGTACCGTTTCGCGGCGAGGTAGCGATCCGCGGCGGCAAGATCGTCGCGGTTGGGCAGTCCTTGCCGGGGGCCGCCAAGCAGGTGGTCGACGCCAAGGGCCTGGCCGTCGCGCCGGGGTTCATCAACATGCTTAGCTGGGCCACCGAATCCCTGCTCGTCGATGGGCTTGGCCAAAGCGATCTTCGGCAGGGCGTCACCCTCGAGGTGATGGGCGAGGGCTGGTCGATGGGCCCGCTCAACGACCGGATGAAGAAGGAAGCCGTCGAACAGCAGGGCGATTTCAAATATCCGATCGAATGGACCACGCTGGGCGAATATCTGAGCCTCCTTGAACGCCGGGGCACGACGATGAACGTGGCGTCCTACGTCGGCGCCACCACCGTCAGGCAGCATGAACTGGGCGACGGCGACGTCGACCCCAATCCGGAGCAGCTGAAGCGCATGAGGGCGCTCGTGCGGCAGGCGATGGAGGAAGGAGCGCTCGGCGTCGGCACGTCCCTAATCTATCCGCCGGCGAGCTTCGCCGAGACGGACGAGCTGGTCGCCCTGACCACTGAAGCCGCCCAATGCGGCGGAAATTACATCAGCCACATGCGATCCGAAGGCGATCGCCTTCTGGAAAGCATCGACGAGCTGATCGAGATTTCGCGCCGTTCGGGCGCGCCGGCCGAAATCTATCACCTGAAACAGGTCGGCCGCGCCAATTGGGGCAAGATCGACGCCGCGATCGCGAAAGTCGAAGCGGCGCGGGCAGCCGGGCTCAAGATCAGCGCCGACATGTACACCTATACGGCCGGCGGTACCGGGCTGGCTGCATCCATGCCGCCCTGGGTCCAGGATGGCGGCGTCGATGCCATGCTTGGACGGCTCAAGGATCCGGCGACGGTAGAACGCATCAAGAAGGAAATGCTCCGGCCCGGTTCCAATTGGGAAAATCTCTATCTCCATGCGGGACCGGACGGTGTCCTTCTCGCCAGCATGACCGAGCCGTCCCTGAAGCCGCTGATGGGGAAGACCGTAGCCGAAGTGGCAAAGGAGCGGGGCGTGACCCCGGAACAGGCGGTGATCGACCTGGTGCTGGCCGACAAGGGCCGGTCGAGCGCCATCTACTTCCTGATGAACGAGGATAATGTCAGGCGGCAGGCCGCACTTCCATGGGTCAGCTTCGGATCGGATGCCGAGGCAGCGGCGCCTGAAGGCGTGTTCCTGAAATCGAGCACGCATCCGCGCGCCTATGGCAATTTCGCGCGGTTCCTCGGCAAATATGTCCGTGACGAGAAAGTCGCGCCGCTGGCCGAGGCCGTACGACGCCTTTCGGCGCTACCGGCGAGCAATCTTGGATTGCGCGACCGGGGACAGCTGAAAGCCGGGATGGTTGCCGATGTCGTCCTGTTCGATCCGGCGACGATCGCCGATCATTCGACTTTCGCCAATCCAATGCAGTTCGCGACTGGTGTCCGAGATGTATTCGTCAACGGCGTCCAGGTTCTTAAAGACGGCACCCCAACCGGCGCAAAACCCGGCCGGTTCGTGAAGGGGGCCGGATGGACCGGCTGGCCCGATGGCGGGGCGTGCCGCAAGTCGAGCTAGCATGGCCTGATTTGGCCTGAAGCTTTCGATTGCCGGCCGTGCTACGCCGCGGCGATCGGCGGGAGGGGGACAGCCATGGGGTCGCAAGCTCAGCAACCGGCGGAGAAAGGCTCGGCGCTTCATCGTGTCCTGGGCCTGGCATTCGGGCTGGCGATCGGTTTCGGCGGTGTTGTCGGCGGCGGCCTGCTCAAGACTTCAGGTAGCGTAGCCGCTTTGACGCCCGAACCCTGGCTGATTGTCGCGCTTTGGGCCGCCTGCAGCCTTCACTCATTCCTCGGCGCCAATGTCGTCGCGGAGGTAATGACGGCGCTACCCAGGGATGGTGGGCTGTTCGTTACTGCCCGTCGCGCTTTCGGCGACTTTGGCGGCCTGGTCGTCGGTTGGGCGGATGCCGCCCAAACCTGCGCGGCCATCGCTGCCGTAACGATCCTCTTCGCCACCTTCGCGGGGATGATCGTCCCGGCCCTTATTCCCTATGGCGTCGCACTCGCGATTGGCGTCCAGGTCTTACTCCTTGGCGTCAACCTGCTGGGCATTCGTGAAGGCAGCGCCGTCCAGCAGGCGACGGCTCTGCTGAAGGCCATCATGCTTGCGGCGATCGTTATGACCTTGCTGATGGCCGCCGGCACCGGAGCCATGAAAGCGCCGGCGCCTGGCGCGATGAACCTCGTCGGTGCGATCACGGCATATCTGTTGATATACGGCGTCTACAGCGGCTGGGCCTATCCCGGCTATTTCGGCGACGAAAGCAAGAGCGGCGGTCGGGAGATTCCCAAAGCCATATTCGGATCGATCGCCGCAGCCTCATTCGTCTATATCGGCTTCAACCTCGGGCTGGTGGCGGCACTCGATATCCCGACATTGGCTCATTCGGATTTCCCGGCCGCCGAGGTCGTGGGCCGAGTCATCGGAGCGGACGGCAGGCTGATCCTGGTAGCGATCGCCATGCTGGTCGTGTTCAGCAGCGCCAACGCCTACATCCTGATCGCGCCGAGGATCATTTACGGGCTGGGGCGCGACGGCTTGTTTTTCAAATGGTCGGCGCATGTAAACCGGGGCGGAACGCCAGACTGGTCGACGATCCTTGCCGTGGCTGCATCAATTGCCATGACCATGTCGGGAAGTTTCGAAACCGTATTCCTGCTGATGGGGGCGATGACGCTGTTCACCTTCGTCGTCACCGACATCGCTTATTTCGTGCTTCGGCATCGCGAGCCGGACCTGGAAAGGCCGTATCGGGCGCGGGGGCATCCCTACCTGCCGATCTTGCTGCTGGCGATCGATGGCACCTTGTTTGCGGCGTACCTCTGGTCCGATCCGGTCGGGGGCATGGCGATGCTTGCGATGATTGCCATCGCCATCCCGATCAGCGGACTGATTCACTTCCAGAAAAGGCGGAAACAAGCGACCGCTTGACCCGTAACGACGCCGGGGACCATGTTCCGATACGATGGAGGCCGAGCACGTCTTTCACCGATCAACCGAGGCGCGGCCGCCGCTGGCCGTCCGCGGTGAAGGCATCTACGTGATCGACGATCGCGGTGGGCGCTATGTCGACGCTTGCGGGGGCGCCGCGGTTTCATGCCTCGGCCATGGCCATCCCGCAGTGGTCGCGGCAATGGCTGAGCAGGCTCGCCGCCTGGAATATGTTCATACCGGATTCTTCACCACGGAAGCCGCGGAGGAGCTGGCGGCCGACATAGCCGGCCAATGTCCCGGAACGCTCGACCGCGTCTGGTTCACCGGAAGCGGTTCCGAAGCGATCGAAGCCGCGCTGAAGCTCGCGCGCCAATATTATCTTGAGCGCGGCGACAGCGGACGGAGCAAGGTAATTGCACGCCGCCTCAGCTATCATGGCAATACGCTCGGCGCGCTGGCAGCCGGCGGCAGCGCCTGGCGGCGCAAGCCCTACGAACCGCTGTTGATCGACGTTTCGCTGGTCGATCCCTGCTTCGAATATCGGTTTGCCGAGCCGGGCGAGAGTGCGGAAGCCTATGGCGAGCGGGCGGCAAACAGGCTTGAGCAGGAAATCCTGGAAATTGGCCCGGACAGGGTGATGGCCTTTGTCGCCGAGACGGTGGTTGGCGCGACTGCCGGGGCGGTTCCGCCCGTGCCGGACTATCTCAGGCGCATCCGCGAGATCTGCGACCGCCACGGTATGCTCCTCATCCTTGACGAGGTCATGTGCGGCTCGGGGCGCACTGGCACTTTCCTGTCTTGCGAACAGGATGGCGTCGTTCCCGACATCGTCACCTTGGGGAAGGGGTTAGGGGCCGGCTACGAGCCGATAGCAGCGGCAGTCTGCAGCAGCGAAGTGTATGACGCGGTCGCAACTGGATCGGGCGCACTCAAGCACGGCCAAACCTATAATGCTCATGTCATAGGCTGCGCGGCCGCGCTCGCGGTGCAAAGGGTTATTCGCGAAGAGCGGCTGCTGCCGCGGGTAAGGCAATCGGGAGAGCGGCTCATGGATTTGCTCGGCCAGAGCTTCGGCCAGCATAGCAATGTCGGCGACATTCGTGGGCGGGGCCTGCTCATTGCGCTGGAACTGGTTGCCGATCGCGCGACCAAGGCGCCGTTCGATGCCGCGCTCGCCATTCACCAGCGCGCGAAAGCCGAGGCATTCGCACGCGGTCTGCTGATCTATCCAAGTGGCGGCACGGTCGACGGCCGGTCAGGCGACCACATCCTGCTGGCGCCGCCCTACAATGTCAGCGACGGCGAACTCGACATGATCGTTGACTTGCTGGGGCAGACGATTGACGCGGTGCTGCCGTCATGAACCGCGACCCGCGATACGATATTCTCTTCGAGCCGGTGCGGATCGGACCGGTGACTGCGCGCAACCGCTTCTACCAGGTGCCGCACTGCACCGGCATCGGCTGGACCCAGCCAGAAACCCTTGCGCGGCTGCGCGGGATCAAGGCCGAAGGCGGCTGGGCGGTCGTTGCCACGGAGGAGACGGAGATACACCCGACCGCCGATTGCGAGCCGTTCCACGAAGGCCGCCTGTGGGACGATCGCGATATTCCGGCAATGGCGCTGATGGCCGACGCGGTGCACGAACATGGCGCGCTGGCCGCGATCGAGATCATGCATCACGGTGCGTCGGTCGCGAACTGGGGAACCCGGCTTGCACCGATCGGGCCGTCGCACCGGCCGATCATCTACGGCTATCCGGTGCAGGCGCGCGCCGTCGACAAGCAGGACATTCGCGACCTCAGGCGCTGGCACCGGGAAGCCGCGCTCCGCGCCAAGCGAGCCGGGTTCGACATCGTCTATGTCTACGCCACCCACGACCTGTCGATCGCCCAGCAATTTCTGGAGCGGCGGAAGAATGACCGGACCGACGAATATGGCGGCAGCCTCGAAAACCGGGCTCGGTTGCTTCGCGAACTGATCGAGGACACCAAGGACGCCGTTGGCGATCGCTGCGCCGTGGCCGTACGGTTTTGCGCGGACGAATTGATGGGCGATGCCGGGCTGACCCACGACGGGGAGGCGCGAGACGTGGTCGAAATGCTCGCCGAGCTGCCGGATCTCTGGGACATCAACATTTCCAACTGGCCCAATGACAGCCAGACATCACGGTTCGCGAAGGAGGGATTCCAGGAGGAATATACCCGCTGGGTGAAGCAGGTGACGAGCAAGCCGGTGGTCGGGGTTGGCCGCTTCACTTCGCCCGATACGATGGTGTCGCAGATCCGGCGGGGCATTCTCGATTTCATCGGCGCGGCGCGGCCGTCGATCGCCGACCCGTTCCTGCCCAAGAAGATCGAGGAAGGGCGGATCGACGAAATTCGCGAATGCATCGGCTGCAACATGTGCGTGTCGAGCGACTATACGCAGACCAACCTCAGGTGCACGCAGAACCCGACCATGGGCGAGGAATGGCGCCGCGGCTGGCATCCCGAAATCATAGCGCCCAAGAAATCGGACGGATCGGTGTTGGTCGTCGGCGCAGGACCGGCAGGGTTGGAAGCGGCGCTGTCGGCCGCGCGGCGCGGCTTTGAGGTTCATCTGGCGGAGGCTGGCAACGAACTCGGCGGACGCGTCATTCGGGAAAGCCGGCTCCCTGGCCTCGCCGAATGGGTCCGGGTGCGCGACTGGCGGGTCACCCAGCTGGAGCGGATGGCGAATGTCTCCGTCTATCGCGACAGCAAGCTCGAGGCCGAGCATGTGCTCGAATTTGGTGCGCGGCACGTCGCAGTGGCGACAGGCTCGACCTGGCGAAAGGATGGCGTCGGCCGCGATAGCGGATTCCCGGTGCCGGGCTTTGACGCTGACAACATCTACACACCTGACGATGTCATGTCGGGACGCGACCCTGACGCCGGCCCGGTGATCATCTGGGATGACGATCATTATTACATGGGGGGCGTCCTGGCGGAGCTGTGCCGCCATGCCGGGCATGAGGTCACCATCGTGACGCCGGCGGCGATGGTGTCCGCCTGGACCGTCAACACGCTTGAATCGCTGCCGATCGCCAAGCGGATCGCGCGGATGGGAATAACGGTGCTGCCCTACACCAGTGTGCGGAGCTTCGGCGGCGGCAAGGCGCTGCTGGCCAACGGATTGACCGGGGCGGAGACAGAAGTTGCCGCGGGAGCGCTGGTGACCGTCACGGCGCGCCTGCCGTCCGACGGCCTCTATCTCGACCTGCAACAGGTGCAGAATCGTTGGGGCGATGCGGGTATCGCGACAGTCACTCGCATCGGCGACTGCTGGGCGCCGAGCACGATCCAGCAGGCGGTTTACACCGGCCATAAATGGGCGCGCGAGCTGGATGAAGCCCCCGAAGAACTGCTGCCGCGCGAATTGCCGATGATTGAATCCGGCCGCGTGAAGGTGCCGAGTTGAGGGCGCTCGCGCTGCTGCTGCTCCTTGCGTCGGCGCAGGTCGACGCAAGGGCGCGGGACCTTGGCGTGCCGTTTGAAGGAAAGCCCGGACCGCTTAACGCAATCACCGACATTGCCGGTGTCGAGGTAGGGCAGGTGACGCTGATCAAGGGCGAAGGACCGCTGACCGTCGGCAAGGGTCCAATACGGTCTGGAGTCACGGTCATCTTCCCGCGAGGCCGCAACAATCTAAAACCGGTCTATGGGGGTTACTTCAACCTCAACGGCAATGGGGAGATGACGGGCCTCGCCTACTTGCAGGATTTCGGCGTGATCAGCGGACCGATTGGCATCACGAGCACCAACGCGGTCGGTCACGTTTATGCTGGCATTCAGGAATGGGCCGTCCGGCATACCGGGGAGGTGGTTTACCCAGTCGTCGCTGAGACGTGGGATGGGTGGCAAAGCGACATCGACGGTTTTCATGTCCGTCCCGAAACAGCGGCAATCGCGCTGGACGCCGCAAAGAGCGGGCCGGTTGATGAAGGAGTGGTCGGCGGCGGGACCGGAATGCATTGCTTCAGCTTCAAGGGGGGCATCGGTACTTCGTCCCGGGCGATCTCAGCGGGCGGGAAGCCATATACGGTTGGCGTACTGGTCCAATGCAACACCGGGGACCGCAAGGTATTGCGAATAGCCGGCGTGCCGGTCGGGCAGGAATTCACGAACAGCTGGCTACCTTGTTACGACCCTAAACAATCAAGACCGGATCAGCTCCCCAAATGCGGCAAGGGGGGCAAGGCGCTACCGGACCAAGGCTCGATCATCATCGTCGTCGGCACTGATGCGCCACTGATGCCTCTGCAACTGCAGCGTGTCGCCAAGCGCGCAGCTCTCGGCCTCGCCCGGCTGGGTTCCTATTCGGGAACGAGCTCGGGTGACATCATCCTCGCTTTCTCGACAAAGCCCGAAGCGGTCAACGCTCCCGATCAGAAGTTGCCCTCGCCGATTACGCCATTGGCCGATACCGAGGTGAATGCGGTATTCGAAGCGACGGTGCAGGCGACGGAGGAAGCCATCGTCAATGCGCTTAGCGCGGCCCACACATCGACGGGCGCAGACGGATACACAATGTTCGGCCTTCCGCACGACGAGCTGCGGTCGATCCTGAAGCGCTACAACCGCCTGGAAGGCGCAGCAAAATGAACGAGCTTCCGCGCGTTACCTATTCGAACACCGGCGAGGATTTTTCGGGCGTTCATGCGCATCTTGATGCGATTATCCCGGACGTCGAAGCGCGGTTGCTGGGCAAGCTGCGGCTGGCACATATCGGCGGCCGCGACCGCGGCGAGGGACCGTCGGTCGAAGCGCGAAGCCCGATCGACCGCGACATTCTGCTCGGTGAATTCCCAATCGCCGGGGCGGCCCTGGTCGACGAGGCGGTAGCGGCAGCCCGCGCCGCCTATCCGTCTTGGCGCCGGCTTGGCTGGCAGCGCCGAGTGGCGATCCTCCGCGCCGGTGCGGACCTAATAGACCGTAACAAATGGGACATTTCCGTCGCCTGTCTGATCGAGGTCGGCAAGTCGCGCCTCGAAGCAGTGGGCGAGGTGGAAGAGGCCATCGACCTTATTCGCCATTATTGCGACGAGATGGAGCGTGCCGGCGGGTTCCACGAGGATCGGCCGGGCGCTTCATCCGCCGAACGCTGCGCGGTGGAGCTACGGCCCTATGGCGTGTTCGGAGTCATCGCTCCGTTCAATTTTCCGGTCGCGCTCTCGCTCGGAATGATGTCCGCTGCGCTAATCGCCGGCAACACCGTCCTGTTCAAGCCAAGCGATGCCGCGGGACTGACCGGGCGGCTGGTCGTCGAGGCGCTTATATCCGGCGGGCTTCCCGACGGCGTCCTGAATCTGGTGTACGGCCGCCGCGACACGGGCGAGGCAATGGTGGGCCACCCAGGGATCGACGGCTTTGCCTTCACCGGCTCCAATGCCGTCGGAATGACCATCATGCGCGCGGCAGCTTCGTCGCCGGCGATGCGCCCGGTGCTTGCTGAAATGGGTGGCAAGAACCCCGCCTTCATCACGCCCAGCGCCAACCTGGCTGTCGCGGCGAGCGGAGTGGCCCGGTCGGCATTCGGTTTGTCGGGACAGAAATGCAGCGCACTGTCGAAAGTCTATGTGGAGCGCGGGACGACTGGCGCATTCCTCGATGCGCTGGTCGAAGTCACGGACAAGCTGGCGGTGGGTGACCCGCGGCGCGCGGAAATATTCATGGGCCCGGTGATCAACGAAAAGTCGATGGAACGCTTCACTATCGCATGCACGGAGGCTGCGTCGGCGGGCAGCATACTGATCGGCGGGACAAGGCTTGGAGGCGGTCAGTTCGATCGCGGTCCCTACGCCGCGCCGACAGTCGTTACCGGCCTGCCGAGGGACCATCGCATCAATCGCGACGAATTGTTCCTGCCGTTCCTGAGCGTGCTTGAATATGACCATCTTGATGAGGCGCTGGCCGACGCCAATGGCAGCGCCTTCGGCCTGACCGCCGGCATCTATACGCGGGACAAGGCGGAGCTCGATCACTTCATCGACACGATCGAGGCCGGCGTGCTTTACGCCAACCGCGCCAGCGGTGCGACGACCGGTGCCTGGCCAGGCTTCCAGACCTTTTGCGGCTGGAAGGGATCGGGAACGTCCGGCAAGGGCGGGCTGGGGAGCTGGTATGTCCCCCAGTTCATGCGCGAGCAGAGTCACACCTTGTTCGGGACGCTGTGAACAAGATCTACGACTCACCGCGCGCGGCGCTGGACGGGCTGCTGCGCGATGGCATGACAATCATGTCCGGCGGCTTTGGCCTGGTCGGAAATCCCGAAAGCCTCATTCCCGAGATCAAGGCATCGGGCGTCAGGGATCTCACGGTCATTTCCAACAATGCCGGCGCCGATGGATTTGGCCTCTGGCACCTGCTGGAGAGCCGCCAGATCCGCAAGATGATCTCCTCCTACATCGGCGAGAACAAGTTGTTCGAACAGCAATATCTGTCCGGCGAGCTTGAGCTGGAACTCAATCCTCAAGGGACATTGGCCGAGCGAATCCGGGCCGGCGGAGCGGGCATCCCCGCCTTTTTCACGCCAAGCGGTGTCGGCACGCTCGTTGCCGATGGCAAGCCGCAAGAGGAGTTTGAGGGAAAGGCTTATGTCCGCGAAACCTGGCTCCGCGCGGATCTTGCGATCATCAAGGCCTGGCGTGCGGATGCGACAGGGAATCTGCAGTTCCGCAAGACCGCGCGCAATTTCAATCCGGTGATGGCGACGGCTGCTACCGTGACGGTCGTCGAAGCGGAGGAACTGGTGGAAACCGGCGCGATCGATCCCGACTGCGTCCATACTCCGGGCATATACGTCCATCGGATCGTCCAGAGCACGATCAACGAAAAGCGCATCGAGTTTCGTACGGTGCGGGAGCGGCCATGACCTCTGTCGCCCGTGTAGCGATGCTGACGTCGCTGTTGCTACTTGCCGCGCCGGCCGGCGCCGGCCGCGAAGCAGTGCTCAAGCAAGTCGACTTGCCGCACAGCTATTACTGGCGCGAGCTATATATCCCGCAACTGACGACCGGTCCGTCGGGCCTAAGCTTCACGCCAGACGGATCAGAACTCATTTACAGCATGGGCGGATCTCTGTGGCTGCAGAAAATAGGGTCAGACGAGGCAATCGAACTGACCCACCCGCGCGCCGCATATGATTATCAGCCGGATGTTGCGCCGGACGGCGGAAGCGTCCTGTTCAGCCGCTACGATGGCAATGGGATTGAGCTTTGGCGGCTCGACCTGGCGACCGGCCGGGAGCAGGTGCTGACCGTTGGAAACGCCGTCAATGTCGAGCCGCGGCTATCACCTGATGGCAAGCAGGTTGCGTGGGTTTCCACGGCAGGAACCGGCCATTTCAACCTGTTCGTCGCCGACATAGGGGCGGATGGATTGCACAATCCGCAACCGTTGCTGGGCGAGCGCAAGAGCGCGATCGCCCGATACTATTATTCGGCCTTCGACCATGCGCTAAATCCGTCATGGACGCCTGACGGCAAGCGCATCCTCTATGTGTCCAACAATGAAGCCGCCTGGGGCACGGGCGACATCTGGTCGATGGCCGTCGGCAACCCGGCCGACCGCCGCAAAGTCCTGAGCGAAGAGACCAGCTGGGACGCTCGTCCCGAAATGTCCCCCGATGGCAAGCAACTGCTGTTTGCCAGCTATCACGGCCGGCAATGGCGGCAACTATGGCTGACAACGCCGGACGGCGCGGCACCGCTGCCGCTGACATTCGGTGAATTCGACCGGGCGAGCGCGCGGTGGTCGCCGGATGGCCGCCGCATCGGCTACATCAGCAACGAACGAGGCAACACAAGCCTTTTCGTGCAGGACTATGTCGGCGGCGCGACCACGCCGATCGTCGCCGGCAAGCGACGATACAAGGTTTCGACTTCGCGGCTGACCCTCGACATCCGCGACGAACGGGGCAGCTCTGTTCCGGCGCGCGTGGCCGTAATTGGAAGCGACGGGAGAGCGGCGGCGCCAGCTTCGACGTGGATGCATGCCGACGATGGGTTCGACCGCGCGCGGCAGGCTGCGGAGACCCACTACTTCCATTGTCCGTCGCGCTGCACGATCGATGTTCCGGCGGGTGACACCGCGATCTGGGTGCAGCGTGGATTCCGATACGATCCGTGGCGGCAAAAGGTGAAGCTTACGGAGGGGACGGATCGCACCGTACCCGTGACGCTTAGTTCTAACGACCTCCCGGCCTCTTTTGGAAATTGGCGGAGCGCCGACCTGCACGTCCATATGAACTATGGCGGCCACTACCGGAACACGCCGGAAAACCTGGCTCGACAGGCGAGGGCCGAAGACCTCGACGTGATTTACAACCTCATCGTCAACAAGGAGGAGCGGGTACCGGACATCGGCTACTTCCGACCCGATCCGGACCCGGCCAGCGGGGCAGGCGTGCTGATCATGCATGCCCAGGAATTTCACACCAGCTATTGGGGCCACCTTGGTCTGCTCCATCTGTCCGATCATGTGCTGACGCCGGACTTTTCCGCTTATCGGCACACCGCGCTGGCCAGTCCATTTCCGCACAACGGCACTATCGCCGACCTGGCCCATGATCAGGGAGCGCTGGTTGGCTATGTGCACCCGTTCGACTGGGACATCGATCCGGCAACGGAGAAGTCGCTCACCAACATGCTTCCCGCCGACGCCGCCAATGGCAAGGTCGACTATATCGAAATCGTCGGCTTCTCCGACCACAAGGCCACCGCCAATGTCTGGTATCGCCTCCTGAACCTCGGTTTTCGGCTTCCGGCCGGTGCAGGCACCGATGCCATGGCCAATTACGCGTCGCTTCGCGGTCCGGTCGGCATGAACCGGGTTTTCCTGGAAACGGGAGGTGAGACGACGCCGGCGGCGTTGCGCGCCGCCCTCAAGGCGGGAAGGACATTCGCCAGCAACGGCCCCCTCCTCGGGCTGGAGTTGGGCGGCAAGCGGCCGGGCGATACGATCTCCCGCCCGGCGCCTGGGAAGATCGGCTACCGGATCGCACTTCGATCGCCCGTTTCGGTCGACCATCTGGAGCTGGTTCACAACGGCAAGGTGGTGAAGGCTTTTGCCCTCAAGGGCGATCGCCGCAGCCTTGACGCGACCGGCGAACTGGCGGTGGATGCCGGAGGGTGGCTACTACTTCGCGCCTGGAACGATGGTGCCGATCCGCTGGTCCTCGACATCTACCCCTACGCCACAACCAGCCCGATCTATCTTGAGTTGCCGAGTGGTCCGCCTGCCGCGCCCCGGGATGCCGCCTATTTCGCCGCCTGGATGGACCGCGTCCTGGCCGATGCCGCAAGTCGCAATGATTATCGATCGGAAAGCGAACGAGAGTCGACCCTGGCTTATCTGCGAAAGGCGAGAGACCATTATCTGAGCCTCGCCAACGAAGGTCCGGCGGGCCGCTAGCAAGCGCAAACAGGGTGCAACAGCTAGTCGGCGACCCCACCCCTAAAGCGCAAGCGTTAGGCTGATTCAGGTGCGAATAAAGCCGAACCTGAAGCCTCAACGGCTCATTCGCCATTCCCCACGGTCAGCGATTGGGTGTGCCCAATGCCCTGGCTGTAATCCAGCACCGATACATATCGGCACTCCGCACGCATCAAGGCTGTTTCAGTCTCGTCGGGAGGGCCGAAATCGGCCAGGTTGGGATGCCGCTGCATCAGCAACGTCCACGCGAGCTCGCGCTCGCTTTTATCGGTCACCTCGGATGCATGCGCGCCGGCATATACTGCCCTAATGTCGCTGAGGTGGTTAGGATCTCCGCCGACGGCGATAGAGGTGCGGTCATCGCGCCTAAGGTTCGCAAACTTCTGGCTTGAACGGTAAATCAGGAAGTAGACCGTCCAACCGTCGTTGGCGTATCCGACAATCGTCGTTTGCGGCCATCCGTCGGGTCTCACCGTGGAAATTGCCATCGTGCGATGGGAATTCAGGATTTCTATCGCAGGTTGAAGCACAAAAGCCTCCACTGTTTAATCGCCACAAGGCGAGCGCGATTGATATTTCCATAGAGCAAGGCGGCACACAAATCTGCCATCCTATCGCTCCGGAGGATTCCACTCGGCCGGTTCGACACCCCGTCGGATGAGCCGTTGAGCCAGTCCGACCGCGGTTCCGACGGCGATTGCGACAGTCAGGTCGGTGACCACGGTCAGCGTCATGGTCAGGAACAGCAGGACCTGGTCGGCAGAGCGGGCCCGGATGCGCTCTTTCCAGCGATGCGGTTCGCTCATTGACCAGGCTGTAACGATGAGCAGCGCGGCAAGCGCGGGCATGGCCAGATAAGCAGCCAGCGGTGCAACGGCGACAACGAACACCAGGATGGCAAGCGCGTGGATTATGCCCGCGACTGGCGTACGGCCGCCGGCCCGGACATTTGCGGCGGTGCGTGCGATTGCGCCCGTAGCGGGCAGGCCACCGAACAGCGGCGAGGCGATGTTGGCCACGCCCTGGGCCAGCAGCTCGGCATTGGAGCGATGGGCGCCGCCGACCATCCTGTCGGCAACGATTGCTGAAAGAAGTGATTCGACCCCCGCCAGGAATGCAATGACCAGCGCCGACGGGAGCAGCTCGTTCATTCGGGCAAGACTGATCGGGGGCAACGACGGGTAGGGGAGGCCGTTTGGCAATCCGCCGAAGCGGGATTGAATCGTCTCCACCGAAAGGCCGAACATCACGACCGCGGCAGAAGCCAGCGCTATTACGACGATCGAGCCGGCTCTCCTTCGCAGGACCGCAATCGCGGCGATCGACGCAAGGCCGACGGCGGCCGCGGCAAAGCTTGCTGAATGCCGGGCATTCCACAACTGCGGCACGGCATCGACGAAATCGGCCGGCAGCTTCGCGATCGACAGCCCGAACAAATCCTTGAGCTGGCTGACCGCAATGATCAGGGCAATGCCGACCGTGAATCCCTCAATGACCGCTTCGGGGATTAGCGCGATGAGGTTGCCCGCTCGGGCCACCGCCGCGATCACCAGGATGACGCCAGCCATTAGCGTCGCAAGCAAAAGTCCGTCGAAGCCGAATTGTTCGATCACTCCGTAGACAACGACAATGAAGGCTCCGGTTGGTCCGCCGATCTGGACGCGGCTTCCTCCCAACGCCGAAATTAGGAATCCGCCGATGATCGCCGTAACCAGCCCTGCTGCGGGTTCTGCGCCGGAGGCGATCGCAATGGCGATGCTCAACGGGAGAGCGACCATCGCCACCGTAATACCGGCGAATGCGTCAGCCACGAATAGCTTCGCCGTGTAATCCTGGAGTGTCGTCAGCAGCTTTGGCTTCATGCGCATGCGCTACGTGGCGCACCGGAGAAGCGCAAATGTGAAGCCTACATCGGTGCAACGCAGGGCTTGCGGGACCATTAAGTGGAAGATGGTCTTTCGTGTCTTAGGGTAGCAATATGGCAGCCGGAGGCACGGCAATGCTGAACCAGTTGGCACTAGCAAGCGTGATGGTGGTCATCACTGTGATGGTCCATCTCATCGGTCTCAATATGGTGATGCGCCTCTTGCGCTCCCACAGCCGCTTTATCCGCAAGCTGCGCATCACGCCGCTGACTCTACTGCTCAGCGCGTCGCTGGGAATCTTCGCCATCCATACGCTGGAGATATGGCTCTATGCGGCGCTGTTCCTTGGACTGGGCGCGTTCAATAATTTCGAAACGGCGCTCTATTTTTCCACCTCCACTTATGCCGCGATAGGGTACGGAGACGTGCTGATGCCCTATGGATGGAGGGTCCTCGGCGCTATCGAGGGCGCCACCGGCATCATCATGTTCGGCTGGTCCACCGCCTTCCTCGTCTCGCTCCTCGCGAAGCTAAACCTGCTGCGGCATGATTGGCTTGCTCCCGATGAGGTCCGGCCGAGTGACGACAGGCCGGAAAAGACGGCACCCAGCCACGAATGAATTCTGGGAATTCAGGCGGCAAACGTCCGCACTGCATGGAAATCGGACATCGCCACTCTCATCTGCAAGCCTATGGAGAGGCGTGCGGCATTCCTGCTCGAAGGTAGGCGGTCACGGACCAAATGTCCCGCTTTGACAGACTTTGCTTGAACGCCGGCATCTCCGAATTGAAGGATTTCCCTCCTTCAGCAATGCTCCAGTAGATGTAACGATCGGCGGTGTTCCGAGGGGTTCTTGCCAACCATTCCAGATCGGCGGGAGCAGGCACAAGAAATTCTCCCGCTGGACCGGTTCCCTGTCCGGTCCAGCCGTGACACGACGCGCAATGTTGATCGAACACGGCCGCACCACGCCGCAACTTCGCGGGCGTATCGGGAATGGTGTCGCGAACCACGTTATATGGGGCGGGAACCCCATGCATGATGACCCTCTGATGCCGGGCCATATTTGCCATCCAGCGGGGCTGGTCCATGTCGGATTGAGCGGCAGCGACGGCGAACGGCAAGACGACGATGGCGCTTGCACTCAAGTAGCGGAACATAAGCAAACCTCCATGCAATTGCTGGTCGCATCACGGCAGTGTGGTCCCAGTTGTTGAGATCGCGTCGAACTGGCTGGGTGCGCTCACTCGCCTACCACCCGCTGCCAGAGCTGTGACTTGCAGATTATTCGGCCCGCCAGGCATCCCCTGACCTTGAGTTGGTCGAGCCCCGAAAGCCGGAGCTCGACGTTCGACCTTTTGTTGAGATCCGGGACAAATAGCTGAGCTCTCCAGCGACCCTCGCCTCGCGGTACAATATCGCCAAGCAGCTCGGCGCCGATCAAGGGATCGGTGCCGCCGTTGCGGGCGTCGGCTGTGGCCTTGTCGGAAGCCCACTGCACCCGTCCGCAAAGGGACTCATCACATGGCGTGATGGAAATGATCACGCTTCCGCTAGGATTGCGCCAACGCCCTTCAAGCCCCGTTTCCTTGAGTTCAGCCGATTGTGTGATCATCGCTGCGAGTAGGAGGTAATGGGGCGGCACCTAGCTATCCCGGGTCGCTAAAGATTTGCGTGATGCCGTGCGGCAGCTGCTTGGGCGCAAATAAGCCGGGCCTTCTCCCCGACGTCGTACAGATGTTGCTCGGCCAGCGCCTTGCCCATGTCAGTCACTACCGAATCCGCATGGAAATAATATCTATTCGAGAAACCGAAGATCGATGCCAGATATTGGCCGAAGGACTGCTGAAGCGAGGTCATGACACCCTGCTCGTCGAGCCATTGGCCGGTGCTGGCGGACGAAGTAAACAGGGCCAGCGACTTTCCGGAGCATGACCCGATCGTCCGCTCGCGTTTGAGATCGGAAAGCTGGAAAGCCGCGCTGAAGACGCGATCGATATAGCCCTTTATGATCGCGGGTGGCGTGCCGAACCAGAGTGGATACACGAAGGTTATGACGTCCGACCGCTCGACCAGGTTGAGCTCATGCCGCACATCGGGTCCGCAGACGCCAGGGCGCGTTTGCGGCCGCTCGATATCCTTGAGCAGCGGATCGAAGCCCATCGCATAAAGGTCTCGGATTTCCACCGCTTGATAGTTGGATTGGGCGACCTCGACATAACGAGCCGCAACGGCATGATTGAAGCTGCGGGGATCCGGATGGCCGAGGATCAGTAGATGTTGGACCGTCGCCCGTTCCTGCCGTTGAGGATCTTGGGTCTGATCTCCGGCTTCCACCGATTCGTCCTTCCGTCGCGGGCCGTGACAATAGCATATGCCTGAGCCAGGACGTCGTTTGTTTCGGGGCTGGGCGAAAACGGATGAAACCGGCCGGGACGTGTTGGTGAGGAAAAACTGCGATTTGGGAGGGTTTTGCGACCCCTTTAACTCGCCTGGGACTGAGTGATGGTGACCCCTACGGGACTCGAACCCGTGTTTTCGCCGTGAGAGGGCGACGTCCTAGACCGCTAGACGAAGGGGCCATGGCCATGGCGGCAAGGGCGCGCATATGCTGACCTTTGCCCGGCTAGTCAATCATGCGGTCAGGCTATCCGCTGGCTCGATCCGATCTTCCAGGAACGTCAAGCAATGGCGGGCGATGCGGGGGGCGGCCCGGCCGTCCCCGAACGGCAGGCAGGGCCTTGCCATGGCGCGCAGTGCGGCCCGGTCGCGGCGCAGGCGCATAACAGCCTCGACGATCCGCTCCGGATCGGTTCCGACCAGTTCCATCGACCCGCTTGTCAGTCCTTCCGGTCGCTCGGTCTTGTCCCTGAGGACGAGCAGCGGCACGCCAAGCGCAGGCGCCTCCTCCTGGATGCCGCCGGAATCGCTCAGCACCAGGTCGGCCCGGCGCATCGCGTCGATCATCGCGAAATGCGACAGTGGAGCGATCAGCTTCACATTCGGCGCGTCGCCAAGCAGTGCGGTCATTCGCTCGGTGACCTTCGGATTGGGTGGCAGCAGCATCTCACAATGAATGTTGTGCTCGGCGAGAACCCTGATCGCCTTCGCCAGCCGGTCGAGCCCGCTTCCCCAGTTCTCGCGGCGATGGCAGGTAACCAGCAGCTTGAAATGGCTGCGCGGCCACCATCGCCGTTGCGGCTTCAGCGGCAACGGCCCGACTAGCTCGGCCAGCACATCGATGCCGCTGTTGCCCGTGATCGTTACCTCTCCGGCGACCTTGTCACGGCGGAGATTGGCGGCATTGCCCGATGTCGGCGCGAACAGCAGGTCCGCCAGCCGGTCAATCGCAACCCGGTTTTCCTCTTCCGGCCACGGCAGGTTGGGATCGTGGCTGCGTAAGCCCGCCTCGACATGGGCGAGGGGCACTCCGGTTTCCCGTGCTGCCAGGGCCCCACCGAGCGCGCTTGATGTATCCCCCTGGACGATCAGCAGGTCGGGCGGGTCGAGCGGCAACAACCTCTTGAGCGCGCCCCGGACCAGCTCGGAATGAAGCATTGGGTCGGGCTGTCCAGGACAGTCGAGCAGCGTCGCGGTGAAGCCTTCCAGCCTATGGTCGCTGAGCTCAAGCCCGGGATGCTGCCCGGTCACGAACAGGTGCGGAGGCTCGCCCAGCGCCGCGAGGGCATGGGCAACCGGGCTCAGTTTGATGGCTTCCGGGCGCGTTCCGACGACAAACGCAATACGATACTGGCGCAGCTTTCCCCCTGGCTTCGGCGCATCAATTGTCGCCCAAGCCAATGAAGCTGGCAAGACCGTTAGTAACCTGCGTCAGGAAAAGGCTGGACAAGGGCTCGGCCCCTTGCTCCAAGCTCTAGGACTTGGGGGGTTCGGATTGCCAAAAAGACCTTCGATCGACGGAATCCTGGTTGCGCAGGTGACCGACCTGCACATCGGCTTCGACCGCGACAACCCGCACGAAATGAATGTTCGCCGATTGAACCAGGCGATCGACCAGCTAAACGCGATGCGTCCCAAGCCGTCATTGCTGTTGGTGACTGGCGACCTGGTCGAGCGGGGCGACGAGGACTTGGACGCTTATCGCCATATGGTCGCACTGGTCGCCCGCTGGGAAGGGCCGGTGCTATGGGCAATCGGCAATCATGATGGCCGCGATGGCTTTCGCGCGGTGTTGCCGAACGTCCCGACCGACGAAAATGGTTTCATTCAATATGAGCTGGACCATGGCGGGGTGCGCTGGATCGTGCTCGACACGCTCGATCCTGGCCGCCACGGCGGCATGATCTGCGAGGATCGGGCGGCTTGGCTGAAGAAGCGCCTTCGGCAGCGCAAGGACGTTCCAACCATCATCATACTCCACCATCCGCCCGTAGACACGGGCATCGATTGGATGAGCGCGCTGCCCTGCGAAGCCTGGGTCCAGCGGCTGGAAGAGATTGTGAAGCCGGCCAAGCAAGTGGTCGGAATGATCGCCGGTCACGTCCATCGGCCGATCGCCACCAGCTTCGCTGGAAAACCGCTGACGGTCTGCGCCTCGACCGCGCCATGGGTAGCGCTGGACCTGGACGATATCGACCCGAAGGACCCCGACGGGCGGCCTCTGATCCTAGCCGACGCGCCCGCTTTCGCACTTCACTATTGGAATGGACAACAACTCCTGACCCACTTCGACGTCGCCGGTCCGCACCAGGTGCTGGCCAGTTACGACACTACCGCGATGCCGATGATCCGCGATTTCCTGGCGGAACGCGGGACCGGCTGAGTTTTAGCGAAAATTGTCGGCGTAAGCCTGTAGCTTCAGGCTTGTCGGGGCGGCCGGCACGACATGGACCGTGAAACCCTTGCGGGTCGCATAAGCCATCGCTTCCTCCTTGGTGGAGAACCGAAGCCGGATCTGGGTGTTGGTGTCGCCCGATCCATTCCAGCCGGTCAGTGGATCAGGTCGCTGCGCCTGCTGCCTCTCATATTCCAGCGTCCAGCTTCCGGCCTGAGCCTTCCCCGATTGGGTGGTCTTGCGTTGTTCCTGGACGATGCGGGCGACGGTCATGGGCGCGAATTGGCGCAGCTTGAGCGTAGAATCAAGAGCCTGCCCGCTTGGTCCGGAGAGTCGGCGAAGCGTTCGCCGGATCTTCGGGCCACGGATGCTTGGGGTATCGGCCGCGCATTTCCTTGGCCACGTCGCGCCAGCTCCCGGCCCAGAAGGCGGGCAGATCCTTGGTCGTCTGGATCGGGCGGTGCGCGGGAGAGGTAATCGCGAGAGTCAGCGGCACCCGGCCGCCGGCTACCGTCGGATGGCTTTTGAGGCCGTAGAGCGCCTGCGCCCGGACCTCGGCTGCCGGCCCGCCGGTCGCGGAATAATCGATCGGATGAGACGATCCGGCAGGCGTATCGAAATGTGCCGGGGCCAGCCGGTCGACCGACCGCCCGCCTTCATAACCGAGCAGGCCCTGGAGCGCGCTGGTGAGGGAGGAGGAACCAATTGCATCGAGGCGCCGCTGTCCGTGAAGCAGTGGCGCCAGCCACTCGTCGAGCCGCTCCAGCAGTGCCTTGTCCGATAGGTCGGGAACCTTCTCGTCGTGCAGGGCAGCGAAGACCGCGCGCTGGCGGAGCGCAATTGCGAATTCGCTCCACGGAAGGATGGCAAGACCATGCCGCCGGACCGCGTCAGCCAGGCCGGCCTCGATCGCCGCCTGGTCGGGTCGGGGGTCGGGAGCCGATGACAGCTTTATCGATCCCAGCCTGCGTCCCTTCGTCGCGCTGATCGCAGCGGTGGCCGGGTCAAAACGAACCTGCGTGTAGGTTGTTATCTCATCGGCGAAAAGCGCCTCCACCTCGCCTGTCTCGATGGCTGCCGCGGACAGGATCCGCGCGCCCGATGCGGCACCGGCAACTTCGGCTACGGTCAGCCATTCGCTGCGGGCCAATGGCGATGCCGGATCGAGCCGAAAGCCGCGCCCGCCTACCGACTGCCACTGTTCGCCCGATTGATCGCGGCGACGCGACAGGCGGTCCGGGAAAGCCAAGGCGATCGACCGGGCGATATCGTGCGGGTGGACGCTTCCACCTCCACCGGCCTTCGCCCATCGCTTCGCCATGTTCTTTGCCGCCTGCGCCCGGGGCGATCGGTCGCTGAGCCAGCGGCGGTGGCGCGCTTCCAGGTCAGGGTCGTTGCCTCCCAGCCCGCGTTCGGTCAGCAGGACGGCCGCTTCCGCAGCTGCGTGAGCGAAGCCGCGCTCGCCGGCCTCGATCAGCATATGTGCCAAGCGTGGCTCGAGCGGGATCGCGGCGATTGCCCTGCCGTGCGCGGTAATATGGCCGTCCGCGTCGATCGCATTGAGGCGTTCGAGACGCAGCCGCGCCTCCGATATTGCCGGGGCCGGCGGCGGATCGAGGAAGGGCAGCCGAAGTGGATCATTCTCGCCCCACAACAGGCAGGTCAGGAGCAAGCTGGAAAGATCCGCTTCCAAAATCTCTGGGGGGTCATGGGCCGGCAATGACGCATTCGCGGCTTCCTCCCATAGGCGAACCGCTACGCCTGGCGCCTGTCGTGCGGCACGGCCGGCCCGCTGGGTGACGGCGGCACGACTGGCGCGCTCCGTAACCAGCCGCGTGAGGCCCGCACCGCGATCGTAGCGCGGCCGGCGCGCAAGCCCGCTGTCGACCACGATCCGGACATCATCGAGAGTGAGGCTGGTTTCGGCGATGGCGCTGGCCAGCACCAGCTTGCGCGTCCCGGGCTTAGGCGGTGCAAGCGCTGCACGCTGCTGCGCCGGTTCGACAGCGCCATGCAATCGATGGAGGACGACATTGGCCGGCAGGCTCCCGAGCGCTTCGGCGGTCCGTTTGATTTCGGCAACTCCAGGCAGGAAGGCGAGCAGCGACCCGTCATGGTCGGACAGGGCGGCGCGGATTGCCGAGGCCATTTGCGGCTCGATCCTTTGTGCAGGGTCACGCCCTTCGTGAATTAGGGTTAGCGGAAAGCTTCTTCCTTCGCTTTCGATGATCGGCGGATCGCCCAGCAATCGGGCGAAGCGCTCGCCGTCCAGCGTTGCCGACATTGCCGCGATCCGCAGATCGGGCCGCAAGCTCTCGGCCGAGTCGAGCGTCAACGCCAGCGCCAGGTCGCTGTCCAGCCCACGCTCATGGACTTCGTCGAACAGCACGGCGCTGACTCCGGCAAGCTCGGGATCGCCCTGAATTCTGGCCAAGTAGACGCCGTGGGTCATGGCGATAACCCTCGTCGCCTTCCCAGCCTTGCTGTCCAGGCGAGTGGCGTAACCGATCGTCGCACCCGCTTCCTCGCCGCGCTCGCGCGCGATAAATTCAGCCGCGCTTCGCGCGGCCAGCCGGCGCGGGACCAGCAACAATACCTGCCCCGTGCACCACCGCTGATCGAGCAGCGCCGGCGCTACGCGCGTCGTCTTGCCGGCACCCGGCGGAGCGACCAGAAGCGCTCTCGTTCCCTCGTCGAATGTCCGGAGCAGGTCGGCCAGGACATCATCGATGGGCAGGTGACTGAATTGGGTCGCGCCGCGGCCGGAAGACATGCTCGTCCTATGTCAGATGATCGGAACGTAGGACAGCGGAACGGCTGGCCGGCAGTCCCATTAAGTACGGATAAGTGACAAATTCGAAAACGTTAAGACAATGTGATAGCAATATGACCTCCCCGTGAGAGCCAGCTGGCTGGAGATGTTCGGTTGATATTTGCCGCTGCACTGCATGACTCACTAAAGGATCGTTCATTCCGCGCGTCCGCCGAGTTCGCCAGGGGCGAAACGCTGGAGACGGTCCTCGACCGCTATTTGCGCACCGTGGAATCAATGGCCGACACGGTCCTGCTGACATCGATCCTGCTGCTCGACCCCGATGGAAAGCGCCTCCGGCATGTTGCGGCGCCAAGCCTTCCCCAAAGCTATTGCGAGGCCTTGGACGGCACGGAAATCGGCCCGGCGGTGGGGTCTTGCGGGACAGCCGCCTATCTCGGCCGCGCGATTTATGTGACCGACATCGAAGTCGATCCGCTGTGGTCCGACTATCGCCACCTGGCCTTGCCGCACGGCCTGCGCGCTTGCTGGTCGACGCCGATCCGTAATTGCGAAGATGTCGTCATCGGGACGTTTGCCATCTATCATTTGACCGCGCGCAGTCCCATTCGCGAGGAAGTCGATGCCATCGGGATGATTTCCGGGCACGTCGCGCGCGCGATTGAATGGGCCCGCCTCGTTGGAGAATCGGCAAAGGCCGGCGAGCAAGACAATTCCCCGGAAACCGCATTTGGCACCGACAATCTGCTTCATTCCATCGAAGCCGATTTCGAGAGCATAGCTTCGATCATGCACCACGCCATCGAAGGCCACGCCGGCGGCTCGAGAGCCGAATATCTGAAGCGGCTTAACAGGGTTAAGCAGATGGCCGAACAGGGCGCCAAGACCCTTAGGGCCAGAAAAGGCGACCTCCACCAGGGCTAGGCTTGCTCAGTGATTGTTCCGATTGAGCGCCATCCAGCCCAGTCATAGGCCCGTCGCTTCCTCGGGGGCACGAAGGAGGCATCCATGAAACGGCTTCTTGCCTTGCCTGCCCTGTTTGCAACGCTGGTCGTTTCCACTCCGGCCCTTGCCGAACATGACCATTATTACCACCGGCACCACCATCACCACGATGGTGACGGCGTCGCGGGCGCGATCATCGGCGGCACGATTGGCGCGATCGCAGGCTATGCAATCGGCTCCAGCCATGGCCATGGCTACTATGGTCATGCTCCATACGGCTACGGCGGCTACTACGGTCGTCCGGCATACGCCTATCCGGGTTATGGCTATGCCGTTCCGGCCTACCCCTATCCGCCGCCTCCGCCGCCAGCGTACGGCTATTATGGCGGACCGTACGGCGGCTATGGCTACTACGGCGGTTATCGGCCCTACGGCGGCGGATATGCCGTGACCTATGGTGGTCGATATGCCTATCGACGCCACTATTACCGGTATCACTAGGGGCCCGGACTAGCTCCTATCGGGTCCCGCCGTCATTCTCGATAACGGTCAGCGCGCTGCCCGAACTGCCGGCGTGCAGGGTTTGCGGCGTGACGATGATGATGCTGCCCGGACGCAGCACGGTCTGGACCGCATGACGGAAATCCCATGGCGCATCGAAGCGGTCACCCTCTCCAGGCGACACTTCCATTCCCTGGCCGGCGCCCGAATATTGCAACTTGAGCCAATGTTGGCCGGTAGCATCCCAGGCGCGCAGCGCATAGGCGAAGCCGCCGGCAATGCTGCCGTTGACGCGGACTGGGGCAGAGCCGATCTCAACCCCGTTGCGAAGGACGATTGCTCGCTCGTCGGCGGCGCTGATGATAACCGAGACCGGTCCGCTCGCCGACCGCTCAGGATGCCATTCGAATGGGGCGCGCGCCAACGTCGTCGCGTTCGGGGCAATGGCTGCCGCCAGGTCCGGCGTGGTGGACTGCCCGGGCTGGACCGGGAAGCTGGTGATGATCACGGTCATGCCGAGCTTGGTTGCGCCGAACAGCAGGTTCGAAAATTTCATCGGCAGCCGGATGCAGCCGTGTGAGGCGGGATAGCCGGGCAAATTGCCGGCATGGAGCGCAATTCCCTTCCACGTCAGCCGCTGCATGTTGGGCATCGGCGCATTGCCATAGGTCTTGGAATAATGCTCTTTCTTCTTCTCCAGCACCGTGAAGACTCCGGTCGGAGTCTCATAGCCGGGCTTTCCTGACGAAACCGTGGACGCGCCAATCGGCAGGCCGTTGCGAAACAGGATCGCGCGCTGGGTAGCAAGATTGACGACCATCAGGACCGGCCCTTCGGGCGCCGACCCCGGCGACCAGACGAATTGCCCAGGCTTCAGCGTGGTGACCAGCTCCAGCACCGGGCGCCCCGCCGCCTCGATCTGTTGGGCGTGGGCTGGCAATGACATCGCAATTGCCGACAGGAAAAGTGCAGCGGTTCGTACCATGGCCTCGCTCGCGGATTGATTCTGAAAGCGCGAACCTATGTGAATTGCGCAAGAGTAGGTCTCAAGTGAATCCCTGAGAACTTGAGCCTGCTATTGCGGCATCTCGACATGGCCCCCGAAGCCATGGCGCATCGCCGACAGCAGCTGGTCGGCGTAGCTGAATTCAACCCGGCTGCGGAACCGCGCGAACAGGGCGGCGGCAAGGACGTCCACCGGCACGGCCTCCTCGATCGCGGCATCGATGGTCCAGCGGCCCTCGCCGGAATCGGCGACTCGGCCACTATATTTCGACAGCGACTGGTCGTTGGCGAGCGCGATTGCGATGAGGTCGAGCAACCATGAGGAAATGACGCTACCGCGGCGCCAGACTTCGCTGATGTCGGACAGGTTCAAATCGAACCGCATATTGTCAGGCAAGTCATCCTTGCCCCGCTGCTTCAAAATATCGAATCCCTCGGCATAGGCCTGCATCATTCCATATTCGATGCCGTTGTGAACCATCTTGACGAAATGGCCGGAGCCCGCCGGCCCGCAGTGGACATAGCCCATCTCCGCCTGCCAGGCGCTTTCCGTGCTGGGGCGCTTGGTCCGCGGGATGTCGCCAAGCCCGGGGGCAAGCGCCTGAAGGATCGGATCGATATGCTTCACCGCGGCATCGTCGCCGCCGATCATCATGCAATATCCGCGATCCAGCCCCCAGACGCCGCCCGACACGCCGACGTCGATCAAGATGAGGCCGCGCTCCTTCAACCAGGCAGCGCGCGCAAGATCATGCTTCCAGAAGCTGTTGCCGCCGTCGACAATGATGTCGCCGGGGCGAGCCAGCTCGCCCACTTCGCGCATCACATTCTCGGTAATTTCGCCGGCCGGAAGCATGATCCAGTAGATGGCGGGGGAGGGCAGCTGGGCGGGAAGCTCGGTAAGGCTGGAAACGCCGGTCGCACCATTTTTGGCCGCTTCCGCCACGGCGGCCAGGTCGCGATCATACGCGACCACTTCGTGGCCATGCTGGACCAGCCGATGCGCCATGTTGCCGCCCATTCGGCCGAGCCCGATCATTGCCAGCTTCATCAAGCGCCTCCTTTGATGCGGCGACGTCCCGCCGCCTCGAACTAGTAGGCGCGGGCTACGGCGAACTCCACCGCCTCGACCAGCGCCGCCTTGGCCCGGCCCGCGGGGAACGGCGCCAGGGAGTCGATCGCCCGGCGGCCATAGTGCCGCGCCCGTTCCAACGTGTCGGACAGCGCGCCGGTTTCCTGAATCAGCCCCGTGGCATGCGCGAGGTCGGCATCGGAAATCCTGTCGCCCTGCATCGCCGCCTTCCAGAAAGCGCGGTTTTCCGCGGTTCCTCGCGCATAGGCGAGAATCACCGGCAGGGTCACCTTGCCGTCGCGGAAATCGTCGCCCTGGCCCTTGCCCATGGTCGCTTCGTCTGACGAATAGTCGATCGCATCATCGACCAGCTGGAACGCGACGCCAAGGTAACGGCCATAGGATTCCAGCGCTTCTTCCGCCTCCTCGCCGGCCTCGGCGACGACTGGCGCGATCCGGCAGGCGGCGGCGAACAGCGCCGCGGTCTTGGCATTGATGATGTGGAGATAATGTTCTTCGCTGGTCTCGACCTGGCGTTGCGCGGTCAGCTGGTCGACCTCGCCCTCGGCGATTACCGCGGAGGCATGGCTCAGGATTCGCAGCACCTTGAGGCTGCCGTCCTCGACCATCAGCTCGAACGCTCGGCTGAACAGGAAATCGCCGACCAGCACGCTCGCCGGATTGCCCCAGATGATGTTGGCGGTTCGCTTGCCGCGCCGCAGGCCCGATCCGTCGACCACATCGTCGTGCAGCAGGGTCGCCGTATGGATGAATTCGACCGCGGCGGCCAGCTTGTGGTGGCGCGCTCCGGTATAGTCGAGCAGTGCAGCGCTGGCCAAGGTCAGCATCGGCCGCATGCGCTTGCCGCCGCCGGCGATGAGGTGGCCGGCGAGCTCGGGGATCAATGCGACCTTCGACTGCATCCGATCGAGGATCACCGAATTGACCGCGTTCATGTCGGCCGCGGTCAGCGCGATCATCGGATCGAGCGACGGCGCGCGCTTGTCGCTGAGGCTGTGGACGGAGGCAGTCACGGTCGCCGACCTAGCCGCTGAGCGGCCGTTTTTCTAGCCTACCAGACGTGCACTCTCTGTTCGGGCGGCAGGTAGAGCTTATCGCCCGGCTTGACGTTGAACGCCTTGTACCAGGCGTCGACGTTGCGGACGACGCCGTTCACCCGATACTTGGCCGGCGAATGCTCGTTGGTCAGCAGCTGCGCGCGCAATGCTCCTTCGCGTTGCTTGGTCTGCCAACTATAGCCGAACGCGATGAAAAAGCGCTGGTCGCCGGTCAGGCCGCCGATCACTGGCGGCTCGCCATGTTGGGCGACGTAGCGGCGGTAGGCCGCATAGGCGACTTCCAGTCCGCCAAGATCGCCGAGATTCTCGCCAAGCGTCAGCTGGCCCTTGATGTGCACGCCCGGAACCGGCTCGTAGCTGTCATATTGCTTCACCAGCGCCGCGGCGTGAGCGTCATATTTCTGGGCGGTCGCCGCCGTCCACCAGTCGCGCAGCTTGCCGGTGCCGTCGAACTTGCGGCCCTGGTCGTCGAAGCCATGGCCGATCTCATGGCCGATGGTCGCGCCGATGCTGCCGTAATTGGAGGCGGGGTCGGCATTAGGGTCGAAATAGGGCGGCTGGAGGATCGCCGCCGGGAATGTGATCTGGTTCTGGGTCGGGTCGTAATAGGCGTTGTTGGTCTGGGGGGTCATGTCCCACAACGTACGGTCGACCGGCTTCTTCATCCGCGTCAGCAGCAGGTCCCAATCGAACTGGTTCGAACGCATGACGTTGCCGAGCAGGTCGGATCGATCGACCTTCAGGCTCGAATAGTCGATATATTTGGCAGGATGGCCGGTGCGCGGATCGAACGCGGCAAGCTTGGCCACCGCTTCCTTCTTGGTCGGCTCGTCCATCCAGCTGTTGGTTTCGATCTTCTCCTGAAGCGCGGCGCGGATATTGGCGATCAACTCGCCCATCTGGCGGTCGCTTTCGGCCGGATAATGACGCTCGACATAGATCTGGCCGACTGCTTCGCCGAGCGCGCCGTTAACCAGGCTTACACCGCGCTTCCAGCGATCGCGCTGCGTCGGCACATCGCGCAACGTCTTGGAGAAGAAGTCGAAGCTGGCGTCGTCGATCGCCTTGGGCAAATAGGCGGCGTGGTCGCTCACGAAGTGATAGGCCAGATAGTCCTTCCAGGTTGACAGCGGGACGCTGTCGACCAGCTTGCCGATCTCCTGGACCGCGCTGGTCTCGGTCACGACCACCGATTTGACGTCGCCAAGCCCGGACTTGGCCAGGGCGCGGTCCCAATCGAGCTGCGGCGCGAAGGCTTTGAGCTTGGCGCGGTCCATCGGGTTGTAGATTTTGTCGATGTCGCGGCTTTGCTCGGGGGTCCAGTGGACCTTGGCGATGGCGGTTTCGAGCGCGACGATCCGGTCGGCCTTCGCCGCCGCATCGGTCATGCCGGCCAGCTCCTGGATCTTGGTCACATAGGCGCGATAGGCGGCCCGATAGGCGTCATATTTGGCGCCCTGGAGCAGGTAATAATCGCGATTGGGCATGCCGAGCCCGCCCTGGCCGGCATAGACCGCATATTGGGTCGGGGTGGCTAGATCCGGGTAGATGGCGACGCCGACCGGGGATTCATATCCGACGGTGGCGAACAGATCGAGCAGCTCGCCCTTGTCCTTCACCGCGGCGATGCGGTCGAGATAGGGTTTCAATGGCGCAGTGCCCTTGGCTGCGATCGCCGCTTCATCCATCCAGCTGGCGTAGAAATCGCCGACCTGCTGGCCGATCCGTCCTGACTGGGTGGGATTTTTGGCCATGTCCTCGACGATTGAGCGGACGTCCTTGTCGAGCTGATCATTAAGCACGGAATCAATGCCGACGAAGGTCCGGTCGGGCGCGATCTCGGTTCGCTTGGCCCAGGCGCCGTTGACGTAGTCGAAGAAGTCGTCGCCCGGCTTCACGCCATTGTCCATGGCCGAAAGGTCGACCCCCCAGGGGGCAAAGGCCGGCTTCCCCTGGGCGGCCAGTGCCGGAGCGATAACGAGCGCCGACGCCGCGGCAAGCAGGAGCAAATTCCGTTTCATGGCAGGCCCTTATCCTGATCAATTGGCGCGCACGCTAGCCGCGGCGGCGGCACTGCCAAGCCCCTTTCGACCAATCGACGAAATCAGGTGAGTTGCGGCGCCTCGGGAAGCGACAAAGTTACCATCAACCCGCCCAAATCCTCACTCTCGGCGAGCGAGACCTTGCCGCCGTAAATCTCGGCGACGTCGCGGACGATGGCGAGGCCAAGTCCTGTCCCGGGCTTGCCGGTCGTGTCGAGCCGCGTACCGCGCGTGAACAGCTCGGCGCGCTGGGCTTCGGGAATGCCTGGCCCGTCATCTTCGATCTGAATGGCGACCAGGCCGCTGGCTGGCGGATCGACCGTCACAAACACCCGGCCGTTGCCATATTTGGCGGCATTTTCGACCAGGTTGCCGAGCATTTCGTCGAGATCCTGTCGCTCGACCCGTACCTGCGCGTGCCTGTCGCCCGCGATATCGATGGTGACCTTGGCGTAGAGGGTCGACACCGCACGCTCGACCGCCTGCGCGCTTTCCCAGACGGTGACGCGGGCCTGGGTCGAGGCCCTGCGGCCGATTGCCCGCGCCCGGGCAAGGTGGTGGTCGACCTGCCGCCGCATCGCCGCGGCTTCGCGGATCACCGTATTGTCGAGGTCCCCGGCATGGGCAGTGGCCGCATTGGTGATCACGGTCAGGGGTGTCTTCAAAGCGTGGGCAAGGTTGCCGGCGTGACGGCGGGCTTCCTCGGCTTGCGCCTCGCTATGGGCGAGCAGCTCGTTGATTTCGTCGACCAGCGGCTCGACTTCGCGTGGGAAGCCCTCCGCGATCCGGGTCTGGATGCCGCCGCGGATCGCCGCCACTTCCCGCCTAACCCGGCGCAGCGGCCATAATCCGTAGATCGCCTGGAGAGCGGCCAGGGCCAGCAAGCCCAGCCCGAGCCCCGCGAAACTGGCGATCAGGGTTGAGCGCAGCTCCTTTATCTGGCTGTCGATCGCCTGGCGCGACTGGGCCACCTGGAAACGCCAGCGCACGTTGCTGCCGGGCAGGATCACGTCCCGTTCCAGGATGCGCAGCGGCTCGTCGGCAAACTCCATGCTGTCGCGCATGTGCAACTCGACATCGTTGTGGCCCGTATCGACCTGCAATCGCCGGTCCCATAGCGAACGCGACGGGAAGGTTTCCTGGCCGGCGCCACTGATCTGGAAATAAACCCCTGAATAGGGCTCGAGGAAGCGCTGGTCGGCCGGCGGCCGGCTGAACCGCACCTCTCCGTCCGGTCCGATTTCCGAGGCGCCGATCATCGATTTCAGGACGCGCTCCAATTGGGCGTCGAAATTGTCGACAATCTGCCGTGACAGGACCCGGTCGAGCGCGAACCCGCCGATCAGCAACAGGACGCCGATCCACACCGCCGACACGACGATCATGCGCCGGGTCAGCGACCCTCCGCGGCGCTCTCGGGGGGTCAGACTAGCTACCATCGCGCCTGTGACATGTCTCCGGCCGGATGCAGGGCCATGCCCGAAGGGTGGAACGCAAAAGCGCCCTGACACGCTCGCTCGCTTGCCGGATAGGCCCCACTATCCGTCTTCACTCGCTCTCTCTCAGGCCGCTTTTCGGTAACCATCACAGGCTCGCTGGTAGCTGGTCTGGCCCCCAACTTCACCGCTTCATCCGCTTGCGCGGCATCGTTCAAGCGGGGCTATCCTCAAGGCTGTAACCGAGGCCACGGATAGTGGTGATGACGTCGGCGCCCAGCTTTTTGCGGATTCGCGTTACGAATACCTCGATGGTGTTGGAATCACGGTCGAAATCCTGGTCGTAAATATGCTCGATCAGCTCGGTCCGGCTAACCACCTTGCCCTTGTGGTGCATCAGGTAGCTGAGCAGCTTATATTCCTGGGCGGTAAGTTTGACCGGTTCGCCGGCCTTGGTGACCTTGCCCGAACGGGTATCGAGACGAATGTCGCCGGCGATCAGCTCCGAACTGGCGACCCCGGCGGCGCGGCGGATCAAGGCGCGAAGGCGGGCGATCAGTTCCTCGGTCTGGAACGGCTTGGCGAGATAGTCGTCGGCTCCGGCATCGAGCCCGGCGACCTTGTCCGACCAGCTGTCGCGAGCGGTTAGCACGAGCACCGGCATCTTGCGGCCTTCCTTCCGCCAGCGGTCGAGTACGGTCAGCCCGTCGATTTCGGGCAGTCCGAGGTCGAGCACCACGGCGTCATAGGTTTCGGTCGAGCCAAGATAGTGACCATCCTCGCCGTCGGTAGCGAGATCGACAGCATAGCCGGCACCTTCCAGCGTCGAGCGCAGCTGGCGGCCCAGATTGGGTTCGTCCTCGACGATCAACACGCGCATTCGTTCATCCTTCGAAAATCCGTTCGCAGTCACAAACACGCGCGAAGCTGAACGGTTGCTTGGCCGCAACGAAAGGAACGGGCAAGCGGTTATTGAAATTGCGGAGAGACGCGGCGCGATGTTCGAATGGATCACCAACCTGATCAACCAGGCGGGCTATGCCGGAATCGCTTTCATCATGTTCCTGGAAAGCGTGTTTCCCCCAATTCCGTCCTGGCTGGTGATGCCGCTGGCCGGGTTCGAGGCGTCGTCCGGCCGGTTTCACCCGTTGGCGGTAGTGCTGGCCGGAGCGACCGGTTCGACAATCGGGGCGATCGTCTGGTTTTACATCGGTCGGATGGTCGGGGTGGAGCGGCTCAAGTCCTTCGCTGCCCGCCATGGCCACTGGATTACGCTAACCCCCGCGCAAATCGACCGCGCCGACCGCTGGTTCGATCGCCACGGCGCGCCGGCGGTGATGTTCGCCCGCGTCGTGCCGATCGTCAGGACCTTCATTTCGGTGCCGGCCGGCGTGTTCGACATGAACCTTCGCCGGTTCATCCTGTTCACGCTGATCGGTGACATTATGTGGAGCGGCCTGTTGGTGACCGCAGGCTATGTGTTGCGCGCGCAATATGACCAGGTCCGGGATTATCTCAGCCCGATTGCGACAATCGTTCTGACGATCGTGGTCGCGACCTATCTGATTCGATTGATCGGCTGGAAAAAGGATTAGTCGCCGGACTTGCCGACGATCTGGCCGGTGCGGGGATCGACATCGACCCAGATAACCCGGCCATTGTCCATGAACTTCATCCGCAGATTCTGCCCCCGAATCTCGGGGCCGAGGTAATCGGCGCCGCCCATCCGGGGCAGGACTTTGCGCTCGATCTGCGGCAGCGCCATCGACCGGCCCTGCTGCTTGTCGCGGAATGCGCGATCCTGGTCGCGCGGCCGGTCGAGCCAGGCGAGATGCGGAGTGCCGGTCGTCGGTCGCGTGGCGACCGCCGGTTGGCCGTCATTCTTGCGGGCGAACGCAGGCGTGGCGACCGCTACGGTGGCGGCGCAAAGCGAAAGGACAAAGGTACGATACAGGCTCATTGGCTATACTCTCGCCGGCCTGACTATAGCTAATCCATTGAACAAGCTATGAATGCCCCCGTTGCTTGCCGTTCATGTCCCCACGTGACGGCACGGGCAACCTAAGCTAGGTGGCGCCGCGATGGCACCCCCAATTTTATCCTATGAGAATCTCGGACTGATCCAGGGCGAAGGCTGGCTGTTCCGCAATCTCGACATTTTCATCGGTCCGCGCGACCGGCTTGCCCTGATCGGCCGCAACGGAGCCGGCAAGACGACCTTGTTGAAGTGTCTCGCCGGGCTGATCGAGACCGACGAGGGGACGCGCAAGATCGTTCCCGGAACGAAGGTCGTATTGCTGGAGCAGGATCCGGTGATGACCGGCCAGGCAACGCTCGAGGACTGGGTGCTGGCGGGCGATGACGCTCCGGCGGCGCACGAAGCCGCGGCGATCGCGGACCAGATCGGGATCGATCTCACGCGCGACGTCGCGACTGCCAGCGGCGGCGAACGGCGACGGGCGGCGATCGTCCGGGCGCTGGCGCAGGAGCCGGACGTACTGTTCCTCGACGAGCCGACCAATCACCTCGACCTGGGCGCGATCGACTGGCTCGAACAATGGCTGCAGCGGTTCAAGGGCGCGTTCATCGCCATCAGCCACGACCGCACTTTCCTTACACGGCTGACCAAGAGCTGCCTGTGGCTCGACCGCGGCCAAATGCGGCGCGCAGAAATCGGGTTTGGCGGGTTCGATGCCTGGACCGAGGCCGTCTATGCCGAGGAGCAGCGAGCAGCGGAGAAGCTCGACGCAAAGCTGGCGCTGGAGTTGCATTGGCTGCAGCGCGGCGTGACCGCGCGGCGTCGACGCAATCAGGGGCGGCTGGCGAAGCTCAATGAGATGCGCGCCCAGCGGGCGGCAATGCTGGGCCCGGCCGGCGGAGCCAAGCTGGGCCTCGCCAAGGACGATGTGAAAACCAAGACGGTGATCGATGCCGACCGAGTATCAAAGGCGTTCGGCGAGCGCCCGATCATCCGCGACTTCACGCTGCGCATCCAGCGCGGCGACCGGATTGGGCTGGTCGGAGCAAACGGCACCGGCAAGACGACCCTCCTGAAGCTGCTGACCGGCGAATTGAAGCCCGACGCCGGCACGCTGTCGCAGGCCAAGACGCTGAGCGGCATCGTCATCGACCAGCAACGCAAGCTGATGGCTCCGGACAAAAGGGTGCGCGACGTGCTGGCCGAGGGCGGCGACTGGATCGAGGTACGGGGCCACAAGAAGCACATCAAGGGCTATCTGAAGGAATTCCTGTTCGACCCGTCGCTGACCGAGGCGCCGATCGGGTCGCTGTCCGGCGGCGAACGGTCGCGGCTGCTGCTGGCGCGCGAGTTTGCGCGGGCGTCGAACCTGCTGGTGCTCGACGAGCCGACCAACGACCTTGACCTGGAAACGCTCGACCTCCTGCAGGAAGTGATCGCCGATTATGAGGGGACGGTGCTGATCGTCAGTCATGACCGCGACTTCCTCGACAAGACGGTGACCGTGACATTGGGGCTCGACGGGTCGGGCAAGGTCGACATCGTCGCCGGCGGCTATGAGGACTGGATTCGCAAGCGCTACGTCGACCATCGCCGGCCGGGCAAAGCCAAGGCCGAGCTTCAGGGCGCCGCGCCGGCGCCCAGGGTGGCTGCGTCGAAGCTAAGTTACAAGGACCAGCGCGACCTCGACCGGCTGCCAGGCGAAATCGAACGGCTGGAAGCCGCGATCGCCGCCGATGAGCTGACGTTGCACGATCCCGACCTGTTCAGCCGCGATCCGAACAAGTTCGCCGAGCTGACCGAGCGTATCGCCCGGCACCGCACCGATATCGAGGCGGCGGAATTGAGGTGGCTGGAAGTGGCGGAGATGGCTGAGCAGTTCGCCCGGGGAACAGACGTTGCTTAATGTTTTGTCGATCGCTTGGCGATGAAATCCAGGATGGCGTCGGCCTGGCGCTGCGAAGCGGGCCGGTCGCTTTGCTCGATCGATCCGGCCATCGCCGCGCGCTGGAGCGGTTCGAAATGGGGTTGCATCTCCGCCGATCGGGCGAGGGCGGGGCCAAGCTCCTCCGGCCGTTCGATCACCTGTCCGAGGGCAAAATGCGCATAATCCTCGCGCCCGCGCCAATCGACCCCGTGCGCATTGATGAAGATGCAGGGCCGGGGCGTGCGGAGAAACTCATAAACTTGGCTGCTGGCATCGCCGACATAGACGGACGCGGCCTGCGTATAGCTCATGTCAATCGACCGGACGCTTCCGCGATCGATCAGGACGTTCGGCGCAGATGATCGAATGCGCGGCCCGCCCCGCAACTTCACGTGCGGGGCAACGACGAAGTTCCAGCCCTCAATCTGTTCCATTTCGTGTACCAGCCGGCGGCCCATGGTGAACCAGCTCGACAAGTCACGGCGGACATGGGGGTTGTAGAGCGCAATCGGCCGATCGTCGGGAAACAGGGGCGCCGGCGGCTTGACCAGTTCAAACTTGGCGTAGCCGGCAACGACGAGATTCTCCTCGGTGCCGAGGCCCGCCTCGAGCAGCCGCTTGCGGTCTTTCTCTCCACCAACCAGGTTGAGGTCGAACAGTCTCACCCGGCGGTCGTCGATCCGGGTCGCGGCGTCGCCCGCGCCATGCCGGATACGCACGAGCAGCGACTTGAACTTGCGGCTTAGCATCAGGATCGAGCTAGTGGTCTCGGTGGTTACAAGCACCGGGTATCGTCGGAACAGCCAACTGTAGAGCAGATAGATTTCGAAGCGCGGCGGGAGGTCGAACAGCGACCCTCCCAGCTTCCCCGGGATCCAACGCAGCCTGAGGCTCGCTTCGGGATCGAAGCTCCTGATCAGCCGCATGCCTGAACGGCTTGGACATAGGACGTCGACGTCGGCGCCACGGCGCGCCAGCTCCAGCGCTACCGGTATCCAATGGAGATGCTGATGAGCCGGCGCGAGCGCAAGAAAACCTATTTTGAGCGGCAAGCCGGACGAGGCCGCCGGAATGTGATCCCTAACTGATGGAAGATTTGATTGGTCCACCAGAGATCCTCTTGGCTCAGCCCGTCGGTTCGGCCAGGGCAGCCGAGAAAGTCGGGGCAGAGGCCGGAACCATCGCCGTCACACGGTCCATCGGGGGGTTCGATGGGTTGGCGATCAGGCAACAAGGCTTCGGCACGGGGCTTGGCTAACCCACGCCGAAATCTCCTGCACTGCCAATGTTGTAAGGTTGGGAAGAATCAATCTTCGGCGGCTGGGGCCGCGGGCAGGACAAGCTCCGCAATCAGCCCGGGGTTATTGTCCGCGAAGGACAGCGTTCCCCGGTGCAGTCGAGCGATTGCATCGACCATATTCAGGCCCAGTCCGTGACCGGGCCGGCTGCGGCTTGCGTCCAGGCGGATAAAGCGCCGTGCAATCAGCGCTCGGTCGGCCTCACTTACGCCCGGCCCATTGTCGGCGACGGTGATGCAGGCTGACGCCGCCCGGCGCGCCAGTCCAATCGAGATATGCGTCCCGGTCGGGCTATGGTTCTGGGCGTTATCGATCAGGTTTGTGATGGCCTGAGCAACCAGCTCGCGGTCGCCTTCCAGCGTGATGCCCTGCTCGATCGACCAGTCCAGGTCCCGGCCGCTGTCCCGGACGGCTGGCGCGTAGCTTTCTGCAAGATCGGTCACCAGCGCGGTGGCGTCGAATGGCTCAAATCGGCGCCTGATCGACCCGCTTTCGATCTCGCTGATGCGAAGAATGGCCGCAAACATTGCCAAAATGTCGTCGACCCGTTTGATCGCATCCGACACGGTAGCATTCATTTCCAGCTCGCTGGAACGACCGCTCAACCCTTGTTCCAGTGCGTTGCGCAACCGGGTCAGCGGCGTGCGGAGGTCGTGGGCAATGTCCCCCGATACCTGCCGGACGTTTTCGAGCAGCCGCTCGATTTCTTCCAGCATGGTGTTGAGCAGCCCTGCCAATTTGTCGAACTCGTCGTCGCCGGCTCCCATGGGCATACGTCGGCTGATGTCGCCGCCAATGATCGCCGCGGCTGTCGTCTGGATCGAATGGAGCCGGTTACGAAGGTAGGAGCCCAGCGATAGTGCGCCGACCATCCCAAGTAGCAGGACCGCTGCAAAGGCAGCGGCGAAAGTGGCGAGGACGACATGGTCAATATTCTCGATCCACTCGCGATCGGCGGCGACAACAAGCCTGCGGCCATCCGGCAGGTCGACCGCCACACCGCGCGCCGCGTCCGGACCCTCGGTGGGATCGATGAAAGCAATATCGTGCACTCCAAGGGCCGGGCGCTCCGCCTGGAATGCGCCGATCGTCCTGCGCCCGTTTGCGTCAAATACGGCGTAATAGACGCGGGCCCCCGGATCGAGGCGCTCACGCTGCCCAATCGCGCGGGCAAGCTCGGCGGGCCCGTCCGTTTGATATTCCAGGATCAACGATTGGGCTTCCTCGTTGATGAGGACGTCGAGTTGACGCGTAAATGCGATATGCATCGCCCAAAAGGTGACGATACCAAGCAGCGCGATGCCGGCCGCCATGGCCGCCGAATAGGCAATTGCAATCCGGTATGCGGCGCTTGAGCTAAGCTTCGGCAACAGGTTTCATCCGGTAGCCGGCACCACGAATGGTTTCGATAAGGTCCGGGCCGCCGTCCTCGTTCAGCTTTGCGCGCAATCGGCTCATATGCGTTTCGACGATGTTGGTCTGGGGATCGAAATGAAAGCCCCACACCCGTTCCAGCAGCATCGTCCTGGTGATCGCCCGCTCGCCGCTTCGCATAAGTTCCTCCAGCAGCCGGAATTCCCTCGGCTGCAACAACACCTTGCGCCCATCGCGCCGAACCTCGCGGCGAAGCAGGTCAATCGAGATCGGCCCGTGCTGCAGCTGGGTAACAGGCAAGCCGGGCGGGCTTCGGCGCGCAAGGGCGTTGACCCTGGCGGCAAGCTCCATGAATGCGAACGGCTTGACCAAATAATCGTCCGCGCCCGCGTCAAGGCCCTCGACCCGATCGTCAATTCCGCCAAGTGCAGTGAGTAGGAGCACCGGCAATTCCAATCGCTCGGTGCGCATCCTGCGAAGCACCGAAATGCCATCGAGCCCGGGGAGCATGCGATCGATCAACGCCAGATCGAACGGCTGCTCGGTCGCCAACCGCACCGCAATGTCGCCGTCAGCTGCGCAAATGACCTGATGCCCAAGATCGTTGAGGCCGCGCTCAATGAAGCGCGCCATTTCAACATCGTCTTCTGCCAGCAAGATGCGCATCGCAGCCGGCTATTACCATTAATGGCATGAGTTGGAACGCGGGTCGGCCCGCCGATCCGCCTGGCTGCTCCAACTCAAGACATAGGCAAGCCAGGCCTAGGCCCGCTTGGCTGCCTCCGCCCGCTCGACGATCCGCCGTTCGAGAATGGTGAGTGGCATGGCCCCGTCCTTCAGCACTTCGTGGAACTGCTTCAGGTCGAACTTGTCACCGAGGATTTGCTGTGCCCGGGCGCGGGCGCGAGTCCAGGCGATGTGGCCGATCTTGTAGCTGCACGCCTGCCCGATCGAAGCGCAGTAACGCTCGATTTCGCGCTGGACACGGGGGCGGGCGAAGCCGGTGGTGGCGACCATATAATCGATCGCCTTTTCGCGGCTCCAACGCTTTGAGTTCATGCCGGTATCGACCACGAGGCGGGTGGCGCGAAACAGGTATGACTGGAGATAACCGGCGCGTTCGATGTCGTGATAGGCTCCCAGTTCATCGGCCAACTGCTCGGCGTAAAGCGCCCAGCCTTCGCCATAGGCGGAGTAGAAGCTGATCTTGCGCAGCATCGGCAGATCGGCGCTGGTCTGGGCCAGGCTGATCTGCAGGTGATGGCCCGGCGTGCCTTCGTGATAGGTGAGTGCCGGCAGCGAATATTTCGGCCAGTCGCCGGTGGTCTTCAAATTGATGAAGTAGATCGCCGGGCGTGAACCGTCGAGCGAGGCGCGCCGGTAATAGCCGTTCGACGCGCCGTTCTGGATCTCCGGCGGCACGCGGCGGATTTCGAGCGGCTGGGAGGGCAGGGTGGCGAAGGCGCGGGGCAGCCGCGTCGCCATATCCTTGACGCCCGCGTTCAGGCTGGCGATCAGCGCCACCCTGCCCTCATCGGTATCGGGATAAAGCTGAGCCGGATTCTTGTTGAGCGCCGCCAGCCGCTCGCCGACCGTGCCCTGGGTGAAGCCGGCGGCTTTCAGGAGCGTGTCCAGCTGGGCGGTGATCTCGGCAACCTGGGCGAGGCCGAGCTGGTGGACCTCGTCAGGCGTAAATTTGGTGGTCGTCGCCTGGGCCAGCGCGTCGGCATAGATCGCCTCACCTTGGGGGATGCGCCAGGCCCCGTCGCCCGCGGGCGTGGACTTGCGCAATTCCTCGACCGCGGCGATCTGCCGGTCGAGCGCCGGATAAACTTCCTTTTCGACGATCGCTGTCGCCCGGGCGCCCCAGTTGCCCGGGATCGACGCGGTGCGGGTGACAATCGATTCGACCATTGGGCTCTTGTCGGCGGCCGGCGAGCGCTGTTCGCGCATTTGGCCGAGCGCGAGATCGAGCGACCAGCCGGGCGCGACATATCCGCGGGCTGCCTGTCGCTGCTGCTCGGCGGTTTCATTGTCGAGCTGCGTCGCGAACTGGGCGAGGCGCGACAGATAGGCCTCGGCGTCGGCGGCATTGTCGATGGTATGGGCGCTGTTGAGGAAGTCGGGGGTCGAGAAATAGGCCCCGTCCTGCTGGCTGATCAGGTAAGGCGACTGGACCGAGTCCAGGTCGTACTTTGCCGGCGCCGTGAGGTTGGTGCCCAGGTCGTAGAGCACGATCTCGCGGTTGAGCTGGCCGGCCGGTGACAGCGACGCCGGCGGGACAGCCTCGACCATCGCAATGAATTTGCGGTTGCGGGCCAGGTCCTCGGCCCGCGCGGCCTGGTAGTTGCGGGTATCGAGCTTCGACTTCAGGTCCGCATTGGCACCCTTGTCGAGGCCAAGGCTGGTGGCAAAGGTCGGGAAAGCGCGCACCTGCTCGTTGAAGATCTTGTCGAACGCTTCGTTGAGCGGCGCATCGCCCGGCGCTCCTCCGGTTTGGGCGGAAGCCGCACTAACCGGCACCATCGGCAGCAAGGCGACGCTGCTCAGTGAAAGAAATTCTCGGCGATCCATGGCCCACTCCCGTCTTTTCGAATTGGGAGCGGACGATAAAGCGGGAGGGGCAGTCGGCAAGCACGCTGGTCGAAAAGCAAGGTCCGTTCGTCAATTCACGAACGGCAGTCAGGCGATCACCACTTCTGTCCGGCGGCGGGCTTGCGCGCCGACCCATCGTCCTCGTCGGGAAGATTTAGCGGTTCCGATAAAGGAGTGCGCTTGCTCTCGAATTTGGCCGACGGCGCGATCTTGGGCGCATCGAAGTGCATGCTGGCGACATGTGCCGATACCGCGCGGCCGAAATGGAAGCCCTGGGCGTCGGTACAACCCAACGCCGCCATCTGTTGGCGGATATGGTCGCTTTCAACGCCCTCGGCAGTGATTGGGACGCTCAACGTCTTGCCGAGCGAGGCGATGGTCTGGACGATCGCCGCGGCCTGCTCGCTCTCGCCGAGCGAATTGATGAAGCTGCGGTCGATCTTGATTCGGTCGAACGGCAGGGCGTGGAGCTGACTCAGCGATGCGTAGCCGGTGCCGAAATCGTCAAGCGCGATGGCGATGCCGTGGTTGCGAAGGCTTTCGAGGATGGTCAGCGCTTGGGCGCGATCTTCGAGCAGGGAGCCTTCGGTGATCTCCACCTCCAGTCGCCGCGCCGGGAAGCCGGTCTCCGTCAGGATCAGGATGATCCGCTCTGCCAGCTGGGGATCTCGAAACTGGACGGGAGAGACGTTTACGGCCAGCTTCAGATGAGCCGGCCAGTCGCGCGCCTGGACGAAGGCTTTTTCCATGACCCGCATCGACAGCGGTCCGATCTGGCCAGACTGCTCGGCAATACCGATGAAATCGGTCGGCTCGATCAGCCCGCGCCGGGGAGAGTTCCACCTTGCCAGCACTTCGAATCCGTTGAGTTCACCGGTGTCGAGGCTGATCAGCGGCTGGAAGAAAGGAACGAACTCGTCAGCTTCGAGCGCGGCCCGAATTTCGTCTTCCATGTCGACGCGCGCCTGAAGCTGCTGCTCCATCTGGCAGTCGAACCAGGCGAAATTGTTGCGGCCGGATTGCTTGACCGAATACATGGCGACGTCCGCCCGGCGAAGCGCATCGACCGGCGCGGCTTCGGACCGAAGCGGCACGATTCCGGCGGAGATCGAAATTTGCGCCTTGGTCTCGCCGACTCCCATTGGCTGGCCGAAGGCACGGACGGCGTTGCGCGCCGAGCTTTCCGCATCCTTTTCGTCGCGAATAAGGGCTGCAAATTCATCGCCGCCAAGACGAGCGACGAATGCCGAGGAAGGCAGGGTCCGGACCAGCTCTTCTCCCACCATCCGGAGCAGTTGGTCGCCGGCGACATGGCCGTAAAGATCGTTGACCCGTTTGAAGTTGTCGACGTCGATCAGCAGCAGCGCTCCCTCGCGCTCCGGCGCGGCGAAAGCACCCTCTATCTCGCCCAACAGCGCACGCCGGTTGGGGAGGCCGGTAGTGTGATCGGTATAGGCGTTGGCAAAGGCGTCCGCCTCGGCCTGCTTCAACGTTGCCAGCGTTTCCGACAGGTCGCGGCTGCGGCGATAGCCAAACAGGACGATCGCAATGTTGAGCAGGAAGGCCGCGACCAGCGCGTTGGTGGAAGTCACCTTCGATCCGATGGCGCTGGGGACCACATTGGCCCCGATGATGACGAACAATAATATGGCTGCGAGAGTGGCGCACGTCGTGATCAGGTGGCTTGAGGCCACCTTGTACGAGGTCCCATCCTTGTCGAAGACGTTACGTGCCATTTTTCCCCCGAGAACGAGGGGTATTACCGCCAGTAGGTAAAGGCCGCGTAAACTGATCCTAATTGCCCAGCTGATACTGTTTCATCAGATCGTAGAGTGTCGGACGGCTGATCCCGAGTAGTTTGGCCGCCCCGCTGATGTTGTTTTCGGTGCGCGACAGCGCCTGCCGAATGGCGCGGCGGTCGGCCACTTCACGGGCAGCTCGGAGATTGATCGGCAAACTGTCCGCTGCGCCGTCACCGCCGCCGGGCAAATCAAGGTCGGCAGCGGCCACCCATTTGCCGTCGGCCATGATCACCGCCCGCTTCATGCGGTTCTCCAGCTCACGGACGTTCCCTGGCCATGGATAGGCATCGATCGCATCCGCGGCGTCCGGGGCGAGGCCATGGACCTTGGGGTTCATCTCGCGGGCAAAGCGAGCGACGAAATGGCGCGCGAGCAGCATCGCATCACCCGCCCGTTCGGCCAGGCTTGGGATCTTCACCACGATTTCAGCCAGCCGGTAGTAGAGGTCCTCGCGGAAACGCCCTTCGGAGATCATCGCGTCGAGGTCCTGGTGAGTGGCGCAAACGATCCTTGTATCGACGGCGATCGCTGTTCGTCCGCCGATCCGCTCGATCACCCGTTCCTGCAGGAACCGCAGAAGCTTGACCTGGAGCGGCAGCGGAATGTCACCGACCTCGTCGAGGAACAGGGTGCCGCCCTGCGCCATCTCGATCTTTCCGGGCGTAGTCTTGACCGCACCGGTGAAAGCGCCGCGCTCATAGCCGAACAGCTCGGCCTCGAGCAGGTTTTCGGGGATTGCGGCACAGTTGATGGCCACGAACTCGCCCTTGGCGCGGGCCGATTTTTCATGGACCGCGCGGGCCAGCAATTCCTTGCCGGTGCCGCTGGCGCCAAGCAGCATCACCGATACGTCGGCCGAAGCGACCCGCTCGACGGTGCGGACGACCTTGACCATTTCAGGGCTGCCGGTGAGCATCGCGCCGAGCGCGGTGGCTTCGCCGTTGGCGGATTCCAGCCGGCGATTCTCGGCTTCGATCTCGTAGACATGGAAAGCGCGACTGACGATCAGGCCCAGTTCGTCGATGTCGACCGGCTTGCGATAGAAATCGTAGGCACCGAGCGCGATCGCCTTGAGCGCGCTCTCGCGCGCACCATGTCCCGAAGCGACGATGATCTTAGTGTCGGGCTTGAGGGCGAGGATCTCGGTCAGCGTCGCAAACCCCTCAGCCGTGCCGTCGGGGTCGGGCGGCAGGCCAAGGTCAAGCGTCACCACGGCCGGCTCGTGCAGGCGAACCAGCTCGATCGCCGTCGCGCGATCGCCGGCGCTAACGATGCGATACCCCTCATAGGCCCATTTGAGCTGCCGCTGCAGGCCTTCGTCATCCTCGACGATCAACAGGACGGGTAGTTCGCCCGAATTGATGGGAGTCTCGCTCATGCCAGTTTCCGTTTCGGTTCAGCCGCCGGAGTTGTGGCGGGAAGTGCGATGGTGAAGCTGCTGCCTTCGCCGGGTTTACTCTCGACGGTAAGCCGGCCGCCCATTGCCGACACCAGGCTCTTTGCTTCGAATGCGCCAACGCCGAAGCCCCCCTGTTTCGTCGATGCGAAGGGCTGGAACAGGCGGGTGCGGACGAATTCGGCGTCCATGCCGGTCCCAGAGTCGGCGACAGTGACGAGCACCATGTCGCCGTCGTCGCCCATTCGGACCGAGACCGGGTGGCCGGGCGTGCTGGCATCGACCGCGTTGCGGACAAGGTGCCCGATAGCCTGTTCGAGCATCAGGGGATCGGCCATCACCCACATGTTGCCGTCGCCGAGCATCATCACCTCATGATCGCGGCGATTGGCGGCAATGGCCGATGCGACCAATGGCCGGAGCGGCGTCGGCTCGGGGCGGGCGGGGCGCTGGTCGGGTGTGGGCGCGAGCCGTGCCAAAAGGTCGTTCATCTTGCCGACCGAGCCCTTGAGCGTTGCCACCATGTCGGCGCGGAAATCGGCGTTATCGGAGTGCCGCTCGGCATTGCGGGAAAGCAGCGAGAGCTGGCTGACAAGATTCTTCACGTCATGAATGATGAAGGCGAAGCGCCGATTGAAATCCTCGAATCGCTGGGCGTTCATCAACGCCTGCTGTCCATGTGCCTCAGCCAACGACGACGCCGCCTGCCGGCCCGCGGCGCGCAACAGGTCGAAATCCTCCCAATCGAGCGGGCGGCGATAATCCGGCGCGGCCAGCAGGACGAGGCCGACCAGCCGGTCCTCATGGATCAACGGGACGCCAGTCCAGGCCTGTTCCTCGCCCAGCAGCGGGGCGGGAATATCGAGATCGCGGTCGCGGGCGTCGGCCCAACCGCCGCTAAGAGCGTCGAAGTCGATGATCCGTCCCTCGGCGCCAACCGAAAGCCAGAAACCGAGCGCCTCCGGCGTAGGGATTGCAGCGCCTGGATTGGCGCTGCCCGACCAGTTCCAGGCGGCCGCCGGCTCAATCGATCCATTTTCGTCGGCGACCATCAGCAGGCCGCCCGGCGCGTCGAGAATGTCCGCGAACGCCTTGATTACCCGCTGGCCAAGCGGGGCCGCCTTGGGTCCGCTGGCGCCGATCGTTTCGGTGAAGCGCAGCCACTCTGTGCGATAATCGTAGCGATGCTCGAACAGATGCTTCGCGATTTTGACTTTGGCCCAACCCCTCGCACGGTTCGACGGCACGAGGATGATCGCGGCCACCGTCATGCCGGCGAGCAACGAAACCAGCACGGCCCGGGTCCAGTCGAAGCCCGAGCCGCGGAGCGCGGTCACTAGTACCGCCATCACCGCGACATAGGCCGTGATCGCGATTAGGGAGAGGCTCTGGAAGGTCGCCGCGCGAGAGAGCCGGATCCGCCACCGCTCGTCCCTGGTGCTGCCGATCGCGAACAAGGGCGCGACAAGCGCCAAGGCCAGGCCGCGGAAATCGAACAGCCCTTGTGCCGACGCCGGGTCGAAATAGGCGATGGTGTAGAGGTTGAGGTCGTAGGCCCACATCGCCGCGATCGCGATCATGGCGAGGCGAATCCCCGGCCGGCTGGAAGGGGCGGCCTGGCCGTAAAGATTATGAACCAGGACTAGCGAACCCGCCGCAGCCGTGAGGCGGAGGATGATCGCGGTGACGATCAGCGCATGGCCGCGGGTCAGGGTTTCGGTGTCGATTACAAGGGGGAGCGCATCGACCACCAGCTGCAGGCCAAGTACGGCCGCGACTGCCGCATAGACAGGCCGAACGCCCAGCTGTTCCTCGCTGCTGTCGATCCCGGCAAGCCGATAAAGCACGCCGACCCACACCAGGTTGCGAGCTGTTTCCGAATAGGCCGCGAGCATGGTCGTCGGCGCGACCGCGGTGATCCACGCCCAAACGCTGGTCAAGGCGAAGGCGAGCAGCAACATCCGCTGTTCGCTCTCGGCCAGGCCGCGCCGCAATTCCCACAGCGTGAGGGAACCGAACAGCGCCGCAGCGAGCGCATGCGTCCAAAAGGCGACTAGCGCTTCCATAAAAGCCCCAGCTCTCGACACCTCACTGTAAAATTCGCCGACATGTGCGGGGTGTCGCAAAACTTTACAAATATATAGTGAATGTCTTGCCAATTGCGAAGCTCGTCATTGGCACTGGCACCGGGCCCTCATCCCGCGCATTGTGACCGCTATGAGCGATTCAATCAGCGATCGGCCGATCCGCCCGGCCATATTGGCCGGTGGCGCGGGATCCCGACTGTGGCCGCTGTCGACCGCGGCTCGGCCCAAGCATTTGCTCCCGCTGTTCGGAGCGGACAGCTTGTTCGAGCAGACGCTTCGCCGCTTCGGCGACCGGTTCGCGCCGCCGATCGTTGTCGCCAATCGCGCGCAAGAAGCGGATTTGCGAGCGATCGTCGGTCCCGGCAGCCGGATCATCCTAGAACCGCTGAAGCGCGACAGCGCCGCGGCGATCGCCCTGGCTGCGTCGTTGGCGGAAGAGGATGAGCTGTTGCTGGTCTGCCCCAGCGATCATCACATCGGCGACATTGAGGCGTTCCACCGCGCCATCGCGCTCGCCCGCCCGGCAGCCGAGGCCGGCAAAATCGTTACCTTCGGAATCGAGCCCAGCCACCCAGCGACTGGGTTCGGCTATATCGCCGCCGGCAAGGGTGATGGCGTTCGCCCGGTCGCGCGCTTTATCGAAAAGCCGGATGAGGAAAAGGCCGCGGCCATGCTGAGGCAAGGCGGCCATTATTGGAACGCCGGTATTTTCCTCGCCCTGGCCGGAACCTGGCGCGAAGAACTGCGCCGCCATGCCCCGGCCATCCTTGAAGCAGCGCGAGAAGCGCTGGAGCGAGGCGACTGTGAAAGCCCCGTTATCCGGGTCGACGAGCAGGCGTTCGCCCGCTCGCCTGCCAAGTCGATCGACTATGCGGTGATGGAGCATAGCGATCGGGTCGCCGTCGTGCCGGTGTCGATGGGCTGGTCCGACGTCGGCAGCTGGGATGCGGTGTTCGATGCCTCGCCCAAGGGAGACGGCGGCAATGTCGTCGTCGGCGATGCGCTGGTCATCGACAGCCATGCCAACCTGATCCGCAGTGACGGGCCCAAGGTCGTGGCGATCGGCGTCGATGATCTTGTGATCATCGCTACCGCCGATGCAGTGCTTGTGACCAGCCTTTCGCATACCCAGCGCGTCCGCGAAGCCGCCGAATGGTCGGAGAATGATGCCAATGGATAGACGGCCGATCGGCAACAGCGGGATCTCGGTGACGCCGATCGCGCTTGGCGGCAATGTGTTCGGCTGGACCGCCGACGAAGCGGCCAGCTTCGCCGTGCTCGACGCGTTCGTCGATGCCGGCGGGATTATGATCGACACCGCCGATGTCTATTCGGCCTGGGTGCCGGGCCATCAGGGTGGAGAGAGCGAGGCGCTGATCGGCCGGTGGCTGAAGCGCGACCCCGGCAAGCGCGAAAAGGTCGTGATCGCAACCAAGGTGGGTTTCATGGCCGGGCTCGCGCCCGACTCCATCGCTCCCGCCTGTGAGGCATCGCTCAAGCGGCTCGGGATCGACGCGATCGACCTCTATTACCAGCATAAGGATGACGAGACCGTGCCGCTGGCCGACAGCCTCGGCGAGTTCGATGCGCTGGCGCTGCAGGGCAAGATCCGCGCGATCGGCCTATCGAATTTCTCCGCCGGGCGGGTGGATCAGGCAATGCAGGCGGCAAGGGACAATGGCCTGACCGCTCCAAGCGCTCTCCAGCCCTGGTACAATCTGGTCGAGCGCGAGCGGTTCGAGGGAGAATTGCGCGGCGCGGCAGAACGAGCCGGATTGGCCGTCTTCCCCTACTACAGCCTCGCCAGTGGGTTCCTCACCGGCAAATATCGATCCGGGGAGGACCTCGGCAAAAGCGTGCGCGGCGGGCGTAGCGCCCAATATATCGAAGGCGGCGGGCTAAAAGTGCTGGCCGCCCTCGACCAGGTCGCTGGCGAAACCGGCGCCGCGCCGGCAAGCGTTGCGCTGGCCTGGCTCAAGGCCCAGCCGTCCATCGCCGCTCCGATCGCCAGCGCCACGAGCCTCTCCCAGGTGGAGGAACTGGTGGCCGCACTGGCGCTCGAACTCACGTCGGCCCAGCTCGACCTGCTGGGCAAGGCCAGTGCCTGACCCGCGATGCGCCGAGCCGACGCGCCGGCACGGCCATCGGAACTGGTCGGCACCCGCATCTGAGCTACTTTGGAGGCTCAAGCGGAGAATCGAACAATGGGCTGGTTGATTGGCCGCACGGCGGCCATGTCCGATCCGGAAGGCGCGCGGCTGAAGGCGCTCGAAAAGCTGCAGGGCATTGCCGAGATGGATGACCCGGAGAGCCTGGTCGTGCCGATTTTGCTCGACGCGATCCTGTTGGTCGAAAGCTACCGCGGTGCTCGCCACCAGATTACTTTTCTCGACGATCTGACCGGCAGCGTCGACGGCCTGCTGCGCGAATTGACGATCGTCGAAAAATCCAAGCTGTGGGCGGCGGAGTAGGGGGCTTAGCTTCCGCCTAGCTCCAGCAGCAACTCCAGGCGGTTTTGGCCGCCGCTGCTTTCATAGCTCATAATCTCGGACCAGCTTTGGACAAGGCGGAGCCCGGCGTTGCCCCCGCGATCGGGGATCGCATTGTCGGGAATCGCGCTTCGCGGGTCGAAAGGCGACCCATTGTCCTCAATGATTAACCTGATTGCGCCATCGAAACGATCGAACTCAACTGCGATCTGAGGATGGGTGAGTCCGCCATGTTCGAGCAAGTTGGTGAGCAGCTCTTCAACGATGATGCAGAGGCGAGCGCAATCGCTTGGGCCAAGCTCCTTATCCAAAGCATAGCGGCGCGCCGATGCGACCGCATCGCCAAGGGCAGTGGGGCCAGCAACTTCGATCCGCTGCCAGTCTGTTGGCGATTCGCGTGACGACATCGAAACGGTTATGACACGAGGCTTGAAACGAGGGGAGGCCAGCATGCGTCGTCATACTTTGGCAGTTTTCGCGTTAGCGTCGCTAATGACATCGCCGGCCTTTGCCGAGATCGCCCGGATCAAAAGCAGTACCGGGGCCGCGACCGTCGAGCGGGGCGCCACCAATCTCCCGGCAGCGCCCGGCCTGCAGCTAAATCCCGGCGACCGTCTGGTAACCGGCAAGGACGGGCGGATGAGCCTCAGTTTCATCGACAATACCCGCTTTGCGGTCGGCCCCAACAGCCGGGTTTCGGTCAGTGAATTTACCTATGACCGGACCCGTCAACAGGGCAAGTTCGTGACACAGGTCGACCGCGGCTCGCTGGCGGTCGTTTCCGGCAAGATCGCGAAATCGGGCCGTGACGCAATGACGGTCCGAACGCCTAACACGCTGCTGGGTGTCCGCGGCACCAAGTTCATCGTCGAGGTACCGCAATGATGTGGGTGCGCCCCGCGGCGGCGGCATTGCTGCTTGGCGGATGTGCCAGCTCTTCGTTGGTGCTGCTGCCCGACGACGAGGGCCATCAGGGCCAGGTTGCCGTGCTGGAGGCAGGCGGCAAGCCGACCGAAGCGGTCATCGCCGAGGGTAACAGCCGCACCAAGCTTGGTGACCCCAATGCAACCTCCCGGCCGCTCGGTGACAAAGGGCTGAAGGCGCAGGAAGCGGCATTGCTGACCAGCCTTCCGCCTCCGGCGAAGAGCTTTACCCTCTATTTCGACCAGGGCACGGTGACGCCGACGCCGGAGTCGCAATCGGTGCTGGTTGCGCTGCGCACCGAGATTGCATCGCGTACCGGCCCGCAGGTCGAGGTGACGGGCCATACCGATACGGTCGGAAGCGAAACGGACAATGACCGGCTTTCGCAGCAGCGCGCGGAGGAAGTTCTCAACTGGTTGGCCAGCCAGGGATTCGACCGGTCACTGATGTCAGCGGTCGGTCGCGGCGAACGGGAGCTCAAGGAGCCGACGGTCGACAATTACAGCAACGCCGCCAATCGCCGGGTCGAGGTGATCGTCCGCTAGCCGACGTAGCGCAGCGCCATGACGGTGAGGTCGTCGGTCGCTTCCTCGCCCTCTTCAAAGCTCCGCACGCGGTCGCGGATTGAATCCACGATGGCCGTGGCCGACTGGCCCCGTAACACGCCCTCGCGCGAGATGCGGTCGCGGCCGAACAAGCCGCCTTCGGCATTTTGGGCCTCGGTTACGCCGTCGGTGACCAACAGCAGGATTTCACCCTTCTGCAGCGTCACTGTCTCCAACGGATAGTCATAGTCCGCGACGCAAAGCGGCGGGCCGCCGTCGAGCGCAATCCGCTCGGCCTTGCCTTCGGCCGACACCCGCAGCGGGTCTTCATGTCCCGCGCAGACCATCCTTGCCTCTCCGGATTTGAGGTCAAGTATGCCGAGCAGGATGGCAACTCCCATCGCCTCGCTGTTGTCCTTGAGGAGCTCGAGGTTGATGGCGGCGGCCATGGTCGCCGGATCGGCCTCCATCCGCGACAGTGCGGCGCTGGTCAGGGCCTTCGACATGGCCATGAACAGGGCCGCCGGGACACCCTTGCCGGTGACGTCGGCGACGGCAAATCCGATCTGGTCCTCGCCGATCTTCATCGCATCATAATAATCGCCGCCAATCGATTTGGCCGGCTCCAATAACGCATCGAGATCAATACGCGGATCGAGGTTCTTGAGGCGCGCCCGGGGCGGGACCATCCCCAGCTGGATTGCGCGTGCCGCTTGCAGCTCTCCGTCGGCTTCCGCCGCCATTACCCGTTCCTGCACCAGGGCCTCGCGCAGCCTTTCCCGCTCGACGCGCGCCACGGCGAACAATCCCATGGCGACGCCGGCAATCGCGCCCGCTCCGACCAGCATGGGCCGGGCCGGATCGAACAGCAGGGCGGCATTGGCGAACGCCAGCCAGCTGGCGATTGGCAGGGCCACGAACGCTAGCGCCAGGAGGATTCGTCCGGTCCTGCCGAGGGCGGCGCATCCGAGCGCGAACAAGGCCAGAAGCGCGCCCAGTGCCCATTCCAGCCCCTCGACCCAGGCGGGCCGGTTCAGCCAGCCACCAGTCATGATGGCATCGACCGCCTGGGCCTGGATCAGCGGTCCATATTCCTCGGCGGACAAAGGTGTGGCGGCTATGTCGGACGTGCCTTCGGCCGACAGGCCGACCAGCACCGTCTTGCCGGCAAATTCGTCCGCCTTGAGCCGCTTCGAATTTCCCAGCACCTCGGCCGCGGAAATGATCTTGTCCGACGGGAAATTGCCGAAGTGGAACCGCATCCGCCCGTGCCGGTCGACTGGAACGGCCTGGCCGCCGATGCGGACCGCAGAGGGAGCCACGGCGATCGATTCCGCGCCCAGCGCGTTCCGCGCGATCTCCGCGGCAAAGCCCGGCCTCGGCTTGCCGCCGACCAGCATCACCAGCGGAAGGCTCCGCACCACACCGTCGACATCCGGCTTGCCGTTGATCAGGCCATGCCCCTGGGCGACGTCATCCAGCTCCGGAATGGCGGCGAGCTCGGCCGGCCAGCGCTCGACCGCGGGAGGCATTTTGCCCGTGACCGGGGCATCGAACAGCGCCGGTTGATCGGCCGGCGCTTCGGCAACGCCGGCATGGGCGAGCACAACCGGTGAGGCGCCAATCACTTCACCGAACAGCCTGTCCATCGGCTCCAGCGACCTGACTTCAGCGACGGCCGCCGGACTAAGCTCGGGGTAAAGCGACACGAAGATGTCGGGCCGCACCCGGTCGCGCTCCGGAAACAGGATGTCGAAGGCGATGACCTTTGCCTTCCGGTTGGCCAGTTCCTCGGTCAGCCGGGCCATATAATAGCGCGGCCATTGCCAGGGGCCGACCATCTCGATGCTGCGGTCATCGATCATGACGACACGCACGTCGGTCGCCGAAAGATCTCGCGGGCGTGCCGACTGCCAACTGTCGAAGATTCCCCGTCGCATTCGATCGCCGACGGCAAGGGTGGCTAAAACGGCAATCAGGGTCATGAGCAGCCACGTCATCAAGACGCGGCGCTGAGGCCATTTCCTGTTAGAGGCGGATTTCGAGTCCGTCATATGCGCATAGCACCTCAAGCGCGCTGCCTTCGCGCGTCAGCTCTTCGTAACGGATGCTTTCCTGGTGCATTCGCTGGATAGCCTCGTCGTCATAGGTCGGCTCGTGATGGAACAGGGCCAGCCGCCTGGCGCCCGCCTCGTGACACAGGTCGATCGCGACAATGTTGCTTGAATGTCCCCAATCCTCCTTCATCGAGACGCTGTCGGCGAGCGAATACATGGTGTCGCAGATGACGAGGTCGGCATCGCGGAAAAACTCAATGAAGGCCGCCTCATCCTTCATATCGTCGACCTTATGTTCGCTGTCGGTGCTGAACACGATCGTTCGCCCGCTGCCATCGGTAAAGCGATAGCCGTAGCTGTCATGCGAGTGCTGCTGCTTCTCCGCCACCACCTTCAGCCCGTCGACCTCGATCGGCTCACCGGGCGTCATGGTGACGAACTCGATGCTTGCCCGCAGCCAATCGAACGGGACGGGGAAGCTGATCTCTTCCTGCTGGCGTCGGAGCGCGTCTTCCGCGTCGGGGTGGGCCGAATGGATCCGGATGACCGCCGCGGGGTCGAAGGAAGGAACGAAAAAGGGGAAGCCCATTATATGGTCCCAGTGCAGATGCGACTGGAAGAAATTGTAGATGCGCGCGTGACCATCGGCGCACCGCTTAATGGTGCTCAACCCGAATTCGCGCAGGCCGCTGCCCATGTCGCAAATGAAAAAGCTGTCGCCGCTTTCGATCTCGACGCAGGCGGTGGCGCCGCCGTAGGTCGCGCCGGCCGCGAAATCGAGTTCGCGGTCGATAAAGTCGTCGGCCTGCTGGAGGTTGGCAATCGAATGGCCGTTGGCGGCGACTAGCGCCTTGGCAATCTTGGTCCGGATCGCATCGGCCTTGGCCGCTACAGGTAGCGACCCTCGGGTCCCCCAAAAGCGGACGAGCATTTCGGTCAGGCTCCCCGGGTCATTGGCCGGTGTCCACGGAATCGCTGATGTGAAACAGCTTGTCGTAGCGACTGATTGCCAGGATCTCGCGCATGACCTCGTTCGGGGCCGCCAGGGTGATGGTTAGGCCCGCAGTGTCGGCCCGGCGCTTGGCGATGGTCAGCACTCGAAGGCCGCGCGACGACATATAGGCAAGGTTCGACAGGTCGAGCATCAGTTCCGACAATTTTTCCCCGGCCGCCTGGTCGATCGCCCCGCTCATCTGGTCCGCAAACGCCTCCCAGGTCGACTCATCGACCCGGCCGTGAACGGCCGCGACCAGGATTCCGTCCGTTGACCGGCAACTGAAATCCATGCCCCGCCCCCTTATATTCAGCGTTTGGCTTCACCCTATTACGCCGATTGCCAAGCAGCGCAATTGAGGCTGCCCCCGGTTGACTCAGCCCTTTTTCAATACGTCCAGCGCCGCCACGGTCATCGCCTCGGTCGCGGTGGAGATGACAGTTTCAGCGTCCGGAGCCCAAAGCGGGCTGTGCAAGGACGGCAGCTTTGTAGTGTCGCCCCCGGCTGCATCCCACTTTGCTTTGGGCACGCCGCCGACCCAGAACAATGTTCCTTCGATGGCCGGGTCGTTGAGCCAGTAGCGGCCGACATCCTCGCCGACCATGAACGGCTGAAGCACCGTTGTCCTGTCCGCCCCGAAATGCTGCCCGAACAGGGCCAGCGTGTGATTGGCAAGCTTCTCCGTGTTGAACGTCGCCGGCGTATGCTGGCCTTCGCGAATGGTGACCACCGGCATCCGGTCGTCGGGAAGGCCCGCCGAAATCGCTTCGCCGCGGGCGATCCGCGCGATTCCGTCGAGCAACAGCTTGCGCACCTCGGGCTTGTAGGTGCGCACGGTAATCTGCAGCTTCGCCTCGTCCGGAATGACATTATGCTTGTTGCCGGCCTGGAAGCTGCCGACCGTCAGGACCGCGGGGTCGAGCGGGTTTTTCTCCCGGCTGACCAGGGTTTGAAGCGCGACCACGATCCGCGAGGCCAGGACAATTGGATCCTTGGTCGATTGCGGGCTTGCACCGTGGCCGCCGACGCCCCGAACCAGCACATCGACATTGTCGACGCTGGCGGTCGTATAGCCCGGGGTAAGGCCGATCGTTCCTGCCGGGAGGATCGCCGAATCATGGAAGGCGAGGACCGTGTTGGGCTTGGGAAAGCGGGTGTAAAGCCCATCCTCCAGCATTGCCCTGGCGCCTTCGCCGGTCTCCTCGCCCGACTGAAGGTTCATGATCAGGGTTCCCGACCATTGGTCCTTCATTGCCGCTAGCCGGCGGGCGATCCCGTACCAGGCAGCGATGTGCGTGTCGTGGCCGCAGGCATGCATGACCGGCGTCGGGCTCCCGTCGGGCAGCTTGCCGATTGCGTTCGATGCGAAGGGCAGGCCGGTCTGTTCCTTGACCGGAAGCGCGTCCATGTCGGCGCGCAGCATCAGCACCGGCCCGGGCCCGTTGCGCATGACTGCAACCAGCGCCGTCTTGCCGACATGTTCGGTTACCTCGAAGCCAAGCTTGCGCATCATCGGCGCGAGCTTGGCGGGGGTCTGCACTTCCTGCATCGACAGTTCGGGATTGGCGTGCATGTCGCGATAGAGATCCATCAGCTGCGGCAGGTCGCTGTGGATCGCTTCATCCAGCGTTGCGGCGGACGCGGGCGTGGCCAGGATCGAAGCTGCGAGATAGGCCAGCACACTACGCTTCATGTCATTGCTCCGGGACCAGCTCGATCACATCGAGGGTCGATTCAAAATGGGGGTAGGGCAGGATCATCCGCCACCGGTTGCCATCAATTCGTTCGACCCAGCCGGCAAGGTCGCGATCGGGATCGCGGCCATATTGCATCGCCAGCCGTTCGTCGCCGAGAACCAGCGTGCCGAGGAACACCTGGCGGAGGGAGTCTCCCGGAAAGATGATTCCGCTCGGCCGCTGCGATCCGGTCAGCTTGTTGAAGCCCTGAAGCTCCTTCTCCTGGCTGACGCGGCAGGTAAAGGCGGGGTAGGAAACATAATCGAGCAGGCCCGGCGACTTGGCGCCGACCTTGATCACCCTGCATTTATAGCGGCCGTTGGGGATCGGCACCTGTCCGATCGCCGCGTCGGGTTCAAGCAGCTTGCCTTCGCTTGCAACCTCCCCGCCATGGCCCGCGGCCTTGGCCTGGGACAGCGCCTTGGCAAATGCCGCACGCCAATCGCGCAGCCGTGTGCGGTCGGCCGAAGTCGCGACCTGCCGCCAGTCGGTCGAGGATCGTACCGGGGCGCTTCCCGGAACGGTCGAGCAGGCGGCGAGGGTTAGCGCGGCAAGCGCCAGGAGAATCCGCATCGCGGACGAGCCTAGGCGGCGGTCCAGCCTCCGTCCATCGACAAGTTGGCGCCGGTGATCGAGGCCGCGCCGTCGCTGGTTAGGTAAAGCGCCAAGCTGGCGACCTCGTCGACCGTGACGAACCGCTTGGTCGGCTGGGCCGCGAGCAGAACATCCTGCATTACCTCTTCGCGGGTCAGGTTCCTTGCCTTCATCGTGTCCGGAATCTGGTTCTCGACCAGCGGAGTCCAGACATAGCCGGGCGAAATGCAGTTGACGGTCACTCCGTCGCGCGCGGTTTCGAGCGCGACCGACTTGGTGAAGCCAGCGACGCCGTGCTTGGCGGCGACATAGGCCGATTTGTTGGGCGAGGCGATGAGGCTGTGCGCGGAGGCGGTATTGATGATCCGGCCCCAGCCGCGCTGGCGCATTGCGGGCAGGGTGAGCCTGCTGGTGTGGAATACGGCGGTGAGGTTGATGCGCAGGATTGCCTCCCACTTCTCGGCCGGAAAGCTTTCGACCGGAGAGACGAACTGGATGCCGGCATTGTTGACCAGGATATCGGGCGCGGTCAGCTCGTGACCACAGCGGCGGATCATTGCTTCGATCGCCTCTGCATCGCCAAGGTCTGCACCGTCGTAAAGTGCCTGTGCGCCTGACGAGGCCTCCAATTCGCGGCGGATCTCCTCAATCTCGTCCGCGTCGCCAAATCCGTTGATCATCACGCTCGCGCCTTCGAAGGCAAATGCCCTGGCGATGGCGAGGCCGATGCCGCTGGTCGACCCGGTGACCAGAGCGGTTTTCCCCTGAAGCTTCATGGTTACTCCGTCATTGCGAGCGCAGCGAAGCAATCCATGGATTGCGGCGTCGCCTACGGCTCCTCGCAATGACGGGTTCGGCTACAATTGCAACCGTAACGACGGTGGCGCATTGAAACGGCAAGGCAGGAGAGCTGGCATGCGCTTTGGCGATTCACCGGAAAGCGACAATTTCGAAGATCGAACCGGCCAATCCGGCGGCGGTGGCATGAACTTGGGCGGCGGACTTGGCATGATCCTGCCCTTGGTCGCATCGCGCTTCGGCATCGTCGGCGTGCTGATCCTGGTGCTCGGCTATTGCGCCCTGACGCAATTGGGCGGTGGCGGGGGGATGCTCGGCGGCGGGTCGAGCGAAAGCGGACCGTCGAAGCTTGATCCCAACACCGGCAAGTTCATGCGCCAGGTGCTTGGCTCGACCGAGCAGGTTTGGGGGCAGATCTTCACCCAGGCCGGGGCAAAATATACGCCGACGCGGCTGGTTGCATACACCGACTATAATCAGTCGGGCTGCGGCGCGGCGCAGGCGGCGATGGGTCCCTTCTACTGTCCGACCGACAAGCAGATTTATATCGATCCGGCCTTTTTCAACGAACTGTCGCGGCGGTTCGGCGCGCCCGGCGATTTCGCCCAGGCCTATGTTATCGCCCATGAAGTCGGCCATCATATCCAGGACCTGGAAGGAACGCTCGACAAGGCGCAGGCTGCCCAGGCGCGGATCGGCAAGGCCGAGGGTAATGCGATCCAGGTTGGCGTCGAGCTTCAGGCCGACTGCTACGCCGGCGTGTGGGCCAACCGTTCCGGCGCACTCGAGCAGGGCGATATCGAGGAAGGGATGCGCGCGGCCGAAGCGATCGGCGACGACATGCTGACCAAGGGCCAGGTTTCACCCGACAATTTCACCCACGGCACCTCGGCACAGCGGATGGAAGCGCTGCGCAACGGCCTTGGCAGCGGCAATCCGGCGACCTGTAAATACGCGACCTAGACGCGCGCCAGCACGGCTCATTCCGGTGGAAATCGGACGTTAACGTTCGGCGGAGCCATATGCATCCCTGTACCCGCAATTGGAGGCCGACGTGACTCACGAATCAAGGGACGCGCTGACCAAGGTTCCTGCCGTCACACTAGGCTTCTGGATCATCAAGATATTGGCGACCACGCTGGGTGAAACCGGCGGCGATAGCGTTTCGATGAGCTGGCTCGGCGAAACCACTGCGAATGCCGGCCAATCGGAGCTCAACGGATATCTTGTCGGAACGGCCATTTTTGGCGTGCTGTTGGTTGTACTGGTCGGGGCGCAAATTCGGGCCAGGAGTTTCAACCCGTGGCTGTACTGGGCGACGATCATCGCTTCGACCACCGCGGGCACGACACTTGCCGACTTTGCCGATCGTTCGCTCGGGATCGGATACCCCGGAGGCTCATTGCTGCTGCTGGCTTGCGTGCTGGGCACTCTTTACGTCTGGTATCGTTCGCTCGGCAGCGTCTCGGTCAACACCGTTGTCAGCCCACGCCAGGAAATATTTTACTGGATCACGATCACCTTCTCGCAAACCTTGGGGACGGCGCTCGGCGATTGGGCTGCCGACGCCGGGCTGGGCTACGCGGGCGGGGCGATTGCGTTCGGGGCCGCGCTGCTGATTCTGGCGGCACTATATTATTGGACCCGCATCAGCCGGGTCTTCCTGTTCTGGGCGTCCTTCATCCTGACCCGCCCACTTGGAGCAACCGTCGGCGATTTCTTTGACAAGCCGATCGACAAGGGCGGACTTGATGTCAGTAGGCCGATCGCGTCGCTGATCCTCCTGGGAATTATTATCGCCTTGATCTTGCTGCTGCCGCAACGGGCAGGCCGAAAGGACGTATCCGGCGCCGAAGTGCTGGCGAGGGTTGGCTAGCGTCGACGGTACAAGCAGTCCGAGGTCAGCGTGAATACTCTATAGCCGGACAAGCATCTTGCCGGTGTTGGCGCCCTTGAACAGTCCAAGGAACGCGTCGAGCGTCTGATCCAGCCCTTCGACCACAGTGTCGCGCGACTTGACCTGGCCGCTCGCCAACCAGCCGCCCATGTCGCGGTAGAAGTCGCCGAGCTGGCCCATGTAATCGGTGTAAATGAAGCCCTTAAGGCGGATACGCATGGCAATGATCCGCGCGATGTACCTAAGTGAGGTCGGCTGTGCCTCATTATAGATATCGATCATTCCGCAAATGGCAAAGCGCGCGTCCTTGCGGGCCAGCGCCAATGCCGCGTCGAGATGATCGCCGCCGACATTGTCGAAATAGACGTCGATCCCGTCCGGGGCCGCCCCGGCCAGCTGCTTGACCAGAGAGCCGGCCTTGTAGTCGATCACTGCGTCCGCGCCCAATGATTGGACGAAGTCGCATTTGTCGGCGCCTCCGGCCGATCCGATTACGGTCATTCCCTTGGCCTTGGCGATTTGCACCACGGCCGATCCAACCGCGCCGGCAGCGGCCGAAACGAACACAATGTCGCCTTCCTTGGCCGAGGCGGCATCGAGCAGGCCGAAGTAGGCGGTTCCGCCAGTCAGCCCCAGATTGCCAAGGAAGGCCTGCGGCTCGACCCCGGGGATTGGCGGCAGCTTGTTGAAATTCGAAGCGGGCTCAATGGTTTCGTCGCGCCATCCGCTCATATGCAGAACCATGTCGCCGGGTGCCAGGCTGGGGTCGTTGCTCTCGATTACCTCGCCGACCGCGCCGCCCGACATCGGGGCGTCGAGGCTGAAGGGAGGAACATAGCTTTTCACATCATTCATCCGGCCGCGCATGTAAGGGTCGACAGACAGCCAGCGGTTCCTGACCCGCGCCATGCCCTCGCCGAGGGCAGGCAGGGCATAATCCTTTAGTGCGAAATCCTCGATAACCGGCATGCCATTGGGACGGCGCATCAAGTGCCAGGCTCGGGCCATTTCGCTTCTCCTCGGGTCGCGTTTCAAAACCGATTAGGCCGGTCGCGCTCCAAACGAAAGGCCCGGCGCTTGTGGCGCCGGGCCTCCCATGTGCCTGCCGGGGGGCTAATCCTGGCGCAGGCGCTAGTAGGTGCCGGAAAAACTGCGGTTGAGCATGTGCGGACCGATGTCGCGGGCGTCTTCGTCACGGAAGAGACCGCGATCGCGGCCGTCGTTCTCGATCCGCTGCTTTACCTCGGACGCAGGCCGGTCGAGGATCACCTGGTCGCCTTCGACCCGGTCGATCGACGAGCAGCCAAGCATGTGATGGCGGCCATCCTCGCTGTCGCCTTTGGTGAGAACGATGTGGTCGCCGCGGACACAATCGACCGTTCCGACGTGCTCCTGGTCGGAACCAACTACGCTCATATGGTCGCGGATTTGGCCAAGTAGCTGGCGCTTGCCCTGGCGATTGGCCCGCCAATTGCCGAAATCGCTTTCGAAGCGGCTCTGATTCTCGCGGCGATAGTCGTCATAGTCGCGGTCGATCTCATCGAGTTGGCGTTGGCGCCACTCGCTGTAGTGCGGGTCATGTAGGCCCGCGGTGCCGCTCCAGTCGCGGCTCCGTTCCGGGGTCCACCGGTCCGAGGACCAGCCGCGATCGGCGCCGATGCCGCGATCCTGCTCGTCTCCGGATCCGCGGCGGCCGAAGAAGCGGCCGGTATAGGGCCGGCGATAGCCTTCATCCCGGAACCGCGCCTGACGGTCGTAGCGCGAGAAATCATCGTCGCCGAGCCGCTTCATATCCTCACGGCGGCGCCGTTCGGCATCCTCATCACCGAACCAGCTGGCAACCTCATCACCTGCGCGATCGAAGAAGCCTCGTTCCCGATCATCGTAGTCGCGGCCGAAGCCGCGGCTTTCGCCAGAATCGCCGGGCCAGCGTGAACGTGGTTCGCGCCATCCGCGGCGCGTGTCATAACGATCGTAAGCCATGGAAATTCCGCCTTATTCAGACAAGTCCGCCCGCTTTTCCAGTTCATTGAAGCAACGAACTTTGAGGAGTGCCGTTCCGGCAGGGCGGCGGCGTTGACGCCGAAGCGAAAGGGTCGAGCGCCGGAGCGAAAAAGGAGGGGGAGGGGGCGTTGCCAGAGGTGGAAAGCGCGGCTATTGGGGCGCTCCACCGTAGGGTGCGGGGCTGTAGCTCAGATGGGAGAGCGCTGCAATCGCACTGCAGAGGTCAGGGGTTCGATTCCCCTCAGCTCCACCAGCCCCTACTCGACCTTCAGCCTGACGAAGCCCATCGCACCGACCGGGTTGCTGCTGCCGTAAAGCGGCTTGAGATCGTCGGGGACGAAATTGAGCGCCAGCAGACCGCCAAGGCCAAGCGCAACCTGGTCACCCAACTTGAAATCGTGGATCGCACCAAGTGAGACCTTGCCAACCGAAAAGGCCGGGCCATGTTCCTCGGCATCGACCAGCTCGCGGTTCTCGGTGACTTCGCCACGGCCGAAGACGGTCCACGGGCCATGCTTCAGCGATGCTTCGGCGACATAGGCATCGTCCTTGTGGTGCTCGATGGTCTTGCGGCCCCAGGCCAAAGTCCCGGCCAACTTCCAGCCAGGCGCGACTTCGCGCGCATAGAGTGCACTGGCCGACCAGCGTTTCTGGTCGACGCCCGGCTCCAACTGCTCGCTATCCTCAAAATGACCCCAGCTGCCCTGCACGGCCAGACTGGCAGCCGGGTTCCATGAAACGCGAACGGCCGTGGAATCCAGCGGCCCGGTTTCGAAGTTCCAGCGATGCTGGTCGGGCTCGCGCCCGTTGAACCGGCTAACCTCGACCTTGAACCGATCGACGATCAGGCCGGCAGTCAGCACGCCGAAGCTGATATGGGTCGAATCCAGCCAATGATGGCTGATCGGGGCCTCCGGCGAATCCAGGATCGCCTCGCGGTGCATGAAGGCCGGTGGGCCAAACGCCGGCTCGCCGGGCAGGCCGCCATAGACGAAGACGCTGCTCTTCGCGCCGATGTTCTGGGATAGGCTGGCCGAAAGCTCCATGAAAAAGTCGTGCGGGTGCTGGCGGTCGATCAGGCGGGTCGACCCGTCGGCGGTTTCGCCGCTGGCCAGCAGCAACGGATAGCCTTTCTTGCCCATGATCGGGTCGGGGCTGAACATGGCCCGGAACTGAAGCGTGCCGTTGCCGATCTCGCGGCGGGCCATGCCCATCAGCATTCCGGATGCAAATAGCTTGTCATCCCCGCGGTCATCGGACTGATGATCATAAACCAGGTTGAGCCGGGCGTGGCCCATCAACATCCAGTCGCCGCTCATGACATGAATGCCGCCGTGGTCCGAGGAGTCCGGCTGCCAGGCAGTGCCTGAGGACTCGCGGGTCATCTCATAAGGCCCGAAGGCGGCGTTCATTGCGCCGGGATGCTCACCGGATGACATTTGATCATGCCCCATGACCGAATGGTCCATTTGTGAATGGTCCACCGGCATTGGCTGCTCGTTGCCCGAGGGTGACGTGGGCATGGTGCCATGGTCCATTTGCGAATGGTCCATGGGCTCACTTGGAGATGGCATCGGCTCAGCAGGCGTCTGCGTCGCGTCGTGGTCCATGGTTGCATGATCCGTCGTCGCCGGCGGCGCAGTCCGGGTAGCGATTGGATTCTTCTTGGGCGCCGCCGTCGAAGACTTAGCGGCCGGCCTCTTGGCGACGGACTTCTTTTTGGTGGTAGGCTGGGGGGGCATGGGCATGGTCATGCCGCCATGGCCAGTATGTTGGGCCATGGCTGGCGCCGATAGACTAGCAAGCGCCACCGCGCTCACCGTCGCGAAATATCTACTGATCACAGGTGGACCTCCGAATGGGGTACCGGCGGCCCACCGATCAGACAGGCCGCCGACCCTTAACGCTTACTAGCGCTGATGCGCTTCATGCTCGGCGTGCTCGGCATGATCCTTATGGTCCATGCCCTCACAGCAGCACTTCTTGCCCTCTGCCTTCATTTTCTCGCAGCAATCCTGCTTGGGCGGCGGGGCTGGGTCCGCCGCATAGGCAACGGCCGGTAATGCGATCGTCAGCGCGATCGCGGTCAGCAATTTCAGCATTTCTAATCTCCACGAAATCGAGTTTTGGAAAGTTCGATTTCAGGCGGAGCGTGGAGGGGGAGTGGCGATTTCGCCAAGGAAGCCACGGCGGTCGAGGTCCGAAGCCGGCCGCTCACGCGACACATGGTAGAAGGGCAGTTCCGTCATGTTCGCCGGGATCACAACCGCGATGCACATGGCGACGCAGCAATTCTTGTCGGCCGCTTTGTGGTGCTTGTCAGGCACCTGTTGGTCGCAATGTCCGCTGCTCGTCATTGCGTCATGATGCGATGCAGGGGTTGTCACCTCGGCCATCGCAGGCATGCCGAGCGGTGCCAACGTCATGGCAATTGTCAGCACTAGTGCAAAGAGGCGACGGATAATCACCTTTCACCCTATGCTCCCCAACTCTTCGCTTGGCAACGCATGACGGCTGGCCTAGACCCGCTGTTAACCTCGCGTTTACCGCACTTTTCGGCCAATCGTGGATTTGCTCCGATGGCCCGAAACGCGCTATGATGCGGGCGACGCGAACGGTCGATTAGGGGGCCGCCCGCGCCGCAAGGTCGGCGTCGCAGATGGGCTAGGCGCCGCGCCCAAGTGGAGGAGCGTCTTTTCATGGTGAAAAATGTTGGCAATGCCGACCGGGTCGTCCGGCTGGTGGTGGCGGCGGGGCTCGCTTTCGTCGCCTTTACTCCGGCGGTCGACGGGTGGATGGCGACGGCCTTTTATGTCTTCGCCGGCTATTTGGCGCTGACCGCGCTGATCGGCATGTGCGTCATTTACAGGCTGCTCGACGTCAACACTCACGACCAGGAAGCCACCTATTACAGTGGCGAGGACGTGTTTGACGGACGCGGCGGCGACTAAATCCTGAGCGCCCGCCGGCGCCGACCTGATGATGGCGCCCGGACTCCAGGTGGAGGAGCGTCATCATGGTCAAAAATGTAGGCAACATCGACCGCGTGGCACGGGTGCTCGCGGCCCTGTTCCTGTTCTTCCTCGCAGTGGCGCCGGGCGTTGTGCTGTCGGCGGATCCGACGATGGATTATTGGCTGACCATCCTGCTCTATGTCGTTGGGGGCTATATGTTCCTCAGCGCCATTGTCGGCAGTTGCCTCATCTATCGGATGCTTGACGTCGACAGCCATGTCCACGGCGGGACCTATCATAGCGGAGAGGACCCGTTCGACGGCCGCGGCGGGAATTAAGGCTCGACGTTAGCTTGAGAGCTGGTCCAGTTGCCGATCATTCGGCAAGCATCCTCATTCGGGGCTGGGCACAGGCCGCTTCTTGGTCCCCGCCAGCTCATCGTTCATGTAGCGCACTTCGGCCGCAACGGCACGATCGCTAATCGTCCAGTCGGGATGCAATGCCCGGAGCTTGGGTGCCACCGACTGGACCAGCAGCTGATCCTGAAACCCTGCCTTACGCCCCTCATCGACCAGCCTTCGGATGTCGAGCAGATAGGCGCGAAAGTCCCGTACATCGCTCACGTCGGCGACGTCGCCGTGGCCGGGCACAAATCGCATGGCCGCTGCATCCGGCAACGCAACGAAGTCCGCGGCCGTTGCCTGCCACTCCGACACCGATCCGTCGATCAGGTTGGGCGCGACCTTTCGCCACAGCATGTCGCCGGCAAACAGGACCTTCGCGTCCGGCACCGCGACAATGAGGTCGCCGCCGGTATGCCCCAATACCGTCCTGACCACGACCTTGCGCCCGCCGAGCCACACGATGAGGTCCTTGTCGGTAACGAGGTCGGGCAGGGGAAGCGTCTCGATCCTGGCCCTTAGTTCAGGAGTAATGCGGTCGCCGAACAGGTTGATGTTGTTGGTCCGGACCCAGCCTCGGACATTCCTGTGCGCGATGATCACCGCGCCGGCGTCGCGCAGCACCTGGTCCCCGCCGGTATGGTCGGCGTGATAATGGGTGTTGACGACATAGCGGATCGGCTTGGGCGTCAGGCGGCGGATTTCGGTGACCAGGGCCCGCGAGGCGTCCGGGGTGAACATCGCATCGATCACCAGCACTCCATCGTCGCCGATGACGAAGCCCGCGTTGGAACCGGCCTTATGCTCAGGCCCGTCAATGGCCGCATAGACTCCCGGACCAAGCTCCTTCAGCACGAACGGCAGCGGCGGGGCTGGTTGCGCCGAGGCGGCGGTGGCCGACGCCAGCGCGATGATGAGGGCGACGCGCTTCACTTCGCTGCTTCGCCGTCGGCGCTCGGGTCGGTATCCGCGCTCAGCCGGTCGCCCGGGTCGAACTTGAGTGACAGCCCGGCGAGCTCCGAATTGTCGACATGGAAATCCCTGACCATGCGGCGAGCTTTCCCGCATAGCGATGCAAACGCAACGCGTTTGTTGGCTCAGCTATAGCTTCCGAATGACCGTGCCGGTCGAGCAGCATATCCTGGGGCTGCAACCTGCCGATATTCTGCAATGAAGGAGTGGGGTGGGGAGGGCGAAACGAAAAAGGGGGCAAACGCTTGGCCCTCCCCGTACGCGGTACCCGATCAGCCTCCCCAGATGATCGTCCCCGGGCCGCTGGATTGGCTGGCCCCGGGAGCAGCGCCAATAGACCAATCTTGAAAGCGTGTTTCCCGGATGGCGACAATAATTTGCTTGTTGCCGACAAGCGGTCGACGTCGCAGCGTGGAACGATCGGCTACGCCATCGATAAGAAAAGGCCCCGGACCTAGGCCCCATCAAAGCAGTGCTTTGACGGGAACCTAGCTCCAGGGCCTTCCTGTTACGGCCTAGCACCCCGACTCATTGGCCGGGATGAAGACGAGTTCGATTATTCGTCGTCGTTCCGCAGGAACGCCGGGGCGAATTCAGGTGCGGGGCCGTCGTCGCGCTGGCGATCGCCGCCTTCGCGGCGCGGGCCACGGTCACCACGGCCTTCGCCGCGCGGACCACGGTCACCACGATCGCCACCTTCACGACGCGGACCGCGATCGCGGTCACCGCCGTCGCGGCGCGGGCCACGGCCGTCACGGCGCGGGCCGCGATCACCACGATCGCCACGCGGACCACGGTCCTCACGCGGCTCGCGGGGCGGGCGCGTGTCTTCCAGCTCGGCGCCGGTATCCTGGTCGACCAGGCGCATCGACAGGCGAACCTTGCCGCGCGGGTCGACTTCCAGCAGCTTGACCTTGACCTCCTGGCCCTCGCTCAAGACGTCGCGGACGTTCTCGACCCGCTCGTTCTTGATCTCGCTGACGTGGACCAGCCCGTCCTTGCCGGGCATGAAGGTCACGAACGCGCCGAAATCGACGATGCTGGCGACCTTGCCGGTGTAGATGGTGCCGGGCTCGGGCTCCGCGACAATGCCGTGGATCCACTGGCGCGCGGCCTCGATCTGCGACAGGTCGGACGAGCTGATCTTGATCAGGCCTTCGTCGTCGATGTCTACCTTGGCGCCGGTGGTGGCGACGATCTCGCGGATGACCTTGCCGCCGGTGCCGATCACTTCGCGGATCTTGTCCTTGGGGATCTGCATCGTTTCGATCCGCGGCGCATGGGCCGACAGTTCGCTGCGGGTATGGTCGAGCGCCTTGGCCATTTCACCGAGGATGTGCGCGCGGCCGTCCTTCGCCTGGGCGAGGGCGACCTGCATGATTTCCTGGGTGATGCCGGCGACCTTGATGTCCATCTGCAGGCTGGTGATGCCGTCGGACGTGCCGGCGACCTTAAAGTCCATGTCGCCAAGATGGTCCTCGTCGCCGAGGATGTCGGAAAGCACTGCGAAATCCTTGCCTTCGAGGATCAGGCCCATGGCGATGCCGGCAACCGGACGCGCCATCGGCACGCCGGCGTCCATCATCGCGAGGCTGCCGCCGCAAACGGTGGCCATCGACGAGGAGCCATTGCTCTCGGTGATGTCGGAGAGGACGCGGATCGTATAGGGAAATTCCTCCGCGCTCGGCAGCATCGGGTGCAGCGCGCGCCAGGCGAGCTTGCCGTGGCCGGTGTCGCGGCGCGACGGAGCGCCAAAACGGCCAACTTCACCGACCGAATAGGGCGGGAAGTTATAGTGGACCATGAAGCGCGAGTAGGAGAGGCCCTCCAGCCCGTCGATCATCTGCTCGGCGTCCTTGGTGCCGAGCGTGGTCGATACGATCGCCTGGGTCTCGCCGCGGGTGAACAGCGACGAGCCATGGGTGCGGGGGAGGAAACCGACGACCGCCTCGATCGGGCGGACCGTCTTGGTGTCGCGGCCGTCGATGCGGCGGCCTTCCTTCAGGATAGCGGTCCGGACGATGTCGGCCTCGAGGCTCTTGACCGCCTTCGATGCCGCCATCTGCTCTTGCGGATCGGCTTCGGCGAAGGCTTCCTTGGCCTTCTCGCGGATCTCGTTGAGCGCGGCCGAGCGCTGCGACTTGTCGGTCAGCTTGTAGGCCGCCTCAATGTCCTTGCCGACCAGCTTCTTGAGCTTGTCCTTGGCGGCGGTCTTCGCGTCGCTGGTAGCCAGCTCCCACGGATCCTTGGCGGCCTTCTCGGCGAGCGAGATGATCGCGTTGCAGACCTTCTGCGACGCCTTGTGGGCAAACATGACAGCGCCGAGCATGACCTCTTCCGAAAGCTCCTTGGCTTCGGATTCGACCATCATCACGGCATTGGGCGTGCCGGCGACGACCAGGTCGAGCTGGCCTTCCTTGACCTGCTCCTGGGTCGGGTTGAGGATATATTCGCCATCGATGTAGCCGACGCGGGCGGCACCGATCGGGCCCATGAAGGGAACGCCGGAGATAGTGAGGGCAGCCGACGCGGCGATCATCGCCAGGATGTCGGGCTCATTCTCGCCATCGTAGGACAGGACCTGCGCGATCACGAGAACTTCATTGTAGAAGCCCTCGGGGAACAGCGGACGGATCGGACGGTCGATCAAGCGGCTGGTCAGCGTTTCCTTTTCGGTCGCGCCGCGCTCACGCTTGAAGAAGCCGCCCGGAATGCGTCCGGCGGCCGAGAATTTTTCCTGATAGTGGACGGTCAGCGGGAAGAAGTCCTGGCCGGGCTTGACCGACTTGGCGGCGGTAACGGCGCAGAGGACGACGGTTTCGCCGAGGGTCGCCAGTACGGCGCCGTCGGCCTGACGGGCAACGCGGCCCGTTTCGAGCTTGAGGGTCTTTCCGCCGAGCTCGATTTCCACGGTTTTGATATCAAACATCTTATTTCCTTTACCCCGCGGCCAGATGCCTACGGGGACAGCTCCGGCCCAAGAAAGTGGTACTTTCGTGGGTACCCGGTCCGCAGACAAAGCCGGTCTGCGAGCGGTGCGGGGCCTAAATTGCCCCAAAGGCCGTTCCGCCGAATGCGGAGAAGCCCCAAAATGCGAAGGGCGCCGCGCGGGCGCCCTTGCATGTTACTTGCGGAGGCCAAGCTTGGTGATGAGATCACTATAGCGTTGGACGTCTTCGCGCTTGAGATAGTCAAGCAGCGAGCGGCGCTTGTTGACCAGCATCAGGAGGCCACGGCGCGAATGGTTGTCCTTCGCGTGGGTCTTGAAATGCTCGGTCAGGTTAATGATGCGCTCGGTCAGGATCGCAACCTGCACCTCGGGCGACCCAGTGTCGTCCGGTTGGCGGGCGTTGTCCTTGATGATCTGCTGCTTCTTTTCAGCTGTAACCGACATCGTGTCACTCCTATTCGTTTCAAAGGTTGAACCCGCGCACGACCTTGATCGTGGTCCCGTCGCCTTCGACCAGCGCGACCGGCACAGCGCCGTCCATCGCAAGCGAAAGCCCCGGGGTCGCGGGGATCCCGAAAAGCTGCTGTCCATGACGGAGCAGCCTGGCTTGTTCGGGGGTGACGGGGAGGCCCGGGATGTCGTCCAGCCCCGCCTCAAGCGGGAGAACCGTCCTCGTCAGTGCGCGCCCCTTAGCGATTTCCGCCAGTTTGTCCAGCGATATCGCCTGTTCCAGGGTGAAGGGGCCGGCCTTGGTACGCCTCAACATGGTGACATGGCCGACACTGTTCAATGCATGGGCGATGTCGCGGGCAAGGCTGCGGATATAGGTGCCCTTGGAAACTGTGGCAGAGAGGGTGATGTCCTCCATGCTTTCGTCATTCCCGCGAAAGCGGGAACCTGGATTTTCTTCTTGATTGCCTGGGTCCCCGCTTGCGTGGGGATGATGAATTTTTAGCGAATGCACAGTCACCGCCCGCGACTTCAGTTCCACCTCTTTCCCCTCCCGCGCCAGGTCGTAGGCACGCTGACCGTCGACTTTCAGGGCCGAGAAGGCTGGCGGGACCTGCTCGATCAGGCCGGTGAAGCGCGGCAGGATGGCCTCAATATCGGCACGTGATGGGCGGACGTCGCTGGCGGCGATCACCTGGCCTTCCAGATCGAGCGTGTCGGTTTCCTCGCCGAAGCGGATGGTGAAGTCATAGGCCTTCGTTGCGTCGAGCATCCGTCCGGCAAGCTTGGTCGCTTCGCCGAGTGCGATCGGCAGCACGCCGGACGCAAGCGGATCGAGCGTCCCCCCATGACCGACCTTGGTTTTGGGTTCGCCGGCTTCGCGCAAGACGCGTTTGACTGCTCCTACCGCCTGGGTCGAACCCGTACCGACCGGCTTGTCGAGGATGATCCAGCCGCTGAGCGCCATGGGCGGCGCGATAGACAAGGCCAGCCGCTTTGACCATAAGTTCGAGCGACGTGTTCCAATCCCCGCGCGCCCTTCCCATCTCGCTGCCATGGACGCGCCCCGCGTGAGCAAGAAGCAGCATATCAAGCAGCTGGCATGGCGCGAATATCTGCCCATGGCCGGGGTTATCGCCACATGGGCGGTGATCGTCGCCGCTCTCGGTCATGCCGACGCCGCCCGGCTGCTGGCGGCCATCACTGCGATCCGGGCAATCCAGAACCTGACCCGGCTGACCACCTCCGTTTCGTTGCGGCAGCGCATGGATGCACCGCGTGAGATCCGCCGCCAGGCGAAGGTATTCGCTCTCAATCTCCAGGTCGGGGCGCTGATTGCCGCGATAATGGTGGTTACCGGCTTGATCGCGGCGATGGACGCGATCGGCCAAGGAAGCATTGCCGCGGTGCTGCCCTTCGTCGCATTAGGGATGCCGGCGCGCTACCTTCGCGTCGCCGACGTCAACACCGCTTCACCCTACTTCCGGCTGGCACTGGCCGGAAGCGGGCTGGTGATGGTGGCGATAGGTTGGGCATCCGGCCTGCATCTGGTGGCGATGGGCCTTGCCTTCGGTGCTCGCGAATGGGTCGCCTATGCGGTACTGCGCTTGTGGCCGCGAGAGGCAAGCGAGCCCCGGACCACGTTGGTCGAGCCACTTCGTTTTGCCGAGATCGCGCGCAATACGGCGATCATCGGTCGACGCATGCTTACCTATCGCCTCACCAAGACCTTGCTCACCGTTTTCGGACCGCTCGGCAACATTGCCGCTCGTACCGGTCGCGGACTCAACTTCTTTCGCCGGCTGGAGCCCTATATTCCGCACCATCTCGGCGGGTTCATCCTGGCCAGCCTCGGTTTCTACGGCGCGGCCGGATTCCTTGCCTATGGCAGCGGCGAGCCGGCGGCGATGATCGGGGCCGCCGGCATGGCCCAGATCGCGTCGGCGATGGCCAACGTCATATTGCTTTGGCACTGGCTGCCGGCGCGAGACCTCGGTGGACGTGTCGACGACGACGACGACGATGAATGATTTTAAGCGCGCGGGATCGCCAGGCTGAGCTGGCGCGCCTCGCTTTCCTTTAATCGCTCGAAGAAATGACGGCGGCAAAGCGCGATGTAACGGTCGTTGCCGCCAATTTCGGTCTGAGCGCCGGCAACCACGGCGTGACCTTCCGCATCGACGCGAAGGTTCATGGTCGCTTTGCGCCCGCACTCGCACACGGCCTTCAGCTCGGTCAGCGAATCCGCGAGGGCCAGCAGCGCCGCCGAGCCGGGAAAGAGATTAGCCTGGAAATCGGTACGGAGGCCGTAGCAAAGCACCGGGATTTTGATCTCGTCGGTAATCCGGCACAGCTGTAGCACATGGTCCCGGGTGAGGAATTGCGCCTCGTCGATTAGAATGCAGTCCAGCTTGCGCTTGATCAGTTCGCGCACGACTGCGTCGAACAAATTGATGTCGTCGGCAAAGCAATGCGCCGGAGCGGACAGGGCGATACGCGAACCAATCATGCCCGCGCCGTCGCGGTCGTCCAGCGCGGCTGTCCACAGCATCGTCTGCATGCCGCGCTCGCGATAATTATAGTCGGCCTGCAGCAGCGTGGTCGACTTCCCGGCGTTCATCGCCGCATAGTAGAAATAGAGCTTGGCCATCAGGGACAGAGCGACCCCGCTGGGGCGCGCTTGAAGTCGCCGAGGCGAATCGCGGCAACCGCTTTCGGCCAATGCTCGATCGCGAGCTTGCCATTGGCAGGAACGGCGCAGCTCTTTGCCGCCCCAGCTTTCCCGTCCGGCAGGATCAAGGTCGCCTTATAGGCATAGTCGAACCTGCTGTTGTTGGTGATGGTCATCGTGGTGCCCATCAGCGCGCTGAGCGAGACCTTCATCTCACCGGCCGCGGGCATGGCCTTGACGGCGGCCTTGCGAGCCCTAGCTGGCTGCCCGTGTGCGACGGAGAAAATCCAGGTCTCGCCCATCTTGACGACCAGCCCGGGAGGTTTGGCCAACGCCGGTTGGGCTGCCAGCATGAGTGCAAGGATCGGACCGATGAGACGCATGATTCCTTGGCAACGCTAGCTGAGCATCGCGACTACTTCCACTCGTCCTTCAGGATCGAGAATAGCACCGTATCGCGAACATGGCCGGTCCAGGTAATGCGGTCGGCGCGCATCACGCCCTCGCGCGACGCCCCCAGTTTGGCCATTGCCGCCTGGCTGCGCTTGTTACGCTCATCGACGCGGAATTCGACCCGCCGGAAACCGCAATCGAAGGCGCGGCGAAGCATCATGTCCTTGACCCTGCGGTTGAAACCGGTGCCGCGAAATTTGGGACGGTAGTAAGTGCCGCCGATTTCGAGCACGCCGCGGCCCTCGTCGATGCCGAGGAAGCTCGACATGCCCGCGAATTCGTCACCTTCGAACAGAATGAATGTCCGGTTTCGAGGGGTGCTGCGGTAAAGCGCGATGCTGTCGTCGAAGCCATCTGGACCGAAGTTATTGGCATAAATCTGCCAGATTTCTCCGTCCTCGGCGCACGCCGACCTAAGCGCGTCATGCCAATCGTCGGTGTACAGCTCGGCGTGGCATCCATCGCCGTTCATGGGCGCATCGAGCTTAGCCAAAGACGCGATTCACCCATCCGTCGGGATTGAAGGACTGCCAATCGTCGATCTTATCGATAGTTGGAATGGCCGAGCTCCTCAGCCGATGCCATCGGACCGCGTCGGAACCGTCACTGTCGGTGCGGCCGTGGCTTTCCTTCACTCGCCGGTTGAGGAAGTTGATGCTTAGCTCACTCGTATCGCCGCTATTCCGCCCGACATTGTCTCGATCATAGCCGATCAACTGCAGGGTATTGCCGCTCCAGCGGAACGTGAATGCTGTTGTTCCCATGTCCCAGCCACCGGCATTGGCAAAGGAGAACAGGCTGATTTTCAGCGAGCCCCGTTCGATGGCCAGGCCACCGTCCTCCCCGAACGGGTCGCTCATCGTCGGGATTTCATGGCGCGGGATAAGGCGATGGTTTGACAGCTTCAGGCGAAATCCAGTTGCCGAGCCCACTGCGACAATCAGGATGCGCGGGTTGGTGTCGAGCCGTGGCACCCCAAGGCTTTCATTGGTTAGGACGAAGGCAGGATCGGCCTGCTTCACGACTATCGCCAGATCGTCGCGGCCGTCCCCGCTGATATCGCCCCTCGCTTGCCTCTCGATCGCCCAACCGTCGGGAACAAACGCACCAGCATTGGCGCCGGAGCTGGAGATAAATGGATAGGTCGCCGACGGGATGGCGAGCTGCTGCGCCATGGCCGGAACGGCGGCGATCAACAGAAGGAGTCCTCCGGCGATCCTCATTCGTCACCCAAATCCTGCGCGACATGATCGGAACGGAGAAGCCGATCGATATGGCCACCTTCGTCGAAGCTCTCGTCGGCGATGAACTTCAGCTTGGCGGCATATTTCATCTGAACGCGACGGGCGACTTCGCGCTGCAGGTAGGCCGTATTGGTGCGCAGCGCCTTGAGCACCGCTTCCTCGTCCTGGCCGAGCAGGGGTTTCACGAACACCGTCGCATGACGAAGGTCGGGCGACATGCGCACCTCGGTAATGCTGACCAGGTGCGACTGCAGGACTTCGTCGTGCACGTCGCCGCGCTGGAGAATTTCGCTAAGCACATGGCGCACCTGCTCGCCGACGCGAAGCAGGCGGACCGTACGGCCTTCGGGGGTCTCCTTGGTACGCATCAATATCTTCCATTTGCCTTGTCGCCGCGCATTACGCGGTTGCTGAAGGTTGCGCGGGCGACCATGTCGCCAGCATCGTCGAATAATTCGGCTTCCGTGAAGGCAATGGTTTTGCCCATCCGGATCACGCGACCTCTGGCCACGAAACTACCCGGGCGCGCTTCCTTAAGGAAGCTGATGTTGAAGTCGATGGTCGGGGCGTAGGCCTCACCATGCGTGTGACCGAACAGAGCCGGGCCCTGAGTGTCGTCGAGCATCGCCGCGAGGAAGCCTCCCTGGACGGTTCCGCCTGGGTTGATGAAGCGCTCGTCAGCGGTGAAGGCAATCTCGATCGTGCCGGCGTCAGGGTCAATGGAGCGCAACGCCCAACCCAACAGCTTGGCCGAGGGGGGAGGATCGAAACGATCAAAGATCGACGGGGTGCGGGGCTGGTCCATCTTGCCTCAGGGACGGAAGAGCTAGGACAACGGCAGTAGTCACGGGTGTCCACGACAAACAGCCAGCTGCTGCGTCGAACAGCCAGCGGCCTGCTCTATCCTCCCGCTTTTACCGCTTCTCCCGCTCCCCGTAAGCTTTCCATTCGGTCACAGCGTCCGCGCGCGCTCCTCGGTCTCGAAGACTTCGAGATTGTCGCCCGGCTTGATGTCGTTCGTATCTGCCAGGAGCACGCCGCACTCCATGCCGGCGTTGACCTCCTTCACATCGTCCTTGAAACGGCGAAGCGAGGAAATGGTCGTCTTCGAAACGATGACGTCCTCGCGAGTAAGGCGCGCATGGAGCCCCTTGCGGATGACGCCTTCCAGCACGAGCAGGCCGGCGGCCTTGTCCCGCTTGCCAGCCGGGAAGACTTCCTTGACCTCGGCGCGGCCAACCACCGTTTCGATGATCTCCGGACCAAGTTCGCCAGCCATCGCTCCCTTCACCCAGTCGGTGAGGTGGTAGATGACGTCGTAGTAGCGGAGCTCGACCTTGTTACGCGCGGCGGTCTCGCGCGCCTTGGCGTTGGGACGGACGTTGAAACCGATGATCGGCGCGCCGGTCGAGGCGGCCAGCGTCACATCGCTCTCGGTGATGGCGCCGACGCCCGAGTGAAGCACCCGAACCTTGATCTCATCGGTCGAGATCTTGTTGACCGCATTTACGATCGCCTCGACGGAGCCCTGCACGTCGGCCTTGACCACCATCGGGAATTCGATCGTCGAAGAGGATCGGTTGGCGAACATATTTTCAAGGCTGACCGGCGCCGACGTCGTGCGCTTCTTGTCGAGCACGCCCTGGCGGTAAGCAGCGACCTCGCGGGCGCGGGCTTCATTCTCGACCACTGTCAGCTGGTCGCCAGCCGACGGAACGGCGCCGAGGCCAAGCACCTCTACCGGGAAGGACGGCGGCGCCTCCTTCACCTGGCGGCCATGGTCGTCGATCATCGCCCGAACCTTGCCCGAAGCGGCCCCGACGACGATCACGTCGCCCACGCGAAGCGTGCCGCGCTGGACCAGCACGGTTGCCAGCGGTCCGCGGCCCTTGTCGAGCTTAGCCTCGATAACCGTGCCTTCGGCCGCGCGATCGGGATTGGCCCTCAGCTCAAGAATTTCAGCCTGGAGGTTGATCGCTTCCAAAAGCCCGTCGAGATTGGTCTTTTGTAGTGCCGAGACTTCGACGTCCTGGACCTCGCCGCCCATCTGCTCGACGATAATCTCGTGCTGCAGCAGCTCCTCGCGGACCTTCTGCGGATTGGCGCCCGGCTTGTCGATCTTGTTGATCGCAACGATCATCGGCACGCCGGCTGCCTTGGTGTGGTTGATGGCCTCGATCGTCTGTGGCTTGAGGCCGTCGTCGGCGGCCACGACCAGCACGACGATGTCGGTGACGTTGGCGCCGCGAGCGCGCATCTCGGTGAAGGCTTCGTGGCCCGGCGTGTCGAGGAAGGTGATCTTCGACTTGTCTTTGAGCGCGACCTGATAGGCGCCGATGTGCTGGGTTATGCCGCCGGCCTCGCCAGAAACGACATTGCCGCCGCGGATGGCGTCAAGAAGCGACGTCTTGCCATGATCGACGTGGCCCATGATCGTCACGACCGGCGGGCGAGGCTTGAGCGTCTCGTCCGGATCGACGTCGGTCTCTGTCTGGATGTCGACGTCGGATTCGGAAACCCGGTTGATGCGATGTCCAAACTCGACAATGAGCAGCTCGGCGGTGTCCTGGTCGATGGTTTCCGTGATGGTCACCGGGGTACCCATCTTGAAGAGCGCCTTGACCAGGTCAGCACCACGTTCGCCCATGCGCTTGGCAAGCTCCTGGACGGTAATTGCCTCTGGCACGTCGACATCGCGATACTGTTTCTGAGCCGGACCGGATTCCTGGTGGTGGCGCTTTTCCTTTTCGCGGGCACGACGGAGCGCGGCCAGCGAGCGGGCGCGGCTGTCGTCCTCACCCGACAAGGCGCGGCTGACGGTCAGCTTGCCGGCGTGGCGGCGCTCATCGACGCGGCCGCGGTTGGCGCCAGGGTGCGCCGGGGCCGTCCGTTTCGGGGCATGAGCCGGGGCGGTGGAGCGCCGGAATTCGCGATCGTCCTCGGACGGTTCGGCGGCCACTTCCGCGGTGGGGCGGGTCGCCTCCTCGGTGGCAAGACGCTCGGCCTCGGCGGCTTGCTCCACGGCCAGGCGCGCGGCCTCTTCTTCGGCCTTGCGGTTTTCCTCGGCGCGGCGCTTTTCGTCCTCAGTCTGGGCTTGCTTCGAACGGTCCTCGCGGCGGCGCGCCTCTTCAAGCGAGGCCATCCGAGCTTCCTCGGCTTCGCGCAGCAGGCGCTCCTGCATTTCCTTGCGAGTAGTAATGTCGTCGGCTGGGCGCTTGGCCGCGGGCTTCGGGGCGGGCGCGGCCGGCTTCGGCGCCGGGGCGGGGGCCTCGGCGACCGGCTTGGTCTCGACGGGCGGAGGCGCCTCGCCCGGCTTGCTGAACACACGCCGCTGCTTGCGCTCCACCACGACGGTGTTCGAGCGGCCATGGCTGAAGCTCTGCTTCACCTTGCCGGTCTCGACCGTACGCTTCAGGCCCAGCGGAGGCCGGGTTCCAAGCTTGGGCTTGTCGCTCTGGTCGGTCATGCGTTTCCTTCGTCTACAAATACGTCGTTCGAGCCCGGCCGAGCGGCGTGGCCGCCGTCTAGCCCAGCATCGGGATCAATGAAAGCTTGCCACCGGTTGATGGCGAGAGTGACGCGCCTCGCGGCGGCGGCGTCGGTCAAGGCGATGTGTACCACATTTTCGCGGCCCAGCGCCATCGACAAGATGGTGCGCCCCTCGGGAAAAACCAAGCCTTGGGGACCGCCGCCGCCGACCCGCCAGGCCTGGTCGAGACGCCTGCGGCCGTCCTCGCCGGCATCGGCGGCATGGATCAAGAGGGCGACTTTGCCCTGGCGGGCCGCGACCTCGACCCTCTCGGCGCCGTTGATCAGCGTACCGCCGCGAGCTTCGAGGCCTAGGCGGTCGAGCGCCTGTTGCCGCAAGCTTGTCTCGATCCGCTCGCCGAGGTCGGCGGGGACCAAGAGGTCCTTGCTTTTAAAGGCGCGGGCAAGGGCACCCTTGAGCTTGCCCTTGGCATTGGCCTCGTCAATCGCGTTGCGGCCGACGCCGATCCACGCTCCGCGGCCTGGGGCACGGGCGCGAACGTCAGGTGCAATCTGGCCGTCAGGACCGAGGGCAAGCCGGATCAGCTCCTCGCGCGGCGCGGTTCGCCGGGAGAGGATGCAGCTCCGCTCGGGTACTTGAGCGTCTAGCGGATCATTCTGAGGATCCCGCATCGGCGGCCTCCTCAGATTGCGGCTCGTCCTCGAACCAGTGAGCGCGAGCGGCCATGATGATCTCATTGCCTTGCTCTTCGGTCAGGCCATAGTCGGCCAGCACGCCGGCCTTGTCTTCGGCGCGTTTGGGGGCGGTTTCGGCCCGGCGGCGCGGCTCCTGGCGCTTTTTCTGGATCAGCTCGTCGGTGGCGAGGTCCGCGAGGTCGTCGAGGGTACGGATATTGGCCTTGCCCAAAGTCACAAGCATCTGCTCGGTGATATAGGGCAGCTCTGCCAGCGCATCCTCGACGCCCAGCTTGCGGCGCTCGTCGCGAGCGGCTGCCTCGCGGCGCTCAAGTGCTTCCGAAGCGCGGCTCTGCAGTTCCGAGGCGATTTCGTCATCGAGTCCTTCGATCGAAGCGATCTCATCGACCTCGACGTAAGCGACTTCCTCAAGGCTGGTGAAGCCTTCTGCGACCAGCAGCTGTGCCAGAGTCTCATCAACGTCCAGCTCGGTCTGGAACATCTCCGAGCGCTCGACGAACTCGCGCTGGCGCTTCTCGCTGGCATCGGCCTCGGTGAGGATATCGATCTGCGAGTTGGTCAACTGCGAGGCGAGGCGGACGTTCTGCCCGCGGCGGCCGATCGCCAGGCTGAGCTGGTCGTCGGGAACCACCACCTCGATCCGGCTTTCTTCCTCGTCGATCACGACGCGGCTGACAGTCGCCGGCTGGAGCGCGTTTACCACGAAGGTCGCGGTGTCCTCGCTCCACGGGATGATGTCGATCTTCTCGCCCTGCAATTCCTGGACCACCGCCTGGACGCGGCTGCCCTTCATGCCGACGCAGGCACCGACCGGATCGATCGAGCTGTCGTAGCTGATGACGCCGATCTTGGCCCGCGAACCCGGGTCGCGGGCGGCTGCCTTGATCTCGATAATGCCGTCGTAAATTTCCGGCACTTCCTGCGCGAACAGTTTCTTCATGAAGTCCGGATGGGCGCGGGAAAGAAAGATCTGCGGGCCGCGGGTCTCGGCCGAAACGCGCAGGATCAGCGAGCGGATGCGGTCGCCGACGCGGACCATTTCGCGCGGAATCTGCGCGTCGCGGCGGATGACGCCCTCGGCGCGGCCAAGATCGACGACGACATGGCCGAACTCGACGCGCTTGACGACGCCGGTGATGACTTCGCCGGCGCGGTCCTTGAACTCTTCATATTGCCGCTCGCGCTCGGCGTCGCGGACCTTCTGGAAGATAACCTGCTTGGCGGCCTGCGCGGCGATGCGGCCGAACTCGATTGGCGGCAGCGGGTCGACGATGAAATCGCCGATGGCCGCATCGGCCTTGAGTTTCTGGGCGCCCTTCAGGTCGACCTGCTTGAAATGATCTTCGGGCTCTTCGACCACTTCGAGCACACGCCACAGGCGCAAGTCGCCGGTTTCCTGGTCGAGCTTGGCGCGGATATCGTTCTCGGCACCGTAGCGGGCCCGGGCGGCGCGCTGGATCGCGTCTTCCATGGCCTCGATGACAATGGCCTTGTCGATCAGCTTTTCGCGAGCGACTGCGTCGGCGATAGCCAGCAGTTCGGCCTTGTTGGCAGTGGCAGCGGCGGGCGCGGCAGTGGCCATGATGTTCAACCTTCCGTCTTGATCAAATCGGCGCCTTCGGTGCTGAGCGGCGCGGTGGCGTTAATAAGCTTGTCGGTCAAGAGCAGCTTGGCCGATGCAATGTTGGCGAACTCGACCTTCCGCTCGCCCTTGGGCGTCGCAATACTGATCGTTTCACCGGAAATTCCCTCGATGATGCCGGACACCTGCTTGGCGCCATCGACCGCTTCCGCATATTTGATGCGCGCTTCATGACCTGCCCAATCGGCAAAGTCGGCGCGGCGGGTCAGCGGGCGGTCGATTCCGGGCGAGCTGACTTCCAGGCGGTATCCGCCTTCGATCGGATCCCGTCCGGCGGCTTCCTCGCCATCGAGCAGGTCCGACAGCGTGCGCGAGATGTCGGCGCAATCGTCGATCGTCAGCTGGCGCGTATCGGGCCGCTCGGCCATCACCTGCAAGGTTGGGTCCGACGCTCCGCCGATCATCGCCACGCGCACAAGATCGAAGCCCAGTTCCCTGACGGCGGGCTCGATCAGGCGAGTAATTGCGGCGGTGTCGGTCAAACAGGCTCCATTCGAAATTCCAAAACTTCTCGGCGCCGAGCCCCTCCGGGCTCAGCCTCAACGCCTTTACGATGTCGAGGAGAGTGGCCGCCATATAGGCGTGCCGCCCAAGAGTCGCAAGAAGAAGAGTTAGAAGCCCAGAGCTTCGTTTTCGGCGCGGATTCGGACGGCAAGAGCTGCTCCGTTGAGCAGCGAAAAGATGATGGCGATGTCCCACAGGCCGAACACCAGCGGCAACACCGCAATCTCGCCGATCACCACCAGATAATTGGGATGGCGGACAAAGCGGTAAGGTCCGGACGCAACCAGCTGTTCGCCCGGAACTATGATGATCCGAGTGGTCCAGCGCGGCCCGAGCGTGCGCAGTACCCAAACCCGCCCCGCCTCGATCAACAGGAACAGCAGAAGGAACGGGATGTCGATCGGCCGGCCGGGAGCCAGCCACCACAGGGTCAGCAGCCAGGCGGCGTGAACTGCCACGATCAGGGGATAATGGCCCGCACCGACTTCCTGTCCGCCGGCTGCCAGCAGCCGCTTGGTATTGGCGTGGGCCAGCGGCAGTTCGACAAGGCGCTGCAGCGTGACGAAGGCCAGCAAGGCGATGGATGGCCACATTATCTGAGCTCTAGAAGCATGCCGGCGGCGGTGAAGCCGGGTCCGAAGGCGGTCATCAATACCCGTTCGGGCAAGCCACGAGCGATCAACCGGTCGAGCACGAAAAGCACGGTAGGGGCGCTCATGTTTCCGCAGTCGCCCAGCACCTCGCGCTCGAGGTCGAGCGTGCCGACAGGAAGCTCCAGCGCGCTTTCAATGGCGTCGATTACCTTGACCCCGCCGGGGTGGCAGCAGAAGCGGTCGATGTCAGTGCGGCTGCGGCCGAATCCGGACAGGATGCCGTCAACCGCTTTGGCTAGCTCAGCCTCGACGAAGGGCGGGATGGCGCGATCGAACACCACGGCAAGTCCCGGGTCCTCGACCCGCCAGCCCATGATGTTCAACGTATCGGGCCACATCTTCTCTCCCGCGCCCGCAATCGTCGCCAGTCGGCTGTGACCGCTGCCTACCACTGCGGCCGCGGCGCCATCGCCGAAGATTGCAGTGGCGACAATTGCCGCCGGCTCGTCGCTGTCGAGACGAATGGCAATCGAGCAGGTCTCGATCGTAACGAACAGCCAGTTCGTGCCTGGCTCGGCCGCGGCGAGCCGGGCTGCGGTCGCCAAACCGTTGATGCCGCCCGCGCAGCCCATACCGAACACCGGGACTCGGCGAACATCATCGCGCAGCCCGATTGCGGGGCCATTGCGTGCCTCGATGCTCGGTGTCGCTATACCTGTGGTCGACACCATGACTACGCCGTCGATTTCCGACGGCTTCAGTCCCGAGCGGTCGATCGCCTTGCTGGCCGCGTCCCGAAACATGGCGTCGCATGCATCCAGATAGACGCGATTGCGTTCTTTCCACCCGTGATGGCCTTCGTACCATTCGATCGGCGCGACGATGTGCCGTCGGGCGATAGCGGCGTTGTCGAATACGCCCGCCAGCCGGTCGAACAGCTCCTTGCGTCCACCGAACAGCTCGCGCGCCTTGGCCTTCGCGAGATGTTGCTCAACGCTGTAAGGCGGTAAGGCCGTAGCGAGCGACAGGAGGCCGACGTTGATCATGTGAGCCTTTCGTTTCGCCGCTGTTATGGGAGAGATCGGATGAACCGACGGCTAATACAAGCAGTGTTAGTGGCGCTGCTTGGCGGCGCATGCCAGTCGGAAAGTGCCGCCCAGCGGCAGGATAGCCAGGATCGTCCGTTCACCACGACCGAAATTGCCGACTTTAGCTCGCCCTGGGCGATGGCGTTTTTGCCCGGCAGCGGCGTCCCCTTGACCAACATGGCACTGCTTACCGAAAAGGAAGGCAGGCTGTGGCTGGTAGATGTCACTAACGGCACGCGGACAGCAGTTTCGGGCGCTCCCGACGTGGTGGTGGCGGGTCAGGGCGGGCTGGGCGATGTCATGCCCCACCCCGATTTCGCTGGAAACCAGCGCGTCTATTTAAGCTTCGTCGAGCGCGGGCCGGATGGCACCAGCGGGGCCGCATTGGGCTATGGCACGCTCGATCTTCGCAATCCCTCCGCACCCGCGCTGCGCGGTTTCAAGGTCATTTGGCGGCAACAGCCCAAGGTTTCCGGCAACGCCCATTTCTCGCACCGGATCGCCTTTGGGCCAGACGGGCTTCTCTACCTGAGTTCCGGCGAGCGGCAGAAGATGACTCCGGCGCAGGACCTGACCAACGATCTCGGCAAGGTGCTCCGCCTGACGCCGGAAGGCCAGCCGGCGGAGGGCAATCCGTTCAATGATCCGCGCGCCGACACCAATCGCGATACCGCGATCTGGAGTTTCGGCCACCGCAATGTGCTTGGCCTGAGCTTCGCACCGGACGGCAGGCTGTGGGCTTCGGAGATGGGACCAAAGGGTGGAGACGAGGTCAATTTGATCCTGCCCGGCAAGAACTACGGCTGGCCGCGGGTGTCGAACGGCAGTCATTATGACGGGCGCGACATCCCCGACCACAAGCCGGGTGACGGCTATGAAGCACCCAAGGTCTGGTGGAACCCGTCAGTCTCGCCCGGCGCGCTGATGATCTACACCGGCAACAAATTCCCTGCCTGGAAGGGCGATGCGCTGATCGGCGCATTATCTGGCGAGGCGTTCATCCGCGTCGACATCGATGGCGACAAGGCCAGCAAGGCCGAAGAATGGCCGATGAATGCCCGCATCCGGGCGGTCGACCAGGGTCCGGATGGAAGCGTCTATCTGCTCGAGGACGGGCCCAGCGGCGGGAGGCTGCTCCGGCTCGACCCCAAATGAGCCGGAGCATGATTGCAACGATTAATCCGCGGGCTGCGGGATACGGCGCAGGTAGGGCTTAACCGTCTCCCAGCCGTCCGGATATTTTTCCCTGGCGGCTTCGTCGCTGACCGATGGCGGAATGATGACAGGCTCGCCCGGCTTCCAGTTGACCGGCGTGGCGACACCCTTGTTTTCGGTCAACTGAACCGAATCCAGCAGGCGCAGCACCTCGTCGAAATTGCGGCCCGAACTCATCGGGTAGAGCAGCATGGCCCGGATCTTCTTGTCCGGCCCGATGATATAGACGGTGCGCACGGTGGCGTTGTTAGCTGCCGTGCGGCCGGCGGCGGTATCGCCAGAGTCTGCCGGCAGCATGTTGTAGAGCTTGGCAACGTTGAGATCGCTGTCGCCGATCACCGGATAGTCGACGATATTGCCGGAAACTTCCTCAATATCCGGAAGCCAGCGCTTATTGTCCTCGGCAGTATCGACACTGAGGCCGATGATCTTGGTGTCGCGCTTGGCAAATTCGCCTTCCAGGCCCGCCATATAACCGAGCTCGGTCGTGCAGACCGGAGTGAACGCCTTGGGGTGGGAGAAGAGGATCGCCCAATGGTTGCCGATCCAATCGTGGAAGTTCAGGGTCCCATGCGTCGTCTCGGCGGTGAAGTCGGGAGCAGTGCTGCCGATCGAAAGGGTCATGTTCGTTCCTTCGTATTAGTAAGGTGGATGGCGCCGCTATACCGCTGCAGGCACCGGGACAAAATCGGGTTCGACGACCGTCGGCCGGTCGAGCCACTCCGGAGGCTCAAGGCCCTTGGAGCGAAGAAATTCGGGGTTGAACAGGCGCGACTGGTAGCGGGTCGCCGGATCGCACAACATGGTGACAATGACGTGACCTGGTCCCAGCTCGCGCGCCAGCCGGATTGCGCCGGCAACATTGACTCCCGACGACAGTCCGAGCGCGAGACCTTCGTCCTTCAGCATCGCGAAGGTGGTCGCCAGGCTTTCGGCGTCCGGGATGAAGAAGCTGTGGTCAGGCTTAAACCCTTCGAGGTTGGCGGTTACGCGCCCCTGGCCGATGCCTTCGGTGATCGAGCTGCCTTCCGACTTGAGTTCACCGGTGGTGTAGAAGCTGTGCATCGCCGCGCCCGGAACGTCGGCTAAAGCAATGGCGATATCGGGATTGCGCTCCCGAAGGGCGGCCGCAACCCCGGCCAGCGTGCCGCCGGTGCCGATCGCGCTGACGAAACCGTCGACCTTGCCCTCGGTCTGCTCCCAGATTTCCGGACCGGTGGTGCGGATATGGATGTCGCGATTGGCGACGTTGTCGAATTGGTTGGCGAATATCGCGCCCTCGGGATGCTCCCGGGCAAGGCGCGCCGCGGTGCGGCCGGCGACCTTCACATAATTATTGTCATTGCGGTATGGGACTGCCGGCACCTCAATCAGGCTCGCGCCCAAGGACCGCAGCGTGTCCTTCTTCTCCTGGGCCTGGGTTTCCGGGATGACGATGACGGTCTTGAGGCCGAGTGCATTGGCAACGATTGCGAGGCCGATGCCGGTGTTGCCGGCGGTTCCGTCAACGACCAGCCCGCCCCTGCGGAGTTCTCCGCGGTCGATCGCATCGCTGATGATGCCGAGCGCCGCCCGGTCTTTGACCGAAGCGCCGGGATTCATGAATTCGGCCTTGCCGAGAATGGTGCAGCCCGTCTCTTCCGACGCGCGGCGAAGCCTGATCAGCGGCGTGTTGCCGATTGCGGCAAGAACGGAGTCTCGGGTCTCCATCGCGCCTAATTAGGTGCGCGTGCCGCCTTCGCCAAGGCGGCGGTAGCGGAATTGATGCGGCGTGCGGCCCTGGCGGCGCGCCTTTGCGGCGTAGCGGGTCTCCAGCCAGCCGGAGGGATAGCCCAGCCACTCGCCAGGTTCCTTCACGACCCATTCGAACTGATCGGTGTGGCGCTGCATGATCATCAGCGCCCAATCCAAATAGGTCGGATCGTCGGTGGCGACGCGAAATTCGCCGCCCGGCCTCAGCTTGGCCGCGATCAGGGCCAGCGGTCCGTCATTCAACATCCGCCGCTTGGCGTGGCGCGCCTTGGGCCACGGGTCAGGGTGGAGCAGATAGACCATCGTCAGTGACTTGTCGGGCAGGCGGCGCAGCACATCGAGCGCGTCACCCATGTGGATGCGAACATTGGCCAGCCGCCCGTCGCGGATATGGCCGAGCGCCTGGGCAACGCCGTTGAGGAACGGCTCGCAGCCGATGAAGCCATGGTCGGGCAGCAGGTCCGCGCGATAGGCGAGGTGCTCACCGCCACCGAAGCCGATTTCGAGATGAAGCGGCCGATCATCCCCGAATAGCCGCTTGGACGTAATTTCGCCTTCGGCCGGCACGGCGATCGCCGGCAGTAACGTTTCGACCAACTCGGCCTGGCCCTTGCGGAGCTTATGCCCGCTCGACCGGCCATAGAGCCGGTTGAGAGTGGTTGGATCGCCTTCCTTTTGCGCGGTCATGCCGGCGCCCTAATCGGTTCGTGTCGGGCATTAAACCCTCAGTTTGGCGTCATGTCGTCAGTGGGTTATGTTCCGCTCGCGCAACAATAACTGGGGAGGGGAATATGCGCTCTGGTGGAATCAACTGGCTGGCGGTTATCACCGCGGCGGTCGTCATCTACGCAATCGGTTTCGTCATCTACGGACTGCTGATGGCGCCCGATGCCTATATGGCACTGTCCGGCATGACTGAGGGTGACAAGGCCACGGCGATGTCGCGGATGATGTACAGTCCTCTGATGCCAATCCTGACCGCCGCATTCATGGCGGTGCTCTTCAAATGGGGCAATGTCGCCGACGCCGTGACCGGCGTGAAATGGGCGATTGTGATCGGCTTGGCTTCGGCTGTTCCGACCGTGCTTTATGGTTGGGTCTATGACGGCGTCGATACCAATATGACGCTGATCGACAGCGCCCACCTGCTGCTCGGCCACATCGCTGCCGGCGCCATTTTGGGCGGCTGGAAATAAGCTAATTCGTCATTCCCGCGAAAGCGGGAACCCAGCACTGAGATCTGGGCCCCCGCTTATCCGGGGGTGACGATTCAGTGTTTAAGCGGCGACTGTCACCACTTCCTGCAGCGCCGTCTTCAGATCCTCGACCAGGTCGGTCTTCTCCCACGGGAACAGGTCGCCCTCCGCCTTGCGGCCGAAGTGGCCATAAGCGGCGGTCGCCGAATAGATCGGCTTGTTAAGACCCAGGTGGGTGCGGATCCCGCGCGGCGTCAGCCGGCCGAGCTTGGCGATCCGGCCGATCGCCGCCTCGATCGCGTCGTCGCCGAAGCCTGTCAGTTCGGGGCCGGTGCCGTGCGTGTCGACATAGAGCGACAATGGCTCGGAAACGCCGATGGCATAGGCGAGCTGGATGGTGCAGCGGGTCGCGAGCTTGGCCGCGACGATGTTCTTGGCGAGGTAGCGCGCCGCATAGGCGGCCGAGCGGTCGACCTTGGTCGGGTCCTTGCCGCTGAACGCGCCGCCGCCATGCGGTGCTGCGCCGCCATAGGTGTCGACGATGATCTTGCGGCCGGTAATGCCGGCATCGCCTTCCGGCCCGCCGATCTCGAAGCTGCCGGTGGGGTTGATGTGGTAGACGGTTTCGCTGGTGAGCAACTCGGCGGGAAGCACCTCGCCCACCACCCGTTTCACATAGGCATGAAGCTCGGCTTCCTTGTCGCCCTGATCATAACCCTTCTTGTGCTGGGTCGAAACGACGATCGCGGTTGCCGCCACGGGCTTGCCGTTTTCGAACCGGAGCGTGACCTGGCTCTTGGCATCCGGCTCCAGGAACGGGGCGCGGCCGGCATGACGGTCGGCTGCCATCCGCTCGAGGATCTTATGGCTGTAATCGAGAGTCGCCGGCATCAGGTCGGGCGTCTCGTCGCAGGCGAAGCCGAACATTATGCCCTGGTCGCCGGCGCCTTCATCCTTGTTGCCGCTGGCGTCGACGCCCTGCGCGATGTGCGCCGACTGCGGGTGAAGGTGATTGGCGAAGTCGAGGCGGTCCCAATGGAAACCTGCCTGCTCATAGCCGATCCGCTTCACCGTCTGGCGGACCGCCTGCTCAATCTCCTCGCGAATGCCCTCGGCCCAATTGCCTTCGCGATCCATGATCCCCTGGCCGCGGATTTCGCCGGCCAGCACCACTCGGTTGGTCGTCGTCAGCGTTTCGCAGGCAACGCGTGCTTCCGGGTCCTTGGAAATGAACAGGTCGACGATCGCGTCGCTGATCTGGTCGGCGACCTTGTCGGGATGGCCTTCGGAAACCGATTCGGAAGTGAAGAGGTAGCTATTGCGCATGGGGAGGCATCAGTCCTTGGCAGAAATCTGCTAAAAATTGAGATATAAAGGATTCGTTATATGGCCCTGTAGCGAGCGCGACGGTCGAGTGCAATCGCGACGATGAGCAACAGGAAGCCCAACGCCAGCGGAATGATGTTGCCAAGCCGCGCGAACAGGGTCGGCGCCGCACTGGGCGGCAGGTAGCCCCAGATGATCCCTGCCTTGCCGAGCGGGATGGAATCGATCAGCTCACCGCGGGCGTCGATCAGCGCGCTGATCCCGGTGGGGGTCGAGCGGATGACCGGAATGCCTTCCTCCGCGGCCCTGAGCCGCGCCTGTGCAAGGTGCTGCGGCGGGCCCCAGGCGCCAAACCAGGCGTCGTTCGACGGATTGAAGATGAAGTCCGGGCGATGGTGCGGATCGACGACATGGCCGGAAAAGATAATCTCGTAACAGAGCTGGAAACCGGCCGTTCCCCAACCTTCGGGAAGGGCAAGGCTTTGCGCGCCCGGTCCGGGCTGGAAATCAATATCTCCAGGGGCCAGCCGCGACAGGCCAATGGCGGAAAGCAAGGGCCGCATCGGCAGATATTCGCCATAGGGCACCAGATGCGCCTTGTCGTAACGTCCGACGAATCTGCCGTCCGGGCCAAGCACGAACACGCTGTTGGCCGCGCCATCGACGTTGCGCTGGTCGCTGGAACGGAACGCGATACCGCCGGTTAGCAGCAGGTCGCGATCGGAAATCTCTTTGGCCGCCGCCGATCGCTCTCCGGCGATGTATGGCGCTGCGCCAGGCCGGTTGTCCGATAGGGGTTCGGTCACCGCTGCCTCGGGCCAAAAGACCAGTTCCTGCCGCTGGTCGCGCAGAGTCGACAATTTGCTCAGCTTGCCCGCCGCAATCTGCTCGTAACCCGGCATCCATTTTAGATTCTGGCCGATGTTTGGCTGCACGATGCGGATCGGCTTCAGCGCTGCCTCATTGGGCGCGATCACCGGTCGCGGGAGAAAATGAGTCAGCAGGATGATAACGACGAGACCGGCACCTTCCTTCCACTGGCGCCGGGCGAGCAGCCAGAGAGTTCCGCCGGCCAATGCGACCAGCGCCGAAAGCCCGTAGGTCCCGATCAGACTGCTGACGCCGATGACATGGGTGTCGACCAGCGTGACGCCGATCGGGTTCCAGGCGAAGCCGGTGAACATCGTCGCGCGCAGCCATTCGGTCAGTGCCCAACTTCCGGCCAGGGCCAGCACCAGCGCGACACGGCTCTTCTCGCCGAACCGCCAAGCCAATCCGGCTGCCAGCATCGGATAGACCGCAAGGTAGAGCGACAGCAGGACTACCGCGATCCAACCGAGCCAGGCCGGCATCGCCGCCTGGAAGGTGAAAGCGGTAGCGATCCAGTTGAGACCGATGACGAATTGCCCGACTCCGAACGCCCAGCCGATCAGCAGGGCACCTTTCAGCGACCTGGTCCGCGTTACTAGTTCGCACAGCGCCGCCATGGCCAGGATCATCAGTGGCCACCAGCTTACCGGCTGGAACGCGAATGCGGAAAGGGCGCCGGTAACCAGCGCGATCAGGAACTGCATCGAGCGTCGCTAGCGGGTCGTGACGCGCTGGGAAAGGGCGGCGTCGACGGAAACGCTGCCGGACGGATGCGCTACTTTTCCGCCTGGACTGCCTCGATCACTGGCTCGGGAGCGTGAAGCCGGACCCGGACAATCCGGCGAGGGTCGCTGTCGATCGCTTCCAGCCTCCAACCCGATGAGTGAAGTATGGATTCGCCCTTCGCCGGAATTCGACCGGTGAGCAGGAATATCAGCCCGCCAAGCGTATCGACTTCGTCGTCCTCGGTAGCCAGGCGCGGGTCGACCACCTTGGCAAGTTCTTCCAGCTCGACCCGGGCGTCGGCTTCCCACAGCCCGTCTTCGAGCAGGGCCAGCATCCCCGCTTCCTCGGTGTCGTGTTCGTCCTCGATCTCGCCGACGATTTCCTCGACCACATCCTCGATCGTCACCAGTCCCTCGGTGCCGCCGAATTCGTCGACGACGATCGCCAGATGGAGCCGTTCGGTCCGCATCCGGGCGAGCAGGTCGAGCACGCCCATCGATTCCGGGACAAACAGGGGGGTCCGGAGAAGCGATGCAATGGTCCGTGGATGCTCGGCGTCGAGGCGCGCTTTGAACACATCCTTGATGTGGATCATCCCAATCACTTCATCCAGGTCGCCACCCGTCACGGGAAGGCGGCTGTGCTCGGCCTCGGCGAAGGCGGCGACGAGCCCGTCGAAGCTGATCGTGGAGGGAACGGACACGATGTCGCCGCGGGTAACGGCAATCTCGCCTACCGTCCGATCACCGAAGTGCAGCAGGTTGCGAAGCATTTGCCGCTCGGTCGGCGACAGGTCGCCGCGCTTGATCGGCTCATCCTCTGCCTCGTCGATCGCGTCCTCGATCTGGTCGCGAAGCGTCTCCTCGTGCGCCTCCCCGAACAGCAGCGACCGCATTCCGCGCCACAGCCTGGAGCCGCCTTCATCCTCGTTGCGGGTCGCCATCAGCGCTCGCCCTCGTACGGGTCGGATATGCCCATCCGTGCTAGCGCGCGCACTTCGCGCGCTTCCATGTCGGCAGCGCTGGCTTCATCCATATGGTCATAGCCGAGCAGGTGGAGCGTGCCATGGACCATCAAATGGGCGGCGTGGCTTTCGAGCGGAATGGATTTTTGCTGGGCTTCGGCGGCGCAGATCCCGCGGGCGAGGATGATATCGCCCAGCATCAGTTCGGGCCCGGCAGCGCCACCGTCAGCGAGCTCTTCGGCCTCGGCCATTGGGAAGGACAGGACGTTGGTCGGCTTGTCCTTGCCGCGCCATTCGGAGTTCAGCGCATGAACTTCGGCGTCGCCGGCGAGGCGGATCGACAGTTCGACGGTTCGTTCGCTGGTCCCCAGCTGGGGGAATGCGCTTTCGGCAATGGCGGCGGCGGCGGCGGCACGGGCAAGCCCGTCCCAGCCGGTGCTACTGTCCCATTCTCCGTCGGTATCGATGGCGATCTCAAGCATCACCGCCCCAAATTCCCTGGCCCAGGTCCCTCATAAGCTTCGACGATCCTGCCGACCAGCGGATGGCGGACGACGTCGGCGGCGCTGAACCGGACCATCGACAGTTTAGGTATTCCTTCGAGCTTCGACACGGCATCGGCCAGGCCGGACGTCACGCCTGGCGGCAGGTCGGTCTGGTTGGGATCGCCGCAAATCACCATTCGGCTGCGCATGCCGAAACGGGTGAGGAACATCTTCATCTGCTGCGGCGTGGTGTTCTGCGCCTCATCGAGGATGATGAACGCGTCGTTCAGCGTGCGGCCGCGCATGAACGCGATCGGGGCGATTTCGATCTCGCCGCTGGCGATGCGCCGCTCGACCTGCTCGGTCGGCAGCATGTCGTAAAGCGCGTCGTAGAGCGGCCGGAGATACGGATCGACCTTTTCCTTCATGTCGCCGGGCAGGAAGCCCAGCCGCTCTCCGGCTTCGACTGCCGGACGCGAAAGAATCAGTCGATCGACGCTGCCCGAGACGAGCTGCGAGACCGCTTGGGCGACCGCGAGATAGGTCTTTCCGGTACCCGCCGGCCCAAGCGCGAAGATCATGTCGTCGCGAGCCAGGCATTCCATGTAGCGGGTCTGGACGGTCGAGCGCGGAACGATCGTCTTCTTGCGCGTCCGGATCATGACGCTCGGGGGCGAGGCGACCTCGTCGGCGATTATCCCGTCGAGCGCGGGCTGGTTAGCCATTCCGATCAGCGCTTCGACCGCGGCCGCATCGACGTCCTGGCCCTGGTCGAGCCGGTTATAGAGGCCGGTGAGCACGTCGCGGGCGCGGGCGGCGGCATCGGGATCGCCCTCGATCATCACCCGGTTGCCGCGCGCGGCGATATTCACGCCAAGCCGGTCCTCGATCATGATCAGGTGGCGGTCATAATCGCCGAACAGCGGGCCGAGCAGATAGGGCTGCTCGAACTCCAGCTCGAGCCGGGCGCGTCCTTCGATCCGGGAGTCGAGGTTCGCGGCGGACAGTTCGCGCTTGGCCATCAGGCTGCCTTTGCCGAGCGGATGACTCCGCCAAGGCTGTTGGGAAGCGCCTGGGCGATGGTGACATCGAGCATGTCGCCGATCTCGGCGCCAGTTTCGACGAACACTGACTGCAGCCAGGGCGACTTGCCGATCATCTGGCCGGCCAGGCGGCCCTTGCGTTCGATCAGGATTTGGGTGTCGCTGCCGATCGTGGCGCGGTTGAAGGCGAGGCTGTGCTCGGCGATGCGGGCCTGGAGCCGCTGCAATCTGTCGTCCATCACCTCTTGCGCCACCGCTCCTTCCATCTGCGCCGCCGGAGTGCCCGGGCGGGCGCTAAACTTGAAACTGTAGGCCGAAGCGTAACGCACGGAATCGACGATGGATAGCGTCGCCGTGAAATCTTCATCAGTCTCGCCCGGAAAACCGACGATGAAGTCGCCGCTGATGGCGATATCCGGCCGCGCTGCGCGCACTTTCTCGATCGTCCGGAGATAGGATTCGGCGCTGTGGCTGCGGTTCATCGCCTTCAGGATCGGATCGCTGCCAGACTGCACCGGCAGGTGAAGGTAGGGCATCAGCTTGTCGACCTCGGCATGGGCGGCAATCAGCGCGTCGGTCATGTCGGTTGGATGACTGGTGGTGTAGCGGATCCGCTCCAGCCCGTCGATCTTGGCGATTTCCCGGATCAGGCGGTCGAGTCCGCCTTCATAAGCGTTCACATTCTGGCCAAGCACGGTGATTTCGCGTGCGCCGCTGTCGACCAGCGACCGAGCTTCGGCGACCACGTCGGCGAACGGGCGGCTGATTTCCGCGCCGCGGGTGTAAGGCACCACGCAATAGGTGCAGAATTTGTCACAGCCTTCCTGCACGGTGAGGAAGGCGCTCGGACCGACCTTTCGGCGGGCAGGTAGCGCGCCAAACTTGGAAATGGCCGGCATGTCGGTATCTACGGGTCGATGCCCTTTGGCGACCTCCGCCACCATTTCGGGCAAGCGGTGATAGGCCTGCGGCCCGACTACCAGGTCGATCATCGAAGAGCGTGTCCTGGCTTCGGCACCTTCGGCCTGTGCGACGCAGCCGGCCAGTGCGATCATCGGCTTGCTGCCATCCTCGCGGCGCAGGCGACCGACATCCGAATAGGCTTTTTCGGCCGCCTTCTCGCGGATGTGGCACGTATTGAGCACAACCAGATCGGCGTCTTCTCCATCGGCGGCCGCGCGCATACCCTCGGCGCCGAGCAGCTCGGCCATCCGCTCGCCATCGTAGACGTTCATCTGGCAACCGAAACTTTTGACGCGGTAAGTCTTAGGAATCTCTGTCATTTCACCGCGCCTATAGGGCCTCCGGCGCGGCCAAGGAAGAGAGGGAGGCGGCGATCGCCGAATGAGCAAGGCGCGCCAGCGCCTTGCGGTCTTCGGCGGGCGGCAGCGGGTCGAGTAGATGGACGGTCATCACCATCGTGCCACGGTGGCCGAGCACCCGCTTGAAGTTGGCGATACCGCCTTCGCCGCTGTGCCAACCGACGACATCGGCAAAGCTGCCATAATCGACCGCGACCGGGCGAACCGAGACGCGGGGCGGGGGCGGCGCGACCGCCTCCATCAGGGTAGAGCGGAACGGCAACAGCTTGCGGCCGTTGCCCGTGGTGCCTTCGGGAAAGACGGTGAGCGGCTGGTCATGGCTCAGCGCGGCTGCGATCCGCTTTACCTGGTGATGGACTTCGCCTCGTGCCGAGCGCTCGACATAAAGGGTGCGGTTCTGGTCGGCGATCCAGCCTATCAGCGGCGTCTGTTCGACCTCCGCCTTGGCGATGAAGGCAGTGCCGGTCCAGCCGCCGAGGATCAGTATGTCGAGCCAACTCAAATGATTGGCAATGATGAAGCTGTGCGCTTCGATCGGCTTGCCCTGGACATGGGGCCGAACCCCAATGGTCAGCGCCCCCCAGTAAAGAAAGCGCCTTGGCCAATTGGAACGGCCGCCGACCCATTTCGTCAGCAGGTGCGGCGGAACGAAGGCGAGGAGCAAGGCAATGAGGCCTGCCAGGCGCAGCCCGAACAAAAATCTGGAAGGAGGGCGCTCAGCGCTCGCGGTCAATGGCGACGCCGTAAAGCTCCATGCGATGGTCGACCAGGCGGAACCCCAACCGCTCGGCGATCCGTTTCTGGAGCAGCTCAAGTTCTTCGTCGACGAACTCGATGACATTGCCGGTCTCGACGTCGATCAAATGGTCGTGATGGGTTTCCGATGCCGCCTCATAGCGCGATCGGCCGTCGCCAAATTCGTGCCGCTCCAGGATTCCCGCTTCCTCGAACAGGCGAACGGTACGATAGACCGTGGCTATCGAGATGTTGGGGTCGATCGACGCCGCCCTGGAATGAAGCGTCTCGACATCGGGGTGATCCTCGCTCTCGCCCAACACGCGGGCGATGACCTTGCGCTGCTCGGTAATGCGAAGGCCCTTGTCGGCGCACAGCTGCTCGATGTCGATCGTACGATGCATAATCCCGAATTAGGGTGCGGATGAGATAACGTCAAAGGGGAGACGCAAATCATGTCTCCCCCGAGAGCGGGCGCCTCGCCCATCCACCGGAACGGCTTTGCGCCTTACTTCTTCGGCTTCCGCCGCTTGGTGCCAAGGCCAATCGATTTGGCCAGCGTCCGCCGCTGCTCGGCGTAATTGGGCGCGACCATCGGATAGTCCGCGGCCAGGCCCCACTTCTGCCGATATTGATCCGGAGTCATTTGATAATGAGTCATCAGATGCCGTTTCAGCATCTTAAGTCGTTTCCCGTCTTCAAGGCAGACAATATAGTCAGGCTTGATCGATGAGCGGATCGGAACCTTGGGTTCGGGCTTGGCTTCTGCGGCCGAGCTTGCGCCCGACAGTTGTGCCAGTGCGCCATGAACGTTCTGGATTAGTTGCGGCAGGTCGTTGACCGCAACGCTATTGTTGCTGACATGGGCCGCGACGATGTCGGCGGTCAGCGTGATGAGCGTGTCATCATTGCCTTCATTGGTCATTGTCTAATTCCCGAGCAATAAATTTGTGCGCGAGACGGCGGCACACCGTCGCGGCTATAGCAACATTACTACCCCGTTATTATGGGGGCAAGTAAAGTCTATACTAACTAAAGTTAGGCAATTTAGTCGACCAGCGCCAGTGTGACGGCGTCGTGACTTTGACCGTCAGGGCCATGATAATAGTTTCGGCGGCGGCCGACCTGGCTAAATCCAGACGTGCAATAAAGCTCTACCGCCGGATTTCCGTCGCGAACCTCAAGGTGCAATCGGTGTGCCCCGCCGGCCAATGCAGTCGCGATAAAGTCATCGAGCAATGCCTGGCCAATCCCGCGCCTTTGTTCCGAGGGATCGACCGCAAGCAAAAGCAGCTCGGCTTCATCCGCGACTGCCCGGACCAGTGAGAAGCCGGCTACCTGTCCCCCTTGTTCGGCAAGCGTCAGCGACACGCCGTGCATCGGCAGGATCCCGGCGCATTGCGAGCGGGTCCAGGCCTCTCCGAAACAGGGCTGGAAGGCGGCAGTCATGACCTCCATGACCTCGTCGAGCTCGTCGGCGCCGCCCCGACGCAATCGAACAATGGAATCGGCTTGCCGGCGCGTCGCCATCATGCGGCCCCAACCAGATCCTTTGGCGCTCGCGCGTCGGGGGCTCTGGCATAAATCGGCTTGCACTCCAGGCTGCGCAGCAATTCCGGCAAGGCAAGGGCCCTGCTCGCGGTCGGCAGAAGCGGCAGCGCTTCGCCGTCGCGCCGGGCCTCGACCAGCGCTTCGGAGCCGCTGCCAACGACCAACGGAGCGTCGACTTTCCTCGCTGCCGCTTCCGGCGTCAGATTGAGGACCGGGCCGGTCGCGGTCAGCTTTTTGCGATCGAAAGTCTGGACGAACAATTCGCCATGGCCGCCGGCAATTGCGGCGGCAACCTTGCCTTCGCCGGCCGGGGCGGAAGCGGCGAGCAGCGCCAGGCTGTTCATTCCTGACAGAGGCACGCTCCAGCCGATCGCCATTCCGTGCGCGGCAGCAATGCCGACGCGAAGCCCAGTGAAACTGCCAGGGCCGACGCCGACCAGGATCTTCGATGGGACATGGCCATCAAGCATTTCCTTGATCATCGGTACCAGCCGCTCGGCATGCCCGCGCCCGATCAGCTCGTCGCGCGAAGCGACGATCGTCCCGTCCCGCTCGAGCAAGGCGGCGGTGCAGGCGGTGGTCGACGTGTCGAGCGCAAGGATCAATCGAGCGACTCCCTGTTCGAAAGCGCATGGAGGCACAGCCCGCGCTAGGCGGCAAGCAAAAATCGGAAAATGCCAATAAAATCAGACGGCTTCGATCGTCTCGACTTCAGGGACGTAGTGCTTGATCAGGCTTTCGACGCCACGCTTCAGTGTGACGGTCGATGACGGGCAGCCTGAGCAGGCGCCCTGCATGCCGAGATAAAGCTTTCCGTCTTTATAGCCGCGATAGACAATGTCGCCGCCGTCCTGGGCGACCGCTGGGCGGACACGGGTATCCAGCAATTCCTTGATCTGCTCGATGATGTCCGCGTCGGCGGGATCTTCCTCGATCGTCGGCGCCTCGTCGGCGGCAATCTCGATGCCGGCGGCCGTGCCCTGTTTGAACAGGGGCGCATCGAGCATGAAATGATCGAGCAGGACGGAGAGGACTTCGGGCTCAAGCTGGTCCCATTCGACCGTCGGCGCGGCGGAGACTGAAACGAAATCACGGCCGAAATAGACTCCGTCGACCATGCCGGTCGAAAACAGCGCCTCGGCCAGCGGGCTGGCATCGGCGGCGTCGGCATTGGGAAAGTCGCGCCCGCCCATTTCCATCACGGTGCGGCCAGGCAGGAACTTGCGGGTCGCCGGGTTGGGCGTCTTTTCGATCTCGATCAGCATGGCCGGGATGTGGTCTTGGTGCGCTCCTTAATCAAGCGCGGTGACGGGCGGTTCGACATGCTTTTCCCCCTCGGGCGTTTTCCAACTGTCGTCGATCATCTTGATCAGCGCCGAAAAATCCTTGTTTCCGCCGCCCCGGTCGACGAAGCGCTGGAACAAGTCCGCCGCCTCGCCCCCCATCGGCGTATAGGCGCCGGCTTTCTGTGCCGCCTCCATCGCCAGCTTCAGATCCTTGAGCATCAGCGCCGCGGCGAACCCGCCCTCATAGCCGCGGTCGGCCGGCGTCTCGGGACCGACGCCGGGAACCGGGCAGTAGCTGGTCATCGACCAGCTCTGGCCGCTGGCCTTGGACGAAATGTCGTAAAAGGTCTGAAGGTCGAGCCCGAGCTTCTGGGCCAGCACGAAGGCCTCACAGGTTGCTGCCATCGATGCGCCAAGCAGCATATTGTTGCAGATCTTCGCGGCCTGGCCGGATCCGGCCTCGCCGGCGTGGATCACCGCCTTGCCCATTTTTTCCAGATATTCGCGGGCCTGCTGGAAACCCTGTTCGCCTCCGCCGACCATGAAGGTCAACGTGCCGCCCTCGGCGGCGGCGATGCCGCCGGAAACAGGCGCGTCGACCATGGTATAGCCCTGGCCTTGGGCTTCCTCCTCGACCGCCTTGGCGGTGGCGACGTCGATCGTCGAACAATCGATCAGGATCGCGCTTTTCGGCGCCTTGCCGAACACATGGCTGCGGTAGACTTCGGCGACATGCTTGCCGGCGGGAAGCATGGTGACGACCGCGTCGGCATCCTCGACCGCCTCGTCGGTCGATTTGGCGCGCTTGCAGCCGCGCTCGACCGCATGGGCCAACGCTTCCTCGCTGAGGTCGAAGGCGCGGACCTCATGCCCCGCCTTGGCCAGATTTGGCGCCATGCCCCCGCCCATATGCCCCAGCCCGATAAATGCGACGCGTGCCATGTCAGTTACTCCTTAACGCCCCGTCCAATTGCCCGGGCGCTTGTCGACGAAGGCGGTCATGCCTTCCTTCTGATCCTCGGTGCCGAACAGGCCATGGAACAGCCGCCGCTCGAAGTTGATCCCCTGGGCCAGGCCCATTTCGAACGCGGCGTTGACCATTTCCTTGTTGGCGATGGCAGCCAGCGGCGCCATCGACGCAATCGTCTCGGCGGTTTTCAGCGCCTCGTTCAGGAGGTCGGCGGCAGGGACGACCTTGGCGACCAGGCCGCTGCGTTCGGCTTCCTCGGCACCCATCATCCGGCCGGTCAGGCACATTTCCATCGCCTTGGCCTTGCCGATCGCCCAGGTCAGCCGCTGAGACCCGCCCATGCCGGGCGACACGCCTAGCTTGATTTCGGGCTGGCCGAATTTGGCGCTGTCGGCGGCAATGATGAAGTCGGCCATCATCGCCACTTCGCAGCCCCCGCCTAGGGCGAAACCGCCGACCGCGGCGATCCACGGCTTTCGGGTCGCGGTGACCTTTTCCCAGCCCTTGAAGAAGTCCGACGCATACATGTCGGCGAAGCCCTGGGCCTGCATCTCCTTGATGTCGGCGCCGGCGGCGAAGGCCTTTTCCGACCCGGTCAGGACCAGGCAGCGCTGGCCGGGATCGGCGTCATAGGCGGCAAAGGCGTCGATCAGTTCCGTGAGTACGGTCGAGTTGAGTGCGTTGAGCGCCTGCGGGCGGTTCAAGGTGACCAGGGTCACCGCGCCCTTCTTTTCGACCAGGATCGTTTCGTAATTCGCCAATCTATCCTCCGTCGCCCCAGCGGAGGCTGGAGCCCATGTCTAATCCTAGGCCCATGTCGCCATGACATGGATCCCAGCCTTCGCTGGGATGACCGCCCGTTGGGACGTCAAAAATCGAACGGCCGCCACTGTTCCTCGATCGGCAGCGGCTCGAAAAATGCCTCGACCTCCGCGTCGCCGATTACCTCGGGCCGGGTCGGGTGCCAGTTGGGGGCATTGTCCTTGTCGATCAGCAGGGCGCGGACGCCCTCCTTGAAATCAGGATGGTGGATCAGGCGGACCATGATGCCATATTCCATCCGCATCTCATCGACGAAGTGGAGCTGGTAGGGGCTTTCCTGCAGCAGCTTCAAGCTGACCTTGCAGGCCATCGGCGATTTCTTGCGGATGGTCGCCGCTTCCGTTGCGGCCCACTCGTCGCCTTCGTCGGACCCGGCATCGAGCGCATCGAGAATTCCTTCCAGCCGGTCGGACGCGAAATAGCGGTCGATCTTCTGGATGTTGGACTTGATCCGCGCCGGCGGGATTTCATCTTCAGAAAGCTCGTCGAGTATCGCTTCGACCCGGAACGGCTGGGCCATAATCCGTTCCTTCGCCTCTTCGAGCCGATCGGAGTGGATGTAATGGGTGGCGAGCCTCAGCGCCTTGCATTCCGCCCCGTCGAGCCGCGCCCCGGTCAGCGCCAGGAATTGGGCCAACCGCCCACGCAGTCTCGACAGGTAGCGGCCGCCGCCGACGTCTGGGAAGATGCCGATGGTCGTCTCGGGCATGGCCAGCACGGTCCGCTCCGTGGCGACGCGGAAGCGGCAGGGGCAGGCAATTCCGACCCCGCCGCCCATGGTGATGCCGTCCATGAAGGCGACGCCCGGTTTGGGGTAGGTATATTCGAGGTGATTGAGCCGATATTCGTCGAAGAAAAAGGCGCGGGCGGCGGCATCGGCACCCTCGACGTTGAGGCTGATGTCGACCACGTCGCCGCCGGCGCAGAAGCCGCGGCCCTCGGTATGATCGATGAGGATGATGCGGACGTCAGGGTCGTTGCGCCACTCGATCAGGGCGCTGGCCATGTCGCGCACCATCTGGCGGTTGAGGCTGTGCAGCGCCTTGGGCCGGTTGAGGCGGAGGCGGCCTGCGAGCCCTTCCTTCTGGCAGAGAACGTCGCTGCTTAGCTCAGTCATCAAATTCATTTCATCATCACATAGCGGCCCGGCGCCGGCTCGATCCCGTCCTTGATGGCGCGGGCCGGGACCGGCTTCTTCGAACCGTGATCGGTCAGCCAGTTGGTCCAGGTCGGCCACCAGCTGCCTTCGTGGCGAGTAGCGCTTTCAAGCCAGGCCTTGGCATCGGCCGGCCGGCCCTCGCTGGTCCAGAAACCATGCTTGTTGGCGGCGGGCGGGTTGATCACCCCGGCATTGTGGCCGGAGCCGCCGAGGATGAAGTCGGCACCGATGTCGCGGGCTCCCCGATAGACTGCTTCCCAGGCCGAGACATGATCGTCCTTCAAGGCGATGACCAGCATCGGCGTCTTGATCGCGCCCAGGTCGATCGGTACCCCGCCGACCTCGAAGCCGGCAGGTTCCTTGAGCCTGTTATTGAGCAACAGATCCCGGTTGTAGCTCTTGAGGAAGGCGGCTGGAATCCGCGCGCCATCCTCGAACCAGTAGAGCAGGTCGCTGGGTGGCGCCGGCCGGTCGAGCAGGTAATGGTTCACCACCGACGACCAGATGAGGTCGTTGGCGCGCATCGCCGCGAACAACCGCTGCAATTCCAGGCTGTCGATGAAGCCTTGGCCTTCGAGATAATCCTCAAGCGCGGCGAGATGGCCTTCATGGACGAAGGCCGACCAGTCGCGCATGTCGGCAAAGTCGACCAGCGACCCGATCAGCGTCGCCGAATTGACTTCGTCGGCTCTGCTTTCGGCAGCGAGCCACGCCAGCGCGATCGCCACCAATGTGCCACCGAGGCAGAAAGCGAACAGGTCCGGCGACGTTCCGGTGCGGGTCCGTACCTCGCCGATTGCCTCGACGATCCCCTCGAGGACATATTCGCCGACGCCCTTATGCTTGTGCTTCTCGCTCGGGTTGACCCAACTGACGACGAACACGGTGCGACCCTCGTCCACCAGCCATTTGACCAGGCTTTGGCGGGGCACCAGGTCGATCATGTAATAGCGGTTGACCAGTGGCGGGACGTAAAGCAGCGGCTCGGCCGCGACCTTTGCGGTCGTGGGCGTGTACTGAATCAGCTGGAACAGCTCGTTCTCAAACACCACCTCGCCCGGCGTCGCGGCGATAGTCTTGCCCTTTTCGAACGCGGTCGGGTCGGTCCGGCGCTGGACGATACCCTTGCCGCTGCCGATGTCCTCAATCAGGTGGGCAAATCCCTGGACCAGGTTGGCGCCGTTGGTTTCCTTGGTGCGCTTGACCACCTCGGGGTTGGTCGCCGCGAAATTGGAAGGCGAAAGGGCGTTTAGATATTGGTCGAGCAGGAAGCTCGCCATCGCCGTAGTGCTGGCATTTCCTTCGCCCAGCGAAACGACCTCGCGCAGCTGCCTGGAAGCAAGCAGATAGGCGTCGCGGATGGCGCGATAGTATGCATCGTCCTGCCATTCGGGCGCGGCAAAGCGTCGGTCGCGCGGTTTCTCGCCGATCGTCCCGGCCATCGTCCCGGTCCAGAAATCGCCCCATTGCTTGGCGGCCGCCAGCTGCACTTCCATCAGCTCCGCCGGTCTCATCGCCAGGCCAAACGCGAACTCGCCGGTCGCCTGGGCAATGGCGAAGGGATCGAACGGAAGCGCCGGCTTGACCCCGCCGGCCATCATCTTCTCCGCAGCGTCGTTGAGCTGCTTAGCCAAGTCGTTGAAAGAAAAAGCGGAAGTCACTGACGGATAAGCTCCCGGCCAACGATCATCCGCATCACCTGGTTGGTCCCCTCGAGGATCGAGTGGACGCGAAGGTCACGCCAGAATCGCTCGATCGGATAATCCATCAAATAGCCGTAGCCACCGTGAAGCTGGAGCGCGCGGTCGACCACCGATGAACCGGTGTCGGTGGCGAAACGCTTGGCCATTGCAGCAAACTTGGTCTTGTCGGGCGCATTGGCAGTGACCTTGACTGCCGCGGCATAAAGCAGTTGCCGCGACGCCTGCAGCTCGGTCTCCATGTCGGCCAGCATGAACTGTGTATTCTGGAAGTCAGAGATGGCCGTCCCGAACTGCTTCCGCTCCTTGGTGTATTTCACCGCCTCGTCGAGACAGCGCTGAGCACCGCCGAGCGAACAGGCGCCGATATTGAGGCGTCCGCCATCGAGCCCCATCATCGCGATGCGAAAACCTTCGCCTTCGCCGCCAACGCGGTTGGTGATGGGAACGCGAACCTCGTCGAAATTGACCTGCGCGGTCGGCTGCGAATGCCAGCCCAGCTTTTTCTCATTGGCCCCGAAGCTGACGCCTGGCATGTCCTTTTCGATCACCAGGCAGCTGATGCCCTTGGGGCCGTCCACGCCGGTGCGGACCATGCAGACGTAAATCTCATTCTCGCTGCCGCCCGAAATGAACGCCTTGCTGCCGGAGACGACATAATGGTCGCCGTCCAGCACCGCCTTGGTCTTGAGCGCCGCCGCGTCGGATCCGGACGACGGCTCGGTCAGGCAATAGCTGGCGATCTTGTTCATCGGGATCAGCGACGGGAGATATTTCTGCTTAAGCTCATCCGAGCCGAAGCGGTCGATCATCCAGCTTGCCATATTGTGAATCGAGATGAAGGCGCTGGTCGACGGGCAGCCATAGGCCATCGCCTCCATGATCAGTGCCGCCTCGAGCCGCCCAAGGCCGATCCCTCCGCTCTCCTCGCTGACGTAGATGGAGCCGAAGCCGAGCTCCGCCGCCTGGCGGATCGTGTCGCGCGGGAAGATGTGCTTTTCGTCCCATTCCGCCGCGAACGGCGTAATCGCATCGGCGGTGAATTTCTGCGCCATCTCCTGGATCTGGCGCTGGTCGTCGGTCAGGTCGAACTGGTGCATGAGCAGGGCGCCTAGCACCCGGCAAACAGCTTATCTAGAGGCGCCTATGCAGCGCTGATAAACCTCGCCGCCGTTTCGAGTAAGGCGATTGCCGCCGCCGCTCAGGACGAAGCTCTCGCGCGCTTCATAGCCGCCCTCGCCGACAAAGCGGCCATCGAAGCGGCCTGGTGAATCGGCAAGCACGCCGCCGAGCGAAGCAACCGTATCGGCCGAAATAATCTGGTCGCCGGTCAGCAATATGGAATTTCCGGCAACCTCCCCCGGGCGGCAGTCGGAAGCAGCCATTCCCCACAAGCCCTGGAAAGCGGGAGGGACGTTGCCGGGGACGCCCGCTTCGACCGCATTCCCATCGATCTCATTACCGACCTCATTGGCTATCTCGTTTTCGACCGGAGGCGGCGCGGGCGGCGGCTCGGGATTTTCGCTCAACTGGATGTCAGGCAGTTGGGGGGCGGATTCGGACGCCCGGATCTTGTCTGCCGTCAGCACGTCCTCGTCGCTCGGCCCGCCGCAGGCAGCAAGGGTCAGGGCAAGCAGCGACGCAACGAAGATATGCTTCATGGCCTCGCGGACTATCAGGCGCAGCGCTTGTAGGTAAAGCTTTGTGAGACGTCAGCCTGGCTGCGGACAAGCGTCTTGCTGCTCCCGGTCAGCTTCAGATTCTGGCTGTTGGTCCAGCTTTGGCCCTCACCGGTGAAGGCAAATGTGCCGGTGAAATTCTCGGGCGCGTTGAGGATGACCTTGGTCAGCGTGCCACGCGACTCGTAAAAGACCAGGCTGCGCTCTCCGATCGAAATCAGGCCCTTGTTGTCGTCGCGCTTGGGATCGCAGTCGGCAACGGTCATTCCCCAGCGGCCACGAAACGCCGCCGGGATCATGCCTGCCTCCGGCGTACCTGGCGACGAAGCCTGATCGGAGCCCGCATCGTCGGCCTCATTGCCCATGTCGGCATCGTTGGTGACCGTCTCGTCAGGCGGTAGCGTTTCGATCTCGGCGTTGGCGGTGTTCGTCTCATCGATTGCGAAATTGTCGTCACTGCCCTGCTGGCAGGCAGCCAGGGCGAGGAAGATTGCCGCGGCAAGTATCCGTTTCATGTCCGAACCAACGCCTTAATCCAGATTAAGATGCACCGCGATCCGTCGGTTCGATCAAATCCCATCGATTGCCGTACAGGTCGCGGAACACGGCCACCGTGCCATAGGGTTCGCGGCGCGGCCGCTCCTCGAACAATGCGCCGGCGTTGATGAGCCTAGCCTGTACGGCGGCGAAGTCATCGGTGCTCGCGAACAGTCCCACCCGGCCGCCGAATTGGTTGCCGACTGCGGCCAACTCCTCGGCCTTGTTGGCTTTTGCCAGCAGCAGGGCGCCGCCGTCATCGCCGCTGACCACCACCCAGCGCCTGCCGCCGCCCTGGTCGCTGTCCTCAACCAGGCGAAAGCCGAGCGCATCGCAATAAAAAGCGATGGCCTCTTCATAGTCACGGACCAGTAGCGCGGTCAGCGCCAGCTTCATGCTCATCCCATGGTCGGGATGATGAAGGCTTCCTTGTGATCGCCCGCGGCCGTTCCGTCGGGCCAACGCTGGGTGACGACCTTGGTCCGGGTCCAGAAGCGCATGCCTTCCTGCCCATATTGGCCGATGTCGCCGAAGCCCGAGCGCTTCCAGCCGCCGAAGCTGTGATAGCTCACCGGCACCGGGATCGGCACGTTGACGCCGACCATGCCGACATTGACCCGGCTCACGAATTCGCGCGCGGCGTGGCCGTTGCGGGTGAAGATGGCGACGCCGTTGCCATATTCATGTTCGCTCGGAAGGCGCACGGCCTCCTCGAACGTGTCGGCGCGGACGATCTGCAGTACAGGGCCGAAAATCTCTTCCTTGTAGCTGCGGAAGTGCGGCTTCACATGGTCGAACAGGGTCGGGCCGACGAAGAAGCCCTTCTCATGGCCTTGCAGCATGAAGCCGCGTCCGTCGACGACCAGTTCGCCGCCCTCGTCGACGCACATCTGGATATAGTTTTCGACGCGCTGCTTGTGCGCTTCGTTTACCACCGGGCCGTAATGCGCCTCGGGATCGGTCGAAATGCCCACCCGCAGCTTTTCGATCGCCGGTACCAATTTCTCGCGAAGTGCGGCGGCCGTATCGTCGCCGACTGGCACGACTACCGGCAGCGCCATGCAGCGCTCGCCGGCCGAGCCGAAAGCCGCGCCGGTCAAATCGTTGACGACCTGGTCGAGGTCGGCATCAGGCAAGACGATGCCATGGTTCTTGGCGCCGCCGAAGGCCTGCACCCGCTTTCCGTTCGCGGTGCCGCGCGAGTAAATATATTGGGCGATGTCGGACGAACCGACGAAGCTGATGCCGGCGATGTCGGGATGGTCGAGGATCGCGTCGACCATTTCCTTGTCGCCGTGGACGACGTTGAGCAGCCCATCGGGGAGGCCCGCTTCCTGCATCAGCTCGGCGAGGCGCACGGGGACCGACGGGTCGCGCTCCGAAGGCTTAAGGATGAAGGCGTTGCCGCAGGCGATCGCCATGCCGAACATCCACATCGGGATCATCGCCGGGAAATTGAACGGAGTGATGCCGGCGCCGATGCCCAGCGGCTGGCGCATCGAATAGACGTCGATGCCGGGGCCGGCGCCCTGGGTATATTCGCCTTTCAGCGCCTGCGGGATCGAGCAGGCATATTCGATCACCTCGAGACCGCGCTGCACATCGCCCTTGGCATCGGCAACGACCTTGCCATGTTCGGAGGCGAGCAGCTCCGCCAGCTGGTCCATGTTCGTTTCGATAAGCTCCTTGAACTTGAACATGACCCTGGCGCGGCGCTGCGGATTGGTCGCGGCCCAGGCCGGCTGGGCGGCCAGCGCGGCGTCGACCGCGCGCTGCAATGTCGCGGCTGTGCCGAGGCCGACCTGTGCCTGGACCTCGCCCTGCGACGGGTTCCACACGTCGCTCAGGCGCTTGGCGTCCGCAACCGATTGACCGTTGATGAAATGCTCGATGCTACGCATGGGGACTCGGACCCTCTTGGCTGATGGGAAGTTGGCCGCTCCCTAATCCCCTCTTTCGCCTAGCGCTAGGTGGCAGGGCAGTTGGCGTAGTGGGACTTCATCAGGGCATCCCAAGCGGCCTGGCTCCCGGTTTCCAATCTTTCGAAAGTCAGTCGGAAATCCTTATAGTCCAGATGGTTGGGAAGACCCAGTTGAGCCTCGACAATGTAAAATTCCCGCGCATCTACCCATAATATGCCGGTCGAGGGTGTCGGACCTTCGACCTTGAGGTCAAACCGCACAGCATCGCGATCGAGGTGCTTTTCGGAACCGGCGTAGCGGGCCTGCAGCCGGCCATAGTCGCGGAACACGCTGGTTCCCTCGGCCGGCCAGATCACCGGCAACTCAAAACCGAAGTCGCCCCTGGGCTTTGCTTCCTGGAGGAAGACATTGAGGTCGGAAAGATCGAAATCGTAGAGCAGGAAAGGCAGTGCCCTGAGCGGATGGTGTTCCCTGATCTGCTCGTTCGGCAGGTCGACCGCAACGTCGAGGGCGGGGGCGACTGGGTCGAGTGTCAGCGTACCGAACACTGCCTGGGTCCCATCCCTGGCGACCTTGCCGGCCGTGAACAGCCGGGCGTCGCGCAAATCGGCTTCCATCTCCGCGGTGACATAGGCCGCGATCTTGCATTTCTCGACCCATTTATAGACCGCGATCCTATCACGGGCCGAGCGATACTGGACGACATGTTCCGGCTCGCTTCCGTCGATGTTCGAGCGGACATAGTGGAGGATCGGCGCGGTCCACGGCGCAGACCCGGCAAGTGCGGCCGCGGCGAGGAGGCTCAGCATGGGCGCAACCTAGGTGCGCGGCCGGTGCTTGCCAAGCTTGGCGAAAGGCGGTTCAACCCGGCCCCATGAAAAAGATGCTGCTTGCTTCCGCCGCCCTCGCTTCCACCGCCGCGACGGCGGTGCCGCCGCTCCGGGGCCCGGAAGCCAAGGTCGCCGGCATCGCCCGAACCGTCGACGCCCAGCGGATGCGGGCGACGGTGGCCAAGCTGGTCAGTTTCGGCACCCGCCATACGCTGTCGACCCAGACCGATCCCAAGCGCGGAATTGGCGCCGCTGTGCGATGGGCGGAAGCCGAGATGAAGTCGCTGGGCCTCGAAACGCTGCAGACTTGCGACACGGTCACCGGGCGGCGTGTTCCGACCCCGACCAAGGTGTGCAACGCGGTCGCGATCCAGCGCGGCACGGAGCGACCCAACGACGTCGTGATCATCACCGGCCATATCGACAGCCGCGTCACCGATGTGATGAACTTCACGTCGGATGCTCCCGGCGCCAATGACGATGGCTCGGGGACAGCGGCGGTGCTGGAGGCAGCGCGCGTGCTGTCCAAACACAAGTTTCCCGGCACCATTGTTTACGCCGCGCTGTCGGGCGAGGAACAGGGGCTGCTCGGCGGCAAGATATTGGCCGACTATGCCAAGGCCCAGGACTGGAACGTCATCGCCAATTTGAACAATGACATCATCGGCAACAGCTGCAGCTCCGACGGGATGTGCAACGACAAGCAGGTGCGCATTTTTTCCGAAGGGCTTCGCTGGCAGGGCGGGGACGAGCTCCGCGCCCAGGTCCGCAGCCAGGGCGGCGAGAATGACTCGCCGTCGCGGAACATCTCGCGTTTCCTTGATGGGCTGGCCGAACGGGTGCCGTCGCTGGGGATCGACGTGATGCAGGTGTGGCGCAACGACCGCTTCGGCCGCGGCGGCGATCACACGGAGTTCCTGAATTTGGGCTTCCCGGCAGTGCGCTTTTCGGTCGCGGTCGAGAATTACAATTGGCAGCACCAGGATCTGAGGACCGAAAAAGGCATAAAGTACGGCGACACCATCGAGAATATGGATTTCCCCTATCTGGCGCGGGTCACGAAATTGAACGTCTCCGCGCTTGCCTGGCTGGCCAGCGCTCCGCCACCGCCTGAGCCGACCGTCGAGGGGGCAGTCAGCACGGATACGACGGTTGCATGGCCGGACATGTTGAGATCGGAGTCAGGGCATTATGTCATTCGCTGGCGTCGAACGGACGCCAATAACTGGCAGAAAACTCGCTCGGTACCCGCCGGGAGCTGCCTGCCGCCGGACCGCGAGGATGCCGTACTGCTCGCTTCGCAGTCGACCATTTCCATCATCTACAAGGCCTGCAAATCAGCCCTAAAAGGCGTGCGCGTCGACGACTGGGTGTTCGGCGTTTCTTCGGTCAGCGAGGACGGATTCGAAAGCCCGGTCGCCTCAGCCGTCCCCGGGGGCGCGTTCAAGCCTTGGGTGAAGCCGGCGGAAGCCGCGAAATAGCCGTCATCGCTAGGAGCGCAGCGACGTGGCGATCCAGACTGGATTGCTTCGCTTCGCTCGCAATGACAGCTAGGGGCTGAGCATGCCCCGCACCACCAGCTTCGATACCGACCGCCCCGCCGATCCAAGGCCGGTGGCGGGGGTAGTGTTGCGGCTAGTGACTGCCCTGCTGCTTGCGATCATGTTTGCGCTGGTAAAGCTCGTCTCGACGCGAGGGGTGAACATCGTCGAGACCCTTTTCTATCGCCAGTGCGGATCGGCGCTGTGCGCGGTCGGGCTGGTCGCGGCGGGGCCGGGGTTCAGGTCGCTGCACAGCAAGCGTGTCGGCGCCCATGTCGGGCGGATGGCACTTGGCGTGACGGCGATGGCATTGAATTTCGCGGCGATGATCATGCTGCCGTTGGCCGAAGCGACGGCGATCGGCTTTTCGGTGCCGATCTTCTCGACCGTGCTGGCGGCGATGGTCCTGGGCGAGCCGACCGGCAAATGGCGCTGGGGGGCCGTCGGATGCGGCTTCCTCGGCGTCCTGCTCATCGTTCAGCCGGGGACCGGCGAAGTGCCGCTGCTGGGGGCCTCGGTGGCGCTCATTGCGGCGCTGCTGACTGCGTCGGTCACAATCGTCATCCGCCGCCTGGGAAAGACCGAGCGGGCCTCGACCACCGTTTTCTGGTTCGCGACCAGCTCGCTAGTGCCGCTCGGCGCAGCGATGTTGTGGTTCGCGAAGCCGCATGACCCGACCACCTGGGCGATCCTCGGCGCGATGGCATTGGCGGGAGGCCTTGCCCAACTGACATTGACCGGTGCGCTGAGGCTCGCGCCGGTCGCCCTGGTGATGCCGATGGACTATACCAGCCTGATCTGGGCCCTGCTGCTCGGGTCATGGATTTTCGGTGAGCTGCCGACGCCATGGATCTGGGTCGGCGCGCCGATCATTATCACAAGCGGCCTGGTCATCGTCTGGCGCGAACATCGGCTGGCGCGTCGAGCAGTCTTGGCTGCGGCCATCGCATCGCCCAATTAGGAGCCGCATGCCCCGCAAACCATCCCAGGGTCTCCCGACTCGCCAGCAGATCCTCGATTTCATTGAGTCCAGCGGCCAGCCCGCCGGCAAACGCGAGATCGCGCGGGCGTTCAGCCTGTCAGGGCATGAGAAGATCATGCTCAAGGCTCTCTTGAAGGACATGGCCGACGAAGGGCTGATCGACAGCGCCCCCGGGCGGGCCTTTCACAAGGCCGGCGGCATTCCACGGGTGACCGTGCTCCGAGTGGTGTCGGTCGACGACGGGCACGTCTGGGCCCAGCCCGAAAGCTGGCATGCCGATACTCCGCCGCCGAAATTGAGGGTGATCGAACGCGGCCGCCGGTCGGCGCTGGCGCTCAACGACCGCATCCTTGCCCGTACTGAGGAGGCGGGGAAGGGGCACGTCGCCCACGTGATGAAGAAGCTGCAGCGCTCGGCCGAGCTGGTGCTGGGCGTCGTTCGTCGGGAGGGCGACCGCTTCTACCTGACCCCGGTCGACAAGAAGGAGCGGCGCGAGCTTCCGATTTCCGAGTTGAAGGACGCACAGGAGGGCGACCTGGTACTGGCCGAGCCGTCGGGCCGCCCGCCCCGGGTGACCGCGCGTGTCGACGCAATCCTCGGCGATCCGTTTGCACCGCGCAGCTTCAGCCTGATCGCGATCCATAAATATGGCCTGCGCGACGAGTTTCGGGCCGAGGCGGTGGTCGAGGCCAAACATGTCGCCAGGCAGAAACTGGGCGAGGACCGCGAGGACCTGACCCACTTGCCGATCGTCGCGATCGATCCCGAGGATGCGCGCGATCATGACGATGCCATCTGGGCAGCTCTTCGCGACGACGGCGACGGCTGGGATGCAATCGTCGCGATCGCCGACGTCAGCTATTATGTCCGCCCTGACAGCGAGCTCGACCGCGAGGCGCGGGCGCGGGGCAACAGCGTCTATTTTCCGGACCGGGTGGTCCCGATGCTGCCCCATGAACTGTCGTCGGACATCTGTTCCCTGAAAGAAGGCGAGCCGCGGGCGGCAATGGCCTGCCACCTTCATATCGGCAAGGACGGAGCACTCAAAAGCTGGCATTTTACACGTGCCAAGATTTGTGTTGCCGCAAATATTGCTTATGAGGATGCTCAAGCGGCGATGGATGTGGCTGAAGAGCAAGTCATTGAAAATGCATCCTCTCCCTGCTCGATGCCGCCGCTCGATGGGCGTGTTTCGAATGAACTGGTCGACAAGGCGCTGAAACCGCTGTGGGCCTGTTGGCGGGCGCTGCTGGCGGCGCGCAACAAGCGCGAGCCGCTCGAGCTCGACCTGCCGGAACGGCGGGTGATGCTCGACGAGAAAGGGCGGATATTGTCGGTCGCGCCGCGCGAGCGGTTGGACGCGCACCGGCTGGTCGAGGATTTCATGATCGCCGCCAATGTCGCCGCGGCCAAGGCGCTGGAAAAGAAAAAGGCCCCGGTGATGTATCGTGTCCATGAGGCGCCGGGCCGCGAGAAGCTGGTGGCGCTGAAGGATTATCTGGCGACCTTCGACTTGGAATTCGTGCTAGGGCAGGTGGTCCGGCCGGCGACCTTCAATCGCATCCTGGAACGGATCGGCGAGCATCATGATGCCCGGCCGGAGATTATGGAGCAGGTGCTTCGAACCCAGATGCAGGCGCGTTATTCGCCCGAGCCGCTGGGCCATTTCGGGCTTGCTCTGGGCAGCTACGCCCACTTCACATCGCCGATTCGCCGCTACGCCGACCTGCTGGTTCATCGCGCCCTGGTCAGCAACTTCAAGCTTGGTGAAGGCGGTCTGCCACCTGCCGATGCCGAGCGGTTCGTCGAGGTCGGCGAGCATATCTCGATGCTCGAGCGGCGGGCGATGGAAGCCGAGCGGGAGACAATCGATCGATACGTCGCGGCTTTCCTGGCGGACAAGGTTGGGCAGATCCTCCGCTGCCGCATCACCGGCGTGCAGCCGTTTGGTTTCTTTGCCACGGTCGAGGATCTGGGCGGCGACGGCCTGGTGCCCGCGGCGATTCTCGGCAGCGAATATTTTCGCTACGATGAAGCAGCCCGTGCCCTGGTCGGCGAGGAGACGGGCGAGGCCTATCGTGTCGGGCAGCATCTGGAACTGAAGCTGGCCGAGGCCAATCCCGCCTCGGGCGCGCTCAGGTTCGAACTGCCCGAAGGCAAGTTCGGAGGGCCGCCGCGGGTCGCGCAACGCCGAGACCGGGTCCGGCAAGGCAAGCGCGGCCGGCCGGCCAACATTCGCCACCAAGGCCGTCGCCGCTAGCATCCAAAGCGGCTATGGAGCGCATAGCGGTTCGATTGACGGGAGGCGCAAATGGCCAATTACAAGATTGCAATCATCGTCGGCAGCCTCAGGAAGGACAGCCTCAACCGCAAGATCGCGCGGACGATGTGCGCGCTGCGCGGGGACAACCTCGACTGCCATACGATCGAGATCGGCGACCTTCCGCTGTACAATCAGGATTACGACCTGCAGCGACCCCAGCCGGAAGCCTATGTGCGGTTTCGCGAGCAGGTTGCCGCGGCGGACGGCATCCTGTTTTGCACCCCCGAATATAATCGCGGCGTGCCAGGGGTCCTGAAGAACGCCATCGATGTCGGCTCACGGCCCTATGGCCGCAGCGTGTGGGACCGCAAGCCGGCGGCGATCGTTAGCGCCTCTCCAGGTTCGATCGGCGGGTTCGGCGCCAGCCACCAGCTTCGCCAGGCGTGCGTGTTCCTGAACATGCCGGTGATGCAACAGCCAGAGGCCTATCTGGGGCATGTCACCGACGACAGCTTCGGCGAAGACGGCTGTTTGAAGGAAGGGCCGGTGAAGGAAATCGTCACCAAGCTGGCTCATGCCTTCCATGACTGGGTCGAGACAATCCTTCGGTCGCGCGAATTGCTGCTGCACGACGCCGCGCGGGCGGAGCGCGAAGCCAAGAAAATGCAGTCCGCCTGAATATCGGCGCGGGTCAGCGGTCACGGCATTGTCACTTAAATTGGGTTAGCCTAGCCCCTCTCCGCGACGCATGAGGGAGGCTAAAATGGCCCATAAATTCGTGATCCGAAAATCGACCAATGGCGAGTATCGCGCCTATTTCGAGTATAACAGCGAGAAGATTTTCTGGACCGAGGGCTATTCGAGCAAGTCAGGCGCGCAGAACGCGATCGACTCAATCAAGAAGAACGGTCCGGGTGCCGACGTCACCGACGAAAGCTAAGGCCTAATCCGTTCGTCGAAGCGCCTTGTCGACCAAGGCGCTTCGCGGCTCGGCCAATCGGCAGCGGGCGGATGGCAGGAGCATGGGCGTTCACATAAATTGCGCATGGGGTGTCACAGGGGAGAAGACCCATGCGTAACTATCGCGCGATGACCTTGATCTGTGCCGCCACGCTGCTGGCAGCCGCCGCGCCCGCCAAGGCGGACGAGCCGGTGTCCAATAGTGTCGCCAAGAAAGAACAGGCACCCAAGAAAATCTGCAAATGGCTGCCGGTGACCGGTTCCAACATGAACCAGAAGGTCTGCCTGACTCCAGAGGATTGGAAAAGGGCCGAAGCCCAAAGCTGGTAGGGCTTACAGCTTGGGCAGAGTGACGCCCCTTTGCCCCATATATTTGCCGGCGCGGTCGGCGTAGCTGGTCTCGCAGCGCTCGTTCCCCTTTAGGAACAGAAACTGGCAGGCGCCTTCATTGGCGTAGATTTTGGCCGGAAGCGGCGTGGTGTTGGAAAATTCCAGCGTCACGTGACCCTCCCAGCCGGGTTCCAGCGGGGTGACATTCACAATGATCCCGCAGCGGGCATAGGTCGATTTGCCGAGGCAGATCACCAGCACGTCCTCAGGCACCCGGAAATATTCAACCGTGCGTGCCAGGGCAAAGCTGTTGGGCGGGATGATGCAGACGTCGGTCTGGCGATCGACGAAGCTGTTGGACGCAAAGTCCTTGGGATCGACCGTGGCGCTGTCGACATTGGTGAAGATCTTGAACTCGTCGGCAACGCGCGCGTCATAGCCATAGGATGACAGGCCGTAGCTGATGCAGCCTTCGCGGCGCTGCGCCTCGACGAACGGCTCGATCATTGCGTGATTGAGCGCCTGGTCGCGAATCCAGCGGTCCGATTGAATGGTCATGGCGAGGTTGGTTAGCGGCCCAAACTCTTTCCGTCACCCCAGCGAATGCTGGGGTCCATGAACACTATCGTGGCAAGTAAACCGCAAGCGTCGAGTTTATGGATGCCAGCCTTCGCTGGCATGACGAGCAGGAAAAACTGTGTGTGAAAATCATCGCAAATCTGCGCTTTTCCCGAGGCTTATCCACATAGCAATTTGAACAATCCGTTCGACTATGGCTTAGCTTCGCCCATGGCCGAAGTAGTTCGAATCGACGGCGGGGCAGAGCCCCCCGCAACCCCCTCGCTCCCCCAGAATATCGAGGCGGAGGCGGCGCTTCTTGGCGCGCTGATGATCGACAATCGGCTGGTCGAGGACATCCAGCTGCGCCTGAAGCCGCACCATTTCTTCGAGCCGCTGCACGGGCGGGTCTACGAGGCCATCCTGCGGATGACCGACAAGAACATGGTCGCCAATCCGGTTACGCTGAGGCCAATTTTCGATGCCGACGAGGCGATGAAGGAAATCGGCGGTCCGGCCTATCTGGCCCAGTTGACGGGGTCGGGGGCGGCAGTAATCGGCGCTCGGGATTTCGCGGCGCAGATTTATGATCTGGCCCTGCTGAGGGCCCTGGTGGGGGTCGGGCGCGATATGGTGGAGGGCGCGCTCGACACCTCCGAGGAAGTGGCGCCGCTGACCCAGATCGAGCGGGCCGAAAGCGAGCTTTACCGCGTCGCCGAGGAAGGCGGTACGGCCAATTCGGTCAAGAGCTTCGGCGAGGCCACGCGCATGGCGCTGGAACAGGCCGAAAAGGCGCTCAACAGCGGCGGCCATTTGAGCGGCATCACAACCGGGCTCGATGGGGTCAACACCAAGGTCGGCGGCCTCCACAAGAGCGATCTTGTGATCCTCGCCGGGCGCCCAGGCATGGGCAAGACCTCGCTCGCCACCAACATGGCATTCAGCGCGGCGCAGCGCTTCGTCCGCGACCAGGAAGACGGCATCGATCCGGCCAAGAGCGCCGGCGCACCGGTCGCCTTCTTCAGCCTGGAAATGTCGGCCGACCAGCTGGCGACGCGTATCCTCGCCGAGCAGTCGGGCATCAGTTCCGAAAACCTACGCATGGGCAAGATCAGCCAGCAGGAATTCCGCTCGTTGGCGCGGGCTGCTGGCGAGCTGTCGACCCTGCCACTGTACATCGACGACACGCCCGGCCTGACCATCGCCGCGCTCCGCGCCCGAGCCCGCCGGCTGAAGCGGCAGAAGGGCATCGGTTTCGTCGTGGTCGACTATCTCCAACTGCTGCAGGGCAGCGGCAAGTCAAGCAACGAGAATCGCGTCAACGAGATTTCGGAAATCAGCCGCGGTCTGAAGACGCTCGCCAAGGAACTGGACGTTCCGGTGTTGGCGCTGTCGCAGCTGAGCCGCGCGGTCGAACAGCGCGAGGACAAGAAGCCGCAACTGTCGGACCTGCGTGAATCGGGCTCGATCGAGCAGGACGCCGACATGGTCTGGTTCGTGTTTCGGCCCGACTATTATGTCGCCGCGAAGCAGCCACCGGACGATCATCCCGACTTCGCCGCGTGGCAGGAGGAGATGCAACGGGTTTACGGCACCGCCGAACTGATCGTCGCCAAGCAGCGTCACGGCGCGACCGGCAAGGTCAGGATGCGGTTCGACGCGAAGATCACCAAGTTCAGCGACGCAGGCGACAGCGACTATCTGCCGGAGATGCGGAGCTAGAAGGCCAGCGCGCCGATAGCGGCCGAGCCGACTATTACGGCCAATGAGTTGAGCTTGGACTTCCACAGGTAGAGCAGCGCCAGCGCGGCCACGAAGATAGCCGCACCGAGAATAAGCGAGGGCAGGTTCTGGGCCACGTTCCAGCCCAGCTGGATCGCCGTTATAGCGATCAGGCCGACGACTCCGGCGGCCACGCCCTCCAGAAGGCGATGCAATCTTGCATCCTCAATTACCTGTTCGAGCCGGTCGTAGAAAAGCAGGGCGAAGCTGAAGGCCGGAAAGAAGATGCCGGCAGTGATCGCCAACGCTCCGCCAAGCCCGCCGGCCAAATAGCCCACGAAGGTTGCAAAAATGATCAGTGGAGCGGGAATGATGCCGGACAGCGCCAAGCTGTCGAGGAATTGGCCGTCACTGACCCAGGCGCGGCCAACCGCGTCTTGGCGGACGAAGGGAATTGCGGTGTAGGCTCCGCCAAAGGTCAGCAGGCCCGCCTTCAGGCCGGACACGAACAAGGCCATGAATCCAGCCGGGGCAGCATGCCTTGCAACTGTGGCGTTCGTTCCGTCGGGCTGAATGGTCCAAAGCGCCAGTGCCAGGGCAAGTAGCGCAACTGCAAAGGCAAGCATGTGCCGACGGCCGGCCGCGGAGGCATAGAAAAGTCCGGCGGCTGGCAAGAGTATCCAGAAGCTGACGCCGAACCAGGAGCCGATGGCGCTTGCGCCAGCCGCCAGCCACAGCCAGCGATCCGCCAGTGCATGCTCGCCAATGCGATGCACCGCGCGGACGATGAGAGCGATTACTGCAACCTGCACCGCCAGCAAGATGGCGGCGATCGGCGGCATCTGCAGGTCCAGCCGTTGATAGGCCCAGGCCAGCGTTAGAATCAGCAGGAAGCCGGGCAACATGAAGCCGAGGCCGGCGAGGACACCGCCCAGCGGCCCTCGCTTCATCATCCCGAAATGGACGCATAGTTCATGCGCTTCGGGTCCGGGCAGCACCTGGTAGATCGCCAGCAGGCGGTTGAAGCGTTTGGGGCTGATCCATTTCTCTTCCTCGACCAGCTCGCGCTTGATCATCGCGATCTGGGCAACCGGACCGCCCCAGGCGAGCAGGCCAAAACGAAGGAAGCGCGCGAAGATCGCCGCGAGGGTCGGACGGCCTTCTGACACTATGCAATCACTGGCTGCCGGGAGCGTTTCGGCTTGTGAGATATCCAGTCGTGCGTTTCTTCGACCGCATCGCGGCACCAACGATAGAAGGCGTCATAAACTGGCATGCCGGCCTCGAGCTGCTCCAAATCGTCGGAAAACATTCGCGAAAGGCCCAGCGAGGCCGCTAGCAATCCGGCCGCCTGCGGTGCGATCTCCGGCCGTGCCGTGTCGGCCCCACGAACGATGATCGCGAGCCGCGCCAAGGCGTCGATCCTATCAAGTCCAAACTCCTCGATCATCGTATCGAAGGTGCACTGGTCGCCTCGATGACTCCAGAACACTCCCTCAACGTCAAATGGCGTTGCGCCGAAACGCTCGGCGACCCCAGCAACATCGGTCGGAGACACAAACAGGAAGACGGCCTCTGGATCGACGAACCGGCGGATCAACCATGGGCAGGCAATGCGGTCCACCTTGGGCCGCGCCCGCGTGACCCATAAGGTGCGCCCAGCGGGGTCGCGCTCCGGCAGTTTGGCCGCGACAATTACCGGCAGGCCGGCATCGCGCCATGCCTCGAAGCCGCCCTCCAATATTTCAGCGTTGATGCCTTCGGTGCGAAGGATGGCGGCTACTCCGGCGCTGCGTTCGTGGCCGTGGATACAGCTGACGACGACGTTTTTGCCGGCCAGTGAGCCAGCCCATTCCCGAACGTCTTCCGCTCGCCGACTCACTGACGTGGGCAAAAGCTCGGCACCGTCGGGCCGGACGTCGATGATCGCCGGGCAATTGGGCGTGCCAATCAGGCGGAACAGCTTGTCGGCGGTGATGCTATTGGTTGCAGACATGAGGCGTCCCTTTCGAAGGTAGGACGCGATACTTCAGCATGTCGCCTCATGGGGTGATCGCGTTCCCCATCCCGATATTAAGAACCTCGCGTCGAACCGAGTCAAGCGCCGAGGCGCGCATCACTTCTCAGGCGCGTAAGCGTCCCGGAGGCCTTCACTGATAACCGCACGGGTTGATTCTGCCTCAACACTTGTAACCGGATAGGCACTATAGTCGGCAGCGTAAAAGGCGCTCGGCCGATGATTGCCGCTATAGCCGACGCCACCGAACGGGGCGTTGGATGGGGCGCCGTTGGTCGGCTTGTTCCAATTGATCACGCCGGAGCGGACATTGGCCCAGAAACGATCGTAGAGCTTCGGGTCCTTGGTCAACACGCTGGCGGCAAGACCGAAGCGGGTGTTGTTTGCTTCGTCTATCGCGGCGTCGAAATCCTTGACCCGGATCAGCTGTAGCACCGGCCCGAACAATTCCTCGTCCAGCCGGTCCGGCGCGTCGGTCATGTCGATCAGCGCGGGCGTCAGGTAAGGGCGTTCCTCGTGCGGCCGCTCGAGCCTCCGGATCGGCTTGCCGCCCTTCATCATCAGGGCGATGAAACGGTCCTGAAGGATATCGGCGGCCATCAGGTCGATAACCGGGCCCATGAATGGCTGTGGATCCGCCATCGGATGATCGACGATGATTCGGTCGATCAGCTTGCAGATCTCGGCGATCAGTTCCTCATGCTTGCCGTCTTCGACGATCAGCCTGCGCGCCGCCGTGCAGCGTTGCCCTGCCGAGAGATAGGCCGACTGGACGATGATCGTCGCCGCCGATTGCAGGTCAGGCGCGTCCCACACCACGATCGGGTTGTTGCCGCCCAATTCGAGCGCCAGGATCTTGTTCGGGGATTCGGCGAACTGCCGGTGCAATGCCATGCCTGCACCAACCGATCCGGTGAAAAGCAATCCGTCAATTCCAGCCTGTCCGGCTAGTGACTTGCCCTGGTCCGGCCCGCCGACGAGCAGCCGCAACACACCTTCCGGCACACCTGCTTCGTGAAAGCAGTTGACCAGAAATTCGCCGGTTGCCGGGGTCTTTTCCGACGGCTTGAACACCACGGTGTTGCCGGCGATCAGCGCCGGAACGATGTGCCCATTGGGAAGGTGGGCCGGAAAATTATATGGGCCAAGCACCGCCAGGACGCCGTGCGGCTTGTGGCGGACGGTGACCTTGTTGCCCATCGCGGCCTCTAGCCGGCTGGTGGGGGTCCGCTCGGTATAGGCCTTGATCGAAATATCGACCTTGTTGACCACCGAACCGACCTCGGTCTTGGCCTCCCAGAAAGGCTTGCCGGTCTCGCGCGCGATCAGCTCCGCGAATTCGATTTCCTTGCCGCGGACGACATTGGCGAAGCGGCGCAACGTTTCGATCCGGAAGGTAACCGAGTGGGCCGCCCATTCCGGCCAGGCGGCACGCGCGGCAGCGACCTCGGCAGCGGCATCCCCCACCGGTCCGGACCAGATTTCCTCACCGGTAGCCGGCTCGGTCGAGACGAGTTTTTCGTTCATCTATACTTCGGCACCCCGGGGGGCGTTCCCATGCCGCGTCGTGCCGGTCAACCCACCACGTCCGACGTCATGGCGTCGGCGAACCGCCGAATTGCCTCGATCTTCGACTCGAACGGGCGCCAATCGTCACTCTCGGCAATCGCCGACCAGATCGCCTCGACCTCGTCGATCAGCATTGAGCAGGGCTGTTCGTCGTTCCAGTAAGGATGGGTCAGGACCTGCTGGCGCCCTTCGAGGCGCTCCCGAAGGTCATCAAAATCATTGGTTGCATACTGCTCGGCCTCCGGTGTGCGGCCGCCGCGCCAGTCGAAGAAGAAGCGGTCGATCCCGACCGAACGTGAACGAAGTGCCTTGAGTGCCGCCGATACCAGCGGCCGTTCCTTTTCGGCGCCGCGCGCCGCCACTCCAAGTCGCGCGATGATCCGGTCGATCAATGCCGCTTCGAACCGCGCCGGCCACGAAGCGAGCAAGGCAGACAACGCCGGCGCCTCGCCGACCAATGCCAGGCAGCCGGCGAGCTGGGCGACGTTCCAATGAATCGCCTCCGGTTGGCGGCCGAAGGCATAGAGCCCGGTCTGGTCGAAATAAGCTGCGGTGAACTCCTCGTCCCATTCGGGCGCGAAGCGCCACGGGCCATAATCGAAGCTCTCTCCGGTGATGTTGATATTGTCGCTGTTGAGCACGCCATGAACGAAACCCGCGGCGATATAGCTGGCGGCAAGTTCTGCCGTAGCCGAGCAGATCCGGTCGAATAGCCTGGCGGCATTTTCGGAATCGTCGCCGATGGTCTCGCCAAGCAGATGCTTGAGGCAATATCTAACCAGCCTGGCGATGCCCTCGCTGTCGTCGATATATGCCAGTCGCTGGTAATTGCCGATCCGGATATGGCCGTGGCTGAGCCGGGTCAGCACCGAGGATCGAGTGGGGGAAGGCTCGTCGCCGCGCCACAATTGCTCGCCGGTTTCGAACAGGGCGAAGCTCTTTGACGTGTTGACGCCGAGCGCCTCGAGCATCTCGGTAGCCAGCACTTCGCGAACGCCCCCCTTCAGCGTCAGCCGGCCATCGCCGCTTCGACTGTAAGGGGTTTGCCCGCTACCCTTGGTGCCGAGGTCGAGCAGCCGCCCCTGGTCATCACTAACTTGCGCAAAGAGGAAACCACGGCCGTCGCCGATCTCGGGATTGTAGGTCCGGAACTGATGGCCATGGTAGCGCAGCGCCAGCGGCTGCGGGAGGTTGCCCGGCAACGGATCGAACCGACAGAAATGCCGCGCCCAATCCTGGTCGCTCAGTCGTCCGAGCCCAATCCGATCGGCCCAACGGCGATTGACGAACCGCTGCGTGCAGGCCGGAAATTCCGCCGAAGCCACCGGATCGTAAAAGCTCTCGCCAAGCTCCACGATCGGAATGGGTTGCAGCGCGGCCATTGGGCCGCGATAGGAGGAGTTCTGTTGCGGGGGAAGTAATGCCGAGTTGGACCGACCGTTACTGGAACAGCGCGGAAGGCCTTAGACTCCATTACCGGGACTATGCCGGACCGCGCGACAAGCCCCCGATTTTCTGCATCCCCGGCCTCACCCGGAACGCTCGCGACTTCGAGCCGGTCGCCGACCGCTATGCCGGCGCCTGGCGGGTGATAGCTGTCGACCTTCGCGGAAGGGGCGAAAGCGAATCCGATCCGGACTCGCGGCGCTACGAGCCGCGCCATTATGTCGCCGACATCTTGAAGCTGCTCGACCAAGAGGGGATCGCCGACGCAGTGTTCATTGGCACCTCGCTCGGCGGGCTCTGCACCATGCTGCTGGCGTCGAGCGATGCCGACCGGATCGCCGGAGCGATGATCAACGACATCGGCCCCGAGATCGATCAGACGGGCCTGGAGCGCATCGGCAGCTATGTCGGCAAGGAGACTGGCTTTGCCAGCTGGGAAGACGCCGCCCATGAGCTGGCGACGCGAAACGCCGAAATCTACCCCAATTGGAGCGGTGACGACTGGGAACGCTTCACCCGCCGGGTCTGCCACCAGACGCCGGACGGAATCCGCTTCCATTACGACATGAGGATCGCTGACAATTTTGGGGCCGCGGCCAACTCGCCCGATGCCAAGCGCTGGCCACACTTCCGGGCATTGGCTGGCCGCCCGGTGACAATTCTTCGCGGCGAATTTTCAGACCTGTTGTCGCAGGATGTGGCCGAACGGATGGCCAAGGAGCTGGGCGATGATGCCAGGCTGGTGGTTGTGCCGGAAGTTGGCCACGCGCCGACACTTGAGGAACCCGAGGCGCATGACGCGATCGATCGGCTGCTGGAGCGGGTGATGGAGCGCGAGGAAACCCTCAGCTAGCGACCGGCAGGTCAGGCGATCAGGCGTTGCAGCTTGGCCAGCGCAACCGGATCGCCTTCCTCCGGAGAAAGGGTCGCGACGAAGCTGCCGTTGCGGTCCATCAGGAACACGCTGGCAGTATGGTCGACGCTATAGCCGCCGCCGGGCTGATCGACCTTTTGCGAAAAGGCACCGAACTGCTTCTTCACGCGCTCGATGTCGGCAGTGCTGCCGGTCAGGCCGATCACAGGTGCGTTGAACAGCTTGGCATAGCTGCCGACCTCGGCAGGTCCGTCGCGTTCCGGATCGACGGTGATGAACACGATCGACATGGCGTCGTCGCCCTTCCCGAGCTGCCGCCGCAACTTGGTCAGCCGGGCCAGGGTCGTCGGGCAAACGTCAGGGCAATTGGTGAAACCGAAGAAGATCGCCGCCGGCTTTCCGTTGAGACGCGAGCTTTGGAACGGCTGGCCGTCGCTTCCCGTCAGTGTGAACGGCCCGCCAATCGTCGCCATGGCGGATTCGGTGGAATCGGACGAGGGGCGCTGCAGGGCGACCACGATCCCGCCGATCGCGGCAATCCCGACCAGTATCCACAGGATGATGCGCAGCCTGGCGATGACTATGCCCCCTCTGACTCCACGACCGTGACTTTGACCGTCTGGTCCTTGCTGGAACGGAAGCGCAGCACCAGGTCGAAATCGTCGCCGGCCTTCAGAGGCGCCCTCAGGCCCTCAAGCATGATGTGGGTGCCGCCCGGCTTCATTTCGATACGGTCGTGGGCGGGAAGGTTGATCTCGCCCGCCATCCGCATCTTGGCGACACCGTCGACCACCTCATTCTGGTGGACCATCGCCATGGCCGCCAGATCGGTGGCCGCGCCGGTCAGCCGGTCAGCAGCGTCGCCATTATTTTCGATCGTCAGGTAAACCGCACCGGGCGTCTGGCCGATGGTCGGCCGGGCCCAGGCATTGGACAGCTTGATGTCGGCCGAGCCATCCTGGCCGCAGGAAGCGAGCAACAAGCCGGCGAGAATGATGAGGCTGCGGGTCATGGCGTGGACCTAAGGGCTGCATCCTTGCTGCGCAATGAAGGCCAGTCGAATTTTGGAGGGCATCGGGGCGGTCGAAATTCGGCTGCCGTAATTACTGCTGGATTTTCAGAAACATCATATTATATACCGATCGATATGAATAAGCCCGAATCCATCGCTCCCCGCGGCCGGCCGCGCGAATTTTGCGTCGATTACGCGTTAGCGCAAGCGCTCAGCGTGTTCTGGGCCAAAGGCTATGAAGGTGCGTCGCTGACCGACCTTACGGAAGCGATGGGGATCACCCGGCCGAGCCTTTACGCCGCGTTCGGCAACAAGGAGTCGCTGTTTCGCAAGGCGCTCGATCTCTACGAGCGCGAAAAGCTCGATTATATCGGCAAGGCAATGGCCCAGCCGACCGCGCGCAAGGTCGCCGCGGCAATGGCCTATGGCTCGATCGAGACTGCAACCGGCGGCGGTGAGCCGCATGGCTGCCTGCGTGTGATCAGCTCCGTTGCCTGTGGACCGGCCGCGCAATCGATCCATGACGAGGTGATCGAGCGCAGCAACAAGGGCAAGCAAGCGCTGATCGAACGGTTCGATCGAGCCAAGCAAGAGGGCGATCTTCCGGCCCATGTCGACACCGAAGGGTTGACCCGGGTGCTGATCGCCATCCTCCAGGGAATTTCCGTCCAGGCCAATCAGGGCGCCTCTCGCGAAGAGCTCGAAAAGCTCGTCGAAACGGCCATGACCCTGTGGCCAAGTGAGTAAAGCTTATACTGTCATCGAAATTTTTTATCGATCGGTATAGAAATTTTCTTGACGTCGCTTATCTGTCTTTGTACTGACCGGTACAGAAAGCTTGGATCAACAATTCCGATCGCTTTCCGACCATCGACAAAAAGGGGCCGATGGATCTGATGATCGAAAGAGTTTCTGCGAGCGGCGACGCTTGCCTGTAATTTCGTGACCACCCTTTGAACTGAACCGTTGACGTCGAGGCATTGCGCTTCGCCGGACAGGTCTTTGCGTGCCCTGGCAGCGGCACAGCGCCGGAACGGACGTTCCCGGCGACCGGTGAAGCTCGCCCCGGACACAGGGAGAAAAAGCATGGCATATGCAGCCCGTATCGAAACGCAGAACGCCGAGCCGATTGCCCTGACGGGCGTAGCGGCCAACGACACGGACAAACCCGATTTCTCGCGCCTTGAATGGTCGGTGATCCGGTTGGCGCGGGTCGACAGCCTTTCGACGCTGCGCGAGCCAGGCCGTTGGGGCCGCTTCGTCAATTGGCTGATGAACCGCAAGGGCCTGCCGTCACTCGCCAATGAGCGGCTGGAAGCGCTGCGCAAGATGGCGGTGCTCAGCTGGCACTATGGCTTCACCGTACCGGGCGAGGACGTCGCCAACTTCTTCTCGGCTGGATTCAGCCCCGACCAATATGAGCTGATGGTGCGCAGCATTCGCGCGGCCGTCAGCGGCCCAAAAGGAATGACCGCATGAATATGATCAGCCAATTTTCGGCAAGCGATGCCGAGCATAAAGAGCTCGGATCGCGAATTGCCGCCCGGCCTGCATGGCAGCGCGCCGCCCTTTACGGTTCGCCGCTGCTTTTGCTTGCCGCGGCCGTTACCTATTGGACCAGCGACCCTTCCCCCGCTGCTGCTCCATCTGCCCCCATGGTAACGGTCGCGGCACCCCTGGAGCGCGAGATCAACCAGTGGGACGATTATGTCGGCCGGTTCGAAGCCAGCCGCAGTGTCGAGGTGCGCCCACGCGTCTCCGGCCAGATCATCGGCGTCCACTTCACCGATGGCCAGATCGTCCAGAAGGGCCAGCTGCTGTTCACCATCGACCCGCGGCCGTTCGGCGCGGCCCTGGCGGAAGCGAAGGCCAGTGTTGCTTCGGCGCAAAGCGATCTGTCGCTGGCCGAGATCAACCTTGGCCGAGCCAGGCGACTGCTCGAGGCGGAGGCCGTTTCACAGAGCGACGTCGACCGGCTGACCGCGAATGTGCGGTCTGCCGAGGCCGCTCTCGCCGCCGCTCGTGCCCGGGTGAGCTCGCGAGCGCTCGACGTTGAATTTGCCTATGTCCGGGCGCCGATCAGCGGCCGCATTTCGGACCGTCGGATCGATCCGGGCAACATCGTCGGTGCCAATGAAACGCTGCTGACGACGATCAACGCGCTCGACCCGATCTATTTTACATTCGACGTGCCGGAATCGCTTTACCTGAAGACCGCCCGTCAGCGGCAGGCCAAGGATGGCGCCGGCGAAACCGCCGAAATCCGGCTTCAGGACGAGGCGCAATATAGTTGGCGCGGCAAGCTCGACTTCACCGACAATGGCATCAGCCAGAATTCGGGAACGATCCGCGCCCGGGCAGTAGTCGCGAACCCGACCAATTTCCTCGCGCCGGGTATGTTCGGCAACATGCGCCTGGCCGATGGCGGGACTACGCCCGCTTTGCTGGTGCCTGACGCAGCCGTCCGAACCGACCAGGCACGGAAGATCGTGCTGGTGGTCGGCAAGGACGACACCGTCGCGGCCAAGCCGGTCGAGACGGGTCCGCTGGTCGGCAACCTCCGCGCGATCCGGTCCGGCATAGCCAAGACCGACCGCGTCATCGTCCAGGGCGTGCAGTTCGCGATGCCCGGAGCGAAGGTGAAGCCGCGCGTCACCCAGATCAAATTTGATGCCGCCGCTGCGAAAGCGCCACCTGCATCGGTGCCAAGCGCCTCTCAAGCCACTCTGGCCGCCAACTAGTTCGGACAAGCCCCCATGCGCTTTAGCCACTTCTTTATCCGGCGGCCGATCTTTGCCGCGGTGATCGCGATCATCATCACGATCGTCGGCGCCTTTGCCTATGTCGGCCTGCCGGTGTCGCAATTCCCTGACGTCGTTCCGCCGACGGTGACGGTCAGCACCAGCTATCCCGGTGCTTCGGCTGAAACAGTCGCCGATACGGTCGCATCGCCGATCGAGCAGCAGATCAACGGCGTCGACAATATGCTCTACCAGTCGTCGCAATCGACCGGCGACGGGCGGGTGACGATTACCGTTACGTTCAAGCTCGGCACCAACCTCGATACGGCGCAGGTGCTGGTCCAGAACCGCGTCGCGCTGGCCGAGCCAAGCCTGCCCGAAGAAGTGCGCCGCCAGGGCGTGGTCGTTCGCAAGGAGCAGCCGAGCTGGCTGATGGCGGTCAACGTGCTGTCGCCGGACGGCTCATTGGATCGCGGCTATGTTTCCAACTATGCGCTGACCCAGATCCGTGACCGGCTGACCCGGGTGGACGGCATCGGCGACGTGCAGATCTTCGGCGCGCGCGACTATGCAATGCGCGTCTGGATCGATCCGGGCCGCGCCGCGACCATGGGTTTCACCGCCGGAGAGGTAGTGAGTGCGCTGCGCAGCCAGAACGTCCAGGTTGCCGCCGGCGTCGTCGGCCAGCCGCCCTACGACACTGGCGCGGCTCAGCAGCTCAACGTCGAGACGCAGGGCCGCTTCAAGACCGCCGACGAATTCGCCAATATCGTCATCCGCAGCGACCCGACCACCGGAGCCATAACGCGCCTGCGCGACGTGGCGCGGGTCGAGCTCGGCGCCTCCGATTATGGCGTCAACGCCTATCTGTCGGGCACCGACTCGATTATCCTGGGGATTACACAAAGGCCGGGCACCAACGCGCTGGCGGCAGCCGAAGGCGTCAAGGCCGAGCTCGCTGATGCGGCCAAGAACTTCCCCAAGGGACTCGAGTACCGGATCATCTGGAATCCCACGGAGTTCATCAGTGAATCGATGACCGCCGTGCAAGAAACATTGCTCGAAGCGATGCTGCTGGTCGTTCTGGTGATCATCGTCTTCCTGCAGAGCTGGCGCGCCGCGGTGATCCCGATCGTCGCCATCCCCGTCTCGCTGATCGGTACCTTCGCGGTGCTCGCCGCGCTCGGCTATTCGCTCAACACGCTGTCGATGTTCGGCCTGGTACTGGCGATCGGCATCGTCGTCGACGACGCCATCGTGGTGGTCGAGAACGTCGAGCGAAACCTGGAGCATGGCTTAAGCCCGCAAGAAGCGTCGCACCGGTCGATGGACGAGGTGTCGGCGGCGCTGGTCGCGATCGGCGTGGTGCTGATCGCGGTGTTCGTGCCGACGACTTTCCTCACCGGCATCACCGGCGAATTCTACCGCCAGTTCGCGGTCACAATCGCCGCGTCGACGGTAATCTCTCTGCTGCTGTCACTGACCCTGTCCCCCGCGCTGGCCGCGATGCTGCTGAAGCCGCGCAGCGACCACCGCGTGGAGACCGGCGTGATGGGCCTGCTTCACCGAGCCGGCGACAGGTTCAACCAGACCTTCGGCCGCCTCGGCGAATGGTATGCCGGCTTCACCCAGCGCATCACCCATGCGCCGAAGCGCGCGCTGACCGTCTATGGCGGGTTGGTCGCGCTGACCGTGGCGGTGTTCTGGGCGACCCCGGCCGGGTTCGTCCCGGCGCAGGACCAGGGCTATGCGCTGGCCGCCATCCAGCTGCCGCCGGGAAGTTCGATCGAGCGGACCGACGCAGTGCTGAAGAAGGCGGTCGCCAAGCTGCTCAAGGTGCCGGGCGTCGACCAGGCGGTAATGTTCTCCGGCTTCGACGGGGCGTCGGGCACCCAGGCGTCCAACGCCGGAGCGGCATATGTCACTTTCAAGCCGTTCGAGGAGCGGGCCGGGACCGACCGGACCGAGCAGAATATCGAGAATGACATGCGCGCCGCTCTGGCTGACATGGACGAGGCGTTCGTGTTCGTCATCCCGCCACCGGTCATCCAGGGCATCGGCAATGGCGGCGGCTATCGAATGATCGTCCAGGACCGCAGCGACATGGGTTATCAGGCCCTGGAGCAGGCGGCCGGCAAGCTGATCGGTTCGGCTCACCAGGATCCGAAGCTCGCCAACGTCTTCACGCTCTACAATACTGCGACGCCGCGCATCTGGGCGGATATCGACCGGGCGAAGTCCGACATGCTCGGCGTTCCGCCGGAACGGGTGTTCGAGGCGCTGCAGGTCTATCTGGGATCGGCCTACGTCAACGATTTCAACCTGCTAGGCCGTACCTATCGGGTGACGGCGCAGGCGGAAGCGGCGGCACGCGACGATCCGGCGGATATCGCCCAGCTCAAGACGCGGTCGAACAGCGGTGCGATGGTGCCGATCGGATCGGTCGCGACCTTCAGCGACAAGACCGGACCGTACCGGGTCACGCGCTACAACCTCTACCCAGCGGTTGAGGTCGATGGCGAAACCGCGCCCGGGACATCGACCGGCCAGGCAATGAACATCATGGAGAAGCTGGCCGCCCAGCTTCCGGCGGGCTTCTCGACCGAATGGACCGGGATCGCTTTCCAGCAGGAAGCGGCCGGCAACATCGCCATCCTGATCTTCGCCTTGTCGGTGGTGTTCGTCTTCCTGGTCCTGGCGGCCCAGTTCGAAAGCCTGCTTTTGCCATTGGCGATCATCCTGATCGTGCCGATGACATTGCTGGCGGCGATGGCCGGCGTGAATCTCAGGGGGCTCGACAATAATATCCTGACCCAGGTCGGCCTGATCGTGCTGATCGCCCTGGCTGCGAAGAACGCAATCCTGATCGTTGAGTTCGCCAAGCAGGCCGAGGAACGGGGCGCGACCGCGATCGACGCGGCCGTCGAGGCAGCCCGCACCCGTCTGCGGCCGATCCTGATGACCAGCTTCGCCTTCATTCTCGGCGTGTTGCCGCTGGTCATGGCGAGCGGTCCGGGCTGGGAGCTCCGCCAGGCGCTCGGCACCGCCGTCTTCTTCGGGATGATCGGCGTCACCGCCTTCGGCCTGGTGTTCACCCCCGTCTTCTACGTCGCGACCCGTGCGCTCGGTGAACGGCTGCGCAAACCCCGTCAGGGTCCAGCCCAGGCCGAGCTCGCACCGTTGCCGGCTGAATGAGGTTAGCAATGAAGCATCTGAAGCATCTCACCACCCTGGTCTCGGCGCTGGCGCTGGCCGCCTGCGCAACCGGCCCCAACTATGCCCGTCCAACCACGGCATCGGCCGCGGCAGGGCCATTCGTTGCGGCGCAAGGGCCGGCAATCCAGCCGCTCGCCCCTGTCCAGGGCGACTGGTGGCGCCTCTACAATGATCCGGTGCTCGACGGGCTGATCGCCGACGCACTGGCGCACAATACCGATGTCCGCGCCGCCGTGGCACGGCTGGCCCGTGCCCGCGCCGCGCTCAAGGAGACCAAGGTCGACCGGCTGCCCCAGGGCGGGGTCAGAGCAGGTGTGACGCGGGGCCGCGATCCGGGCGAGAATGACGCCACCACCAGCTTCGATGGCGGGCTTTCGGTCGCCTATGAAGTCGACTTGTTCGGCCGGGTCAGCCGCGGAGTTGAGGCGGCGCGAGGCGACGTCGCCGCGGCCGACGCCGACGCCGACGCAGTTCGCGTGGCAATCGTCGCCGATACGGCGCGAGCCTATGCCGACGCAGCCAATGCAGCCGAGCGGCTTGGCGTGGACCAGCATATTGTCGAGCTGCTCGACAAGTCGCTCCAGCTGACGCAGCGACGCGTCGAAATCGGGCTGAACAGCCGGATCGACACTGCCCGCATCGCAACCCTCAGAAACCAGAGACAAGCAGAGATTCCGGCCATCGCCGCCGAGCGCGACAATGCGCTTTTCAGGTTGGCGACCCTGACCGGACGCGCGCCCGCCGAGCTGCCCCAACAGGCGGGCGCGCGAACCACATCCCTGGCGCTGGGCCAGCCGATCCCGGTTGGCGACGGAGCCCAGCTGCTGGCCCGCCGGCCGGACGTCCGAGCGGCCGAGCGTCGCCTTGCGGCATCGACCGCAAGGATAGGGGTGGCAACGGCTGAGCTGTATCCGCGCATTAGCCTCGGCGGCTCGCTCGGCTCATCGGCCGGAAGCCTTGGCAATCTGTTCAGCAATCCGATCGGATTCCTGCTCGGGCCGCTGATCAGCTGGTCTTTTTCCGATCATGCGCGTGCCCGGGCACGGGTGGCGGGGGCAGAGGCGGGCGCCCAGGAGGCGCTGGCCGATTTCGACGGCACCGTGCTGCGCTCGCTCCAGGAGACGGAGACCGCGCTTTCGGCTTACGCCAACTCGCTACAGCGGCTTGAGGCGTTGAAAGCGGCGCGCGACGAAGCCGAGGTGGCGGCCCGCGTCGTTCGCGCCCAGCAGCGGGAAGGGCAGGTCGACTCGCTTGCGCTGCTCGACGCCGAACGGACCTTTGCCGAGAGCGAGGCGGAGCTGGCGGCGATGAACGGCCAGGTCTCGGCTGCCCAGATCGACTTGTTCCGCGCCCTTGCCGGCGGCTGGGAGCAGAAGGCCTAGGCGGCTCTCTTCCGGGGCTTGGGCTTCGTCCGGGCCTTGGGCGCGGTTGCCGGCCTGGCCTTTTTTGCCTGCTCGACATCGGCGCCATAGAGCTTGAGGAAGGCATCGGCAGCTGCGATCGACGCGCGGCGGATCTCGTCCGCGGGGGGTTCCTTGATCGCCCCAAGCAGCCGACGTTCAAACATGTCCCATTCGCACATGCCTTTCCATTGCATGGCCGCGATCCATGAATCTGCCGGGATCAGGATGCCGGCCTCCATCAATATCTGGAAGCGATTGGCCAGCCTTTCCCAGGCAGGTCCAAGAACATTCTCATAGAACTCCTTGCCGATGGTCGAACCTTCGGGTTGGGTCGAAACGATCCGGACATTGGCGATCGGGCCGGGCGACAGGCGCCGGTGCATATAGGCCTGGCCGAGGGTTATCAGCCCTTCGCGTAAATCCTTGCCCGACAGGAATTGGTTCATCAGCCGGTCGGCTTCGGTGGTTACATCATAGACCAGGACCGACTGGAGCAACTCCTCCTTCGATTTGAAGTAGCCGTAGAGCGTCGCCTTCGACCCGCCGAGCCGCTCGGAAATAAGCGACATCGAGGTCCGCTCATAACCCAATTCCTGAAACAGCTGGGACGCGACCTCGACAATCTGCCTGCGCTTTAGCTCGGTCCTCACTCGTACCACGAAAAACTCCTGCTAACTCCAATACAGTACATGGGCGTTCAGTTTTGAATTGACAAGTCCGCGACTCGTAACTAAACCGTACGGTACAGTTACGCGAATCAAGGGCTTAAGACAATGACCATCCTCCGGGGTACGCGGCTTGGCCGCGCAGCCATGCTGTTGCCGCTGCTCGTTTCGACCGCTTGCGCGTCGATTCCGAACCTTGGGCCGAAGCCGGAAATGCGTTCCGCCAGCGATTATGCGGCGACCGCTTCGCTGACCGCGACCGGCGCAGCCTGGCCCGACCAGGGCTGGTGGCTTCGCTATGGCGATGCCCAGCTCAACGGGTTGATCGAGGAGGGGCTGGCCGGCTCACCGGACATGGAGGCAGCGGCTGCTCGCTTCCGCACCGCGCAGGGAATTGCCCAACAGGCCGGCGGAGCGCTGGCGCCGAGCATCGACGCCTTCGCGCAGTCGGAATTCAAGAAGCGCGATTCCAAGGACGTCAAATTCCTCGGTATCGATGGCGACCAGATTATCAGCACCGGCAGCGCCGGGCTGAGCTTCTCCTTTGACCTTGACCTGTGGGGAAAGAATCGTGCGGCGCTGGCCGCGGCGACATCCGATGCGGAAGCGGCCGGATATGAACTGGCGCAGGCGCGGCTGGCGCTGACCACCGGCATCGCTTCGACCTATGCCGACCTGGCGCAGCTTTACCGCCAGCGGGATACGCTGGAAGCGGCGCTGCAAATCCGCGGCGAGACCGCGAAGCTGGTCGGTCAAAGGGTCGAGATCGGTCTCGACACCCGTGCAGAGCTGAAGCAGGCCGAGGGCCGCGTTTTCGAAGCGCGCGACGATCTGGCCGCCAATGAGGAAGCAATCGGCCTGACCCGCAACGCGCTGGCCGCGCTGATCGGCAAGGGACCGGATCGCGGCCTCGCCATCCAGCGGCCAGCGGTCGCGACCTACACGGCGCAGGGTATCCCGGCCAACGCAACGATCGACCTGGTTGGCCGCCGCCCCGATGTCGCCGCCTATCGCGCGGCCGCCGAGGCCGGCGCGAGCCGCATCAAGGAAGCCAAGGCGGCTTTCTATCCCAATATCAACATCACCGCCCTGCTCGGCCTCTCGGCCTTCGGCATTGGCGACATTTTCTCATCCACTTCCAGCTTTGGCAGCGTTAGCCCCGCGGTAACCCTCCCCCTGTTCCACGGCGGCGCGCTCCAAGGCCAGTACCGCGGTGCACGCGGTCGTTATGACGAAGCCGTTGCCCTTTATAACCGGCAAGTCATTACGGCCCTGCGCGAGACGGCCGATGCCGTCACCAGCCGGCGAGCCCTTGACGCCCGGCTGATGGAATCGCGCAGGGCACTGGCCGACTTTGAAGAGGCCAATGGCCTCGCCCGAATGCGCTACGAGCGCGGGCTTTCGACCTATCTCGACGTGCTTTCGGCCGAAGAGAGCGTGCTAAGCGCGCGCCTCAACGTCGCCGAGCTCGAGACCCGGGCCTTCGAGCTCGACGTGGCGCTGGTTCGCGCTCTGGGCGGGGGCTTTGCTTCCGTCTGATCAAGGCGCCGGTGGCTTCACCGCCTGACCAACTTTTCAAAAAGGGAAAAAACATCATGGCCGACAGGGACCCCGTTGAGCTGCACGAGCAGCAGCAGTTTGAAGAAGTGCCAGCTACTGAGGCGCCGAAGCTACCCGAACTGGACAAGCGCAGGAAGCGCAAGAAGATCCTGCTTGGGCTCGCGGCCGCCATCGTCGTCATTGGCGGGGCCTGGTGGCTGATGTCGGATGGCGACCACGTCACGACCGACAACGCCTATGTGAACGCGGACTCGGCGCAGGTCACCGCGCTGGTTTCCGGCCCGGTCCGATCGGTCGAGGTGGTCAACACGCAGGTCGTCCGCCGCGGGCAGATCCTGTTCCGCCTCGACGATAGCGATGCTCGCCTGGCGCTGGCCAAGGCCGAAGCGGAATATCTGAAGGCCCGCAAGCAGTTCGGCCAGATCAGCGCGACCAGCGGTTCGCTGGCGGCGCAGATCGGGGCCCGCGACGCCGATATCGGCCAGGCCCAGGCGCAGCTCGCAGCGGCCGGCGCAAGCCTGGCAAAGGCCCGTATCGACCTCAATCGCCGCAGCGAGCTGGTCGAATCCGGTGCGGTGTCGAAGGAAGAGCTGACCACCGCGCAGAATGCCTATTCGACCGCGCAGGCCAATGTTTCGCAGGCACGGGCGGCGGTTGCCCAGGCCTCGGCCAGCCGCGGCGCGGCCCGCGAAAGCTGGGCGGCCAACGAAGCGCTGATTGCCGGGACTTCGGTCGATACCAGCCCGGACGTTGCTGCCGCCAAGGCGCGGCTCGACCAGGCGCGGCTCGACCATGAGCGGACGGTGATCCGCGCGCCGATCGACGGCGTCGTCACCAATCGCCAGATCCAGGTCGGCCAGCGCATCGCTGCCGGATCGGCGGTGATGACGATCGTTCCGGTCGGCAGCGCTTATGTCGATGCCAATTTCAAGGAAGGCCAGCTGGCCCGCGTCCGTCCGGGCCAGAAGGTCGCATTGAAGTCCGATCTTTATGGAGGCGATGTGGTCTATCATGGCCGCGTCGTCGGCTTTTCCGGCGGTACCGGCTCTGCCTTCGCCCTGATCCCGGCGCAGAATGCGACTGGCAACTGGATCAAGGTGGTCCAGCGGCTGCCGGTGCGGATCGTGCTCGATCCGAAGGAGCTTGCCCAGCATCCCTTGCGCGTCGGCCTGTCGATGGAAGCAGAAATCGACGTGTCGGGAGCCGAGTGATGAGCGCCCAGGACGCCTCTATTCCGCAGATGTCGAAGGGGACGCTGGTCCTCGCTTGCTTCGTTCTTGCCTTCACCAACTTCATGGTGGTGCTGGACACGACCATCGCCAATGTGTCGGTGGCGCATATCGCGGGCGGGCTCGGCATTTCGTCGAGCGAGGGGACCTGGGTCATTACTTCCTACGCAGTTGCGGAAGCAATCTGCGTGCCGCTTACCGGCTGGCTCGCCAGGCGGTTTGGAACAGTCCGCGTGTTCGCCATCGGCATGGCCGGCTTCGGCATTTTCTCGCTGCTATGCGGGATGGCCTGGAGCCTGGGCTCGCTGGTCGCCTTCCGGATCGGCCAGGGCCTGTGCGGCGGGCCGCTGATGCCGATCAGCCAGACGTTGCTGCTGCGTATCTTCCCCAAGGAGAAGCACGCCCAGGCGACCGGCGTGTGGGCAATGACGACCATCGTCGCGCCGATCCTGGGGCCGATCCTGGGCGGGACGATCAGCGACAATTGGGGCTGGCACTGGATCTTCTTCATCAACGTGCCGATCGCCGCGGTCTGCTCGGTGATGGCCGTCGCCCTGTTGCGCCAGGCCGAAACCAGGATCGACAAACTGCCGATCGACGTGTGGGGCATGGTCCTGCTCGTATTCTGGGTGGGGTCGCTGCAGCTGATGCTCGACCTTGGCCGCGAACATGACTGGTTCGGCGATCCGCTGATCGTCGGCCTGGCCGTCGCCGCCGCCGTCGGGTTCACCTTCTTCCTAGCGTGGGAGTTGTTCGAGAAAGACCCGGCGGTGAACCTCAAGGTGTTCCGCCATCGCGGCTTCACCGTCAGCGTGACCTCGCTGGTGTTCGCCTATGGCACCTTCTTTGCCAGCCTGGTCGTCATCCCCCAGTGGCTGCAGGGAGCGCTCGGCTACACCGCCACCTGGGCCGGCTATGCCACCGCCTTCAACGGCGTCGCGGCGGTGATGATGGCGCCGGTCGTCGCCAAGCTGTCGGAGAAGGTCGATCCGCGCCTGCTGGTGTCGTTCGGCATATTGTGGCTCGGCGGGACCTCCCTGATCCGGGTGTTCTGGTGGACCAGCGACGCCGACTTCTGGACGGTTGCCTTGCCGCAGCTGATCCAGGGCGCGGGCATGCCCTTCTTCTTCATTCCGCTGACGACGCTAGCGCTGGGCGCGGTCGAGGAGGAAGAAGTGGCTTCGGCGGCCGGGGTGATGAACTTCCTTCGCACCATGTCGGGCGCGGTCGGGACCGCGATCGTCACCACCATTTGGTATGACGGCGCGCAGGGCATCCGCGCGGAACTGAGCGGCGTTCTGAATGGCGCCGAGGTGACCATGCAGTCGCTGCAGGCGCACGGCTACACTATCGAGCAATCGCGCCTGGTAATCAGCAATTTGGTGGACGGGCAGGCGACCGCGCTGGCTACCGGGTCGGCCTTCGTCACCGCCGCGATCGTATTCGCCGCCGCCGCCAGCATCGTCTGGCTTGCGCCGCGGCCCAAACATGCGGTTGCTGCGGGCCAGGCCCACTAGCTCGTGCAGATTCCGAAAGGGGAAATGAAATGACCAGGGATCAGAAAATCGTCGCGACCGGTGCCGCCACCGGAGTCGCGACCATGCTGGCCGCGCTGGCCGCCCTGTCGGCGATTATGGCCGGCATTGCGGCCGAGGCGACGGCCGGCGAGCGGCTCGCCTTTGCGGCGCGCTGGATCGCGCTTGGCGCCCTGCCGCTTGCCATGATGATCGCGTCGGTCGGCAATGAGCGGTTCGGCAGCGAGGCGATCGACCCGACCGCGGGCAAGGAAAGCCAGGCGATGATCGTCAACGGCCGCGTTTGCGAAAATACGCTGCAGCAATATTTACTGTTCATCGTCGCGAACCTGGCGCTGGCGGCGAGCCTCGGCGGCGACCGGCTGGGCGTTATTGCGGCGGCGGCGATCGTCTTCGTCATCGCCCGGTTTGTGTTCTGGATCGGCTATCGAATCCGGCCGATCTACCGGGCGCCGGGCTTCTCCTCGACCTTCTATTTGAACGTCGTCCTGTTCGGCTATGCCGCCTGGGCGGCGTGGCGGGGCTAATCCATGAAGGGGGTGGACCTTCTCTTCCAGCTCTTCGCGCTACTGCTGGGCTTTTCCGTGGCCGAGCTGCTGGCCGGCATGGCTCGAAGCTGGCGGATCAGGGTCGGCGCAAGCCGCACGGGGGAAGCGCGGATCCGCATCGGCTGGCTGGTACCGCTGCTGGCCTCGCTGGTGCTGATCGACCAAACCCATTTCTGGCTCACCGCCTATGAGCTCAAGGATTTCTTCGTCTTCGATTATGCCACCCTGCTCGGCATATTGGTCATCGTCGGCGGCTATTATGTGATCTCGACCTTCGTGTTTCCGGACAGTCCTGCCGAGTGGCCCGACTTCGACGAATATTATCTGCGCACCAACCGGACCGTGCTGGCAGGCATGATTGCGATCAACTTCATTACCTTTTCCTACGCCGTCTACGTCGCGCTGGGATTCGGCCTGGAAATCTCCTCGGCGCCGGTGATGCGCAGCTGGTTCAGCTTCGTCCCGGCGCTGCTGTTCTTTCCGCTGCTGGTGTCGCTGTGGTTCGTGAAGGGCCGCCGGGCGAACCTCCTGCTGCTGGCCGTGATGAACCTGCTGCTCGTGTTCGGGGCACTGGGGCCCAAGCTGTTCGACGCTTGACCCTCGTCAGATTACCAGTGCCACTTCGGCGCCGCCTTCCGGTGCTTCACCGGCGCTGATCGACCCGCCATGCGCCAGAGCGACCTGGCGGGCGAAGCTCAGGCCGACGCCGCTGCCGCCCTTATGGGTCGTATAGAAGGGCAGGAAAACATCGTCGCGCCGGTCGGCGGGAATGCCGGGACCATTATCGCGAACCTCGATCTTGATGCGGCCTCCAGCCTGGCGGCTGAACGCCAGCACGACAATTGGGTCGGGGGAGTCGGCGGTTACCCGGAACGCGTTACGGAGCAGATTGAGCAGCGCCTGGGCCAGCAGCTCAGGGTCGGCGTTCAGCTTCAAGGACTCCGGTTTCATCTCCAGCGAAGCGCCGGCGACGCGATCGGGGGCACTGGCCAATGCCAGTCGCAGCAATTCTTCGGCCCATGGCAGGGCGGCAAATGACTGGCGCCGCACCTCGGGGGTCTGGGCGAACTCCCGATAGCTTTCGACGAAGCGCAATATGCCCTCCGCGCGCCTGGCGACCGTCTCGGTGGCCACGCGCGCATCGCCGAGGTCCGCGCCCTGCTGTTCCGCCAGCGCGACCATGTCTGCGCTCGACCGGGCCAGTGAGGTCACCGGCGTCAGCGAATTCATGATTTCGTGGGTGAGGACCCGGACGAGGTCGGCCTGCGCCGCGACTTCGAGCGCGCCAAGCTCACTCTGTACCGGGAGGATGGACAGGATGGTGGCACCCCGATCGAGGCGCGCGACATGCGCCGAAGCGAGAATCGCGCGGTGCGGGATGCCGTCAATCAGCAGGCGCGTAATCTTGCGGGTCCCGGGCGGCAGGTCCGCGGCGGCGGCCAGCTCGGCACCCAGAACCGCCAGGTCCTCACGCCTTGAAATCGGTTGCCGGGCGAACAGCTGCCGCGCGGCCTTGTTGAGCATTTCGACGTGGCCATCCTCATCGATCGACAGCAGGGCGCTTGGGGAATCGTCGACGATCGCCGCCAGATATCGCGCTTCCACCGCCGCCTCGGCATGACGCGCCTGAAGAGCCTTGAGCGCGTGATCGAGCGTATCCCCGAGCACGTCGAAGCCACCGCCGCTGGGATCGGAAAAACGTTGCGAATAATCCTCGAACCGGACGGATTCGATAAACCTCGCGACCTGGAAATTGGTGCGGCGGATGAATTGCCAGAGGCTGGCCAGCGCGGAGAAGGCGATCAACGCCGCGACGATCCGGGCCGCCCTCAAGTCAGGCGTGGAAATCGCCTGGGCGAGCAGCCAGATGGCAAGAATCAGGACCAGCGTGCGCCACGCCAAGCCGAATTCGAACTTGCGCCTAAAGCCCATGTTTTTCCATCCGCCGGTAGAGCGCGCCGCGGCTTAGGCCGAGCTCGCCGGCAGCCAGCGAGATGTTGAAATGATGCATCCTCAGCGCGCGTTCGATCATTTGCCTTTCAAGCTGATCGAGGTTGAGGCTGCCGGACAGCGAAGGGATTGCACCGCCTTGCGGCCGCGCGGGCAGCGGGAAGTCCTCGAGCCGATAGCTGCCCCCATCGGCCATGATCACCGCGCGCTCCGCGGCATGGCGCAAGGCGCGGACATTCCCGGGCCAATCATGCTTCGTCAGGGGGTCCATGACCTCGCCTGGCAGCGATCGCTCGGGCCGGTCATATTTGCGCTCATAGAGGCGCAAATAATGGTTGATAAGCTGCGGGATGTCCTCGGCCCGCGATCGCAGCGGCGGCAGGTGAATCTCGATCGTGTTCAGGCGGAACAGCAGATCCTGCCGGAACCGGTTTTCGTCGGATAGCCGTTCTTCCGACAGGTTGGTGGCGGCGATTACCCGGACGTCGATCCCGACCGCTCGGTTGGCGCCGACCGGCACTACCTCGCGCTGCTCAAGCGCGGTCAGCAGCTTGGGCTGCAGGTGGAGTGGCAGATTGCCGATCTCGTCAAGGAACAGCGTGCTGTGGTCGGCGGCCTTGATGCGCCCGATGCGCTCTCCGGCGGCGCCGGTGAAAGCGCCCTTGGTGTGACCGAACAGTTCTGATTCAAACAGCCCTTCTGCGGTTGCGCCAAGGTCGATCGACACCATCGGCAGCTTGCCGCGGCGCGACTTGCGGTGGATTTCGCGCGCAACAATCTCCTTGCCGGTGCCGTTCTCGCCGAGGATCAGGACATTCGCGTCGGTCGGCGCCGACCGGTCGATCAGCATTTTGACTCGCTGCATCGCTTCCGACTGCCCGAGCAGCGGAGTTTCGCCATTGTGCGCCAGCTCGGACGTGCGATCGCGTTCGAGCCGGGTATCGAGCTTGCTCCGGCGCAATGCGGCGGCGCTGCGGACCGTGGCGGCAAGCCGCTCATTGGCCCACGGCTTGGCGACGAAGTCGCTGGCGCCGCGCTTCAACGCCTCGACCGCCACCGACACGGCGCTGTGGGCGGTAATGATCACGACCGCGGCTTCCGGATCGACCGCCATGATCCGGCCGAGATAGTCGAGACCTTCGCTGCCGTCCGTTGCGGCCCGCTCGAAGTTGAGGTCGAGCAGGATCGCATCGGGCGATCGCGCGGTTACGAATGCCGGCAACTCCTGCGGCGATGGCAGGGTGGCGATTTCCTTGAACAGGGTGCGCAGGGCCAGGCGCGCGGCCAACGCAATATCGGGATCGTCGTCGACGATCACTGCAAGGTCGAACGGCTCGTCCATCAGCCAAGCCTAGCGCCATTGTCCGGAAACGAACAGTGGGGCCGTCGCCGGGGCATTTGGCACGCCGCTTGCACAATTAAGGGCATGATTGACGCGCCAAACTTAGCCTCCACTCACGTGGCCACCCCGCATGCAGGGCAGATTCTGTCCGATTCCGGACACCTGCTGTCCGGAGGCGGACAATGAGCCTGGTGGAACTGAAAATGGCGTCCGGACCTGGCGCGGTCAGCGGCGGCGCGATGGATCGCGTGGTCGAACGCAAGAAAATCGACAAGCGCATCCTGATCGGGGCGGGCGCCGGCGCGGCGCTGCTTTTGATCCTGCTGTTCTGGCTGTTCGCGCCACGGGGGGATTCGCAATCGGTCAATCCCAACCGACTGACCATCTCAAAGGTCCAACAGGGCACGTTCGAGGATTTTCTTCCCATTAGGGCACGAGTTGCACCGCTGGTGACGGTCTATCTGGACGCGGTTGAGGGCGGCCGGGTCGAGCAAATGGCGGTTGAGGACGGCGCCAATGTGGTCAAGGGGCAGCTGCTTGCCGTCCTGTCCAATGCGGACCTTCAGCTATCCACGCTGGCGCGGCAAACCGAGGTCGAGCAACAGCTCAACAACATGCGCAGCCAGGAGCTGGCGTTGCAGCAGACGCGCAGCGCCAACCGGCGCGAGTTGAACCAGGTGCAGACCGACCTGTCGAAGGCGCAGCGGATGTACGACCTTCAGCGTCCGCTGGCGGAAAAAGGCTTCGTCACCGGTAAGGCGTTCAACGACACCAAGGATGACCTGGCATTCCAGAAGAACCGGCTGCTGATTCTCAAGCGCAGCATAGCCGAGGACGAGCAGTTACAGGCGAACCAGCTCGGCCAGCTGCGCTCGTCGACGGCGTCGCTGAACCAGAGCCTTTCGATCGCGCGCGGCAGCCTCAGCCAGCTCCAGCTGCGGGCGCCCGTGTCCGGCCAGCTTAGCGGTTTCTCGATCCAGCTCGGCCAGTCGCTGCAGCAGGGCGAGCGGCTCGGCCAGATCGACAGCGCCGGGAAGAGCAAGCTCGAGGGCGACGTAGACGAATTCTACCTCGGCCGGGTCGAGGTCGGACAAACCGCCTCCATCGAGGTGCAGGGCAAGACCTATGGCCTCAAGGTTTCGAAGGTCTACCCGCAGGTCCGCAACGGACAGTTTCGTATCGACCTGATTTTCGACGGGCCCGAGCCGCCCTCGACACGCCGCGGCCAGACCATTTCGACCAAGCTCACGCTCGGCGATTCAAGCCGCGCGGTGCTGATCCCCAATGGCGCCTTCTTCAACGATACGGGCGGCAATTGGGTGTTCGTCGTCAACGAACGGGGAACGAGCGCCGAGCGCCGCGCGGTCCAGCTCGGCCGGCGCAACAATGACTTCATCGAGGTTCTCGACGGCCTGAAGCCTGGCGAGCGCGTCGTAACCTCCAGCTACAGCGGGCTGGTCGACAAGGACCACCTCAGCTTCGACACCGGCGAGTAGAAGGGAATATTCAATGCTTACCATGACTGGCCTGACCAAGACCTACCGCACCGATTCCGTGGAAACGACGGCACTCGATGCGATCGACCTGGACATCGCCGATGGCGAGTTTGTCGCGATCATGGGCCCATCGGGCTGCGGCAAGTCGACTTTGCTCAATGTGATGGGAATGCTCGATAGCCCAAGTGCCGGATCCTATGTGTTCAACGGCCATGAAGTGGCCGGGCTCACCGAATCCCAGTTGGCCGACACCCGCAAGAGCAACATCGGCTTCATCTTCCAGAGCTTTAACCTGGTCGACGAGCTGACGGTTCGTGAGAATGTCGAGCTGGCCTTGCTCTACCACAATATCCCGGGCGGCGAGCGCAAGTCGCGGGTCGACCGGGTGCTCGACAAGGTCGGCATCGCCCACCGCGCCAAGCACCGCCCAACCCAATTATCGGGCGGCCAGCAACAGCGCGTTGCCGTTGCTCGGGCGCTGGTCGGGCAGCCCAAGCTGATCTTGGCCGACGAGCCAACCGGCAACCTCGATACCGCTCATGGTGAAGAAGTGATGCGCATGTTGCGGCAGCTGAACCAGGAGGGCTCGACGATCGTCATGGTGACCCACTCGCCGGCTCATGCCGATTTCGCGAGCCGGGTGGTCAACATGCTCGACGGACGGATCCTGCAGGAACGGCGGCGTGCGGCCTGAATCGCCCACCATTTGAAAAGGAACGGTGGTTATGTGGCGCAATTACTGGACGGTGGCGGTGAGGGCCCTTGCCAAGAGCAAGACCTATTCGATCATCAACATCGCCGGCTTGGCGATCGGCATGGCCGCCTGCATCATGATCCTGCTCTATATCCGGTACGAGCAAAGCTACGACGAGTGGCTGCCGGACGTCGAAAATACCTACCAGCTGCAGACATGGGGGCCGAACCCGTCCGACGGTGAGCCGTTCTTTTTCCAGATGGCGTCCTATACGACCAAGGATCGCATCAAGAAGGATTTTCCCCAGGTCCAGTCGGCCGCCTACATCCAGGACAATGGGCCGGTCTTCATCAAGGATGGCCAGGCGACCTCGACCGAAGATTTCATGTTCACGGACGACGATTTCCTGAAGGTCGTCAGCCTGCCGCTGTTGACCGGGACGACCTTGACCCAGCCACAGACGGCCGTGATCACGCAATCGGAAGCGATCAAGCGTTACGGCACCGACCGGGTCCTTGGCCAAACGCTTACCGTGATCTCTCGCGGTCTCAAGCGAGACTTCAAGATCAACGGCGTAATCAAGGACTTGCCGAAGAATTCGAGCCTTAAGATCAATGCGATCATGCGGCTCGACTATCAGGCATTCAACGTCGCAAATCCGCAGTTCCTGACCTGCTGGGGGTGCCAGTCGGGATGGGTCTATCTGAAGGTGAAGCCCGGCACCGACATCAAGCTGATGCAAGGCCAGATGGGGGCTTGGGAGAAGCGGAACATCCCGGACGAGCCGGTCGGCGACATTCGCTACAACGCCGGCGACGACCAGGAATGGCATTTCATCAATCTGAAGGACATCCATCTCGGCAAGGCCCAGGATTCCGGTATGACTCCGGGCAACGACCGGCGCACCATCACCACCTTCGGCATTATCGCGATGCTCATCCTGGCGATGGCCGTGGTGAACTTCACCAACCTGGCGACCGCACGCGCCGGCCAGCGGGCGCGGGAGGTTGCACTGCGGAAGGTGCTTGGCGCTAATCGCAAGCAGCTCATCGTCCAGTTCGTTGGCGAATCCCTCCTGATTTCAGCTGCATCGATGCTGCTGGCTTTAGCGCTGGCCGAATTGTTGGTGCACCCGTTCGCCGCGTTCCTCGATGCCGACATAAGGCTGAATTATCTTGGCCGGGACGGCATCCTTCTTCCAGCGATCGGGCTGACCTTGATGGTCGGCATTGTCAGCGGCCTGTATCCGGCCTTCTTCCTGTCGCGGTTCCAGCCTGCACAGGTGTTGAAGGCCAATCGCTCGGCCGCCGAAACGCCTGGCTCGGGCTACCTCCGGACCGCGCTGGTCGTGCTCCAGTTCGCAGTCTCGATCGGCCTCATCATCTGCACGGCGGTGATCTACGGGCAGACGGTATATGCGCGATCGGCCGACCCCGGGTACAAGCGCGACCATATTCTCCAGGTCGAAGAAATGGCTCGCGCCCAGCTGTGGCCGCTGGCCGAAGGCATCGTCGATCGCACCAAGCGCATTCCGGGCGTGGTCGCAGCCGGGCTGACCGACATCGGCATCAACACCAACAACAACAATAATAATTTCATCATCCCGCCGGGCAGCAAGAAGCAGATATTGATCGGCCAGTATAATGTCGGCGAAGGCTTCATGGACGCGATGGGCCTGAAGCTGATCGCCGGCCGCTGGTTCGACGCCAATCGCGAGATCGACGATGCCACCACACCCTATCCACCGGACCCGGCGATCGAGCAGGCAATTCACGACCGCGGCATGAATGTCGTGCTCAACCAATATGCGGTTCGCAAGCTCGGCTTCAAATCGCCGCAGGATGCGATCGGCAAGGTCGTGAAGGGTGACATGGTCGGCAACGACCTGGGCCTGATGGACGTCACTATTATCGGCGTTGTCGGCGATTCCCGGTTCCGCACCGTCCGCACGCCGATCGACCCCATCATATTCCGTAAGGTCCGGACCGGGCCCAGCTGGATGATGGTCCGCTACAACGGCGATCCGAACGCCGTGAAGGACGCGATCGAGCGCGAATGGAAGCAGGTCACCAACGATGTGCCGTTCAACGCCAAGTTCAGCGAAGACGTGATGGGTGAGGCCTATGAACAGGAGGACGCCCGGGCGCAGATGTTCGCGGCCTTCTCCATCCTCGCGGTCATCATCGGCTGTCTCGGCCTGTTCGGCCTGGCCGCGTTCACCGCCGAGCGGCGGACCAAGGAAATCGGCATCCGCAAGGTGCTAGGTGCCCGGACCCGAGATATCGTCCGGCTGCTGGTGTGGCAGTTCAGCCGGCCGGTGATCGTTGCCAATGTCATCGCCTGGCCGGTTGCCTGGTGGCTGATGCGGGACTGGCTCAATAAATTCGACGATCGCATTGCGCTCGGCCCGACCCCGTTCGTCACCGCTGCCGTGATTGCGCTGACGATCGCCATCGTCACGGTGGTTGGCCACGCTTTCAAGGTGGCCAGGGCCAATCCGATCCACGCGCTGAGGTACGAATAGCCGTCGCGGCTTGCCCGTCGACTGAAAGGAAATCTGGATATGTGGCGCAATTACTGGACGGTCGCGGTGAGGGCCCTTGCCAAGAGCAAGACCTATTCGATCATCAACATCGCGGGCCTCGCCATCGGCATGGCCGCCTGCATCATGATCCTGCTCTATATTCGTTACGAGCAAAGTTACGACAATTGGTTGCCTGACGCTGAAAACACCTACCAACTCCAGGCTTGGTATCCCAATCCGAGTAGCGGCATTCCAATCTTGAGCCAGATGTCGGCCTACGTCACCAAGGACCGCATCAAGAAGGATTTTCCGCAGGTCGAAAGGGTCGGCTATCTGCTCGACACGGCCCCCGTCATTCTCAAGGACGGGCAGGCGACTTTGGCCGAAAATTACGGCCTCGCCGATGATGACATATTGCAGGTAATCAAGCTGCCGATGCTAGCCGGATCGAGCTTGCCGGCGGCCGGCACCGCGGTCCTTTCACAGTCCGAGGCCATCAAGCAATTCGGAACGGATAAGGTCGTCGGCCGAACTCTGACTACGGTTTCGAAAGGGGTCACGCAGGATTCCAAGATCACGGGCGTCTTCAAGGATATTCCCAAGAATTCGCACATGAAGCTGAATGCGATCCTTCGCACGGACTTCAATAGCTATTGGTCGGATTCGCCGTCCTTCCTGACCCAGTGGGGCTGGCAGTCGGGTTGGGTCTACATGACGCTTCGCCCGGGAAGCGATCCCAAGGTCCTCGACGCCGCCATACCCGCCTGGGAAAAGCGCAACATCCCCGATGAAACCAACGAGGGCATTCGCACCAACCAGGGCGACGACCAGGATTGGCATTTCGTCAACGTCAGGGACATTCATCTGGGCAAAGCCCAAAATGGGGCGATGACTCCGGGCAATGATCAGCGAACGGTGACCACCTTCGCGATCATCGCCCTGCTGATCCTGGGCATGGCAATCGTCAATTTCACGAACCTGGCCACGGCGCGCGCCAGCCAGCGGGCTCGCGAGGTCGCCCTGCGCAAGGTACTTGGCGCCAATCGCAAGCAGCTCGTCCTTCAATTCGTCGGCGAGGCGATGCTGATCAGCGCCGTATCGATGCTGGTTGGCCTGGCGCTGGTCGAGTTGCTGGTGCGTCCCTTCGCCGCCTTCCTCGATGCCGATCTGGAGTTCAGCTATTTTGGCGCTGGCGGCATCCTCTTGCCCGCGATCGGCATCACGCTGCTCGTCGGTTTCGCCAGCGGCCTTTATCCCGCATTCTTCCTCTCGCGGTTTCAGCCGGCCCATGTGCTCAAGGCCAATCGCTCGGCCGCCGAGACGCCGGGCTCGGGCCGCCTGCGGACGGCGCTCGTCGTGGCCCAGTTCGCGGTGTCGATCGGCCTGATCGTTTGCACCGCGGTGGTCTACGCGCAGACCGTCTATGCCCGTTCGGCCGATCCCGGCTACAAGCGCGACCACATCCTCCAGGTCGACAATATCAATCGGCGGCAGCTGGCTTCTCGCGGGGAGATGATCGTCGACCAGATGAAGAGTGTCCCCGGCGTGGTAGCCGTTGGCCGCACCGGCATCGGCGTTTCAACCGGCAACAACATCAATACCGGAGTGGTCCCGCCCGGCGCGACCGAAACGGTGGATATTGGCAGCTATGAGGTTGACGAGGGTTTCTTCGACGCCATGGGCCTGTCGCTGAAAGCCGGACGCTGGTTCGATCCGAACCGTCCGGCCGACGACCAGACGGTGCCGTTCCCAAGTGATCCGGCGGCAGAGAAACTGGTTGCCGCGCGTGGCGTCAACGTTGTCCTCAACGAGCTTGCCGTTAAGCGGCTGGGGTTCAAATCGACCCGCGACGCGATCGGCAAGACATTCCGAGCCGAAATCTTTTCGGATGGAGTGCCCGCGACCGACCTTTCCGTCATCGGCGTGGTCGGCGACACTCAATTCCGGTCGGTACGGGACCCGGTTCAACCGATCATGTTTGGCAACGTCAACAGCGGGCCCGGCTGGATGATCATTCGATACAATGGCGACCCTCAATCTGTCCGGGCAGCGGTCGAACAGAAATGGAAACAGATCGCATCCGAAGTTCCGTTCGATGCCAAGTTCAGCGAAGACATCGTCAGCAATCTTTACGAGGCCGAGGATGCACGGGCGCAGATTTTCGCGGCCTTTTCGCTGCTGGCGGTGTTCATCGGCTGCCTCGGCCTGTTCGGCCTGGCTGCCTTTACTGCCGAGCGGCGCACCAAGGAGATCGGCATCCGCAAGGTGTTGGGCGCGCGGACCCGCGACATCGTCCGGCTGCTGGTCTGGCAATTCAGCCGACCGGTGATCGTCGCAAACCTAATTGCCTGGCCGGTTGCCTGGTGGGTCATGCGCGACTGGCTCAATGGCTTCGACCAGCGGATTACGCTCGGCCCGACGCCGTTCATCACTGCAGCCCTGATTGCCCTGACGATCGCGATCGTCACGGTGGTCGGCCACGCTTTCAAGGTGGCCAGGGCCAATCCGATCCACGCGCTCCGTTACGAGTGACGTGGGCCTAACGGGCCGCGCTCGGCTTCCCCTGGGTGCGGCCCAAACCTTGTCGGCGATATGTCGGAAATGGAGTTTCAATCCGATGGTTGGAGGCCCGAGCCGGAATCGAACCGGCGTGCAAGGATTTGCAGTCCTCTGCGTAACCACTCCGCCATCGGGCCTCGCGGGTCAGGCCTTTGGCGGCACGCCCCGTCGCTTGTCAACCGAACCTTTCGACGAATGGGTGCAGCCGCTGCTTGGCGCAGCAAGCGGCTCGCGATATGGAGCGCTTGAACCGTCACTGTATTAGTGGCATATAACAGTTCGCAACGAACGAGGAACTCATGCAAGATTTCGGCCTGGCCCGTCGGGCGATGGTTGACAATCAGCTCCGCCCCGAGGGGGTAACCGACCGCGGCGTGCTGGCGGCGATGAGCAGTGTCGAGCGCGAGCGCTTCGTGCCCGCCGAGGCGCGCGCGCTGGCCTATTTCGACCGGTCGCTGAAGGTAGCACCGGGTCGGTCGATGATGCCGCCGGCGGCGCTGGGCAAGCTGCTGACCGAGCTCGCGCCCAAGGCCGGGCAGCGCGCGCTGATCGTGGGTTCGGGCACCGGCTATTCGGCCGCCTTGCTCCGCTCGATCGGCCTCGACGTAGTGGCGCTGGAATCCGATGCATCCTTGGCCGCGGCCGCGAACGGGGCAGGGGTCGAAACGACCGTCGGCGATCTCCACAAGGGCTGGGCCAAGTCGGAGCCCTATGACCTGATATTGATTGACGGCGCAGTCGAAGAGGTTCCTGGCGCCTTTGCCAAGCAGTTGCGCGAAGGCGGGCTACTGGCCGGTGCGGTCGTCGACAATGGCATTTCGCGCCTGGTCGTCGGCCGCGCGTCGGGCGGCACGCTCGGCTTAAGGACTATTGCAGACGCGGAAGTCGAACAGCTTCCCGGATTCGAACGGCCACGGGCCTTTACATTCTGACCCAATCGGAGAGCCTAGTGACCCGTCATCTCGCCATTGCATCGCTACTTGTCGCCTTCGCCGCGACCGCCGCGTCGGCCGACACACTGCGCGAAGCGCTGGTGTCGACCTATCAGGCCAACCCGACGCTCACCGGGCAGCGGGAGGCGCTGAAGGCGACCGATGCCGGTGTGGCGATCGCCCGGTCGGCCGGCAGGCCAAATGTTACCGGCACCGTCGGCGTAACGCGCGACCTGACCCGCAGCGGACGGTTCGACACCGGCCTTAGCAAGGGCCCGTTCGTCGTTGCCGGCGTCGACGTCAACATGCCGCTGTACCAGGGCGGAACCGTCAAGAATGACATCAAGGCCGCCAAGAGCCGCGTCGAGGCCGGCCGCGCCACGTTGAGGGCTGTCGAGGGCGACATCTTCACCGAGGCCGTATCGGCCTACATGGAGGTGATCCGCACCCGCGCGACGACCGAGCTCAACGTCAACAACGTCAAAGTGCTGGAAACTAACCTCCAGGCAACGCAGGACCGGTTCGAGATCGGTGACGTTACTCGCACCGACGTTGCCCAGTCCGAAGCGCGCCTGTCACTGGCCCGGACGCGCCTGGTCCTGACCCAGGGCAACCAGGTAACGGCCGAGGAAAATTATCGGCGCGTGATCGGCAAGGCCCCCGGCCAGTTGCAGCCGCCGCCGCCGCTTCCGCCGCTGCCCCGATCGCCGGACGAGGCAGTGCGAATCGCGCTGGTCAACAACCCCGACTTGCTCGCTTCAAATCATCAAGTGGATGCTTCGGGCTATGATGTGAAGTCGATCCGCGGCACCAGGCTGCCGACCGTTTCGGCGATCGCTTCGGGCGACTTTGCCAGCACCACCGACGGCGACACCGCCGGCATCGACCGGTCGGGAACGGCCACCAGCATCGGTGTCCAGGGCCGGATTCCCCTCTACCAGGGCGGATTGCCCGGAGCGCGTATTCGCCAGGCCCAGGCGCGGGAAGGCCAGGCGCTGGAGTTCCGCATTGCCTCCGAGCGGCAGGTCGTCGCCAACACCCGTTCGGCATATGCCGACTACCAGGCGGCGGTCGACGGGATCAAATCGAGCGAAGTCGCGGTCAAGGCAAACGAGTTGGCGCTTGAAGGCGTGCGCGCCGAAAATAGCGTCGGCACGCGGACGATCCTGGACGTGCTCGATGCCGAGCAGGAATTGCTCAATAGCCAGGTAGTGCTGGTTACGGCCCGCCGCGACGCCTATGTCGCTGGCTTCCAACTGCTCAACGCGATGGGACAGGCCGAAGCCGACGACCTCGGCCTTGATGGCGGCCCGCTTTACGACCCGCTTGGCAACTATCGCCGTGTTGCCGGTGACTGGAACGACTGGTCGAACGATCCACGGCACAATACGGTCGCGACAAGCACCGTCACGCCGCAGGAGCAGCCTCAGGGCGTGACTCCCGCTGCCCAATAGGTAATAGGAGCGCCATGGCTGGTGCTCGTGAGCCCTCGATGGAAGATATACTCGCGTCGATCAAACGTGTGATCGCCGAAGAGAAGGAGATTCGCGGGGTGACGGTCGGGTCCCTTGCCGACGAGGAGCGCGAGGATGAGGACGTTCTGGAGCTCGATCCCAGCATGGAGGCTCCCGTCGCCGCGATCGATCTCGGCCCGCCGCTGATGGAAACGGAGGCCGCCGACGAAAGCCGACAAAGGCTTGAAACGCTGGCGAACGTGGCTGCCGCCGCTCCGCCGCCGCCGCAATATAACCCGCTTGAGGAGATGATCCGCGACATGCTTCGCCCGATCCTCAAGCAGTGGCTCGACGAGCATTTGCCGGCGATTGTCGACGAGCATGTGAAGCGCGAGATCCACCGCATCACGGGGCGGCCGGTCTAACGTCATTGCGAGGAGCGTAGCGACGCGGCAATCTAGACTGGATTGCTTCGCTTCGCTCGCAATGACGCGCTTGTTGCACGCGACCGTGCCTCTGCTACGAAGCGCGCCATGATCAAGCGCATCCTGCTCGCCGCCAGCGTCGCGGCCGCCGCCATTTCCGCAACTCCCGCAATCGCCCGGCCGATGACCGCCACCGACATGCAGTCGATGCGGCGATTGACCTCGCCGAGCGTCTCGCCCGACGGTCGCTACGCGATTTTCGCGCTGTCGACGACCGACCTTGCGGCCAACAAGCGCAACAATGTCGTCCACATCCTCGATTTAAAGGCCAAGGGCGCGGCTCCGCAGCCGCTCGCGGGTGCAGCGCAGGGCGCGCATGACGCCGTGTTCGGCGCCGACGGCGCGATCTGGTACCTCGCACCGGTCGGCGGCCAGGACCAGCTGTTCCGCATGGTCGTGGGCGGTCAGTCCACTCAACTTTCCAACCTCAAGGGCGACATCAGCGGTTTCAAGGTCAGCGCCAATGGCAGCCGGCTGATCGTCTGGGCCGACCGCGACCTTAAATGCTCCGATTTCGCCTGTGAGGACGTCAAGAAGGTTGAGCAGGGCGGCTCGGCCCGCGAATATGACCAGCTTTTCATCCGCCACTGGGACACCTGGGCCGAGCCCGGCGTGCGGAGCCGCATTTTCAGCTTCCCGATCGAGGGCGGCCGGATAAGCGGGGCCGGCGTGCCGGTGACCGGCGCGCTGGTCGGCGACAGCCCGTCCAAGCCGTTCGGCGGCGGCGAGGAAGTCGATATCTCGCCCGACGGCAAGACCGTCTATTTCGCCCTTCGCGAGGCCGGACGGATCGAGGCGAATTCGACCAATCTCGACATTTTCTCAGGCCCCGCGGACGGATCGGCCCAGCCGACCAACCTCACCGCCGACAATGACGGTACCGACAACCTGCCAACGCTATCGCCGGACGGCACAAGGCTGGCATATTTCTCCATGGCCCGCCCCGGCTATGAGGCCGACCGCCAGGTGCTGAAGGTGCGTAATCTCGCCACCGGCCAGGTCCAGGCACTGACCCAGAATTGGGATCGCTCGGTCGGGTCGATCGCCTGGGCGAAGGACGGCAAATCGATCCTGATCACCGCCGAGGACACGCTCGAGCAGCCGGTATGGCGGGTCGATGCGGCGACCGGCAAGGTGACCAGGCTGACTGCCGGGGGCCACGCCGGAAACGTCGCTCCCCTGGCAGGCGGCGGGGCAGTCTATACTTCGAACAGCGTGATGGCGCCGGACGACCTGTTCCGGGTCGATGCCAAGGGCAAGGTGACGCAGCTCACCGACGTCAATCGCGCGTTGCTGGCCGATCTCGATCCGGTCAGCTTCAAGAAGTTCAGCTTCAAGGGCGCCAACAATGACACGGTGTGGGGCTTCACCTTGAAGCCGGCCGGTCCGCAATATGCCGCGGCCAAGCTGCCGATCGCCTTCGTCGTCCATGGCGGGCCGCAGGGCAGCTTCAGCAACAGCTGGTCGTATCGCTGGAACCCGCGGGTCTTTTCCGGCCCGGGTTATGGCGTGGTCAGCGTCGATTTCCATGGCTCGACCGGTTACGGTCAGGCCTTCACCGACGCGATCACCAACAATTGGGGCGGCTGGCCGCTGGAGGACCTGCAGAAGGGCCTGGCATTTGCCGCGTCGCAGGATGCGCAGCTCGACGCCGACAATGCCTGCGCGCTTGGGGCCAGCTATGGCGGCTACATGATGAACTGGATCGCCGGGCAATGGCCCGACGGGTTCAAGTGCCTGGTCCAGCATGACGGCGTGTTCGACGCCCGCGCCATGGCCTATGAGACCGAGGAGCTATGGTTCGACGAATGGGAGCATGGCAAAAAGGCCTATTTTGAAGACCCGGCCGCGTTCGAGCGCTGGAACCCGGTCAACCATGTCGCCAAGTGGAAGACGCCGATGCTGGTGATTACCGGCGAGAAGGACTTCCGCATCCCCTACACCCAGGGCATCGCCGCTTTCACCGCGCTCCAGCGCCGCGACATTCCCTCGAAGCTGATCGTGTGGCCGGACGAGAACCATTGGGTGCTGAAGCCCAACAACTCGATCCGCTGGTACAGCGAAGTGTTCGACTGGATGGGCAAGTATCTGGCAAAATAGTATAGGTGGTCACCCCGGCGCAGGCTGGGGCCCAGGTTCAACTTGACATGGATGCCAGCCTTCGCTGGCATGACGGTTGTGTGTGTTGCAATGCAACGCTAACCGCCGCCGATATGACCGAGCTTTCCAAGACGTTCGAACCGGGCCCAATCGAGGCCCGCTGGTATGCCCATTGGGAGGGGCAGGGGCTGTTCCGTCCGGAACGGCCGGATGCCGACCCTTTCACCATCGTCATGCCGCCGCCCAATGTTACCGGCTCTCTGCATATCGGCCACGCGCTCGACAATACGCTGCAGGACGTGCTGGTCCGCCATGCCCGGATGCAGGGCAAGGACAGCCTGTGGGTGGTCGGAATGGACCATGCCGGGATCGCCACCCAGATGGTGGTCGAGCGCAACCTCGACAGCCAGGGCCTGAAGCGCGCCGACATGGGCCGCGAAGCCTTCATCGACCATGTGTGGGAATGGAAGGCGCAGTCGGGCGGACAGATCACCCGCCAGCTCCGCCGGCTCGGTGCCAGCTGCGACTGGGCCAATGAGCGCTTCACCATGGACGAGGGCTTTTCGAAGGCCGTGATCAAAGTGTTCGTCGAGCTGTATCGAAGGAAGCTGCTCTATCGCGCCAAGCGGCTGGTCAACTGGGACCCCAAGTTCCAGACCGCAATCAGCGACCTCGAGGTCGAGAACCGCGAAGTCCAGGGCCATATGTGGCACTTCAAATATCCGCTCGCGGGCGGGGAGACCTACACCTACGTCGAGAAGGACGAGGACGGGAACGTCACCTTCCAGGAGACACGGAATTATATCTCGATCGCCACGACCCGGCCCGAGACGATGCTCGGCGACGGTGCGGTCGCAGTGCATCCGGACGATGAGCGTTACCGGCCAATCGTCGGCAAGCTATGCGAGATTCCGGTCGGGCCGAAGGAGCATCGGCGCCTGATCCCGATCATCACCGACACCTATCCCGACCCGCATTTCGGATCGGGCGCGGTAAAGATCACGGGCGCGCACGACCTCAACGACTATGGCGTGGCGCAGCGCAACGGAATTCCGAAATACCGGCTGATGGACGGGACCGCGCATATGCGCAGCGATGGTGAGCCCTATGCTGTCGCCGCGGCGCGGGCACTGGCGATCGCCCGAGGCGAAAAAGCGAGCGAGGAGGAAATCGACGCGCTCAACCTGGTCCCCGAAGCGTATCGCGGCCTCGACCGCTACGACGCGCGCAAGGCGGTGGTCGCCGACATCGACGCCGAAGGCCTGATGATCCAGGCCGAGGAAAAGCTGATCATGCAGCCGTTTGGCGATCGTTCGGGGCTGGTCATCGAGCCGATGCTGACGGACCAATGGTATGTCGACGCGGAAACGCTGGCCAAGCCGGCGATCGAGGCAGTGCGGTCCGGCGAGATCGCTGTGGTGCCGGAAACGTGGAAGAAGACCTGGTTCAACTGGCTCGAAAATATCCAGCCCTGGTGCGTGTCGCGCCAGCTGTGGTGGGGCCACCGCATCCCGGCCTGGTTTGATAGCGACAGCAATATTTTTGTCGCCGAAACTTTTGAAGAGGCGCAACGGCAGGCCGGCGAAGGCGTTGCCCTGAAGCAGGACGAGGATGTGCTCGATACCTGGTTCTCATCCGCGCTGTGGCCGTTCGCGACGCTCGGCTGGCCGGATGAGACCCGCGACCTCAAGCGGCACTATCCTAATGATGTGCTGATTTCGGGTTTCGACATCATCTTTTTCTGGGATGCCCGGATGGCGATGCAGGGCTTCGAGTTCATGAAGGAGCGACCGTGGAAGACGCTCTACCTTCATGGGCTGGTCCGCGACTCACACGGCGCAAAAATGTCGAAGGCCAAGGGCAACGTCACCGATCCGCTTATCTTCATCGACAAATATGGTGCGGACGCGCTGCGCTTCACGCTGGCAGCGATGGAAAGCCAGGGCCGCGACATCAAGCTCGATGAGAAGCGCGTCGAGGGATACCGCAACTTCGCGACCAAGCTGTGGAACGCGGCGCGCTTCCTGCAGGGCAATGGCATCGGCGCCTCGCAGAGTATCGCCGCTCCGCAAGCTAGCCTGCCGGTCAACCGCTGGATCATCGGCGAGGTGGTCGAGACGCTGGGCAAGCTCGACAAGGCCTTCGCCGAGCTGCGCTTCGACGACATGGCAGATGCCATCTACCACTTCACCTGGGGCACTTTTTGCGACTGGTATGTCGAGCTGGTGAAGGGCGCATTCGACGACGAAACGCGCGCCGTCGCCGCCTGGGCTTTCGACCAGATTTTGGTCATGCTCCACCCGTTCATGCCGTTCGTGACCGAAGAACTTTGGCACAGCATGGGCGAGCGGCCCTACGACCTGATTGTCGCCAAATGGCCGGCGCCGGAGGCCCAGCGCGATCCAAATGCCGCGCGCGAGATCGGCGGGCTGGTCGAGGTAATCGACCAGGTCCGGGCAATGCGCGCCGAGCTCAATATTCCGTGGAGCGCCACCTTGGCTCCTCACGTCATTGGCGGCGATCCCGCAATGGTCGATCGGTTGACCAAATATGCCGCGACGCTGTCGCGCATGGCCAAGCTCGGCTCGACGGCTTTGGCCGATAGCGTGCCGCCAGGATCCGCGCAGATTGTCGTCGGCGGCGTGACCATCGCATTCCCGTTGGAAGGGGCGATTGACCTCGACGCCGAAAAGGGTCGCCTCTCCAAGTCTGTCGCGGCGGTCGAGAAAGAACGCGACGGTCTCGCCGCTCGCCTCGCCAATCCGGCCTTCGCCGAACGGGCCAAGCCGGAAGCGGTTGAAAAAGCCCGCGCCGACCATGCCGACAAATCCGCTGAGGCCGAACGTCTCCGCGCCGCGTTGGAGAGGCTCGGGTAAACCCACACTCGTCATGCCAGCGAAGGCTGGCATCCATGTCGAGGAAAATGGGTTCGAGAAACATGGGCCCCAGCCTCCGCCGGGGTGACGGGAGAGCATATGGCAGATGCAGCTGCGAAACGAGGACCCCGCGGCGACCTGACGCAGGGCCCGATCGGCAAGACCTTGCTCGCTTTCGCACTGCCGACGCTTGCCTCATCGATCCTTCAATCGCTCAACGGTTCGATCAACTCGATCTGGATCGGGCGTTTTCTGGGCGAGAGGGCGCTCGCTTCCACCTTCAACGCCAACATGGTCATGTTCCTGCTGATGGCCTTCGTGTTCGGCTTCGGCATGGCTGCCACCGTGCTGATCGGGCAGGCATGGGGTCGTAAGGACGTCGACGGCGCCCGGCGGGTCATGGGCTCGGCGGTGGGCGGATTTCTGCCGGTGGCGCTGGCGATCGCCGTCATCGGATGGATCGCCTCGCCCGCCCTGCTGCGGTTGCTCGCCATGCCGCCGGACGCCATGCCGCTGGCGCTTTCCTACTTGCGGGTAATCTTCACCGCGATGCCGGCGATACTCTTGCTGGTACTGATGATGATGGCGCTGCGCGGGAGCGGCGATGCGCTGACGCCGATGTGGTTCATGATCCTGGCGGTGGTCCTCGATGCGGGCCTCAATCCGGTGTTCATCCTTGGCCTCGGGCCGGCCCCGGAGCTGGGCATTTCCGGAAGCGCGCTGGCAACCGTCATCGCCAACTATGTCAGCCTCGGCGCATTGGTGATCTATATTTATGCCAAGGACCTTCCGCTTCGGCTGAAGGGGAAGGAACTGCGATACCTGAAGCCCGATCCGAAGCTCATCGGCGCGATCGTCCGCAAGGGCCTGCCGATGGGGTTGCAGATGATCGTCGTTTCATCTTCAGCGGTAGCAACGGTCGGGCTGGTCAATCGCGAGGGCGTCGACACTACAGCGGCATTCGGCGTCGCCATGCAGCTCTGGACCTACCTCCAGATGCCGGCGATGGCGCTTGGCGCGGCTGTTAGCGCCATGGCGGCGCAGAATATCGGCGCGGGGCAGTGGGACCGCGTCGGCCGGATCACCCGGTCCGGCATTCTCTACACCTTCGCCATCACCGGCATTTTGGTGTTGGTATTGGCGGTATCGGACCGGCCAGCGCTGGCCCTGTTCCTGGGCAGCAAAAGCCCGGCCCTGCCGATTGCCGAGCATATCCAGATACTGGCGACGTGGAGCTTCCTCCTGTTCGGCGTGACGATGATCCTGTTCGGGACGGTTCGCGCCAATGGAGCCGTGGTCGGGCCTTTGGTTATCCTGGCGGTCGGCCTTTATCCGGTCAGGTTCGGATTTGCCCTCGGCGCCTATCCATGGCTCGGTGCCGACGCGCTGTGGCTCAGCTTCCCGGTCAGCAGCCTCGCCAATATGGCGATGGCGATCGGTTTTTATCGCTACGGCGGCTGGCGCAAGGCGCGAATGATGCCGCCTCCCGGTGTCGATGAGGCGATCGAGGAGGCCGAAGGGCTGACAGAGCCGGGCGGGCGCATCAACCCGGCTGGCTAACTCCCTTCCATTCCCGCTGCCAACTCGGCTAGAGCGCGGCCCATGGTAACGCCCTCATTTCCATCAATGCGGATGCGCCGTGGCCGCTCTTCGCCATGGATCCGCGACATGCTGGCCGAGCATCGGCTCCACCCCAGCGACCTCATCTGGCCCTTGTTTATTTGCGAGGGCGAAGGGCAGGAGGAGCCGATCTCGACGTTACCCGGGGTAAGCCGCTGGTCGGTCGACCGGCTGGCGGAGAAGGCGCGGGAAGCCCGCGACCTTGGCATTCCCTGCATCGCGCTTTTTCCCAATACGCCGCCGGCACTCAGGACCGACGATGCGCGCGAGGCACTCAACCCCGACAATTTGATCTGCCGGGCGATCAAGGCGATCAAGGATGCGGTGCCAGAGGTCGGCGTGCTGACCGACGTGGCGCTCGATCCCTACACTGCCCACGGCCACGACGGCGTGGTCGACGACAGGGGCCGGGTACTCAACGACGAAACCAGCGCGATCCTGGTCCAGCAGTCACTGGTGCAGGCACTGGCTGGGGCGGACATCGTCGCGCCGTCTGACATGATGGACGGCCGCGTCGGGGCGATCCGCGCCGGGCTGGAGAAGGCCGGGCTGATCGATGTGGCGATCATGGCCTATGCCGCCAAATATGCCTCCGCCTTCTACGGTCCGTTCCGCGACGCGGTTGGCTCGCGCGGGCTGCTGAAAGGCGACAAGCGCGGCTATCAGATGGATCCGGCCAATGGCGCCGAAGCGCTGCGCGAAGTGGCATTGGACCTGGCCGAGGGCGCGGACATGGTGATGGTCAAGCCGGGCCTGCCTTACCTGGATGTGCTGGCGCGGGTGAAGGACGCATTCGGCGTGCCCACCTTCGCTTATCAAGTGTCAGGCGAATATGCGATGATCGAGGCCGCCGCCGCGGCCGGTGCTGGCGAACGCGAAGCCCTGGTGCTGGAGACGCTGCTGGCGTTCAAGCGGGCCGGAGCAACCGGCGTTTTGACCTATCATGCGCCGCTGGCCGCGCGTCTGATGGCCGGATGACCATTACCCGGGGGGAGTTGGAGGCGCTGAAGGCGGCGATGCAGCCGCTGGAGCCCGACACGGATGACCGGCGCCGTCTCGGCGGCGAAGTGCTCGACCATGCGCTGGACTATCTCGAGGCGCTGCCGGAGCTACCGTCGAACAACAGCTGGGACGAAGTGTTCGCCCAGAAGCTTGACCCGGAGTTCACCGAAGGCGGGCGCGGGTCGGCGGAGCTGCTGTCCTATTTCGGCCAATGCGTGAACCGGCCCGGATTCACGACTACGTCGCCTCGGTTCATGGCCTATATCCCCGGTGGCGGACTATTCTATTCGGCGCTTGGCGATTTCCTTGCCGCAGTATCGAACAAATATTCGGGATTTGCCTCAGCCAGCCCAGGTGCCGTGCGGATCGAGAACGCCTGCTGCGCCTGGATGGCGAAAGTCATCGGCTATCCCGAGACCAGCGCTGGAACGCTGACGTCGGGCGGCAGCATGGCCAACCTGACCGCGGTCGTCGCAGCGCGCGAGGCGCGCGATCCGGATGGCGGCGGAGCGGTCTACATGACCCGCTTCGTCCATCATTGCGTCGACAAGGCGCTGCATATCGCCGGGCGTGGGAGAGCGCCGCGGCGCTTGATCGACACCGATGATCGTTGCCGGATGGATGTGGCTGCGTTGGTGACGGCAATCGAGCGGGATGTGGCGAACGGCGTTCGGCCATGGCTGGTGATCGCGTCGGCCGGGACGATCGACACCGGATCGGTCGATCCGATCGACGATATTGCCGATGTCTGCGCCAAACATGGCATCTGGTTTCATGTCGATGGGGCTTATGGCGGCCTGTTCGCGCTGTGCGACGAGGGGCGGGCCAAGCTCAGCGGCATCGATCGCGCCGACAGCGTCGCGCTCGATCCGCACAAGACCCTGTTCCTGCCTTATGGCACCGGTGCGGCGCTCGTCCGCGACGGCAACCAGCTGCTCCATGCCTTCACCGCAAGCGCCGAATACATCACGCCGCTCGGCGAGAGCGAGGTGGGTCCGTCGCCTGCCGATCTGTCGCCTGAATTGACGCGTCATTTCCGCGGCATGCGGCTGTGGCTGCCGCTGCAAATGGGCGGTATCGCGGCGTTTCGCGCTGCGCAGCAGGAAAAGCTGGGACTCGCCCGATACTTCCACGCACGCCTTTCGGAACTTGCCGGGTTCGACGCCGGTCCGCCGCCCGATCTTTCAGTGGTCGCCTTTCGCTATCAGCCCGAAAATGGCGATGCCGACGCGCCAAGTGAACGATTGCTTCAGCATTTGCAGCAAGAAGGTCGAGTGATGTTGAGTGGAACGCGGATCGATGGCCGATATTATATTCGTTGCGCGATCCTGTCGTTCCGTACCCATGTCGAGCATGTCGACGAGCTGATCGAGGCGCTCCAGCGCGGGGTTAAGGCGCTCCATGGCTGAGGACGCTCAACCGGTCGTCGCGACGCGCCGGGACGTTGGAGTTTGGGGCGCGGCGCTGCTCGCGCTCAATGGCATGATCGGCGCGGCGATTTTCGGATTGCCGGGCAAGCTCGATGCCGCGGTGGGCAGTTTCGCGCCCTGGCTGCTGCTGCTGGCCGGAATCGGCATCATGCCCGTCGTGGTCTGCTACGCCGACCTCGCCGGCCGCTTCCGTGAATCGGGAGGCCCGCAACTCTATGCCGGCAAGGCCTTCGGGCGGTTCGTCGGTTTCGAGGCGGGGTGGATGCTCTACGCCGCCCGGGCGGCGTCACTGGCCGCCAACGCCCATGTGCTCGCTGCCTATGCCGGCGCCCTTTGGCCGGGGCTCAACGCGCCGCTGACGATCATCGTCACGATCAGCGGCATTACGCTGGTGAACGTGATCGGTATCCGCCGTGCCGTCGACACGCTCGGCGCCATGACCATGATCAAGCTTGCGCCGCTGATCGTGATCGGCGCGCTTGGGCTGCTGCTGACGCCGATACCGGCACCGGCATTGCCGCAATTCTCGGCCGTCGAAGGGGTGGCCCTGGCCGCGCTCTATGCCTTCGTGGGGTTCGAGGCGGCGACCATACCGGCCGGCGAGACGCGCGATCCGGAGCGCAATATCCCGCGTGCGCTACTGCTCACCGTTGCCGGCGTCACGCTGCTCTACGTGGCTGTCCAGATGGCCTATTCGGCGTCTGGGCTGGGCGAAAATGATGCGCCGCTCGCGGCGCTTGCGGCAAGGTCGATCGGACCCGTCGGGGCGGTCATCCTCGGTTTCGCGGCGATCGCGTCGGTCCTGGCCAATCAGTTGAGCGCGGTCACCTCGATTTCGCGCATTACATCGAGCTTTGCCGATCAAAGCCTGCTTCCGCGATGGTTCGGCAAGATCTCGCCGCGCTTCGCAACTCCGGTGAACTCGATCCTTGCCGTCGGCGGCATCGGGCTGGCGCTGGCATTGTCCGGTTCGTTCATCTCGCTGGCGGTCATCAGCACCGTTTCCCGGCTGTTTGCCTACTTCGCCTCGATTGCCGCGATCCCGCGGCTGGATTATCTTGAGGGTAAGATGCGATGGGGCCGAGGCATTATCTTGCCGCTGGTTGCCGGCGCGCTGATCCTGTGGGCGTCATCCCATTCCAACCTGGCCGAATGGCAGGCGTTTGGGGCGTTCCTGGCGATTGGCGCCCTGCTCTACCTGATCGCCGGAAAGGGCCGGAGATCGGCACAATGACCCTGGTAGTTGCCGAAACGGCCCGTCTGCGGCTGCGCGAATGGGGTCCGGGTGACGGTGAGCGCTTTTATGCGATCATGAACAAGCCGGCAGTCATGCGGCACCTCGGTGGGCTTCAGGACCGGGCAAGCTGGGACGCTGCGGTCGATCGGCTGACTGGGTATCAGCGTGACTTCGGCCACACATTCTGGCTGGTCGAGCGCCGGTCGGACGATGAGCTGCTCGGCTTCTGCGGCCTGAAACGGGTCAATTCGCCCGGCGGAGAAGGGCTGAGCGGCCAGTTCGAGGTCGGCTGGAGATTGCGCGAGAGCGCCTGGGGGCAGGGCTATGCCAAGGAGGCGGCGATAGCGTCGCTGGACCTGGCCTTCGATCGTTTGGGGGCGCCGCATGTGGTGGCCCTTACCATCAGCGCCAATGTCGAAAGCCAGGGGCTGATGAAACGGCTTGGCATGACTCGCCGCGAGGATCTCGATTTCATCGACACGCGCTTCGGCCCGGAAATGAACCCGTCGATCGTCTATCGCATCGATGCGGCGGAATGGCCGGCCGCGCGCGCCGCCGCGCTCAGCTAGCGTTCGAGCTGGGCTTTAAGGCGATCGATCGCCCCGGATTGTTCATCACTGATCGCCGCCACTTCGCCGGCGGCGCTGGCGATCGCTTGCTGGTCCGCCGGACCGATCCAGTGCTGGCGTTCAAGCTGGCCGGCACTAATTGCATCGATGTTGGCGGCGACCTGCGTCGTCACTCCATATTGCTCGATCAGTCGCGACAGCGCCTGCTGCGCCGCGATCCAGCTTTCACTGGCCATTGGGCCGGCAGCGGCGGCAAGCCGATCGGCTTCAGCCTGCCTCGCATTGAACTGGGACGTACCGGCCTGGGCCTGCCTGACCAGTTCGGCCAGCTGCGCGACGAGCGCCGCATCGACCGCGCCCGGCGGCGCATCGCTCGGTATTGGAACGCGGGGATCGATTGCCTCCGCCGATCGGGGCGCCAAGCTCGGCTCCGTCCCTGCGTTTGGGGTCGAACAAGCCGTGGCGAGGGAGGCGGCGACAAGGGGAGCAACGATCCGCATGGCTTTCCGTCTAGGGGGCCGGCGCGCCCGGCGCAATTGTCGGCAAGGGGGTTGCGTGCCGCCGCCCCGGCCCCTAAGGGACGCCCCGGCACGCGCCCGTAGCTCAGCTGGATAGAGCATCAGACTACGAATCTGAGGGTCGGACGTTCGAATCGTTCCGGGCGCGCCATTCTTTTCGCAGATTTCTGCCACGAATCAGGGCGCTTTTTGTCGGGGGTGACAAGAAAGTGTGCCATCAATGATTTCAATGACTTAGCGAACGCACAAGTTCCGAGCCAATCGCTTCGAATTGGCGGGTGAAGTGCCATTTGACCCCAATGGCAGCTTCCGACCCATTGCGGTCATTAGAACCAAGGCCCAAAAAGGCTTTATGCTGGACAATGACACGACGCGCAGGCTGAAATGCTGGTTACCAGTCGTTGTTGTCGGCATCCTGTCCATCGCAGTCGCGGCCGCGACTTTCCATTGGCCCGATGGTCCGGTCTTTCTCCTAATGGGTTTCGCAGGTCTGGTGACCATTGTGGTAGCCGTACTTTTTCTAGCCACGAGCCGGGGAAGACGGAGTGCGGAAAGCCTCGGCTTTGAACGATTAAGGGACGCCGTTGCCTACGCGGCATCCTTTCGTGGGATTCACCCGCTAGTGTTCTTCCTCTCGCTGGGCGCTCTCGCCGTTTTTCTATTCGCTGGAATGGGGACTGCACCTTCGATGTTGGCACTATTTTCTTTGCCGCTAATCGGAATCTATCAAGCAGTTACGAGGATATACCCGGCCGACAGAGCCTGACTGGTAGCGTCCGCTTTCCACCCATTGCGGACATTGAGCATGGTCGGCAAACATATGGCATGAACTCAAGACAAGCGTTCGAGGCTATCGAGAATAAGATAGCAGCCGACCCAGAGAAGCGGATTGTCGATAGCTTTTACGACAACGAGCACTTTGGAAATTTCTGGATAACCTACGACCAAGCCGGGGATCGGCTGTCCGTTGTCAACGACCGCAGCCAGCTGTTCCTCCACAGTGGTCCGCCGGACCAACATTGCCTGACGATGCTCGTGAAACATCTTGAGAGCGCCGACGAGCAAGCAATTCTCGACGTCGTTCCATAACGACCGCTTTCCATCCATTGCGGACATTAAGAGCAGTGCTAGAACATCGAGATGATACGCTGGGCGCTCCGCATTATCGCAGCCGCATTTATTCTTGTCGGCCTCTATCAACAATTCTTCGGCTGGAATTACGCATCTACGGGCTCCGCGGAAGGATACCTGAGGGTCTGGCTGCCTATCTTTCTGGGAGTGCTCTATTTCGCTTTAGACTTCCGGCTGAAATGGCGCGCTGACCAGCGGGCTGATCGAGCGGAAGCAAGGGAAATTGAATTTCACAGGCGGCGAATGGATGATCGAGACTAGTAGCGCCGGCACACCACCCTCTTTTCGCGGGAGGGGTGCCAAGCTTTAGGCCTCGATGTGTGCCTAAAAGGGTGACAAAGTGTGCCAACGACATCGCCAACAGGGGTGCCAGCTGTCACCCCCGCGTTTTGGCTTGTTTTGTGGCGGATTACTGCCGATAATCTGGCACCGGGCGCGCCATTTCCCGTCTTGTCTGGCTTCACTTGAAGAGCCGCGCCTTCCGGCGCTAGTTTGCCGGGCGCAACTGCGGACAGGACCCGACATGCGGACCTTCAAGAGCCTGCTCGTACTACTGATCGGCCTAACCGCTCTGATGTACGCACTTCAGAATCTGTCTAACGTCGGCGAAATGCGCGGGCAGATGGAGGTGTTGCGGCCGCCCCCTAATTCACCCGCCCTGGCATGGACCGGTTTCGCGCTGATCGTCCTTTGCCAGCTTGCGATTGTGGCAGCCGCCGGGAAAGGCGCGTGGGACCTGTTCGCGGCCCGGAAAGGCTCGGCCGAGGAATTCAGGCAAGCGAAGACGCCCGCGGTCTGGGCCGGAGCATTGTCGCTGCTTTTATGGTTCGCCATGTCGCTTTTCGTTGGCGCCGGTCTTTTCCAATGGGGGACCGACAGCGGCACGATCGCGCTGGCGAAGGCCTTTTCCTTCGCGACCACATCGGCGCTGACCATCCTCTTCGTCTGGGGCACCACGGACTAGGCTAGCCGATGATATTGGCGCGGAGCGGCCCCCGCTGCCCACGCAAAACGGCCCGGGAATTTCTTCCCGGGCCGTTCCTGCCCCCAGAGCGGCGAAGCTGGCTGGCCGCCGCTCTTTGCAGTTGGTTACTTAACCCCGTTCCGGCTCCGGCGGAGGCGGCGGCGGAGGTGGCGGCGGTGGCGGTGGCGGACAGGCGTCCGTCGCCAGGATCACCGAACCATCCGGGCACGTCTGCGTCGCCGGTGGAGGCGGCGGCGGCGGCGGCGGTGGTGGCGGAGGCGGAGGCGGCGGCGGCGTGTAGAAGTTGTACGTCAGCGTCGCCAACAGCGAGTGCGAGTGGAACCGGCTTTCGAAGAATTCGTCGTCGGTGCCGAACACTTCCTGCTTGATCTTATGCGGATGGAAGTAGCGATACTTCAGGCCGAGATCGACATTCGGGTTGAGGGCATAGCGAACGCCGGCAACCAGCTGCCAGGCGAACCCGCCCTGGGTGAAGGATTCGTCGAACTCACTGTTGCAGCACTCGAAATTATACTTGCCCCAGGCGAAGCCGGCGCCAGGGCCTGCATAGAAGCTGAAACCATCTTCATTGCCGAGATCGAGCAACAGGTTCGTCATGATCGCGATATAACGGGTATGGCCACCGCCTTCGTCAGGATCAGCGCAAGGCCCGCCTTCGCATTCGAACGTATATTCGTCGTGCGAAGCCCGCTTGTAGGACAGATCCAGCTCGGCACGGACGATGCCCGCATCATAGCCGAAGATCACTCCGACATCGTATCCCATATTATGGTCGACATCCATAAAATCGACGTCGAATGACCCTTCGCTATCTTCCCCGGCCAGGTCGACATCCATGTCCTTGGCCCACATCGGGCCTGCTTCAATTCCCAAATAGAGTGTCTTGTCGCGAGCGACCGCCGGAGAGGCGATCATCGCGGATGCCAGCAATGCAGCGGCACAAGTTCGACGTAGCATGGTAACCCCCGTTCTTCGTGACGAACCCCGTTTATTTAACAGAGTTAAACTAGGACCGCTATAGGGACTTTTAATGACCCAAAAATGTCAAATTTCCGGGACAAATCGGCCCGGCCATCGCGATGGATAATTTGGCGAAATTCGGCGGTCAGGCGTTGAGCGCGACCGCTCCGCTGTTGGCACCGCATTCAATGGCGCGTTGGGCGAAGTCCTGGGCTAGCTTGCTGTGCCATTCCCGGGCCTGCGGCGTAATTGCGCGCTGGGCAGCCGTCCGTTCTTCTGCTGCACGGCGCAGATAGAAACGCTGGTTGGACACCATCCGTCGCACTCCCCCGACCATCACTTCGGCGGCAGCTACACTGCGCGCAAAAAGTAAAGCGATGGTTAATATCCACAGGGAGCTGCCCGTCCCCCGGTGGGACATCAGGTTTGCCCTGTGGTGACACCCAAGGCGAATCGACTTATCGTTGAAACCTAACGACTCGTCGCACGTTCATGCCGGTTATTGGAGAGTGATCATGCTGAGTTCCAAGGTAACGGAGTTTAATCCGGCCCGGCGCGGGTACCACGCCGTGTACCGCGACAATGAGGTCAATCATTGTCCAGGTTGCGGCCGGACCCACTGGTATGTTGGCCGGACCCTTGCCGAATGCGGCTTTTGCTCAACAGCCTTGCCGCTCAACGAGAGTTTCCGGCAGCCGGCGGCCGCGGTGTTCATCAGCCGGTCGCGGCCGCACAGCCCTTCGGCCTTCGCGGCCTAGCTGCGAGGCTCTGGCGCGCGCCCGACGAGCGGGGAGGGCGCGCGCCAACCGTTTGAATAGCGAGAGCATCCCGATTATATTGCGCATATGAAGAGCATCATCGCCCCGTTGCTTGCCGCGGCGATTTTCGCCGCACCGGTCCCCGCTGCGGCGGCGGCAGGCAATTTCACCCTGGTAAATCGCACGGGTGCGGCCATCGCGTCGCTCCAGATCAGGCGGGTCGGAACGAGCGCGTGGCAATCCCTAGGTGGAAACCCTGCCAGCGGGTCGCGGGTCGCCGTAGCCTTCGCCAACCCCGACTGCGCATTTGATATCAAGGCCAATCTGGCGGACGGCCAGTCGGCAACCTTCACCGGAGTCAATCTGTGTGATGTGACGACGGTAACGCTGAACCGTGGACCGAGCGGGGATGTCTGGGTCGATTACGATTGATCCCGCGTGTCGAATGACGCGGCGCTAATTTCAATTCAGCTACCGAGCCGGCCGTGATCGGGCGGACGCTGTCGAGCAGCTTTGCTCCGGCGACAAAAGGCACACCCAGGCAGGCGGCGGCAAGCAGCCAGCCGCCGTTGCCGGGATATTGCTGAAGATAGTGGACGCCGCGCTCGACCGAGCCGACGGCGATCGCGTAGGTGACAAGATAGGCCTCAAGGCGCGTCTTGATGACAAACAGTCGGCCGATCTTGCGAATCTTCATCATGATTAACCCAACGCCACTGGAATGGCGCCGTTCCGCCCTTTCCCGATTAAGGACAATGGTTACCTGTCCTTTAACTCTGCATTGCTAACCGAGAAAATGAGTCGGGTCGAATGGCCTTGTCACGGCTGTCCCAAAACGGACTAGCCGAGTTCCGATAGCTCCAGCGCATCCAGCAGCGCCGCACGCGCCTGGACAACCGCACCGACGAGCGATTGAGACTGGATCTCGTCTGACGCGATTTCATTCGGCCAACGGTCGCCGATTACCTTGGCGAGGCGATCCAGCTTGGCATCGTCGACCAGGAAGCGAGGGTCGACATCGGCCGGGTCGCACTGGACCCGAAGGCGAAGGCATGCCGGCCCGCCGCCATTGGCCATCGACTGGCGGACATCGACGAAATTGACCTGGCGGATGGCGCCATTGGAGGCGAGGTGCCGCTCGATCCAGGACGCCACCGATGGCGTATCGCGGCATTCGGTCGGCGCGACCAGCGTCATGGCTCCATCAGGCGGGGTGACCAGCTGGGCGTTGAACAAATAGCTTTTGACCGCGTCGGCCAGCGGCACTTCCGCATCGGGCACTTCGACCAGCTCGAAATGAGGCAGGCTGGCTGACAATTGGGCGACCAGCTCGTCGCGATCCGCAAATGCCTTCTCGTGAGCGAACAGGACGGGCCCATTGGCGACTGCGACGACGTCGTTGTGGAAGGCACCGGCCGCGATCGCTTCCTCGCTCTGCGCGGCGAAGATCGTCCGTCCGGGATCGAGCCGGTGGAGGCGAGCGATCGCCTTCGACGCTTCGACATGCTGGCGGGCGGGGAAGGGGCCGCCGGATACGCCAAAAACGAATACCTCGACGCCCGGTTCGCCATGCGACGGCGCTAGCCGCATGTGATTGGCCGCGCCTTCATCGCCGAACGCCGGCGGGACCGGTCCGTGGACCGCGAACGCATCGCCGGCAAAGGCGAGACGCAACTGCGCCAGCGTCGCTGGCCATTCGTGGCTGCGGTGCGGCATGGTCTTCAAATTGGCGACCGTCAGGTGGCACTTGCCGTCGGCGGTATCGGGCGAGGGGCTGACCGTCGCGGCGTTGGCCGCCCACATTGACGATGCGCTCATCGCATTGGCCGCAATGTGCCGATCGGCGCCTTCGATGGTCGTACCCAGATCGGATAGCCATTCGCCGGCCGGGCGCGGTTGCGGCACGAAGAGGCCCTGAACCAGCCCCAACGCCAGGTTCGACCTCATCTTGTCGATGCCCTGCAGCGCGGCGGCGCGGGGCCGCGACACATGACCGGCGTTGCGGGTCGCGGCGAGATTGCCGAGGCTGAGGCCCGAGTAATTGTGGCTTGGCCCGACGATTCCGTCGAAGTTGATCTCTCGGATCATCGACTGACTGCCAGCACGCGGTCGCCTGGCCCGACGCCGAGCATTTCCATTGCTTCGGCATCGATGATCAGCTCGCCGTTTTCGTTCTGGGACGCGTGGCTGTAGCAACAGACGAAATCGTGCATCACGCCGGTGGCCAGCATCATTGTATTGTCGCCGCCGCCGTTGGTGCCGCCGACCAAGAGCCAATCGCCTTCGACAACCGTCTTGATCTTGTCGGTCCGCGCCGTGACCGTCGGCCCGCCGTCGAATATGTCGACGTAGCCGTCCCAGTCGAAATTCTCATTCTCCAGCATCTTGAGCGCAGCCCGGCCGGTCGGGTGCGGCTGGCCGATGACGGCCTTGGCGCTTTCCGGAAGCATGGAGACGTAGATTGGCGACTTCGGGAAAAGGTCAGCGATGAATTGGGTCCCGTGTACCGCGTTGAATTCGTCAGCCTCGGGAAAGGTCATGCCGAAAAAGCGCCCGCCGAGCGCATCCCAGAAGGGCGAATGGCCGGCCTGGTCCATCACTCCGCGCAACTCCGCCAATACGGAGTCGCCGAACCGCGGACGGTGCTGCTTGATGAACAGGTAACGCGACCGGGCGAGCAGCATGCCGAGGCCGCCGGCACGTTCCTGCGGATGAAGGAACAGCCCGCCGACTTCGCTGAACCCTTCAAGGTCGGTGGTAAGGTTGAGCGTCTGGTTGCGAAAGATCCGCCCCAGCTCTTCGCTCTTTTGTGTGAGGGTCGAAATCAAATAGCTGTAGAATGGCCGGTCAGTGCCGACCGCACCGAAAATCTGGCACGTGCCGCGGATCGCACCGGTGCGGAAATCCTCGAGCATGAAGACATAGAGATCGTCCGACGGATTTTCGCCGACGCGGCTGAAACCGGCTTCGGACCGCTCCAGCTTGGCCTCGAGTGTCGCCTTTTCGGCGGGCAGGTTGGTGAACCCGCCGCCGGTCAGCTTGGCGAGGTCGTAGAAGGCGCGAAAATCGTCGGGCCCGGCGGCGCGGATGCGATAGCTCATGCGCCCTCCGCCAATCGCAGGATCGTAAGCGCCGACAGGGCTGCGCGCTCGGCAAGGCTGTCGACGATCAGATATTCCTCCATCGAATGAATGCTTCCACCGCGCACGCCCATGGTGTCGATCACGGGCACGCCGCAGGCGGCGATATTATTGCCATCGCATACCCCGCCGGTCGACTTCCACCCTATCGATTGACCGAGGTCGGCGCCGGCCTGCTTCACCAGGCCGAACAAAGACTCCATCTCGGGGGTCATCGGCTTGGGCGGCCGGGCGAAATGGCCGTGGGAACTGATGGTGAGATCATGCTCCTTCGCAATGGCGGCAACGGCAGCATCAATCAGCTGCTGCGCCCGGGCCTGGTCATCGAGCGTTTCGGGTCGAACATTGACGCGCAAGATGGCGAGGTCCGGGACCACATTGTTGGGCGACCCGCCGTCGATCCTGGCCGGGTTGACGTTGAGGCCCGGACCGACCGCCGCCTTCAAGCGCATGGCGAGGTCCGCCGCGGCGATCAGCGCGTTGCGGCCATCTTCGGGATTGCGGCCGGCATGGGCCGACTTGCCGTGCACCGTGAACGAGAAATTGCCGCTGCCCGGACGCGCGCCGGCCAATGTGCCATCCGGCAGGGCGGAAGGTTCATAGGTCAGTGCCGCGCGCTTTCCGCGAGCGGACTCGGCGATGAGGGCGGCGGAGCCCAGCGAGCCGACCTCCTCGTCCGAATTGATCACCACTTCATAGCCGAGCACGCTTGCTGCCGGGCTTGCCTCGATCGCCTTCAGCGCCGCTAGCATGACTGCGATTCCGCCCTTCATGTCGGCCACGCCGGGGCCGCCCAGCACCTTGCCCGGCTCCAGCCAGCGCAGCGATTGGAACGGGTGATCGATGGCGAACACCGTGTCCATGTGGCCGGTGAAAAGCAGCTGGACCGGCGCGTCCGGGCGGACCTTTAGGTGGAGGTTCTTGCCGTGGGGAACGTCATAGGCCTTGCCCGACGCATCGATCGCCTCGACCTGTGCCGGATCGCGCATGGCGATTTCGCCCGGCAGATCGGCAAAGGCGCCGGCGAGGCGCGCGCCGATCGTCCCGAGACCCTCGATATTGCGCGAGCCCGAATTGACGTTGGCCCAATTCTCGACCTGCGCGAGCATGTCCGCGGCAGATGCCGCGTCGACGCAATCGCGTTCCTGGCTTGTCAGCGCCCCCATGGGCTGCGCTCTAGCGTGGCAAAATGCGCTTTACCACCCGTCGCCCCAGCGCCGGCTGGGGCCCATGTCGGACTCGGCGTTCAACAGGTATTGCTGCTTCCACATGGATGCCAGCCTTCGCTGGCATGACGGGCAACGGTCTTGCAGGAGGGGGTCTGTGTATTATATATATAATACAGAAATAGGAGGCTCGACGATGTTGGAGAATCCATTGGCCAAACGCACAGCCATCGCCGCAGCGATCGGCGCGGTGGTCGCCATTCCGCTGCCCTTTATCGGCCCGATCCTGGGCGCCATCGTCGGTGGCGGAATCGGTTACTTCACCGCCGATCAGAAGCGAGCCTAGCTCAAAGATATTCGGCGAAGCCGCGCAATAGCTCGCGGTAAAGGTCGCGCTTGAACGGCACGATCAACTCCGGGAGCAAATGAGGCTCGGCCCATTTCCAGTGGCTGAACTCGGGATGCTTGGTGGCGATGTCGATGTCGTCGTCGGTGCCGAGGAAGCGGGCAAGGTACCAGTCCTGGAGCTGTCCTATCCACTTGCCGTCCCACAGACGCAAGGCGATCGCGTCGGGAATTTCGTAGCGCAACGGCTGGGGATGGCTGGCGATTTTCTCGACCAGCCTGGGCCTGATGCCGGTCTCTTCTTGCAGCTCGCGTAGCGCGGCCGGCCAAGGCTTCTCGCCCTTGTCGATCCCGCCCTGCGGCATCTGCCATGCCTCGTCGCGATTATCGATCCGCCGTCCGACGAACACGAGGTTGTCGGCATTCAGCAGCATTACGCCGACCCCGCGGCGATAGAGATGGTCGTCGGTCATCCGGATTGCTTAGCGAAGGAGCCAAGCTACGGCCACCGGTCAAGCGGACTTATGTTCGATCCGGTACAGCAAGTCCCGGGTCAGCGCCTCAACAGCGCCCATGTCGGCGAGGAACCCCGCGACGCTGGATTGATGCCAGCGGAGGTCCCCGGCCAGTTCGGGGCGGGTTCGGAGCTCAGCCGCTGCTGCGGCAAAGCGCGCGGGTTGCAGGTCGAGGTCGCAACTCGCCGGCAACTGGACGTTTAGCGGCTGGTTCGGGATTGGCCTGTCGCCGCAATGCGACCGGATCGCGTCCTGGATGTCCTCCGGGATGACCTGCCGCACATGTTCGCGATAGACCGTCGAAAGCTCCGCTTCGATCGACTGGTAATTGAGCGTCATCAGCGAGGCGAGCTCGTCGCGCACCTCGCCATCGTCAATGTTGGGAAGTCGTTCACTACCGAAAATGGCCGTCCAGCTGCTGCCATTGAGTCCCAGAACATAGATTTGGCTGGCCTGATAGGCGGCGATGACGAACTGCTTGTCGCTGACGCTGGGATCACGGCGCCATCCGCCGAAAGCGACGTCTGCATAGCGGCGCGTGGTCTCATAATAGGGTTTGGCTGTATCGAAATAGTTCACGAAATTGTGGAGAGCAGGCTTTAATTCGCCCAGCAGGCGCTCGGCCTCGCGCTTTTCTGCTCGGGACTGATTCCAGTTGGCGGCTTGAATGCCGACGAACACGCCGATGATGACGATCGCAAGTTCGATTGCGATTGCCACCCAGTCTTGCGCGCGAAGCTTCGCGACGGCGCGTTTGAAGATCATTGCCTTCGCCCCACCCGGAAATATTGATTTAACTCCATTCACCCGCTGGAGGGAAGCATGGCGGCGGCGTACGGGGCGGACGATAAATTAGCGGATCGGGAGGGATAGGATGACCTTTGAAGAAATGCGCCTCGACTTCATCACCCGCCGCAATGGCTCGCTGGCGCTGCCGATCACCGGCATCATTGCTTACTCGGCGGCAGCGCTGCTGAGCCTGCTAGTCGATCCGCGTTGGCACAATCTGGTCCTGACTCTGTGCTTTTGGTCGATCATGCCGATCGGTGCGCTGATGATGAAGCTGCGCGGCGAGGAATTGGGCGATCCGGTTGCCAACCCGCTGTTCGGCCTGGCGGCCAAAGGGCGTTGGATGGCACTGGCAACCTGGTCGGTGCACATCATGGTGTGGATCTACGCGCCAGAGCTCTTCCCGGTCACGATCGGGATCTGCTTCGCGCTGCACTGGGTGATCTTCTCCTGGACCCTCAACCACCCCGTCGGATACATCCACCTCGCCATGCGGATCATGTTCGTGATCGCCGCCTGGCATCTGGTCCCCTCGAACCGCATGGGCGCGGTCGCGGCAGGGATTGCGCTGGCTTATGCGATTTCGGTTATGATGTTGAGCCGGATCGACTGGAAGGCCCGGCTGGCGGTAGCCTGATTCTATCTCACAAGCCTGATTCTCTCTCACAAGAAGGTGGCGGAATCACCCGCGCAGTCCTATTGTGGAAACAAAGCCAGACATCTGAAGGACTAGCATGGCCACGGCCACCCACAACGTTACCGACGAAGAAGCACGATCCCATCCGCCACAGGAAGCGGTCGTTGTCCGCTTTGCCGGGGATTCCGGCGACGGAATGCAGCTAACCGGTGGTCAGTTCACGCTCTCGACCGCACTTGCCGGCAACGACCTCGCGACCTTCCCCGACTTCCCGGCGGAAATCCGAGCGCCGCAGGGCACGACTTTCGGCGTTTCCGCCTTCCAGATCAATTTTGGCTCGTCGGCGATCGATACGGCAGGCGATGCGCCCGACGTCCTGATCGCGATGAACCCGGCCGCGCTCAAGATGAATGCCAACGCGCTGCGTGAGGGCGGGTTGATCATCGCCGATGAAGGCGAGTTCACGCCCCGCAACCTGACCAAGGCGGGCTATGAGCAAAATCCGCTCGAGGACGGCAGCCTCGCCAAATGGCAGCTGGTCCATTTCAATATCTCACAGCTGACCCTCGATGCGGTGAAACCGTTCGGCCTTGGCAACAAGGAGGCGCTGCGCTGCAAGAATATGTGGACGCTTGGCCTGGCGCTGTGGATGTTCGACCGCGACCGCCAGCCGATCGTCGACTGGCTCATCTCGAAGTTCGCGAAGAGCCCCGAACTGGCCGAAGCCAATATCGCGGCGCTCAATGCCGGCCATGCCTATGGAGAAACCGCCGAGATTGGCGGCCAGGTTCGCCAGCGGCACGTCGATCCGGCACCGGCGGAACCGGGCCTTTATCGCACGGTAACCGGCGCGGAATCGCTGTCGCTGGGCCTGATTGCGGGCGCGCAGCTCGCCGGACTCAAAATGTTCTTCGGCGGCTATCCGATCACGCCGGCCTCGGCGATCCTGCATCATCTGTCGCGGCTCAAGGAATATGGCATCACCACCTTCCAGGCGGAGGATGAGATTGCCGCGATCTGCGCGACGATCGGCGCCAGCTACGCCGGGCAGTTGGGCGTCACGTCGTCGTCCGGGCCGGGCATTGCCTTGAAGGGCGAAGCGATGGGGCTGGCGGTGATGACCGAGCTGCCGCTGGTGATCGTCAATTCGCAGCGCGGGGGGCCGTCGACCGGCCTTCCGACCAAGACCGAACAGAGCGACCTTTACCAGGCGGTCTATGGTCGCAACGGCGACGCGCCGATGCCCGTGATCGCCGCCCGTTCGCCGGCCGATGCGTTCGATTGCGCGATCGAAGCCGTTCGGATCGCCACCCGCTACATGACGCCGGTGATGCTGCTGACCGACGGCTATATCGCCAATGCGGCCGAGCCGTGGAAGGTGCCGGACATGAGCGGCTATACGCCGTTCCCGGTCAAATATGCCGCCGCTCCCGCCGCGGACAACGACCAGGTCCTGCCCTATGAGCGGAACGATGACCTGGCGCGGCCGTGGATCAAGCCCGGCACGCCCGGCCTTGAGCATCGCATCGGCGGGATTGAGAAGAACCCCGGCAGCGGCAATATCGACTATTCGCCGGAGGCCCATGCCGAGATGACCCGGCTGCGCGCGGCCAAGGTCGCGGGGGTGGCCAACTCGATTCCGGACCAGGACATCTGCCTCGGCAACGAAGGCGGCAAGCTGGCGGTGGTCGGCTGGGGCTCGACCTTCGGCCCGATCCACCAGGCGGTTCGCCGGGCGCGGGCGCGCGGGGCGGACGTCGCGCACATCCACATCCGCTACATCGCGCCCTTCCCGAAAAATCTCGCTGTCCTACTCAAGGGATTTGAGCGCATTATCGTGCCCGAAATGAACAGCGGCCAGTTGAAGACCGTGCTGCGCGACCAGTTTCTGGTCGACGCTCGGCCGGTAAACAAAGTGTCGGGACAGCCCTTCACCATCGCCGAGATCGAAGCGGCGATCGAGGAGGCGCTGGCATGACTCGCGCGCGCACGCCTAGCGCGCGCGTCGTGAGCGCGACTTTTGCGACGTTTGATCGGGACGCACGGCAATGAAACCGATCAATCCCTGGCCGCTGATCGCCATGCTGCTGCTGGTGGTGTTCCTCTATCTCTGGCTCAACGGTTATTTGGTATGAACGAAGTCACAAAAGTTACCACCGCCAAGGATTGGGCCAGCGATCAGGAAGTGCGCTGGTGCCCGGGCTGCGGCGACTATGCCGTGTTGAAGGCCGTGCAGCGGACCATGCCGGACCTCGGCTCGGCGCGCGAGAAGACGGTGTTCATCTCCGGCATCGGCTGCTCGAGCCGCTTTCCTTATTATATGGCGAGCTACGGCTTCCACACGATTCACGGCCGTGCCTGTGCGGTGGCGACCGGGACCAAGCTCGCTAATCCAGAGCTCGATGTGTGGATCATCACCGGCGATGGCGACGCGCTGTCGATCGGCGGCAACCACACCATGCACCTGCTGCGCCGCAACCTCGATTGCCAGCTGCTCCTGTTCAACAATGAGATCTACGGCCTGACCAAGGGCCAATATTCGCCGACCTCGCGGATCGGAACGCGATCGCCCTCGACTCCGTTCGGATCGGTCGACCGGCCGGTCAATCCATGTTCCTACGCGCTGGGTTCGGGCGCGCGGTTCGTTGCCCGCGGCATCGACGTTCACAAGAATCTGGTCGACGTATTGAAGGCTGCGCATGCGCATCGCGGCGCCAGCTTCGTTGAAATCTACCAGAATTGCGTCGTCTACAATGATGATGTGTTCGCGCCTTTCACCTCGAAGGAGGTCGCGGCGGAAAAGCAGCTGTGGCTGGCTGCGGGTGAAAAGATGCTGTTCGCCGGCGGCACAAAGGGCATCGCGCTCGACATGGAACACCATCGGCTGAAGGTGGTTGAAGGCGACAGCCACGAGGTGATTGTCCACGACCCAAGGAATCGCTCGGTGGCCTATATGCTGGCCGAGCTCCCGCCGGTCGGATTCCCGGTCGCGCTCGGCGTGCTCTACGAAGACCCGGCACCGACCTTCGACAGCGCGGTGATCGAGCAGAATGAAGGCGCGGCGAAGGGCAAGGCCGCTGACCTCCAGGCATTGGTCAGCAAGGGCCAGACCTGGATGGTCGAGAAAGAACCGAGAGCCGAATAACCCAATCGACAGGAGCGACAAGCATGGCGAAAGCGACGACGAAGACGCCGAAGGCGAAAAAGAAAGTTGCCAAGGCGGTGAAGGCCGTCGCCAAGGTCGCTCCCAAATCCAAGCGCAAGACCGTCAAGAAGGCGGCGGGCAATGCCGCTGACGCGCTGTGGAAGCTGGCCGATCACCCGCTTGTCGGGGAACTGCTCGCCCTCGGCGCCACTGCGGCAGTCGTCGCGCTTGCCGATGGAGGGTTGTCGGGCAAGAAGAAGGTTTCGTCAAAGTCGGTGAAATCCGCCGGGAAGGCTGCCGCTGCGGCAATTGGCGCTCGGCTGATCAGCGAGTTCACCGACGTCAAGAGGCCCTCGAAGCCGTCGAAGCCGTCGAAACCCTCGAAGCCGGCCAAATCGGCGAAGCCCGCCAGGCCTGCGAAGTCGGCCAAGCCCGCTAGGCGCGCAAAAGCGTAAGCCGCGCCCGGCCGACATCGCGCTCGGCATCGATCTCCCAGCCCTTGGGCGGCGCGACTGCGTCGCCTCGCTGGGTCTCGATCGCCATCAAGCCACCGGATGCGAGCCAATCGGCCCGGGCCACTGCCTGGGCCACCGCGCTGCCCGATCCTGCTTCGTAAGGCGGGTCGGCGAACACAACATCATAGGCCTGGCCGGTCGGAAGGGCCGCAGCAGACATTGCCCGCATCGAAATGCGCGCGGCGGCGCCTAATGCCATGACATTGGCATCGATCGCCTTCAGCGCGGCCCGGTCATTTTCTACAAATGTGGCGTGCGCCGCGCCGCGCGACAGGGCCTCCAGCCCCAATGCGCCACTTCCGGCGTAGAGGTCGGCGACCCGCAATCCTTCGAAACTGCCGAGCCGGCTGGCGAGCATCGAGAACAAAGTCTCGCGGGTGCGGTCCGCGGTCGGACGGGTCTGGCGCCCTTCCGGCGCGACCAGCTTACGGCCGCGCCATTCGCCAGCGACGATTCTCATTTCAGGGTCTGGCGGAAACGAAACAGATCCTCGCGCTGCACTTCGCCGACCTGGCCGGGCGCCAGTCCTTCAACGGTGAAAGGGCCATAGCTGGTGCGGATCAGCCGGGAGACCTGCAGGCCTAGATAGGCCAGGACGTTACGCACCTCGCGGTTCTTGCCTTCGGTCAGCGACAGCTCAATCCAGCAATTGCGGCCGGTCCGCCGCTCAAGATTGGCATCGATCGATCCGTAGCGGATCCCCTCGATCGTGACGCCTTCGGACAAATCCTCGAGCTGGGCCTGGGTCACATCTCCGAACGCGCGCGCCCGGTATCGCCTGACCACGCCCGTGCTTGGAAGCTCAAGCTGCCGCTTCAGCTCCCCGTCGTTGGTGAGGAGGAGCAACCCTTCCGTATTATAGTCGAGCCGTCCGACCGGCATCAGCCGCGGCAGGCCGGGCGGCAGCTTGTCGTAGATCGTCGGCCGCCCTTTCGGATCCCGCGCCGCGGTCAGGCTGCCCGACGGCTTGTAAAACAGGAACAGTCGCGCTGCGCCGGGAGCCTTTACCGGCTGCCCGTCGACCGTCACACCCTTCAGATCGTCGAGCAGCGTGGCCGGCGTGGTGAGCTTCTCTCCGTTGAGCGCGATCCGCCCCTCAGCGATCATACGCTCGACGTCTCGGCGCGACGCGATGCCCGCACGTGCCAGCAGCTTGGCAATGCGCTGCGGCCCTTCTTCGCGCGCCGGGCCTGGCTTGGGACCCCGAGGTTTGGCCGGCCGCCGTCCATGCGGCACCGGTCCACGTTTCGTTCGTTGCGGAGGAGGATTGTTTTTCATACGGGGTCTGAATGCTGTTCGGGAAGCGCAAGCGCGTCGTCAATAGAATCCTGATCGTCGAGGACGAGCCGCTGACCGCGTTCGACAGTGAAAATCTGATCAGCGGCGAAGGTTACGAAGTGGTCGCCACGCTCGATCGCTATGCCGATGCGATCGCGACTCTCGATCGGGAAACGGTCGACCTCATCCTGTGCGACGTTCGGCTGACCGGGCAGCGCACCGGCATTGATCTCGCCAGGGAAGCGCGTCGGCGCGGAATACCGGTGCTGTTCGTAACCGGCGCGGCTCCCGACAATGCCGAAGAGCTGGTGATCGGCGTTCTGATGAAGCCCTATAACCACCGCACCTTGAGATCGGCGCTGAGCTGTATCGACTGCTATTTGGCCGGAGAGAAGGCGCGACCGCCGAAGGGCCTGACGCTCTACCCCAAGGCGACGGTTTAGAGCGCTGCTTCGACCTTGCGGTGGAAGTCGGCGATCCCCGCTTCCAATGTTCCGAGGACGATATGGTCGATCCGGCCCGATGCCAGCCCCTTGTGGCACAAGGCAGCGGCGTAGAAATCCTCCGCTCCGAACGTGCCGCCGTCGAGCAGGTCCCAGCTGCGTTGCCAATGTGCCTCGGCTTCATTGGTGGCCGGCTTTTCCGGGATCAGCATGAAATCCTCGACCAGCGTACGATCGACCGACTGCGGCATGCCGACCAGCAAATTAATATAGTCGGGACTGACGATAATCACCGAGGCCGGGAACAGCTGATAGGTATAGGTTAGCGCGGCACGAAGCTGGGTCCAATCGTCTCGGTCGATGTCCGCCAGATAGGATTCGCGCCCGACCACGGCCCGTTGGTGCTTGCCGACAAAATCGGCGGCGGTGATCCCGTCGGTGAAGAATGGCGCGATCGTATGCGCGTGAAGCCGCTGGACGTGATAGCTTTCGAGGAAGGCGTCGACGAACAGCTTCCAATTGCCGGCAACTTCATGGGTCTTGCGCTTGTAGAGGTAGTGATCGCCCAGCCCGAAGGCGTCCAGATCGGGACCCAGCGCCTCGGCGTCGCTGAAATCGGCACTGTCGTCCTTGGCCCACCAGATCAGCCCCCCCGCCTCGACGCACGGAAACTCGCTAAGGCCATGGGTCGATTTGTCGAAGCCGGGGAAACAGTCGGCGCGCGGCATGCCGGTTAGCTGGCCGTCGGGTTTGTAGGCCCAGGCATGATAGGGGCAGACGATCCGCTTGGCGGGCGCAACTTCATAGCTATCGATCAGCCGCGTGCCTCGATGGCGGCAGACATTGGCGAAAACATGGGGGCGGCCATCATCGTCGCGGGCCAGGATCAGCGGCGTGCCATAGCCGTCATGCGCCACCGCCGTCCGCGGTTCCGGCAGCAGGGCCGACGGCGCCAAAAGGTGAGGGACTCGATCGAAGATGCGGCTTTGCTCGGCCTCGTACCGCTGCGGGTCGATGTAGATGCTCGCGGGGAGGGTCTCGACGCGCTCGCCAAGGATTGCGTCGCCGTGAGCCAGAGCCTCGGCCAGGGCGCGCTGTCCCGGCGTTGGCCGGCGAGGCGTTCGGGGCATGTCCATGGCAATGGAGTCTGCGCTTCCACACGGTGCGTTTCAAGGGCGAACCGAGTGTAGATTGCCCTTTCCCTTGGGATCGAGGCTGCTAGGCTTTGCTCTTCGACCAAAGCCGGGGGAGAATGGCGTGAGCGAGACAGCAGCAGTCCCGACCGATGGCCAGGCACGCAACTGGTGGGATGGGATAAAGCCTTATTTTGAAAAGGCGCCGCTGGCCGCGCTGTTCCTCGGCATTTCATCGGGTTTTCCATATGCGATGATCGGCGCGACGCTGACCACTCGGCTGAAGCAGGATGGCATCGACAAGTCGACGATCACCGCCTTCACGCTGATATTCCTCGCTTATAACTTCAAATTCCTCTGGGCGTGGATCATTGACGGCGTGAGATTGCCGGTAATCGGCCGGCTAGGTCAGCGTGTCTCCTGGATGCTGGTTACCGGCCTGCTAGTCATGGCGGCGGTGGCCAACCTGGCAATCGTTGATCCGACCACGGACGGCATTGGTGCGGTGGTGACCGCTGCAATCCTGCTCGGCGTGGCTGGAGCCAGCTTCGACATTGTGATCGACGCCTATCGAATCGAGGCGCTGGAGCCGCGCCAGCTGGGTGTCGGATCGGGCATGAGCCAATATGGCTGGAGGATCGGCTCGGCCGGCGCCGGTGCCCTGGCTTTGGTCGTGGCTGCGCGGCAAGGCTGGGAAGCAGCTTATCTCGCCTGCGCGATGCTGGCGTTGCCGGCGATGCTGACTGCGCTGTTGTTCGGCGAACCCGAACGGCATCGCCAAGCAGCAACAAAACCCGGCTTTGCCGGCACCATGGATGCGGTGTGGAAGCCCTTCGTCGAGTTCTTCTCGCGGCAGGGCGCGTGGCTCGTCCTGCTGTTCATCCTGCTCCACAAGATCGGCGACACGCTCGCCAATCTTACTTTCCGCCTGTTGTTCGACGACCTCAAATTCACCAACGATGAGATTGCGCTATGGGATGTCGGTGTCGGCTTCTGGGCCTATCTGATCGGCATCTTCATCGGGGGCCTCCTCTATTCACGCCTCGGCCTGAAGCGGTCGGTGATGATCAGCCTGATCCTGATGGCGATCAGCAATTTCAGTTTCGCGTTGCTCGCTATGTCGGGCCATTCGAACATCGGCATGGCCGCGGCGATCGGCTTTGAAAATACCGCGAGCGGCATCGGCGGCGTATGCGTTGTCGCCTATTTTTCGGCGCTCTGCGACCTGCGCTTCACCGCCGCTCAATATGCCCTGATTTCCGCGGCCGCGAGCATCGTCGGCAGGTTCCTGACCGGCACCACGGCCGGAGCGCTGATTGACGCATTCGGCTATGTGAACTTCTATCTGCTGACGACGGCTGCGGCGCTGCCTGGCATCCTGCTGTTCTGGATCATGATGCGCAGTGGCCTGGTCGATTCCTCGATCGGCACTGCCGGAACCCAGGCTGAGGACGGCTAATCCGGCAGCGGGCCGTTAAGCGCCAGCAGTTCTCCGGCAAGGTACAGCGATCCAAACACCAGGACGCGGGCGGGCTTGCGCAGCGTTGTCATGGAGTCGGCCAGGCCCGAGCGCGCTCGCGCCGGAAGTCCCATGCTTTCGGCCATGTGCGCCAGATCTTGCGGAGAACGGCACTCGTGACCGTCAATCGGCACCGTCAGCACTTCGGCCGCGATGCCCTTGAATGGCCTTAGCGTTCCAGCCGCATCCTTGCTGGCCAGGCTTGCGAACAGCAGCACCAGCGGGAGGCCGTCGTTCCAATGCTGCCTGGCATAGTCGGCCACAAGCCGGGCCGCGCTGGGGTTGTGCCCCCCGTCGACCCATAGCTCGCTGCCCCTGGGAAGCATGTTGAACAAGGGGCCGTTATGCAGCTGCTGGAGCCGTGCGGGCCAGTTCGCCCAGCCCATCGCGGCGGTCAGGGCCGAATGGGGGATCGCGATCGTCGACTGATGCCGCAACATCGCCACGGCCAGGGCAGCGTTCAGCGCCTGATGCTTGCCGGGCAGGCGGGGGAGCGGCAGCTCCAGCTCGCCATGGATATCGCGATAGCGCAGCCTTTCCCGGCGAGCCGAGGCGTGCCAGTTGAGCCCGCGCGGCTCCCAAATCGCTTTGGCCGACTTCGCAATCGCGCCGATCCGGTCGGCGACGGCAGGTGGATAGAGCTGCGTCACCAAGGGAACGCCGCGCTTGGCGATGCCTGCCTTTTCCGCGCCGACTTCAACCATGGTCTTGCCGAGGAATGCCTGGTGATCGAGCCCCAGGCTTGCGATCCCGCACACCAAAGGCTTTTCCACCAAATTGGTCGCGTCGAGCCGCCCGCCCAGCCCGACTTCAAGGATGCAGGCGTCGGCCGGCGTCTCGGCAAAGGCAAGGAATGCGACGGCGGTGTTGACCTCAAACAGGCTGGCGCCGACCTCGTCATTGGCGTCGACCACCATGCCCATCAGCTCGGCCAATTTCGTATCGCCGATTAGTTGGCCCGCAATACGGATCCGTTCATTGTAGCGGACCAGGTGCGGGCTGGTGAACGCATGAACACGCTTGCCCGCCGCCTCCAGCGCGGCGCGCAGGAAGGCACAAGTCGAACCTTTGCCGTTGGTTCCGGCGACATGGATTATTGGCGGCAGGCCGTCCTGCGGGCGGCCGAGTTTGTCGAGTAGCGCCGCAATCCGATCGAGGCTCAAATAGTCGCTGTCGACATATTGGGTCGCCTGCCGCGCGATCAATGCGGCGATCCGCGGATCCGCCGAGCGGATCACTTCCTTCATGCTATGCGGCTTTCTTCTTGTCCCTCTCGGGCGCCAGATAGCCGATCAGCCTGCCGATCCTGTCTTTCAACGCATGGCGGTGGACGACCATGTCGATCATCCCATGCTCGAGCAGATATTCCGCCCGCTGGAAGCCTTCCGGCAGCTTTTCACGAATGGTCTGTTCGATGACCCGCTGGCCGGCGAATCCAATCAGCGCTCCAGGCTCGGCGATCTGGACATCCCCGAGCATCGCATAGCTGGCGGTTACGCCGCCCGTGGTCGGGTCGGTCAGCACGACGATGTAGGGCAGGCGACACTCACGCAGCTTGGCCAGCGCGACCGTCGTCCGCGGCATCTGCATCAGCGACAAAATGCCTTCCTGCATGCGCGCGCCGCCTGCCGCCGTGAACAAGATATATGGGCAGTTTTTCGCAATCGCCTTGTCGACTCCGGCGACGAACGCCGCGCCAACCGCCACGCCCATCGACCCGCCCATGAAGGCGAAGTCCTGGACGCCGACGACGGCCTGATGGCCCTCGATCTTGCCGATTGCATTGATCAGTGCGTCGCGCTCGTCAGTCGCCGAGCGGGCAGCCTTGATGCGGTCGGTATAGCGCTTGGTATCGCGGAACTTGAGCGGGTCCTCGCGCACCTCCGGGCTGGGCAGTACCTCATATTTCTTGCGGTCGAACAGCGCATCGAACCGCACGGCCGGACCCACCCGGTCATGATGGTCGCAGCGCGGGCAGACATATTGGTTGTCCTCCCACTCCTTGGTGAAGACCATCGATCCGCACTTCTTGCACTTGTGCCACAAATTGTCGGCCGACTGCCGCTTGGTCAGCGACTGAATGCCTTTGCGGACGCTGCTCAACCAGCTCATTCTTACCTCATGGATGTTCGGCGCGGGAGGTAGGTCCGCCGCGAACCGATGTCTACCTAAAGCGTCGCCGCGATTGCCCTCAGGGCCTCGTCAGGATGTTCCGCGGCGGTCACCGGCCGACCGATCACCAGGATAGACGCCCCAGCATCGATCGCGCCGCGCGGGGTCATCACGCGCTTCTGGTCGCCCACAGCGGAGTCCGCCGGACGGATTCCGGGAACGACGAAGAAGCCGTCCTTCCATTGCTTGCGGGCGGCCTTAACTTCGTTGCCGGAGCAAACGATTCCATCGAGCCCGGCTTCCCTTGCCAGTCCCGCCAACCGCTCGACCTGGCTGTGGCTGTTGCCGTTGATCCCGATCGAATTGAGGTCGTCGCCGTCGAGACTGGTCAGGACGGTGACCGCGACCACCTTGGTACCGGCAGGCGCCGCCGCCTTTGCATCTTCCAGCATCGCACGGCCACCTGCGGCGTGGACGGTCAGAACCGCCGGCGTGATCGGCGCCAGTGCCTGCACCGCCTTGGCCACGGTGTTGGGAATGTCGTGAAGCTTCAGGTCGAGGAAGATCGGCAGCCCAAGGTCGGCCAGTTCGAGCACCCCTTGGCGCCCGTTATGGCAGAAGAACTCCAGTCCCAGCTTCAACCCGCCGGCATGTCGCTTGACCGCCGCCGCAATTGCCCTGGCACGTTCCATGTCGGGTGTATCGATGGCGACGAAGATCGGGCTACTCATATCTCGTCTTCTTCGGACGCGGTCGCCGGTAACGGTGCGGCGGGGATCGGCGCCACCGCAGGCCGCTCGGCCAGCGCGAGCTTGCGGCGCAAATTCCATATCCGTCCGCGCAGGATCAGATAAATGGGCAGGAAACCGATCAGGAAGGTTACCAACAGCAGAATCGGTACCTTCACGTCGGCCTGAAGGTTGCCCCACAAACTGATGGTGACGTCGTTCCAGTTGCGGTTTGCGAAGATCGCCAAGGACACCGCAACGACCACCCAGAATAACGTCTTCAGAAATTGCATTTCTGTCTCCCCGCCGAGGCCTTTAAGCGACTGTGGCGACGCTGACCAGACGCTAAGAGCCCGAGCATAAGGGAGCAATTGCGCCAGCAATCGTGAGCTCATGCCGAAGAGTGCGCGCAAGCCGGCCAGCGGGTAGTCATTCACCGCTGGAAAGAGTCAGCTTGCCGCATGGAGATTCCCCGGGCAGTTGAGCGTTGTCGGCTGGTGCGCCACACCGAGCTGGGGAGGTCGCGTCAAGCTTTGGAACGACAGTTAAAGATTGGCTTGGGCGTTTTCGCGCTGGCACTTGCAGCGCTTGCACTGGCCCAGCCACATGGAAAATCCGACGCGTCCGGAACCGACCAGGCACAGGCGCGCGTAACCGCCCGGTTGGCGACAGTTGACCCCGCGGCGCGCAGCCGGATCGACTATGGCAGGCTCGACGCGCGGCTGCAGCGGATGGTCGCAAAGCCGACCATGGTCGGAATGGCGGTCGGCATTGTCGAAAACGGCCGCATCACCTTCCTCAATGGCTATGGCGAAACGCTCGAAGGCTCGGGCGAGAAAGTCACTCCCGAAACCGTGTTCAGATGGGCCTCGGTCTCGAAAGGCGTCGCCGCGACGATGGTCGCCAAGCTGGCGGAAGAGGGCAAGTTGAGCCTAAACGAGCCGGTCGCAGAGGCCGCACCGTCGCTGCACTTGCCCGGCCGCAATGAATTCAAAGCAACCGTCGGCGATGTGCTTAGCCATCGCCTCGGCCTTTATCGCAACGCTTTCGACAACAAGCTTGAAGAGGGACAGGATGTCACGTTCCTCCGTGGAACGCTGGCGACACTGAACAGTATCTGCCCTCCGGGGAGCTGCTGGAGCTATCAGAATGTCGCTTATGACGCCGCCAGCGAGATGGTCACGCGCGTCAGCGGCATGCGCTACCAGGAGGCCGTCGAGCGCGATCTGTTCGCGCCGCTTGGCATGACTTCGGCCAGCCTCACGATGAACGGCCTGACCAGATCGAAAAGCTGGGCCAGGCCGCACAGCGTCGGGCGGCGGCCGCTCGAGCTCAACGATGATTATTACCGGGTTCCCGCTGCCGGCGGCGTCAACAGCGATATCAAGGACATGGCAATGTGGATGCTCGCCCAGATGGGCGAGATGCCACAGGTGTTGAGCCCGCAATTGCTGGAGACGATTCACCAGCCGCGGGTCAAGACCCCCGGCGAGCGAGCACGGATGCGCAAGTTCCTCGAGCGGCTGGGTGACGCCGAATATGGCTATGGGTGGCGCAGCTACGATTATGCCGGGCATCATATCATCGGTCATCGTGGGGGCGTGGCCGGATATCGTTCGCTGATCTTGTTCGATCCACGGATGAAGAGTGGGGTGGTGGCCCTGTGGAACAGCAACACTTCCCAGCCGGGCGGACTGGAGTTCGAAGTGATGGACATGCTCTATGGTCTCGACTTCCGTGACTGGATGGAGCTGGACAAATCCGGACCGCGCGCGCCCGATCCCAGCGAAGTGGCCGAACGACGGGGCGGCACCCGGCGCGGCTGAGCTGGACTCATCAGCGGCCCATTTTCATGGTATTGAGCAAACTGCGAGGCGGCATCGTCGCCAAGCGGGGGGACGGACATGGGTATTGAAGACGACCGTGCGTTCCACTTGGAACGCGCCCGGCAATGCCGGAGGATGGCGGAGGAGGCGGGCGACCCGGCGGTTCGCAGCCTTCACGAGCAGCTGGCCCAATTCCACGATGCCGAAGCACTCCGAGAGATTGGCGAATTGGTTGACGATGAGGACGGCGCCTAACCAGGCGGAACTAGCGCCACCTCGCCTCGTTGAGCCTCCAGTCGCGTAACAGGAGGCCTAAATGGCGGAATTCAAAGCAAAAGATGCGGTGGCGCTGCTCAAGGAAGACCATCGCGCAGTGAAGGAATTGTTCGCCGAGTTCGAAAAAGCGAGCGGCGAGGGACGCAAGCAAAAGCTGGCCACCCAGATCTGCCTCGAGCTTTCAGTTCATGCCAAGATCGAGGAAGAAATCTTCTACCCGGCCTGCGAGGGCAAGGTCGAGGAAGACCTGCTCAAGGAAGCTTATGTCGAGCATGACGGCGCCAAGCTGCTGATCGCCGAGATCGTCGCGGGCGATCCGAGCGACGATTTCTATGATGCCAAGGTGAAAGTGCTCCAGGAACAGATCGAGCATCACGTCGAAGAAGAGGAGAAACGGCTTGAAGGCCTGTTTGCCCAAGCGCGCAAGGCGGATCTCGACATGGACGCTCTTGGCGAGAAGCTCGCCGCCCGGAAACAGGAATTGATCGCGGAATATCAGGCCAATGGCATTCCCGCGCCCGAGCTCACGACCATGGAGGAGGTCTCCGCCAAGTAGCGTGAGGCGTGAAGGCTTGGGCGGTCGATCCGTCCAAGCCTTTCCTTTTGGAATTTGGGGATCAGTGGCGCCCAACAGAAATGGGGGCCGGTATTGCTACCAGCCCCCACCTGCACCGACCTAGGATCTGCCGGTGTTCGCTAGCTTGACGGGCCGAAGCCCCTCCGCTCCTCGATCCTGGCTCACCAGATCAGGCGTCGCTTCCAGTTTCTGGTCCTACCCGAAGGTAGGTTCAGAGACCTTCCGCGGCCCTTCTTGGGTTGGTTCCTTCGCGTCGCCTGCCCCCAGGGGGAGCCGCGAACTGCGACTGGAAGACCAACTCTTCCGGCGCCTCTTCCGGTGGTCCGACTTGGGCCGAAACCCTCCTCATCGCCATCCGGTGGAGATCGGTCCTTCGGCCACCTGCCGCCTTTCGGAGGCGGGGACTTCCGTCCCGATCACCCATGTAACTTGGCGGACTTTTTCGAGTCGCGAAAGCGAAAAAATCGAGTCTTTGCCTGTGGATAACGGGGATATCGTGCACAACTCGTCGCAATCGAAACGAATCGACTCGAATGCGCTCGACCGGGACAGCGTTCGAAAGCCCGAATTGCTCGACTCCTGCATGCAGTCGCCGGGTAGCCTGAGCCGGTTTTATCGGCACCGGCCAACGGTTGCCGTTTCGTTCGCTTCGCCCTAGCTCCGATCCGTGCCCGAATCCGCTTCTCCAATGGCCGAACCTGCCTATTTGCAAGGCCTTAACCCGCCGCAACGCGAGGCCGTCCTGACGACCGAAGGGCCTGTGCTTGTGTTGGCCGGCGCAGGAACCGGCAAGACCGCCGCGCTGACCGCCCGGCTTGCGCACCTGATTGCTACTCGAAAGGCATGGCCAAGCCAGATCCTCGCGGTGACCTTCACCAACAAGGCAGCGCGCGAAATGAAGCAGCGGGTGTCGGCCATCTCGGGCGGCGCGATCGAGGGGATGCCATGGCTCGGTACGTTCCATTCGATCGGCGCGCGAATGCTGCGCAGCCACGCCGAGCTGGTCGGCTTGCAGTCGAACTTCACAATCCTGGACACCGATGACCAGCTGAGGTTGCTCAAGCAGCAGATCAGTGCTTCGAACCTGGACGAGAAGCGCTGGCCGGCACGGCAGCTGGCAGGCCTCATCGACCAGTGGAAGAACCGCGGACTGACGCCGGCCCAGCTTGGCGCCGCCGATGCGGAGGCTTTCGCCAATGGGAGAGGGCAGGAACTCTATCGCGCCTACCAGGATCGCCTGCGCGCGCTAAACGCCTGTGACTTCGGCGACTTGCTGTTGCACATGCTGACCATTTTCCGCGCACATGCCGATGTGCTCGAAGCCTATCGTGACCGGTTCAAATATATCCTCGTCGACGAATATCAGGACACCAATGCATCGCAGTATGATTGGTTGAAGCTGCTTGCTGAACCGCGACGCAACCTCTGCTGCGTCGGGGATGACGACCAGTCGATCTATTCGTGGCGCGGGGCCGAGGTCGCCAATATCCTTCGCTTCGAGAAGGATTTTCCCGGAGCGAAGATCGTCAGGCTGGAGCAGAACTACCGCTCCACGCCGCACATCCTCGCGGCCGCGACGGGCCTGATCGCGCACAACGCCGGGCGCCTCGGCAAGACGCTTTGGACCGAAGTCAACGAAGGCGATCGGGTCAAGGTTATCGGCGTGTGGGACGGACCGGAGGAAGCCCGCCGGATTGGCGAGGAGATCGAGGCACACGAACGGCGTGGCGGATCCCTGAACGATGCCGCAATCCTGGTGCGTGCCCAGTTCCAGACGCGCGAATTCGAGGAACGATTCATCGCCATCGGCCTGGCCTATCAGATCGTCGGCGGGTTCCGCTTCTACGAACGGGCCGAGATCCGCGACGCGCTGGCTTATCTTCGGCTTGTAGCGCAACCGGCCGACGATCTGGCGTTCGAGCGGATCGTCAATCAGCCCAAGCGCGGCCTCGGCGACAAGGCGCTCGCTTCTATCCACGCGTGCGCGCGCGCGACGGGTCAACCGCTGCTGCTGGCAGCTGCCTCGATGCTCGACAGCGACGAGCTTCAGTCCCGCGCCCGCAACAGCCTTGCCCGCTTCGTCGCCGATGTCGCCCGGTGGCGGCAGATGGCCGGCGAAATTTCGCATCCGGAGCTGGCCCGCATCCTGCTCGATGAAAGCGGCTATACCGCCGTGCTCCAGGCCGAGCGCAGCGCCGAGGCAGCCGGACGGCTCGAGAATCTCACCGAACTGACCCGGGCGATGGAGGAGTATGAAAGCCTCGGCGCGTTCCTTGAACACGTCAGCCTGGTGATGGACAATGACGCCCAACAGTCGGGCGAGAAGGTCACCATCATGACCATCCACGCCGCCAAGGGCCTGGAATTTCCAATCGTGTTCCTCGCCGGGTGGGAGGAAGGCGTGTTTCCGTCACAGCGCGCGCTCGACGAGGGGGGCCTCGCCAGCCTCGAGGAAGAGCGGCGGCTGGCCTATGTGGCCATCACCCGCGCGCGCCGGAAGGCAACCATCCTTCACGCCGCCAATCGCCGCATCTACGGTCAATGGACCAGCAGCATTCCATCCCGGTTCGTCGCCGAGCTTCCAAAGGACCACACCGAAGAAGAGACTACGATGAGCGGCGGCGAGAGCCTGTGGCGGGCGCAGTGGAGCGAACGGGGCGATCCCTTTGCCCATGTCGCCAGGCCATCGCGCGGGCCCGGCTGGCAGCGCGCCGCGGGCGGCAACTTCAATGCCCAGCCTCAACGGGTGGTTGAAGCCCGCGCTTCCGCCGTCAGCCTTGGCAACAAAGGGCGCGATGATTTGTCGGTCGGCCAGCGCGTCTTTCATGGAAAGTTCGGCTACGGCACGATCGAAGCAATCGAGGGCAACAAGCTGGAGATCGAATTCGAAAAGGCCGGGCGTAAGCGAGTGCTGGATAGCTTCGTTTCGCTATCCTGATCCCGGGTCGCTAGAAAATACGATCCTTTGCCGGCCCGGCGGCCGACCAGGACGCAGACTGTGTCGCCGCCTTAGGCCGAGATGGCGTAAACCAAGGCTCCTCCAACCACGCAAACTGTCATCAGCAGGGCCATTAACTGCGTCTTCTTTGCGCTTGCGTCGTCCATCATGCTTCCCCTCGATGGGCGATTATCGCCCGCTTCCATCATATCATCGCGGAGTCGGCCAGACTCGGTGAGATATTCGACAGAAGACAAGGGATTCTAGGCGGTTAGTAGACGTGGGTGGTGCAGTCATCGCAGCGTGACTAAGCAGTGACGGTGAATTCGGCGCCAATCATCAATGACAATGCTGCACGACACCGTTTCGAGATCGACCTCGGCAACGGGGAGTTCGCTTATGCCGAGTATGACCTGCCGCCGGGGGCAATTCGTTTCTATCATACCCTCGTTCCGGCAAGTCACGGCGGCCAGGGGCTAGGGACCGCCCTTATCAAAGCCGGACTTTCCGCGGCCCGGAATCGCGGACTCAAGGTCATTCCGACCTGCCCTTTCTTCCGCGACTATCTGAAGAAACATGTCGATGAGCAGGACATTGTCGATCCCGCTCATCTCTACCTGCTGTTGGATTAGGGGGCATTTTCTTACCGAAAGGCTCTCTTTTCCCTAAACAAAGTTGGACTTTGCGGCCGGGCCAGGTCCCGCCGTGTATTGGCGAAAGGGCAGGCGGATGATGGACTGGTTTGAAGGTGCGGCGTCAAATGTGGCTACCGCGGCAGGCCGGCCAAGGGCCTTTCTGCTGGCAGTGCTGATCATCATTATATGGGCTACCAGCGGGCCGGTGTTTCACTGGTCCGATACCTGGCAGTTGGTGATCAACACCGGGACGACGATCGTCACCTTCCTGATGGTGTTCCTCATTCAGAACGCACAGAACCGCGATGGAGCGGCGATCCAGGCCAAGCTCGACGAGCTGATCCGTGCTGTTGGGCATGCGCGCAACGAGTTTATCGGCATCGAACATCTGACGGAGCTTGAGCTCGACCATATTCGTGAAGAGCTCGAGGCGTCGGCAGGGGATGAACCGACCCGCCATGCCGCGGTCGTCCGACTGATCCAGCGAACGCGTTAGAGAAAAGAGGCAGCGGGCCGGCCAGCCCGCCGCCTCAGGTCCCGCCGGGAACGATCGGTCGGCAGGATCATGACCTGCCAACGCATCTGGTCCCTCTTGGATGCGCGCCCCGGCCCGAAAGCTGCGCGGCTAGTCGCTATACGCCTGGCAGACGAGCAGCGATCGCGGCCCAATCGGCGCCACTCCAGAACACGGCAAGCGGGATAGCGATCGATATCAGCAGCATCGAAAAGCCGAGCTTGGTCGCCGGGTGGACATGGCCGAGGCTGCGGCGATCCCACAGGAACAGCGGCACAAACAGGAGCAGGCCAAGCAGGAAAACGATCGTAAATCCAACGATGGTCGGCGGCGCGATCGGCAGGCGGCCGATCGATGGTCCGGCGACGACCAGGATTGCCGCGCTCAACATCGATCGCTTGTGCCACTGCGAGGTCCGACGATGCGTCCAGCCGTTCCAGATCATCACTGCGTAGGGAATAATCACCGCCAGCGGGACGATGGTCCAGGTCAGCGGATCGGTGAATGGCGGCTGGTTGGCTCGCGCGACCTGCCACACCGCGACCATGTACATCACGGGAACAAGCGCGACGGCCAACACCATGCTGGCCTTGCCCAGCTTCATATGGATGTCGCGCCGGCCGGCGGCGACCAGCTGGGTTTGGACGACGAAGGCCAGCATCCACAATGTGAACAAACCGCCATGGACCAATACCGAAGGCGGCAGCGTCGGATTTGGCCTTGGATACTGCGGGACTACATCCCTCAGGTAGAAGCTTGGCGCGAAGCCGAGGAATACCAGCGCCACCAAGAACAATGCCATTCGACAGTAGAATCTGCGTTCCGCCAATGCCCGGTCGGCGGGACGGTCTGCGATAGTCGCCATAGCTGCGCCTCCACTTGTGAACCGCCGCCCTACCATTCGTCGAAAGGCCCGGGCAATCCACTGGCGGAGACGAGGTTACATCGATAAGTCATGCAGCCGAAACGAACGACGGAGGCGAGCATGCGGGCGATGATATTGGCGATACTATTGGCAGGCGCGGTTCCGATGGCGGCTTACGCCGTTCCCGCGGACGTGAAGGCAAGCGTTGCCGCGACAGCAGCCCGAAGCCCCGAAAACGTCAAGCTGGATGAATCGCGCAAGCCTGCCGAAGTGTTGAAGTTTCTTGGCCTGCAGCAAGGGATGTGGGTGGCCGATCCCTTCGGCAGCAACCTTTATTGGGCGGAGATCACCGCGCCCGCGGTAGGGCCCAAGGGACGCGTGACGATTTGGGAGCCAAAGCAATTCTACGACCAGAAGGGCTACGACCGGTTGACCGCTTATGCGGCAAAGCAGCCGAACGTATTCATGCGCGTCAGCCCGATGGAGACGCCGGACCTGCCCGGAAAATACGACTTCATGTTGATCAACCTCGACTATCACGACGTCTATTGGGAGAGCGCCAAATATGGGATCGTGAAGATGGATCCCGACCAATGGCTGAAGGTCATTTATGACTCGATGAAGCCGGGCGCCGTGGTCGGGGTCATCGACCATGTCGCCAACCCGGGCGACACTCGCGACACTGTCCAGAAACTCCATCGGATCGACCCGAACACCGTCAAGGCTGACTTTAAGAAGGCCGGTTTCGTCCTGGAGGCGGAGAGCAAGATCCTGCGCAATCCGGGCGACGATCACAGCCTGTTGGTGTTTGACCCCAAAATCCGCGGCAAGACCGACCGCTTCATCTTCAAGTTCCGCAAGCCGCGATAGGCGCGGCCCGCGGAGCTTGTGTCTGGCGCGTGCGTCGCGCATCGTGACTTTATGAGCGTATCTCTATCAGACAAGAAGGCGCGCCGGGCGACCTGGCTCGTGCTGAGCGCACTGCTCGGCGGTTTGTTGCTCGGCGTATTGTCGAACAGGGCAGGAACCATCCGGGAGCCCTTGATTACCATTGCCTCGACCGTCGGCGGGCTGTGGCTCGATGGCCTGAAGATGACGGTGATCCCACTGATCATCGCGCTGCTGGTCACCGGTGTGGTGTCGGGCGCAGACCAGGCCAAGGCAGGCCGCATTGCCGCCCGATCGGTGATCTGGTTCGTGATCGTGCTAACGCTCTCTGCCGCGTTCGGAACGCTGTTGATGCCGGTGTTGCTGGAAGCGTTTCCGCTGCCGGCCAGTTCGGCCGAAGCGCTTCGGGCCGGACTGGCGAGCGTCGACAGCACCGCGACCGCAGCCTCCGTGCCGAGCGTCCAGGATTGGCTGAGAAGCCTGATACCGACCAACGTCTTTGCGGCGGCGGCGGAAGACAAGGTGCTCGCGCTGGTGGTGTTTACGTCGATATTCGCCTTCGCGGTGACGCAGATCGACAAATGGGGACGGCAATCGATCGCCGTGTTCTTCAAGGCGATTCAGGATGCGATGCTTGTAGTGGTTGGCTGGGTACTGTGGCTTGCGCCGATCGGCGTGTTCGGCCTGGCCTTCGCGGTCGGTGCGGGTGCTGGAGGCGCGGCGTTCGGGGCGGTGCTGCACTATGTCGTGCTGGTGTCGCTGGTTGGCGTCTTGGTGACGCTGGCCGCCTATGTGGTCGCCGTGGGCTTCGCCAAATGGAAGCTGTCCGATTTCGCGCGCGCGATGATACCGCCGCAAGCGGTAGCGATTTCGACCCAATCGAGCCTGGCTTCGCTCCCGGCCATGCTGGAGGCTTCAACGAGCCTGCGTGTGCCGGCGCGCAATGCCGACGTCAGCCTACCGCTCGCCGTGGCGCTGTTCCGGGCGACCGGTCCGGCCATGAATGTCTCGGTGGCGATCTACGTCGCTTACATGATGGGCGTCGAGCTGCATGCCGGAAACTTGATTGCCGGTTTCGCGGTCGCCGCGGTCGCCAGCTATTGGGCGGTAAGCCTCCCGGGAGCGCTGTCGTTCGTTACTTCGATCGCTCCGATTGCATTGGCGATGGGAGTGCCGATCGAGCCGCTGGCCCTGTTGATCGCGGTCGAGGTTCTGCCCGACATTACGCGCACCCTCGGCAATGTGACCTGGGACGTTGCAGTGACGGGCGCCGCCTCCGGCGGCGAGCGTGCCGAGAACTAATCCCGCCGTTCGTCGGCGGTAGGATGTCGTTCGTCCATTGGGCACCTTGTCGGTCGAGCGGATCGGAAGTCCGGTCGAGCGGCGGGTGCAAAGGCGTAAACATTGCGCTTCAAGGTGAGGGCGACGCGGAGGGGGAAGACCCCTGACATCCCGACCTCCTTCGCGCCGCAACTTCCCCGCGAAGCAGCCTAGCGTCCAGCGATGGCCCGAACCTGGTCGGCGTAAAGCCGGCCAACCGGCTGCTCATTCCCGTCCGCTAGCCGGGCAATCCACCGCCCAGACGCATTGCGGGTAAATCCCGAAATGAAGTCGCGCCGCACGATCGCCGAGCGATGGAGCCGGACGAACAGCTCCGGATTGAGGCCCTCTTCGAGAGCGCTCATCGAATGATGGATGAGCCAGCTGCGCTTGGCGACATGAAGCCGCATATAGTCGCGTTCCGCCGTCACCCTGTCGATGTCCCGGGACGCAATCCGGACCAGACCCGACAGGTCCGAAGCCCAGAATTCCTCAAGCCACGGTGACGCCGGTGCCGGGGCCTTTTCAGCCGGCGTTTCCGCTCGCGTGCGAAGATAGGCGCGTGCACGTTCGATGGAACGGGTCAGCCTCTCGGCGTCGACCGGCTTCATCAGATAGTCGATTGCCGCGACGTCGAATGCCGCAACGGCGAATTGGTCGAACGCGGTAATGAAGACGACTGCTGGAGATTCGCCCTGGCCCGACAGCGCGCGAGCAACTTCGATGCCATCAAGGCCTGGCATGGCGATATCGAGCAGGACCAGGTCCGGCAGCAGCGCTTCGGCCATCCGTACGGCGCTTTCGCCGTCGTGCGCGGTGCCCACGAGATGGACGTCGGCCACCCGGGCCAAAAGCATCTGCAGGCGCTCGGCCGCTAGCGGCTCGTCGTCGGCGATAAGTATCTTCAGATCGTTACCGTCAGTCATCTTCGTCGACCGGCATGGCGAGCGACACTTCGTAGCCACCCGGGATCGGGCCATAGCGAACATCGGCCCTGGTGCCAAAATGCGCCTGCAGCCGTTGCGAAACATTGGCCAGCCCCAGGCCGGTACCCTCATGCGTCGGCGACGGCGGCTTCTTTGATTTGGCGCCGATGGAACGGTTGGTCACGTCGAGCTGCATTCGGCTTCCGTCAAGTTGGCGGGCGCGGATCGACAGCTCGACCCGCGCGGTGCTCGACGAAACACCATATTTGATCGCATTTTCAACCAATGGTTGAAGGATCAGCGCCGGAACGCGCGCCTCCATCAGGTCTTCGGGGATGTCGATGTTGACGTCCAGCCGGTCTGGGAAGCGGACCTGCTCAATGTCGAGGTAAAGCCGTTGGAGGGCGATTTCCTCGGCGAGGCTGACGTCGACCGATGGATCCATCGAAAGGCTGGTCCGGAAGAATGTCGAAAGCGCCATCAGCATTTCTTCGGCACGATCGGAACGACCGGACATGACCAGCGACGACAGGCTGTTGAGGGTGTTAAAAAGAAAGTGCGGATTCACTTGGTAGCGAAGGGCACGGACCTGGGCAGCGTGGGCCGCGGTCTCGGCCTCGGCGAGCCGGCGCTCGGTGATGCGGGTGCGATGCTGCTGGGTCATGGCGATGAAGAAGGCGCACCAGGCAGCCAGCAGGAAGTACCAGGTGACTGTCCCGTCCGCGATCAGGCGAGGCATTTTCGAAGCGATAATGTCCTCGACGGGCGGTAGATTGACCTCCAGCTCGTCGCCGCCCTGCTTGATGATCCGGACATTCTGGCCGCGCTGGACGATCGCAATGCCTTCCTGCGTGGTAATCTTCGACTGCTCGTTCATCTGATCCGACCAGGTCGCCATCTTCAAGCTGGCGGCGGACATGATCACGGCTGCGGGCAAGGCGGCCGCCGCGGCCACGATCGCCATCCGCCGGATACTGCCTTCTCGCGCGAACAGCCGGATCGTGACGTAAATCAGAAAGGTCAGGATCAGGCCAAGGGCGGCGTTGATCCCACGATACCCGATCGCCGACATTGCTTCCGGGCCCAGCAGCCCGCGAAGAAGTACGGTGACGAGATAGAACGCCCAAAAGCCGATGATCGACTGGGTAGCCAATCTCCAGTCGGCAAAGCGCCCTAATGGCGAAAATGGTGAAGCTGCGGACATTTGCGAGTTTCATTAGGGACTTTGGCCTGAAAACAACAATTGCACGCTTGTCCGTTGGCAGACGAGCCGGGCCTATCGGTCGAACAAATTGGCTTGTGCGACGGGAACGCCACGGGACGGCGCTCGTTTTGGAGGTGTAACCGAATAGGGAATCGTTGTGATGGAAGGCCGCAAGGTGGACAAGAAGAAGGACGGCGACCTGCCGGCGCCGACACTTTCTGGTGCGCCGGATCGAGCATTAGAGCTCAAGGTCAAGAAGCATCCCGACGACGATGATGCCAAGGTTGATCTTGGCAGTGACGAATCAATGGATGCGTCGGATCCCATTTCGACGACCCAGCCCGGATCGTCCGAACCGGCGCCGTCTTCCGGCTTCCCCGAGAAAAATTCTGGGGATTAATTTCACATAGCGCTGAAATCCTTGAATATCGTGTTCTGAAAAACACAGCTTTCATAAAGATGAAGCGGTGGTGAGGATTTCATGTTGCGGGCAGGACTCCCCTTTGATTCAATGTGAACGGGGGGTGGGATTTTGGTTAAGAGATTGGCAACCCAATCGGCCGCATGATCCTACCTGAGGTTTAGTGGAGTCGGGGATCATGGCGACCAGAACTAGCCAGCCTGCCGGTGGCGCGCTGCTGATTTCGGAGATGAAGGAATTCGCTTCCTTCCCGAAAGCGACGCAGCGCTACATTCGCCGCTCGCTGGATGTCGCCTACGGCCGTTCCGACCCGATCGAGACTTGGGCCCGCGACGAGATCGAAGCCGCCGCAATCGCCGCCCAGGCCCGCTTCTACAAGCAGATCGATCATCTGCGGGTGCAGATCCCGGATGACAGCGGTCTCGACATGATCGAACCGTTCCTGGGCATGTTGGTGACGCTCGCCGCGTTCGACCTCGGTCAGGACCGCATCCAGAATTTCGCGGCCTTCCGGTTCCTCTACGAACGGCTGATGGGCGCGAATGTCCGGCCGTGGCTGCCCGCCGCTTTCTGTGCCGCCGCCGCCTTGCCGCACCTTCACCCGGATCGTCGGCGGGTGCTGCTGCAGTCGATCAGTGAAAGCGCGGCCACTGCGCCCGGCTGGTCAACCCGGGAGCCGGTGTTCTGGCCCGAGTGGGTCGAGAAGGTCGACCAGGCCGCAGCCGCCTAAACATTCAGCTTTATTGTCGGGTAATATTCAGCGAGCTGCTTGAGGCTGCTGCGCGCATCCTTGTGATGCACGAACACGCCTCCGGCCGCCTCCCATTTGTCGCGGTGGTCCGAGCGGTCGTCGACCAGCACGTCGGCGCCCTTCATGTGACGGTATTTATCGCGGGCCATGCAAGTGATGATGCGGGTACCCGGGAAGTGCAATTCGGCCCAGCGGACCTTTTGCGGCGCCGCCCAGTTTCCGAGCGGCAATCCAGTCAGAATGATCGGATCGAGGTGCGCGACCGCATCGAACAGCATTCGTGCATCGGCCATCAGCGGCAGTCGAAAGTAAAAATCCTTGGTCCGGGCAACTTCCCGCCAAAACCCACGCTTGCCATGGCGCTCCTCAAATGCGGCCGGCGGCATGCCGAGCATTTTGACCGACCCCGTTTCGAAGTCTGCGAGGACGCCGTCGCAATCGAGGAACAGTTGCCGCATGGACGTTGAATGAGGCGACGGCACTCAGGTTCCGAGCCGCTCAACCAGCTCGCGTGCGAATTCGCTCAAACTGTCGTCGCGCGCGCCGAGGATGGCGATGCGGTCACCGGGCAGCGCTTCGGCCAGTAGCTTCTTGCCGATTTCGGTACGTTCGGGGACGTGCTCGACATCCCCGCCTGCGTTCCGAATCGCTTCGGCCAGCCATTCCGAACCCCGCGAGCGATCCACCGTGCCGCCTTGGTAGACCGGATCAGGCAGGAACAGCCGGTCGCCGTCACGCATGCCACTGGCGAAAGTTTGCGCCAATTCCTCGCCCATCTTGGCGATCGGCCCGTATCCATGCGGCTGGAACATCATCAGCAGTCGACCGGGTTGCGCGGTCAGCGTCGCCAGCGTTGCCGCGATCTTGTCCGGATTATGAGCGAAGTCGTCGATAACCGTGACCCCGCCGGCAGTTCCCACTGTTTCAAGCCGGCGCTTCAGGCCTGCGAACCGGGCGAGAGCCGGCGCCGCTTCGGCCAGCGAAATGCCGAGCGCATGGATTGCGCCAAGCGCCGCCAGGGCATTCATCGCATTGTGGCGGCCCGGCACGTGGAGGTCGATTTCCTGGCGCTCGCCACCAAAGTCGGCGGTGAAACGAACGCCGTCGGGGGACAGCTCCAGATTGCGTCCGACCAACGTCGCACCGGGGCTGTCGAAACCGTAACTGATCAATTTGTCGGTTGGCATCGTTTCGGCGAGCGCGCGGGTCTCGGGGTCGTCGAGGTTAAGCACGGCCTTGTCCGAGCGATTGAGAAATCCAGCGAAAAGCGCCCGAAGCTCGTCCATCGTCATATGGTCGAGACTGATGTTCGTCAGCACCGCCACGGTCGGATGATAGAGCGCGATCGAGCCATCGCTTTCGTCGACTTCGCTAACGAACATTTCCGGATCGCCAACCAGCGCGGAAGAAAAAGGCGCGCTCGGCGACACGAAATTCTTCATTACCGCGCCATTCATGACCGTCGGTTGGCGATGGAGCGCATGCAATATCCATCCGATCATCCCGGTGACAGTCGACTTGCCGCTGGTGCCCCCGACCGCGACGCTTTTGTGCGCGGCATTTAGCAATTTCGCGAGCAGCTGTGGGCGCGTCAGGTGCTGAAGCCCGAGTTCGCGCGCCCGAACCACGTCGGGGATCGTCTCTTCGACCGCGGCCGAAGTGACGAGAGTCATGCCGTCTGCCAGGCCGGACCCGTCCTGCGGTGCCAGCGCAATCCCCAGTGACTTGAGATAGTCGAACTTGTTGGCCAGGCGGCCGGCATCGAGCGAACGATCGGAACCGGCAACGCGTGCTCCGCCGGCGCGAACGATGGCAGCGAGCGGAAGCATGCCGCTGCCGCCGATTCCGCAGAAGAAAAATTGCTCCGTCATTGCGCGCGGCCCTATGCGGTCGCGCAGCCATGTGCAATTCATCGCACCGATGAAGATTGCCGTGGTTGCGCCAAGCTGCACGTTAAAGCCGGAAGCGGCCGAGGCTGTGGTTGCCATCGCCGCGGCACGTGACGACTGCGAGTTGGTCATTCATCCCCAATGCTTCCTGTCAGATGGGCATTTTGCGGGGCCTGACAACGCTAGGCTGGCTGCGCTGCGCGAAGTGATGGCGGATGAAGGTTACGACGCCGTCTGGTTCGCGCGCGGCGGATACGGTTCCAATCGGATTGCAGAATCAGCCGTCGAAGATTTGCCCGCGGCTGCACGCGCAAAAACCTATCTCGGCTATTCGGACTCCGGTTTCCTGCTGGCGGCATTCGACAAGGCCGGACTCGATGTCGCTCATGGCCCGATGGTACAGGATGTCGTCCGGCCGGGCGGCGAAGCGGCAATTCACCGCGCGCTGGACTGGCTGGTCCGGCGCGAGCCGGCGGCGCTGGAACCAGGGTTGCAGCCAGGGCGCCGCGCGATGGCGTTCAACCTGACCGTATTGTCGAACCTGCTCGGTACGTCGCTTGAGCCCGACTTCGACGGTGTCGAATTGCTGATCGAAGATGTCGCCGAACATGAATATCGAATCGACCGGACCATGTTTCACGTCACTGGAAGCCCGGCGATCCGCCGGCTTGGCTCTTTGAGAATGGGACGGATGAGCGAAATTCCAGACAATGATCCGGTGTTCGGCAATGACGCCGAATCCATCGTCCGGGACTGGTGCGAACGGTCGGGAATCGCGTTCGGAGGCCGGGCTGATATCGGCCACGATGCCGCCAATCGGGTCGTGCCTTTCAATATTCGGTCTGGTTGACCAATTTGACTGGGCATGAGAATTTTAGCAGATATCTGCCATTTTTACGCCTTTGGTGCGACGATTTCGCGTCGCTTCGTGCGACAAGGTTCCGCAAGTTCATTTGTTGGTCAAATATGCCAGAAACAGGTGGAAAGCGGACAATTGGGTGGAAGGCGGTCATTGCGTGACGTCGACCGGTGTTCAGCCTATGTTGAAGCTCATTAGAAGAGGACCTAGCCCGATGGTCGCGGAGACTGCGCCCAACGCGGCGTTCACACAGAGCGGTACGCCGATCCCGCACCGGGTGCGGGCGAAACAGATTCTCGCCACACACCCAGAGGTGCGCGAGCTGTTCGAGCGCGACCAGTGGTCGGCACTGTGGACTGTGCTGCTGGTTGCGTTGCAGGTCGCCATTGGCATCGGGCTGGCCGTGTTCGACGCGCCGTGGTGGGCGATCGTTATCGCGGCCTATGTGTTCGGCGCCTTCGCCAATCATGCACTCTTCGTGCTGATCCACGACTACACCCACAACGTGGTGTTCAAGACCGCGAATGCCAATCGGCTGGGCTCGATCTTCGCCAACATCGCTATCGTCTTCCCGGCGGCGATTGGCTTTCGCAACTTTCACATGCTGCACCACAAGTGTCTCGGTATCCCCGGCCTCGACGCCGACGTGCCGACGCCCAACGAGGCGCGCTGGGTGGGCAACAGCTGGTGGCGCAAGACGTGCTGGCTCATCATGTTCTGGGCGGTGCAGGGCCTCCTGCGGCCGACCACGGTGAAGGCGGTCCGCACCGTCGACCGTTGGGTCATATTCAACGCCGTCGCGATGGCCGCGGCGATGGTGCCGATCGTCTGGTTCTTCGGTTGGTGGCCGGTAGCCTATCTCTTCATTTCGACGCTGTTCTCGCTCGGCGTGCATCCGGTGGGCGCGCGCTGGATCCAGGAACATTATGTTTTCAAAGAAGGGCAGGAGACCAATTCTTATTACGGTCCGTTGAACAAACTGTCGTTCAACATGGGCTATCACAACGAACACCACGACTTCCCCCAGGTGCCGTGGTCGCGCCTCCCGGCGGTGCGCGCCGCTGCGCCGGAGTTCTACGATCACCTCTATCACCACCGGTCATGGACCAGGTTGCTGTTCCATGTCCTTTTCAGCCGCAAGTTCCAGCTGCACAACCGCATCGTACGGCCGATGCCCGAGAGCATGACCAAGGTGGCCGCGGCATAGGGCTTCAGGCACCGATTCCGGCCATTCGGCCAATAGCCGGTATGCTCGAAACCGCTTATTCGAGTCGTGCGGTAAAACCTCGCAAAAGGCCCAATGTCGCATGCGTTTTCGCGCTCAAGGCGCGGAAAAATGACATTCAGCCGCAAGTTAACCATTTTGATGCCCGTCTCCCTCTTGCGCACAGAGGGGAATCGCGCTCTATCTCTCTCAGAACAACAGGAGGGCCAAATGGCAAAAGGGACTGGTCGTAAAGCAGGGGGCGGACTTGCCCGCCCGGTAACCCCGTCGGCAGATCTCGCCGCAATTGTGGGTTCGGCCCCGCTGCCGCGTAGCGAAGTCGTTTCCAAGGTGTGGGACCATATTCGCAAGAACAACTTGCAAAACCCGAATAACAAGCGGGAAATCCTGGCCGACGACAAGCTCCGCAAGGTGTTTGGCACCGACAAGTGCACCATGTTCGAAATGAACAAGCACCTGTCGAAGCATCTCAGCTAGTTCGCTGGCCGCCACTAGCCGCGGTAAGCGAATGAGGAGGGGCCCCGGCATTGCCGGGGCCCCTTTCATTTTGGGGTGAGTCGCCGTTTAGGCGCGAAAGGCGGTGGCCAGCGGCTCCGAAATCACCGGATAGCCGCGATCTTCCGGTATGCGCACATGCGTTTCGCCGCCAATCTCTTCGATCCACGGGATGATGGTGTCCAACGAATGGCTTCGCGCGTCATCAATCGCCGCATCCAGACTCGCCAGCCGGGCAAGCCGTTCCAGGTTGCGTTTGGTCGGAAAGATAGCGCTGGATTCGCCTCGCTCTATGCGCTCCAGCAGGTCTTCCGCGCTGGCCCATTCGGCAGCTTCGCATTCTCCCGGTTGGGGCACTGGCAGCCATTGGCCCTCTGGCGCGCGGGCCAAATAGAATAATGTGTCGAATTTCCGCGCATGCTTGAACGCGGGCATCCAGCGCGCGAAAGGAGTCAATGCGTCGAGGTCGAGCGCGAGTTCTCGGTCAGTCAGCAGTCTGCCGAAGTCTTCGCCTTCGATCAGTGCTCGCTGCAGCTCGAGCCCAATTCCGGGACTGACCAACTGCTGCATGGCAGGCACGACAGCGGTCTCTTCGATCGTTTCGCGGATTGCGGTTACTTTGGCCGCCTCGTCGGGTCGGCCGAGTGCCGCAGCGAGGCTGCGGTCCACATCGTCGATTCGGCCGCCCGGGAAAACAACCGCTCCAGCTGCAAAAGCCATCCGCGCCGACCGCTCGACCACCAATATTTGCGGCTTCTCGCCGGTGCTGGTGACGGGGTCGCGCCACACGACAAGAGTCGCCGCGGGGATGGCATCGTCGCTCATGATTTGCCCCTAGCAGGATATCGTCCGCAAAAAAGGGCCGGCAACCTTTCGGCGCCGGCCCTCGCTTTCCACCCCGCTGGGGGCGGAGCCTAGCTACATGGCGTTAACGGCGGCCGCGTTGACGTCGGCCTTGTCGATCGCATCTTCCTTGGCTTCGCCTTCCTCGCGGAGTGCGTCGGCCTGGTTCTCAAGTGCGTCAGCTTCGGCCGCGTTGGCAGTGCTGTCGGCTGCCGCATCCAGGTTCTCGGCGGCATTTTCATAGTTTTCCTGGACGTTCTCACCCAAGCTGTCGTCGCCCTTGCCGCCACACGCAGCGAGCGCGAGAGCGGCGGCACCGACAACAGCAAAAGAAACCTTCTTCATCAATAATCCCCTTGTTCCAGCGTGATGGCGCAATGCCAGCCCACGTGACCGGTTCCAACGCTACCACTCGCTCGACGGTTCCGAAACGGCTGGCATTTTGTCAATTGGTTGCATCAAAACGGCCGGTCACCTATCTTAGACGGGCCGGGAAACCGGCTATGTCGGTAGAGTATCGGGTGGAATAGGCATTTCGGACCCGGGGGGCAGTACCCCGGCGCCTCCACCACCAGCGGCGAAGTGCGCAACATGCAGATTGCGCCGCTGCTGATGGGGGCGAAATAGGATCGACGAGTGCAATAAAGTCCCGGTTGCCGATCGGTATGAGACCACCGTGACGGCTCATTCACACAAGTGCCAACGATAACGAGGCGCTCGCTCTTGCTGCGTAACTGAGGGCCTAACGGTCTAAGGTTATAAAGCTTAAGCGCGGTCGGACCCCACCGGGCAACAGAAGGGGATTCCAGCGGCACGGGAGGCGCCGGGCAACAGAAGCCTCCCACTTTCCATTCTTCCATTTGTGCGTTGGTCGAACCGTGACTTGCGGCGCGTCGGGCACCGTCGCAGGGTGCGCCCGTTCGAAACCGGGGGAGTCGCCTGATGACCGTTCGCCGTGCGCTGGTTGCGCTTTGTCTTGCAGTTTCGCCCGTCGCCTTGGCCGCGGCGCCCGTTCCCAAGGAGCAATTGCTCGTCCCGCCGGCTGGTGCAGACCATTATGTTGTTGTCTCCGAGGCCGGCAAGCATGGCGACGAATGGCGCTGGACCTTGCCTGACGGAGGCATTGCCTATCGCGAATCCATCCTCCTTCGAGGCCTGGTGTTCGAGCAGGACGAAGTGGTGAAGCTCGATGCGACTGGAAAGCCGGTCAGCTTCACCGTCCGCGGCGTGACTCCCAGTGGCGATTCGGCAGAGACATTCGCAATCGACCAGGCAACGGCCCACTGGAAAACGACCGTAGACGAGGGACAGGCGCCCGCGGGACAGGGCACCTACAACACGTTCGGCGGTACCTTCCTGGCAGGCGACGCGACAATTCCGCTGTTCCTAAAGGCGGGTGCGGCAGGTGTCGCTTTGCTTCCATCCGGCCACGGTACGCTCGAACGGTCGGCCACGGCCTTTAGTGCCGTGGGCCCGAACGGCCCGCGGACCGCGAACCTGTATTTTTTCAAGGGTATCGGCCAGTCACCGGCACCGGTGTGGTTGTTCGACGACGGAAAGATTTTCGGGTTCGTCGGCGCTCTCGCGCTGATGCCCGAAGGGTATGAAGCAAATCTCAAGCCGATGATCGCGGCACAAGAGGCGGCGATTGCGGAGCTCGCTCCGGCCATCGCCAAACGGTTGCTAACTGCGGAGACAATGCGGCCAGTGCTGTTCCGCAATGTCAAAATATACGATGCCGACAAGGAGCGTTTCGTTACCGGCCAGAATGTGGTGGTATCGGACGGCAAGATCGCCAGCGTCGGCACCGCGCTGCCGAAGCTCGCTGCAGGCGCTCGCGTCATCGACGGCGCCGGCAAGACGCTGGTTCCCGGCCTGTGGGACAGCCACATGCACGTGTCGGACGACTTCAACGCGCTTAGCGAAGTAGCCCTCGGGGTCACGTCCGCACGCAATCCGGGCGGGAGCATCGAGCTGGCGGTGTCTCAGCGCGAGCGCCGGGCCAAGGGCCTGATGGTCGGCCCGGAGCAGTTCAATTCGGTTATCATCGATCAGAAGGGACCGCTGGCCGCCCAGGGCAGTCTCACGGTTTCGAGTCTCGAGGAAACCCTCGCGGCAGTGCGCAAGATCAAGGCCGCGAACCTGACTGCCGTGAAATTCTACACGTCGATGAATCCGGCGTGGATACCGCCGGCGGCAAAGCTTGCGCACGAGCTAGGGCTGCATGTCCACGGCCATATCCCGGCGGGAATGCGGACGCTGGATGCGGTCAACGCCGGCTATGATGAAATCACACACATCTATTTCGCGACAATGCAGGCGATGCCCGACGAGATCGTCGCCAAGTCGAACACGACGCTGCGGATGACCGGTCCCGGCAAATATTTCAAGGACGTCGACTTCAACGCCGAACCCACGCGGACGGTCATCAGGACGTTGGCCGAAAGGAAAATCACGGTCGACCCGACTCTGGTCGTTGTCGAGGGCACGCTGACCTCGGAGGCGGGAAAGGTCTCGCCGGCCTACAGCGCATATGTCGGCACTCTCCCTCCGGCGGTTGAGCGCGGCTTCAAGTCGGGACCGATCCCCCTGCCTGAAGGAACGACGCGCGACGAAGCGCGCGCCAGCGTCAAGCATATGCTGGAATATGTCGCGGTCATGCGTAAGGCCGGCGTTCCGATCGTCGCCGGGACCGATGGGCAGGGCACGGAGCTGGTTCGCGAGCTCGAGCTTTACGTGGCGGGTGGAATGACGCCCGCGGAAGCATTGGCGACTGCCACCATTGACGCTGCTCGCAACGTCAAGGCCGACAAGCGTACCGGTTCGATCGCGGTCGGCAAGGAAGCCGACCTGCTGCTGGTCGACGGCGACCCGGAGGCGAACATCGGCGACCTAAGGCACGTCGACAAGGTCGTGCTTGACGGCGCACTGCTGGACGGCGACGAATTGCGAAAGGAAGCTGGTTTCAGCGGCCGCCCGAAATAGGGTTCACGCCGAAAGGGGTACGGGATGCGCTATTGGGGGAAAATGTTCGCGGCTGCGGCCGCGCCATTGCTGCTCTGCGGATGCCTCTGGGGGCCGGGCAAGTTTTCGTCAAACCTGGCACTCAACAAGTCGGGCGGATTCGTCCTCGACTACAAGGGCGAGGTGGTCTTGCAGATTCCGGACGACAGGACGCATCCGGCGCCGTGGAGCGATGAATTGGCGCAATGTTTCGCGGACGGGTCGGCCAAGGCCGATGGCGGCGTCGTTTCGGTCACGCTGGAACAGTCCCAGGACAATGCCGACGAGGGATCGACCGACGAACAGCGCAACTGCAGCCCCGCCGAAATCGCCAAGCTGAAATCCGACTATGAGAAAAGGGCAGCTGAGAAGCTGGCCGAGCAACGCCAGGAAGCCGAGAATATGGCCAAGATGTTTGGCCTGACCGGATTGGACGACGCCTCGAACCGCCGCTTCGCCGCCAATCTTATGAAATATCAGGGCTGGCGGTCAGTCACATACAAGGGAAAGGGCGTCTTCGACGTCGACTATCATGTCGAGGGGCGGCTGACGCAGGACTATGCCTTTCCGCTAATGCCCGACACCGACCTCATTATCCCGTTCATCACGCTGCGCCGCCGTACCGATGGTTCGGTGATGGTCACGGCGCCGGCGCTGACCGGCGGCTCTGGCCCGTTCAGTGCCCGGGCCAAGATGCTCGGCTTGCCCGACAAGGGCAGCGACGGACCGGTTTCACGGGCCGAGGGGCGCTTCACCGTCACTACCGACGGAGAGATACTGACCAACAACAGCGAGGACGGCCCGGTAGCGGGTTCGTCCGGCCGCCAGGTCCATTGGGACGTCGGTCCGGGATCGACCAAGATCCCCGAGATGCTGGTTAAGCTCTAGCGCTTTCTAAGCTCGTCCCGGATTTCGGTGAGGAGGTCGACTTCGCTTGGCCCGGCGGGCGCATCCTCGCCCTTCTTCACCGCCTTGTTGGCGCTGCGGACAAGCAGAAAGATGATGAACGCCAGGATGATGAAGTTAATCAGCACGGTGACGAACTGTCCCCAGCCGAGCACCGGGACGCCGGCAGCCTTCAACTCCGCGTAACTCGCTGGATTGCCTGCGAAAGTATCGGGAATAGCGCCAAGCACGACAAAGTGGCTGCTGAAGTCGAGCCCACCGAAGAGCGCGCCGACGATCGGCATGATGATGTCGCCGGTGAGGCTGGTGGCGATGGTTCCGAATGCGGCGCCGATGATCACGGCAACCGCGAGGTCGAGGACATTTCCCTTGGCGATGAAGGCTTTGAATTCCGACAGCATGGCGTTTCCCCTCTGGTGCGTCGCGACTGCGAGACTAACGAACGCGGGCCGAAAGGAAAGCGATCCGGGCCAATGTGTGTTGCCATGCTAAAACAGCCGATTGAATTTTGCGCGCGGCCCTCTACTTTTCCGGTTACGCAACGAAGGGGTGTGGAACGATGAATCTGGTACGCCGACTGAAACTGCTTGCTCCGCTGGCCGCTCTCAGCCTCGCCGGCTGCGGCCTTAACTCGGTTCCGACGGCCGAGGAGAATGTGAATGCAAAGTGGGGTAATCTGCAGAGCGAGTATCAGCGCCGCTCCGACCTGGTTCCCAATTTGGTCGAGACGGTGAAGGGCTATGCCAAGCAGGAAAGCAGCGTGTTGATCGCGGTGACGCAGGCACGGGCCGATGCCGGCAAGGTTACGCTGAGTGCCGAGGACCTGGATGATCCGGCCAAGGTCCGCGCGTTCAATGACGCGCAGAGCCGCCTGAGCCAGGCGATCATTCCGCTCCAGCGGCTGCAGGAAGCTTATCCCGACCTCAAGTCCAACCAGAATTTCCTGACGCTGCAAAGCCAGATCGAGGGGACCGAGAATTCGATCCTGGTCGCGCGGCGCGACTACAATGAATCAGTGCAGGCCTATAACACCCGCATTCGTACCTTCCCCGACGCGATCGGCGCCAAGATCTTCTACGGCGCCAAGCCGAAGGTCCCCTTCGAGGCGGCGTCGGGCGCGCAGGAAGCGCCCAAGGTCGACTTCAACACCGCGGGCTAGGCAAGACCGATGAACTCCTCACTCGTCATTCCCGCGAAAGCGGGGACCCGGAGGCATTCGCCGGGCTGGGTTCCCGCTTTCGCGGGAATGACGAAGTGGGTCTTGATGGCAGCTCTGCTGCTATTCATTTCCGCTGCGGCCTATGCGCAGACCTTTCCCAAGCTGACCGGCCGGGTGGTCGACCAGGCCGGGCTGCTGACCCCGGCACAGGTCGTTGATATTGGTTCGAAATCCGAAGCGCTGGAGCAGCGGACCGGACGTCAGTTCGTCGTCGCGACGGTCAACAGCCTGGAGGGCCGGACGATCGAGGATTATGGCTATCGGCTCGGCCGCGCCTGGGGCATCGGCAATGAGCAGAAGGATGACGGCGTCATCCTGCTGGTCGCACCCAAGGAGCGAAAGGTCCGCATCGAGACGGGCTATGGCGCGCGCGTGTTCCTGACCGACGCAGTGTCGAGCGTGATCATTCGCGAGAGCATCGTGCCGCGCTTCAAGGAGGGCGACTTCGGCGGCGGGATCACCGCCGGCGCCGACCGGATCATCGAGACGATGGAGCTGCCTGCGGCCGAAGCAGCCAAGCGGGCACAGGAGGTCGGCGCTCAGGAGGCAAAGCGTAGCGACAGGAGCGTCAATCCATTCCCGGTGCTGTTCATCGTCGTCATATTCTTCGTCATCATCGGATCGATCGCCAGGCGGGCCGGCGGACGTCGCTATCGTCGCCGCGAAGGAATCAGCCCCTGGGTCATCCTGTGGGGCCTCAACGAACTCAGCCGCGGCTCGCGCGGCGGCTGGGGCGGCGGCGGCGGCGGCTGGGGCGGTGGCGGCGGAGGCGGAGGCTTCTCAGGCGGCGGCGGCTCGTTCGGTGGCGGCGGCGCTTCGGGGGGATGGTGATGCTGAAACTGTCGGCCGAGGATCACGCGCGCGTCAGCAAAGCCATTGCCGCTGCGGAGGCCAAGAGCGACGGCGAAATCATCGCCATCGCCGCCGATCAATCCGATTCCTATCACGATGTCGGTCTGCACTATGCGGTGCTGGTGCTGTTCCTGGTGCTGGGCTTCTTTGCGGCCTGGCCGCACCAGCTCGAAGCCTGGTGGACTCGGCTCATGGGCTGGACCGCCGAACCAAGCCAGCGCGAGCTGCTGACGCTTTTGCTCGGATTCGCCCTGTTCAAATTCCTGGTTGCGCTGTTCCTCATGAAGTGGATGCCGCTTCGGCTGTTGCTGACCCCGGGCTCGACCAAGACGCGGCGCGTGCGGCGACGTGCGGTCATGCTGTTCAAAACCGGCGGCGAGCGGCGGACCATCGGCCGCACCGGAATTCTCATTTACCTGTCGATGGGCGAGCACCGCGCCGAGATCATCGGCGACGAAGCGATAACCGCGGTGACCACGCCCGAAACCTGGGGCGAAGCGATGGCCGCGCTGATCACCGATGTGAAGGCAGGGCGGCCCGGCGACGGCATTGTCGCCGCGGTGGAGCGGATCGGCGACGTACTGGCCGAGCATTTCCCCAAGAGCAGTACCGACACCAATGAAATTCCCGACAAGCTTATCCAGCTATGAGCGGATTGGTCGAGTGGCAGGGCAAGTACATCCGCATCGTCCGCGACGGGACATGGGAATATGTCGAGCGCTGTGGCGGAGTGCATGCCGTCGTCATCCTGGCGGAACATGATGGCAATGTGGTGCTGATCGAACAGGTGCGGGTGCCGCTGGGCAATCGCAAATGTCTGGAGCTTCCCGCCGGCCTGGTCGGCGACGAGGACCCCAACGCCACGGTCGAAGGAACGGCCGTCAAGGAGCTGGAAGAGGAAACCGGCTTCACCGCCGAGCGGATCGAGGTGATCGGTCAATTCTACAGCTCGCCCGGCATGGTCGCCGAAGGCTTTACGCTCGTGACGGCACATGGCCTCAGGCGTATCGGCGAGGGCGGTGGCACCGAACATGAGCAGATCGAGGTCCACCTGGTGCCGCGGGCCGATATCCCGGCCTTTGTTGAAGCCAAGCGGGCCGAAGGCGTCGCGATCGACGTCAAGCTGCTGTTGTTGCTGGCAAGCAGCATCCTCGGCTAACTCATTTCATCGACCCTGTCCGCCGCTTGTCGAAATGGTTGCCGCGGGTTCAGGGCTTGGCCGCTAGGGCGCGGACAAATCTTTGATTTGGGAGGGTGTCTTGAAGTTCATGCTACTGGGCGGCGCGGCCGCAATCGCGCTGTGTGCAGCCGTGCCTGCTACCGCGGCGACGAGCGACGCAGCCGCAACCGCAACGGTTTCCAATAACGTGCTGCTCAAGGATTGGACCGGACCCTATGACGGCGTGCCGCCGTGGGACCAGGTCAAGCCGGAGCTGTTTCCGCAAGCGTTCGAGACGGGAATTGCTCAGCTGCTGGCCGAGACCGATGCGATCGCCAACAACCCCGAAGCGCCGACCTTCGCCAACACGATCGAGGCAAGCGAGAAGACCGGCCGGACGCTCGACCGGGTCCAGGCGCTGTTCGGTGTGATGACCGATAATATGTCGACCCCGGCTTATCAGGAGCTCGACAAGGAATGGGCGCCGAAATTTTCGGCCGCCTATGACAAGATCAATCTCAACGGCAAGCTTTTCGCAAGGATTTCAAATCTTTACGACCGGCGCGATAGCCTCGGCCTGGATGCCAAGCAAATGCGCCTGCTGACCCGCACTTATGAAGGCTTCGTGCGGCGTGGCGCCAAGCTCGACGAGGCGCAGAAGGCCCAGCTGTCCGGCTACAACCAGGAGCTGGCGACCGCCTTTTCCGAGTTCAACTCGCATCTCCTCGCCGACGAAGCGACCTTCATCCAGGCAAGCGAGGCCGACATGGCCGGCGTCACACCGGACGTGAAGGATGCAGCCGCCGCGGTTGCCAAGGCCAAGGGCCTTCCGGCCGGGACCTACGCAATCCGCAACACCCGTTCGGCGGTCGATCCGGTGCTGAGTTCAGCCAGCAACCGCGCGCTTCGCGAGAAGGTGTGGCGGGCGTTCGTCAATCGCGGCGACAACGGCGATGCCAACGACAATAATGCGATCATCGCCAAGATCGTGAAGCTGCGCGCCGACCGCGCCAAGCTGCTCGGCTATGCCAACCATGCCGAATGGCGGATGCAGGACACGATGGCCAAGACCCCGGCGCGGGCGATGGACCTGATGATGCGGGTGTGGAAGCCGGCCGTGGCGCGGGTTCATGAAGAGGTCGCCGACATGCAGCCGTTCGCGGCCAAGGATGGCGTCACGACCGTCGAGCCGTGGGACTATCGCTATTACCAGGAGAAGGTCAGGAAGGCGAAATACGACCTCAGCGAGGACGAGATTAAGCCTTATTTCGAGCAGTCCAACCTGCTCAAGGGCATGCACTGGGCGGCCGAGCAGCTTTACGACCTGCACTTCGAGGAAAACACCGGCAAGGTCCCGACCTTCAATCCCGATGTCCGCACTTTCGAGGTGACCAACAAGAAGACCGGCGAGGTAGTCGGCCTTTGGTACCTCGACACCTACGCCCGCGAGGGCAAGCGTTCGGGCGCCTGGATGAATACCTACAAGGCCCGGGCGCGGCTCACCAACGACAACATCGTGCTCGCGTCGAACAATAATAATTTCACCAAGCCCGAGGCCGGCAAGCCGGTGCTGCTCAGCCTCGACGATGCCGAGACCATGTTCCATGAGTTCGGCCACGCGATCCACTATCTGCTGGTCGACGTGAAATATCCGTCGCTCGGCGGCTCGCAGCGCGACTTTGTGGAATATCCGAGCCAGGTGAACGAGAATTGGCTGCTGACCCGGCCGGTGCTCGAGAAGTTTGCCCGCCACTATAAGACCGGCGAGCCGATGCCTGCCGCGCTGGTCGACAAGATCAACAAGGCCAACACTTTCAACCAGGGCTATGACACAGTCCAATACCTGTCCTCGGCGCTGGTCGACATGAAGCTGCACCTGGACCCGACCGGAGTGGTCGATCCCGATGCGTTCGAAAAGAAGACGCTGGCGGAGCTTGGAATGCCGAAGGAGACGGTGATGCGTCACCGACTGCCGCAGTTCGGTCACCTATTCTCGTCGGACAGCTATTCGGCGGGCTATTACAGCTATCTGTGGTCGGAGACGATGGACGCGGACACCTGGGCGGCGTTCGAGGAATCGGGCGATCCGTTCAACCGCAAGATCGCTGACAGCTTCCGCATCAACTTGCTGTCGACCGGCAACGAGACCGACCGGGCCGAGGCGTACCGCAAGTTCCGCGGCCGCGACCCGGACGTCACCGCGCTGCTCAAGCGGCGTGGATTTCCGACGAACTGATCGGGCTGGCCAGGTATGAAGCTGAGGCGCGGTTCGCCCCGCCCAGCTTCTGTCGGCCGTTGCTCTCGCTAATGGCAGCTTTCGACCCATTGCGGTCATTAGCTGCGGCGCCCGAATCCTTCGATCCCCTTGCCGACCCAAGCCATAGCGGGCACCTTCGACTACGAGCGACAGGAACGCGTAGCGGCCGAGGGGAAACGAGAATGTCTGCCAAGCTCAAGGTTCTCTGGGCGTCGTGCGTCGCGTTGATTGTTGGTGTCGTGATCGGAGCCTCCCTCTTCGAAAGGGCTGTTTCGTCGAGTAGAGGCGTTACCCGATCTAGCGGTGGCGAACGGATCGTCATGATTTCCCACGGCCAAGCCGCCGATCCCTATTGGAATATCGTTCGCAACGGAGCCCTCGAAGCGGCTCGGCAACTGGGAGTCAGACTGGAATATCGGGCTCCCGAAACGTTCGACATGATCCGCATGGCAGAGCTCATCGCCTCGGCAACCAATCAGCGACCGGCAGGCATGATTGTGACTATCCCTGATGCCGAGGCACTTGGCCCCTCAATCCAGGCTGCTGTGCGAGCGGGCATTCCAGTCGTTTCAATCAATTCGGGGTCCGACGTCGCGAGCGGACTTGGTTCGATGATTCATGTTGGCCAAGACGAATATCAAACCGGGAAACGCGTTGGCGAAAGGCTGAGACAATCGGGAGCCAAAAAGGTCGCCTGCGTCAATCATGAGGTTGGCAACACAGCTTTGGACGCCCGTTGCAAAGGACTCGACGATGGCTTCGAAGGCCCGTCGGTCGTCCTGCCGACGTCCAATGACTATCAGGAGATAAAGTCGAAAATCGCGGCGGCGCTTGCCGGCGATCGCGCGATCGACGCCCTCGTCACGCTTAGCGCCCCGCTCGCGGGGGATCCTGCGGTTGAGGCAGCGCGCGAGGCGGGGCGCCCCATGATGGTCGCATCATTCGACCTCTCGCCCGGATTCCTGGAAGCGCTTAGCCGTGGCGAAGCCTCTTTCGCAGTCGATCCGCAAGCATTCCTGCAGGGCTATCTAGGGACCGTATTTGTCACGAACCAGATTCGCTACGGCCTGATTCCGGCGAACGCTCTGATCGAGAGCGGCCCCCGCTTCGTAACTCGGGCAGAGGCCGCCAAGGTTCTCGAGCTGTCCAAAAAGGCGATTCGCTGATGGTAGGCGCAGCAGAGCCCGAGACCCCAGCTCTAGGTCGATCGCGCTCCCATTTTCTAGAGATTGCAAAAAGGCCTGAGCTGGGCGCCGTTGGCGGTCTGCTCGTCGTCCTCCTTTACTTTCTGTTCACGGCAGACCCGGCAATGTTTACCGTAGCGGGCTTCATCAATGTCATGAGCCCGGCGGCCCAGCTAGGTATCCTCGCAGTCGGCGCCGCGCTTCTGATGATCGCGGGAGAATTCGACCTATCGATCGGCTCGATGGTCGCCTTCGCTGGCCTCGTTTTCGGGGCCATCTTGGTCGTTTGGCAGGCACCGCTCGCTGTTGCGATTCTGATCACCTTTGCCTTTGCCATCTCCATCGGAGCACTCAACGCGCAGATCGTCCTAAAGACTGGTCTGCCCTCCTTCATCGTTACCCTGGCATTGTTGTTCATCCTTCGGGGGATGAGCCTAGTCGGGCTGAAATGGGCAACAGGGGGCTCGACGCAGCTACGGGGTGTGCGGGAATCCGTCGCCGACAGCGGGCTCCTTCCGCTGTTTTCGGGCGACGTCTACGGAGTTCCGGTCGAACTATTGTGGTTCGCGGCCGTTACGGCAGTGGCCGCCTTCATCCTTGCCCAAACCCGCTTCGGGAACTGGATCCTTGCATCCGGCGGCGATGCGAATGCTGCCCGCAACTCCGGCGTCCCCGTCGCGGACGTCAAAGCCATCTTGTTCATCGTAACCGCCTGTTGCGCAGCGCTGGTGGCGATCCTTACCGTGCTCGATTCCGGATCGACTGATGCGCGGCGGGGCTTTCAGAAGGAGTTTGAAGCGATCATCGCTGCTGTCATCGGCGGATGTTTGTTGACGGGTGGATTTGGCTCCGTGATCGGGGCCTTTTTCGGCTCGATTATCTTCGGACTGGTCGTGATCGGCCTGACCTACACGCGCATCGACCAGGATTGGTACCAGGTCTTCCTCGGCGCGATGCTGTTGATGGCAGTGCTGTTCAACAACTTCGTTCGCAAGCGGGTAGCCGGGGAAAAAGCATGAGCGCTGGATCGCTGCTTGCAGTCCGCAATGTCGGCAAGAGCTTCGGGTCGGTCGTCGCGCTTTCCGACGTGTCATTCGATGTCATGCCAAGTGAGGTCCACTGCCTGCTGGGCGACAATGGCGCCGGAAAATCGACGCTGATCAAAATCCTGTCAGGCGTCCATCAGCCATCGCAGGGGGCATTATTCGTCGATGGCGAGCCTGCCGTATTCGACAGTCCGCGCGAGGCGTTGGATCGCGGAATTGCGACCGTCTTCCAGGACCTGGCGATGATCCCGCTCATGTCGGTGGCCCGCAACTTTTTTCTAGGGCGAGAGCCGATAAAGCGTCTCGGCCCCATCCGCATGTTCGATGCCGAGCAAGCCGAATCTGTTACTCGGGATGAAATGAGCAAGATGGGTATCATGCTGCGCGATCCTCGACAGCCGGTGGGAACGCTATCGGGCGGCGAACGGCAATGTGTTGCCATCTCCCGGGCCGTCTATTTCGGCGCTAAGGTCCTGATCCTCGACGAGCCGACGTCGGCGCTAGGCGTGACGCAAACGGCGATGGTCCTCCAATGTATCGGCGAAGTTAGATCGCGTGGTCTGGGGGTAATCTTTATCACCCATAATGTTCGTCACGCGCTTCAGGTCGGCGACCGCTTCACCGTTCTCAACAGGGGTCGGACGCTTGGTTTTCGGACCAATGCCGAGGCTACGGCTGATGAGCTGCAGTCACTTATGGGCGGGGCCGTTCCGGCCTAGTTGCTCGCTGGGCTGTTCGATCAATAGCAGATCGGAACAGCCTCGGATCGCAAATGGCTCTCCAGTGCAGCCTCGGCGATGGCGAGCGCTGCTATCCCGTCATGATAGCCAACGAGCGGTTGAGCCCCGTCCAAAATATCGGCGAAGTGGGTCATCTCCGAGCGGTAGGCTCCGGCATAGCGGTCGAGGAAGAAATTTTGAAGTGCGGCGCTCTGCGAGCCGCCCTCGCTCCAGGCTTCGACTGTGGACGAATAGACATTGCCTGCACGAAGCAGCCCCTTGGCGCAGAAGGCTTCGATCCGCTGATCGTAGCCATATCCGCTGCGGCGGCTGTTGCTGATGACACAGATCTTGCCGCTGCCGGTGCGAAGCAGGAGCTTCGCCGTGTCGACATCGCCTGCCTCACCGATCGCTGGATCCACTACGGAAGTGGCGGCGGCATAGACTTCAACCGGGTCCTCGCCAAGCATCCACCGAGCCATGTCGAAATCATGGATGGTCATGTCCTTGAACATGCCGCCAGAGATGCGGACATAGTCAATCGGCGGCGGCGAGGGATCGTGACTGATGATGTGAAGCGTTTCGAGTGCCCCCATCTGGCCCGAGCCAATTAGCTCGTGCAATTCTTGAAAATTGGAATCAAATCGGCGGTTGAAGCCGAGGAACAGCCGAGCGGAGTCAGCGCCGAACGATGACGCCGCAGCACGAGCCTTCTGGAGATCGAGATCGAGCGGCTTTTCGCAGAAGACGGCCTTTCCGGCTTTAATCGCGGCCATGCTGAATTCGAGGTGCGTATCCGTTGAGCTGGCGACGACAATGCCTTTCACTGACGAATCCACGAGTACGTCAGCCAGTTTCGCAACGCCGGCCCCGGTGGCGGCCGCCAGTTGTTCGGCGGCGCTCACTTCGGGATCGACAATATATTTGAGCACGATCCTCGGATCGGAGTTGGCGTTGCCGGCATGAATGCGGCCGATCCGGCCGGCACCGATCACTGCGATATTATGCATCGCCCATTACCCCTTCGAGCCTGATGCGCGTCCCGCTTTTGAATGATCGTTCTGCGGCGTCCGCCAGCCGGAGCGCCCGAAGCGTGTCATGCGGGCCAGTCGAAGGCGCTGCGTTGCCGTCGAGCACGTCAGCAAAATGGTCCAGCTCCGCCCGATAAGCCTCGGCATATCGCTCCGCGAAAGAAAATGGGAACGACGCCCCGTTTCCGCCCGCCTCATCGAGCTTGGAAACGGTCGTACCCGGCAAGTTATCGACGCGCAGGGCTCCCTTGGACCCGAACAACTCGACCCTCTGGTCATATCCGTAGCCGGTCCGCCGGCTATTGCTGATCAAGCAGAGCGTCCCGCCCGCGCTTTTCAAAATGAGTTTCGCCGTATCGATGTCACCAAGCGCGGCGATTTCCTGGTCGATCAAGCAGGCGCCAACCGCAAAAAGCTCGACGAACTCCTCTCCTATCAGCCACCTTGCTGTGTCGAAGTCGTGGATCGTGAAGTCCTTGAACAGTCCGCCACTTCGCGGAATGAAATCCAGGCGCGGTAACGCCGGATCATGATTGATGATGTGAATGGTCTCCAGCGAACCGATCAACCCACCGTCCAGCCGACTCTTCAAGTCCCGCAAGTGCGGATCGAAGCGGCGGTTAAATGCGATGAAGACCGGCTTGGACGATGCCTCGATCCCAGGCAGGGCGTCAGCGAGCGCGGCGGCATCAAGGGACAACGGCTTCTCACAAAAGACGCTTTTACCGGCCCCGAGGGCGGCAAGGACATTCTCGAGGTGCGAGCTGGTCGAACTGGCCACCATCACGGCGTCGATGTTTGGGTCACCCAAGATTTCGCCGTAGCTCGCCGCTGCCGAGGCCGTTTCGCGCGCGACGCTTGATGCCAATTGTTCATTGTGATCGGCGATAGCAGCCAGCCGGAAACGTGGATTGGAGGCGGCGTTCCGGGCGTGCAATTCGCCCATCCGCCCGGCCCCCACCAATGCCACATTATGAACTTTCATTGACCCCAGCCCCGGATTGGAACGATTGTTCCCTTAATTAGCGAATTTGGAATTGCCGTAAATGGCTTTTGATTTCCACGATGAGAATGAATATTCCAGAACTCGAGCGAGGGAATATGGGAAGCAAGATCCGCAAGCCGCCGGCCACCGCAGAGGAGTTCCGAACTCTTCTGCTGCAAGACTATGACGGCCTAAGCAAGCGCCTGAAACAGGTCGCGCGCTATGTGCTGGACGAGCCAAATGAGCTGGCCCTCGAGACGCTGGCGGTGATCTCGGAGCGCTGCGGCGTACAGCCGTCGGCGATCGTCCGTTTCGCCCAGGCATTCGGCTTTTCCGGTGCAAGCCAGATGCAACGGCTGTTCCGGGATGGCCTGCTGTCCGCCAACAACTCCATTGGCTATGGCGAGCGCGTGCGGCGATTCAGTGAATCTGTAAGCCGTACCGCCGCGGGCGAAGGTCTGCTCACCGAGTTCGTCGAGGGAAATATTCTTGCACTGCAGAACCTGAGCGAAACTGTCAGTGAACAGGAAATGCGCGGCGCAGTCGACCTCATTGCCAATGCAGCCGTGGTGCATGTTGCAGGATTTCGGCGCGCCTTTCCGATCTCCGCCTATTTGGCCTATTCGCTCCAGCAGCTCGGCAAGCATGTCCAGTTTATCGACGGCGTCGGCGGCTTGGCCCGGCCGCAGGCCAACTCGATCGACAATAAGGACCTGCTGATTGCTGTCAGCTTCCACCCCTATGCACCCGAGACGGTCGAGTTGACCGAAATCGCTGCTCGCAATGGGGCCAAGATTTTGTCGATCAGCGATAGCCGGGTAAGCCCTGTCGCCAAGTCGGCGAATATCGCTCTCCAGGTGCACGATTCCGAAGTCCGAAGCTTTCGCTCTCTTGCAGCTTCCATGTGCCTGGCGCAGGCCGTTGTGATTGGCTTCGCGTTCGATGCCGAAAGCAATCGCCGGCCCGTCCGCAAGAAGTGAAATGCTCGTTGCGGAATTTCTAATCTTGGAATAGTTGTTTCAAAGGAGCAATTGGGGGCGGCTGACAGCTTTGACCAAATCATTGGACCTGGTTGCCATTGGTCGGTCGAGCGTCGACCTATACGGCCAGCAAGTCGGAGGACGGCTTGAAGACATGGGCTCGTTTGCCAAATCGGTCGGTGGAAGCCCGACCAATACGGCAATCGGCCTTGCGCGACTTGGACTCAAGACTGCACTCATAACCCGTGTCGGCGCAGACCATATGGGCCGCTTCATTACCGAGCAGCTCGAGCGCGAGGGCGTTGAGACAGGGTGGGCCAAGTCCGACCCCGAACGACTGACTGCACTGGTCATTTTGGGCATTCGCGACCGCGAGCAATTTCCGCTTGTCTTCTACCGGGAAAATTGCGCGGACATGGCGCTCGATACGAGTGACATCGACGAGGAGTTTATCGGTTCGTCCAAGGCGGTACTCGTAAACGGGACCCACCTTTCGACGCCTTCCGTTTACGACGCATCTCGCAGAGCGATCGAATTGACCAAGTCAAGCGGTGGGAAGGTCGTCTTCGATGTCGACTATAGGCCGGTGCTTTGGGGCCTTACAGGAAGAGATTTTGGTGAAAACCGCTATGTCGCGTCAGCGGAAGTGTCGGAGCGACTGCAGTCCATCCTGCCCGATTGCGACCTGATCGTCGGTACCGAAGAGGAAATGCGCATCCTTGGTGGCCATGACGATACGATCAGCGCAATCCGGGCGGTACGGCGGCACACCGAAGCCCTGTTGGTTTGCAAGCTCGGAGCCGAAGGCTGTGCTGCCTTCCCGGGAGAAATTCCGACGGAGGTCGAAGACGGACTGTTGGTGCCGGGCTTCCCCGTTGAGGTCTTCAACGTTCTTGGTGCCGGCGACGCATTCATGGCCGGATTCCTGTCCGGATGGCTCAGAGGCCAGGACGTCGGACAGTGCTGCCGCCTCGCCAATGCGTGTGGCGCAATTGTCGTTTCTCGGCACGGCTGCGCCCCGGCGATGCCAACGAGCATCGAACTCGAGAGCTTCTTAAGCCGGTTCGATCTCCCATTCCGGCTCCGTGAAGATCATGACCTCGAGCAATTGCACTGGGCGACGACGAGGCGGACCGAATATCCAGAACTGTCGGTCCTCGCGATCGATCATCGCAGCCAGTTCGATGAGCTGATCCAAGAGCTAGGCTGTTCCCAAGCCCGCGTCAGCCAGTTCAAGCTGCTGGGGCTCGATGCGCTCGATCGCATCGCGGCCAGCGATAGCGGTTTCGGAATGCTTATTGACGATCGCTTCGGATTTGAGGCGCTTACGAAACTCGCGGACCGCAACTATTGGATCGGCCGGCCCATCGAAACGCCGAGATCACGGCCAGTCGAATTCCAAGGAAACGAAGACGTTGGGATTGAGCTTACAGGTTGGCCGGTAACTCACGTCGTCAAATGTCTGGCACATTATCATCCTGACGATCCCCCGGAACTGAGGGAGCGGCAGGAACGCCAATTGCTTCGCCTCTTCGCGGCGTGCCGTCAGACCGGACATGAGCTGCTTCTGGAGATCATTCCTCCTGCTGATTTGACGGTCGACGAGGAAACCACGGCGCGCGCATTGGATCGGCTCTACGATCTGGGTATCCATCCGGACTGGTGGAAGCTGGAGCCGTCCAGCGATCAAGCTGCGTGGGCGAACATCGTCGACGTCATTCAGAAGCGCGATCCGCTTTGCCGGGGTATCCTGATGTTGGGGCTGTCTGCCCCAATTCCTGACCTTATCGCGTCGTTCAAAACTGCCGCACAGTTCCCGTTGATCAAAGGGTTTGCAGTCGGCCGTTCCATATTCCACGACGTTGCGACCGACTGGCTCTCCGACCGGATCGGCGACGACGAAGCAACAGATATGATGGCATCGAGGCTTTCCGCACTTGTAGAGGGTTGGCGCTCGGCACGAGCAGAGTGCGGAGCTGCTCTATGAGCACGATCCGGCTTACGGCAGCTCAAGCGTGCGTTCGTTACCTGGCCAACCAGTATATTGAATTCGAAGGGACGGAAGTTCCCTATTTTGCCGGCGTCTGGGCGATCTTCGGGCATGGGAACGTTGCCGGTCTGGGTGAGGCACTGACCGACGTCCAGGACCTGCTCCCGACCTACCGGGCCCATAATGAGCAGGCGATGGCCCATGCGGCGATTGCCTACGCCAAGCAGATGCGGCGGCAACGGGCGATGGTTTGCACGTCGTCGATCGGACCGGGCGCGACCAACATGGTCACGGCCGCTGCGCTCGCTCATGTGAACCGGCTGCCCGTCCTGTTCCTGCCGGGAGATGTCTATGCCAGCCGCCGGCCTGACCCCGTGCTTCAGCAAGTCGAGGATTTCGGCGACGGCACAGTGTCGGCTAATGACAGCTTCCGCCCCGTTTCGCGCTATTTCGACAGGATCGTAAGGCCGGAGCAACTGCTCGATTCTCTTCCGCGTGCTCTCGCAACCATGTTGGACCCGGTGACCTGCGGTCCAGCGACCCTTGCCTTTTGCCAGGACGTGCAGGCCGAGGCCTTCGACTATCCTGACAGCTTCTTCCAAAGACGCGTCTGGCGCGTTCGCCGAGCCGCGCCGGAGCGTCAGGACATCAGGCGTCTGGCGGAAGCCATCCGGCAGTCCGCGAGACCGCTCCTGATTGCCGGTGGCGGTGTCCATTATTCCATCGCTTCGGACGAATTGGCGAGTTTTGCATCGGCGTTCGGCATGTCCGTTGCCGAAACCCAGGCCGGTAAGGGCAGCTTGCCGTGGGATCATCCGCAGTCACTAGGAAGCATCGGCGTCACGGGCTCCAGCGCCGCAAACTCAGCAGCTGCTGAAGCAGACCTGGTCATCGGGATCGGCACGCGCCTGCAGGATTTTACGACCGGGTCCTGGGCACTTTTCGAGAACCCTCGGGCGACCTTTGTTCAGGTCAATGTTTCCCCTCACGACGCGCACAAGCGCGGTGCATTCGCGCTGGTGGCTGACGCCAAGCTGGTGCTCGATGCCTTGGCGGATGAGCTCGGGGAGTGGCGGCCAAAAGATCGAAATCGCTACACTGGTGCCGTCGCAGCCTGGAACGCATCCTGGGAAACGGTAACAGCCGCCGGGAACGAAGAACTGCCTTCTGATGCCCAGGTGATCGGTGCCGTTTGGCGAACGGTTCCGGAAAACGCCATCGTCGTCGGAGCTGCGGGCGGCCTTCCGGGCGAGCTGCACAAGCTTTGGCGGTCCAGAACCAGCGACGGCTACCACCTCGAATATGGCTATTCCTGCATGGGTTACGAAATTGCCGGTGGCCTCGGAGTAAAGCTCGCCGCGCTGGATCGCGAAGTCGTCGTCATGCTGGGCGACGGTAGCTACCTGATGCTCAATTCCGAGATCGCGACCTCGGTCATGATCGGCGCAAAGCTCATCATCGTCCTGCTCGACAATCACGGTTTCGGGTGCATCAATCGTTTGCAACAGGCTACAGCTGGCGAGCGGTTCAACAATCTCTTGCCCGCTACGTCACGGATCGACTTTGTCGCCCATGCCAAGGCGTTGGGAGCAACTGCGGTGAAGGCAAGCTCCATCGCCGAGCTTGAAGCGGCGCTTGGCCGCGCCTTGGCCGCCGACCAGACCTATGTGGTCGTGATCGACACCGATCCGGAACGGAGCACCGACGCCGGCGGCGCGTGGTGGGATGTCGCGATCGCCGAAGTCTCCAAGCGCAAGAACGTGGCAGAGGCTCGCAAATCCTATGATGATCAGATTGGAAAGGTACGGCGGTGACCATCCGCTTTGGCGTTAGCCCGATTGCCTGGATTAACGACGACATGCCTGAGCTGGGCGGGGATACGCCGCTGGAAAGCGTACTCCGCGATGTTCAGGAGGTTGGTTTCGCGGGCGTAGAGCTGGGCGGCAAATTTCCGCGCGACCCTGCAGAACTTCAGGCGCTGCTCGGCCGCTATGGGCTCGCACTCGTTGGCGGCTGGTATAGCTCCAACCTCCTAGTGCAGGGCGCCGATGCCGAAATCGAAAAGCTGCGTCGTCACCTTGAACTGCTCCAGGCGATGGGCAGCAAGGTGTTCATCATCGCCGAAACCAGCAATGCAATTCACGGGGACCGCAGTCGCGCGCTCAACCAATCTCCGGATCTGAACGACGACGAATGGAATGCGTTCGGCGAGCGGATGACCAAGGTCGCCGATTTCATTGAGAGCGAAGGATTGCGGCTGGCCTATCACCACCATCTCGGAACGGTGGTCGAGAGTGGGGAGGAGCTGGATCGCTTCCTGCAAGTTACGGGTGATGCCGTCGGCCTGACACTCGACACCGGCCACGCCTCTCTTGGCGGAATTGATGCTGTCTCGATTCTAAACCGCTACTCGCAGCGCGTTGCGCATGTGCATTGCAAGGACGTTCGCCGTCGCGTCTTTGAAACCATATTGGGTGGTGGCAGCAGCTTCCTGGATGGCGTGCTCCAGGGAATGTTCACGGTTCCGGGGGACGGCGATCTCGATTTCCAGCCGTTGTTCGATGCACTTTCGAAGAAAGGCTATTCTGGCTGGGTAATCGTCGAAGCGGAGCAGGATCCAGCGCTGGCTGATCCCCGAGCGTTTGCAAAGATCGGACTGGGAACGCTTCGAACTCACGCCCGATTTGCAAGACTGGAGGCGGTCCAATGACGCTTCGTGTCAGGCCCCACACGCCCGCTCCCGACGGATCGGTGCTCGAGGTGACGCCGGAGTCCGCGGGTTGGTCGCACGTCGGATTTCAGGCCGTGAAGCTCGAACCGGGGCAACGTCATGCAGGCGGTGCGCGGGACAGGGAAGCCTGCCTTGTCGTCCTTGCCGGCACAGCTTCAATTCGCGCCGGCGATCTCTCCGTCGAGCGCGCCGGAACGCGGACCAGCGTGTTCGACGACATACCGCCCGCGGCCGTCTACGTGCCTGCGGGCATCGAATATGAGGTCACCGCCGAAACGCCGGTCGAGCTCGCGATCGGCTCGGCTCCCGGGATTGGCCGGGGTGAGCCAAGGCTCATCGATCCTGCTAGAATGAGTCGCGAAGTGCGGGGTCAAGGCACCAATCAGCGCTTCGTCCGAAACATCCTCCCCGAAACCGAGCCCGCCGAAAGCCTTCTTGTAGTCGAAGTTATTACGCCGGGCGGACACTGGTCGAGCTATCCGCCGCACAAGCACGATACCGCTACCGATGGCGAAGAGACCGCGCTTGAGGAAACTTACTATCATCGGCTCAATCCGCCGCAGGGCTTCGCAATCCAGCGCGTTTATACCGACGACCGGTCGATCGACGAGACGATCGCCGTTGAGGACGGCGACGTGGTCATGGTTCCCCGAGGTTATCACCCGACGGGCGCTCCCCATGGCTATGATCTCTATTATCTGAACGTGATGGCAGGGGCGGACCGGCACTGGATCTTCCGTAATGATCCCACCCATGACTGGATCGTTCGGAAATAGCGCCGATGGCAAATCACTCCCCACTCATTGCTGCAATGCTTGAAGCGGCGTTCGCGGCCGGTGAAGGCCTGAAGCGAGACTTTGCCAACATCGCGCAACTTGAGATCCGCCATAAGCAGGGCCTCGACGACATGTTCAGCGAGGCGGACCTGCGCGCCGAGCAGACTGTGCGCGAGCGACTGTCGTCCTTTCGTCAGGACTATGGCTTTCTTGGCGAGGAAGGCGGACTGGTTCCGGGTGCGGATCCCGACAATGTCTGGATTGTCGATCCGCTCGACGGCACGACGAACTTCCTTATCGGCTTGCCGCTTTTCGCCGTAAACATCGCCCTCGCTCATCAGGGAAAGGCCGTCGCAGGCGTTACGCACATTCCCCTGCTAGAAGAAACATTCTGGGCGGAGCGCGGCCTTGGAGCGCACCTCAACGACCAGCCGATCCGAGTGTCTTCCCGGAATAAGATGATCGAGGCGGTACTCGGCGTTGGAATTCCATTCGCCAGCAAGCCTCGCCACGAGCAATTCGCAACCGAGATGGCGCGATTGACACCGCGGGTGTCCGGCATCCGGCGGCTCGGTGCCGCCGCCGTCGATATGGCCTATGTCGCTTGCGGCCGGTTCGACGCCTATTGGGAGCAAAGCGTAAACGCGTGGGACATCGCCGCCGGCGTGGTGATCGTCGAAGAGGCAGGCGGCATCGTCACCGACACGCTCGGCCGGCCGCTGGTTCTCGACAACGGAACCGTGCTTGCCTCGGTCCCGCAACTTCATTCCGAGCTGGTTGGCGCGATCGCCCCGGTAGATGGCTAAACTTCACACCATTGCCCAGACAAAGCTGCTAGTTGCGTCGCTGCTAATCTGCGGCGCAGTCCATGCTCAGGCCCCAGACGCTGCCGGGACACAAGTCTTCGCTCCCGACTTCTTCGCCTCCTCAAAGCCCGCCGACGCCTACGACATGGTTCGCAAGCTGCCGGGGTTCGAGTTGATAGAAGTGGATGACGACGTTCGGGGCTACACAGGCTCAAGAGGGAATATCCTGTTTGACGGAAGGACTCCTTCGGGAAAGCAGGACAGCCTGGAGCAAATGCTGAAGCGCATTCCGGCCGCTTCGGTCCTTCGGATCGAGTTGATCCGCGGCGGAACCAAAGGTGCCGCAACCGGCGGGTTCGACCTCGTCGCCAATATTGTCCGACGACAGCAGGCGGCCAGTTCCGGTGCCGCATCGGGCGGCATCACCGCCTCTGATGAGATCGGAATCAAACCTGACGCCCGGATCGAATATTCGCGCGAGGGAGCCCGGAGCCGACTGGAGACCGCGATCGAATTAGCGACGGAAGTAGACGAAGATTCCGGTGCCGGAGCAATTGTGGAAACCGACCCAGACGAGGCTGTCTCTGAAGTCATTGGCCGTGACGAGCGGGAATATGTTCGGACATTATCAGCGAGCGCCGAGCACAATATTACACTTGGCGACGGCGAGCTCGTAACCAATTTAAGCGGGTCGCGAGCCGTCACGCGAGAGACAATTCGCTCCACCGAAGATGGAATCGAAATTGCGGCGCCGGAGCGAGAAAGGATCTGGAGCGCGGAAGTTGGCGCCCAATATGAGCGGCCGGTAGGCGGGGGCACGCTGGAAGCTATCCTGGTTCAGCGGACGGAATGGCTCGATGCCGACGCGGCAGAAGAGGACGAACTTTTTTCTGAAAACACGCGCAGCAGCGAAACGCTGGCTCGCGCGGAATATCGCCAAGACCATGGCAGTGCGCATTTCTTTGGAAGCATCGAAGGCGCACTCAATAAACTGACCGGTGATGCTAAACTGACGGCCGGGGGCGTGCCGGTACCAATCACCGGTTCCGACGTTGATGTCAGCGAACGACGCGCCGAAGCCGTACTCGGCGCCAACTGGCAAGCAAGCAGGACTCTGGCGTTGGAGACGAGCCTGCGTGCCGAATATTCCGCGATCCGTTCAACCGGCGATTCCTTGCAAGATGATGATTTCCTTTTCTGGAAGCCGCGGCTCCGCGTTTCGTGGGACAATCGCCGCACGCGTGTCCAGGCCACCCTGGAGCGCGAGGCGGCCCAACTCGACTTCGAGGACTTTGTCGCATCGGTCGAGCTGGATCGCGACGATGTTGTGGCGGGTGCCCCATCGCTGACACCGCCGACGACCTGGTCCTTTACGGCATTGGTCGAACAGCGGTTCTGGGACAGTGGCGCTCTGACACTTACCCTCCGCCGCGAAAGGATCGACGATGTCATCGACCGCGTCGTCGTCGAAAGTGGCGGAGAGTTCTTCGATGCGGTCGGCAATATCGGAAGGGGCAACCGGACCAGCTTGCGGGCCGAACTGACGGTGCCGCTTGACCGGATCGGACTCAAGGGGATGGAGATCAGGGCCGACCTTACCTTTCTGAAGAGTCGCGTCACCGACCCGGTCACGGGCGCGAAGCGGTCCATCTCGGAAGACAAGCCATTCGAGGGCGAGTTTCGCTTCACTCACGATCTCCCCGGCGGGAAGTGGAGCTGGGGGTTGGAGGCGTCCCTTTCGGAGAAGGAACGCAAATTTCGATTCGACGAGGTCCGGCGCGAACACACCGGAACTGCCCTTGCAATGCACGTCGAGTTTCGCCCGACGAGCCAGTGGAGGATCCGTGCCGAGATCGAGAATGTCACGTGGAAGGACCTGACCGACGAGCGCGAGAAATATTTAGGCCCGAGGACGTTTGATATACTGGAATCGATCGAAACAAGGCGTATCAACACCGATCCGATTTTCACTTTGAGCGTTCGCCGGGCATTCGGCGCGGGAGAAGGCTAGCGCGGCAAGATTCCAGTCCGCCGCGCGTAATGCTCGGTGGCTTCATGGACGTTGGCGCCGCTTCCATCGTTCGGAGTTGTGAATACGCGCGCCGTAGCCTGGTCGCCGTCAAGCGTCAGGTGGACGTAGCCCCAGATAAGGCCTTTCGCGTAGCTGGTCTTGAGCTCGGGATTGTTGCTGGCCTGGTAAGCCATGAAAGCACTGTTGACCGGCCGCTGCTTCGCTGCTGCGCCTGACACAATTTGCGGCAATGGCGGAAGGTTGCTGCCAGGTACCGCTTTCGCGCAGCTGTCGGTGTGCAGCTCGAGCGTATGCTCATGCCCTGCCAGGTACATGTCGGCATATTTACACATCGTGGGCAGGATCAGCCTGCGAAGGACTCGTGCCTGCTGGAATTTGCTCCCTGCCGACGACCAGATCGGATGGTGCCCCATGACGATCTTCCAACGCGCGGTTGATTGGCGAAGCGACTGCTCGAGCCAGGCGACCATGTTCCGCTCGCCCTCGTTCTGCGGCTTGGTCCACGGTTCCGGCTCTTCGAGCGAGCTACCCGGAAGTTCGCTTCCGTCATCGGCCAGCTCGGCCTCATAGACGGTCTCGCCAGCCAGGAGCACTTCAGTATCCAGGACGAAGATTTCGACGTCGGGCCGGCCCGGCGGGCTCACCCGATAGAAGAGCCCATCCATGTAAAATGGCTTGGTGCTACCCAGATAGCGGACCTCGGCCAGCGCGGCCTCTCGTGACGTCCGCCAGTCGTGGTTTCCCAAAGTCGCATAGATCCGGAAATCCGGCGCGATGCTACCGAAATCCTTGTACGGCTTGAGCAGGATTTCGTCGAAGCGCTTGGAGTCGCTGACGCCGTCGGCGCCTCCGGTCGGTCCGTTGGGGTAGATGTTGTCGCCAAGCATGACGGCAGAGTCGCACTGCGCGGTCTGACAATAGCTGCGCATTGCCTTTGCGACCGGAATCATGCCGCTGGCTGCCACGTAACCCCCAGTGTCGGCGAGCTTGATCATGGCTGAGGGGGCGAACTCTGCGGGCGGCCGCTTGTCCTCGGCCCACTCTTCACGCTCCAACGCAATTGCCTGCTCAAGTGTCAAAGGCGGGTTGCGCTCGTCCGCCTCGAGGTAGTCGAGATCATAGCCATGATCACCGAACAACAGCATCGCATATGGCCGCGATCCCTGAGGCGAGACAGTGTTAGGCGGAACGGTTGTGCAACCAGCGAGAAACAGGGCCGCGCCCAACATAAAGCCACGCATCGAGATTGCCCTTCCGATCATGATCAGTCGCGGAGACGAGTCCGCCAGAGACTTGCTGCAAGCAGCATCGAAACGACGGATGAGCCGATCCAGAACCAAATCACCGGCCCGAAATCGTATATGCGAGTGCCGCCGGCGATCACCATATTCTGGTCGATCAATATGCCCGAGACCTGCTCCTGGATTGCAGCGCCGATGTAGCTGAAGATTCCAACCACGCCCATCGCCGCTCCTGCAGCACGCTTGGGTGCAATATCGACCCCGAAGAGGCCGCCCAGGGACGTCACGAGGCCGGTCAGTCCCATGCCGAACAGGAGCATTCCGACAATCAGCATCGGAGTATTGGTCGGACCGAAGAAAATGATCGCGAGGCCGATCAGCTCAAGTATTGCGAAAAGCAAGTTTGCTGGCGGTCGCCTGGCGCCAAACAGCTTGTCTGACGTGAAGCCGAACGCCACTGCGCCGGCAATACCGGCCAGCGTACTGATCATCAGCAGCGTTCCCGCCATCGTCAGCGAATAGCCACGGGCTTCCTGCAGATAGAGGATGCCCCAGCTGTTGATACCGTAACGGGTGATGTAGGTCGTTGCGCTGGCCAGCGCGAGCACCCAGATCGCCGGGATTTTCAGGATCGAGAATTGGAGAGCAAGCGTGCTTCGCGCGCTCGTCTCGCTCGTCTCGGAATATTGATCTTTCTTCCATTCATTGACCGACGGAAGGCCGAGAGTTTGCGGCCTGTCCTGCATCAGCGCGAATACGCCCACCGCGGTTACAATCCCGATCAGGCCTGGACCCCAATATCCCCACTGCCAGCCAAGGTAGGAAACCAGCCCACCAACGACCAGGAAGGTGAGACCTTCGCCAATGGAGTGAGCCGTGCTCCACACGCCATATGCGCGCCCCCGTTCGCGGTTCGAGAACCAAGCAGTCATGGCCACTACGCCGCCCGGCGCTCCGAAGCTTTGGAACCAGCCGTTCAATCCCCAGATAATCGAGGCCGCCAGCACTGTCGTCGTAAAGCCCATGAGGATGTTGCAAATTGCCGTAAGCAGGAAGGCCGCAGCCAGAAAGCGACGGGCATTGGCATGGTCGGCCAGGAAGCCGTTGGTCAGCTTGCCCAACGCATAAGTGTAGAAAAGCGCCGAACCGATCGTTCCCAACTCGGTGGGAGTGAAAATACCCTGGTCGATCAGCGGCTTCTTCACCACGCCGATCGCCAGCCGGCACATGTAAATCAGGCCGTAGCCAATGGTGATTGCCAGCATCACCCGGATGCGATTGCGCCGGAACAGGCGATCAATGTCCGCCTGGTCCGAGATTCGGGGAGTTTCCGCGCCAGTAGCGAAAGAACGGAGAAGCGAACTCATCTTGCTTCTCCGCTCACGACCGCACCCCAACCCATTTCAGCACACTTTCCGAAATCAGAAGACCAGTCGAGCAGTCAGCATGACCTGAGGCGAAGTTTCCTCATGCTCAACCTCGAAATTGTCCACGTCGCCAGCCTGCTGGTTCTCGATAATTTCAAGGCCGGTATCGCCGTCGAAGTTGCGCTCCCACTGGCGGCTGCGTGCGTCGAGGATGTTGTTGGCGCTCAGGCGAAGCACGAAGTTCTTGCCGAACCGCTTTTCGACATAGGCCTCTAGATTGCCTTGATAGGTTTGGGATTCTTCTTCTCCCAGGAAGGTGCTGACAGACTTGCCCTGCTTGCGGAAGCTGAAGCCGCCCGACATGCCCCAGGACGGAATTTCCTGGGTCACGCCAAAGTTGTAGACATATTTGGGTTGACCATCGAACGACACCTTCATGCCGGTGTTCGGCTCGGTACGCTTCGACCAGATCCTGGTGTAGTTCGCAAATACGCCGGTATCATCGAGGCCAATAAAGCTTAGCGGCGCCGAAAGGTCGAATTCGAACCCGTAGACCTTGCCGTTCCCGACATTGTCATAGGTGTAGATACGCGCCCGTCCCTCATCGCTATCCGGATCCTCCTCGGGGAAGACCGGCACACCCGTATTCACCAATGAGATGAGATCGCGGACCTTGCGATAGAAGAAATTGACGCCGACAACTCCGCGCGGAAGCCGCTGCTCGAGCCCGATGTCGACACCCCATGACGTTTCGAACTTGAGCTCGGGATTACCGACGGTGATGTCGTTATCTTCGGGATCGTCGGTCAGCTGAAACGGTACCACCTGATCGACGTTTGGCCGGCGTACCGTCTTCGCCAAGCTCGCCCTGAACTGGGTGCCGCTTCCAAAGGGCAGCTGGAAATGCACCGACGGATTTAGGTGGAACTCGTTCGCTGACGCACTTTCCTCGTCGGCTTCCGTCAGGTCCTGTCGGATCTTCTGCTTTGACTTGGTGTATTCGGCGCGAACACCCGCCTGCATCTTGGCCTGACCGCCAAGCTTAAATTCGGCGAGCGCGAACCCATCCAGCCGGCTTTCACGATATTTGAATTCGCTTTCTACGATCGACGCATCTTCGTCGTCATTGAGATCCTCGCCGATAATCTGGCCGAACGTCCTGCGTTTCAGCTTGCCGGCAATGCCAGCCTTGATGCTCCAATTGGCCCATTGCTTCTTGATCGAAGCGTCGCCGGAAAACTCCTTATCCAGGATGTCGAGGGCATCGATTTCGATCAGTTCCGCATCATCGGTCAGTTCGAGATCCTCGGCCTCCAATGTGTCGAGATCGAACAGATCGTCATCCAGCTCATAAGTGTTATTCGAACTTTCCTCGTCGAACTGGGAATAGCGGACTTGAACCTCCGCGCTCATTCCGTCGCCCCATTTGGTTTCATAAAGGCCGGACAGACCGTAGTTGAGTTGCTTGAACGGCTCTTTGGCCACTTGGGTCGAGTCGATTTCCCAGCCCTCGTCGAGAATGGGATCTTCTTCATCATCCTCTGGCCGTTCAAGCTCCAGGGTCTGCTCTGTGTCCGTGCGCCTCGTCCGGATAAGGAATCCATCGAAACGAAGCTTGCTCTGCTCGCCTAAGAGGAAGGTAATGTCACCGTTCAATGACAGGTCGAAGCTGCGGCGGGTGTCGAGCTCCTCGGTGCGCTCAACAGCGATTGAGCCGTCGCGGTCGAACGGGCGAAACAGGTCCAAGCCATTTTCACTGTCTTCAAATCCGGGTGAATTGTCGTCGAAGACTTCCTGACGGGCGAGCTTGGGATTGTAGCGCTGCTGAGCGTCGACGGTCAGCGACCAGGCCACGGTTTCCGCTTGGTTGCGGCCTGACCAGGAGACCGCGCCGGATCCCTTGAACGTATTGTCATCCGGATAGAAAAGCAGGCCAGCGCGGGCAATCAGACCGGGCGGTAGGCTTGTGCCGTCTTTCAGAATGATATTGATCGTTCCGCCGATGCCTTGGCTGTCGAGGTCTGCGGTAGGCGACCGGATGATCTCGATCCGGTCGATGATTTCGGCGGGGATTCGGTCGACGAATACTGACCGGTCATTACCGGCTCCCGGAATTGGCCGGCCATTGACGAGGATTTGCGTAAAGCCGGCACCAAGGCCGCGAAGCGCAGGGGCGTCATATTCGCCAATGTCGCTCGTAAAGGCCACGCCAGGGACGCGCTTCAGGGAGTCGCCCACGGAGGTCGGTTCGAACTTCTGGAAGAACTCCTGACCGAACGTCAGCTCCGGGGCGATGGTGTCGGTGCGATTGCGGTATATCCGCGAACCGACGACTACAATGTCGCTCAGGCTGCGATCGTCAGCGGGCTCCAGACCCTGGCTGGTAGGAACGGCAGGCTCACCTTGAGCCTTGGCGTCACCTTCCGCCGCGGTTTCAGCGGCCGGCTCTTGGTCGGGCGCGGGCGGGCCAGCCGCTTGCTGAGCCATCGCTCCTTGCGCCACGAACAACGCGGACGAAAAGAGAAGCACCTGCAGGCGTTGCAGTTTGCGCATCATAGTCTCCCCCTCGTCTCCACTTCTCCGGTGGAGGCAGAATCATGATTGAACAGAAAATTCCAGAATGCAACTATTTTGGAATTGTCCTTGCACGGCGTATGCGTGACGATTAGCTATCGGGCATCTGTGACAGACCGGAGACGGCCAAAATGCGGGTTGGGGTGGGACTTGCCGGGATTGCCGGAATCGCTTGTTTGGGGACCGGAGTCGCGGCGCAAAATGCACCTGCCGTTCCGTCGGTCGAAGCATCGGCTACGATGACGACGCAACAGGGCGGCGCGAACCGCGCGGTCGTCGTCACTGACGGGCCAAGCTCCTCAATTGTCGGGACAGCGGAGTTGGCCGGTCTTGAGATTTACGACAGTGCAGGAAAGCGCACCGGCTCGATTCCGGCGGGCGAAGCGGTTGGAGTCGATGTCCGCTATGGTTCGCTTCCGGGATTTGGCTCCGCTGCTGTCCTGCTTGGTGCCGATGCCACCAGCAATAGCCTGCGCTTCTATCGTGCGCAGGGCGGCTCTCTCACGGAAATCAGCGCCCGCTCCGTGCCGCTCGGCATCGCGGTCGAAGGAGGCTGCCTCTATCGAAGCAGCCAGGACGGCTCGCTTTACGCCTTCGCTCTCGGTGACGGCGGCGAGATCGATCAATATCTGCTGTTCGAGCCTTCCGCTGGCCGCGTCGATGCTAAGCTGATGAGGCGGCTACATGTGGCTTCAACCGTCGAGCATTGCGTCGCCGACGATTCCACAGGGCAACTTTATGTATCCGAGCAGGCGGTCGGAATCTGGCGCTTCAATGCAGAGCCGGAGACCGAGATCCTGCCTGTCCTGATTGACGCGGTCCGGTTGGGCAAGATCAACGAGGAAGTGGGCGGCCTGGCATTATATGATGGCGGCGGTAGCGCGAGGTGGCTGATCGCCTCCAATGCATCGGCGGGCCAGCTTTACGCCTATGATCATGCGAAAGACGACGCCTATGTCGGCGCACTGACGGTAACCTCGGCTGGCGAAGCCGTTCGTGAGCCGGGCGGGCTTTTTGCGACGAGCGCGCCACTTGGTTCAAATCAGGGCGCGCTCATCATCGGTGACGAGGATGGATCGAATTACAAGATCGTACCGTTCGGTAAGATCGCGCAGGCACTCGGCATCAATGCGGGATCGCCTCAACCGCTGATTGCCGCGGTCGCGCCGACACTCCCCATCGTCCATCCTAGCGTTGAGACCGATCCGGTCACAAGCGCAGCTGACGCCGCCGACGACCCGGCAATCTGGGCCAACTCCAGCAACCCGGCAGCGAGCTGGGTGATTGGCACCGACAAGCAAGGCGGCCTTCACGTCTATGACATGCAGGGTAAGTCGCGATTCTTTGCCGCCGATGGAAAGATGAACAATGTCGACATTAGGTCCGACTATCGCTTGGCCGGGCGCGATATTGTCCTAGTGACCGCGAGCGATCGGACGAATAAGGCCATTGCAATTTATTCGCTCGACACGGAGACGGGCGCGCTCACCAATATCGCGGACGGCATACAGCAGACTGGCCTGTCCGATCCCTATGGCCAGTGCATGTACCGCAGCAAACGCGGAAGAACCTATGTCTTCATCAGCGACCCCGATGGACTGGTCAGGCAGTGGGAACTCGTTCCGACCCGCGGCGGAAAAGTTCAGGCGAAGCACGTTCGGGATATCAAGTTCAGCAGCCAGACCGAGGGGTGCGTCGTCGATGACGACAGCGGCACTCTCTATGTCGCCGAAGAAGACATCGGACTTTGGCGGGTAACCGCCGAGCCGGTCAAGAATGCAGCTCCCGTCTCGATCGACAGAATCGCCGACAACCCCAAGCTCAAGGACGATATGGAAGGCGTCGGGCTGTACGATCTCGGTGGAGGGCGGGGCTATCTGATCGTCTCGAGCCAGGGCAACAACAGCTATGCGGTTTACCGCCGCGAGGGCGAGAATGCCTATCTCGGCTCATTCTCCGTAATCGCTGATCCCGCCAAGGGGATCGACGGCATATCCGAGACCGACGGACTGGACGTTTCGAGCGCAAATCTCGGCCCCGGTTTTGAGCACGGGGCAATGATCGCCCAGGACGGTCGAAACATGCTTCCGGTTCAAAACCAGAACTTCAAATATGTCCCCTGGGCGACGATCGCCGCGACACTAAACCTGGAGTCCCGGCGCTGATCCTCGGAGGTGATTGGGGCAAGCCGACTGCCAGTATTGGAGTGACAAAGGGCCATCAGGCTTCATGATTCTAAAGGCCGCTTTCGACCCATTGCGGACATTGGTTTTCAACAGGATAGTGCGAATATGCTCGACCTTGCTCCGCTGGATCCCGGGATTGAGCTTTCCGTCGCCAGCCGCGGCATGTCGAAGGGCATTGCCCAGACCGAAGGGCCGCAACTGATCGTGAAGCCGTTCGTCAAGCTCGGTGACTTCCAAGTGGGCGCACAGTGGAAGAATGTTACCTCGACCGTCGCTGGCGGCGAGGGGGCAGTTTTCGTCGCCTTCGGTCGCGAAGTCGGCGGCTTCCAGCTGACCCTCCAGGCATCGCACAAGTTCCAGACCGGGGTGCACGAACCGACGGACGACCATAGCTGGGAGTTCACCGGTGGCCTCACCCGCAAGCTCGGCAGCATCACCCTGCGCGGCCAAGTCGTCTACAGTCCCGACGACCTGGGATCGGCGAAGCGCTCGCTCTATTGGGAGGCCGGCCCGGCGGTGGACGTCAGCAAGCAGTTCAAGCTGTTCGCCAACATCGGCCACCGCGCCCGCAAATTCGGCGATGACTACACCTCGTTCAATGCGGGCGCGTCGACCACCATCGTCCCCAAGGTGACGCTCGACCTTCGCTGGTACGACACCAACCGCCATGAGTTGGGCGAGAACTTCCACGGGCGGGCAGTTGTGACCGCCAGAATGGCCTTCTAAGTTCGTTTGTCGGTAATGGCCGCTTTCCACCCATTACGGTCATGAGCTGGACCGCGATCGGCGTGTCACGGGTTAATGCGCGGTCGGAAAACCCCACCAAGACAAAGTGTTCACATCGTGTTCGCTCGTCCACACGCCTTTGTCAGTATATCGGATCGCGCCGCTTCCGTTCGCCTTTCCCATACGTGCGAGGATCGCCAGGGTACGGGGGTCGATGATTGCGTACGTTTGATCATCGGTGGTGCGAAGCCAAATCCGGCCATCACCCGTGTCGATGTCGCCCCACTTGAGGTTCTTGCCGACTTTGACTCGGCCCGTCACGGTGCCGCTGGTCGGGTCGATGCGGGCCACGGTGCCGTCGCTCTGCTCTTGTACCCACACGGCTCCCTCGCCCGCGGCCAAAAAGCCGGGTCCTCGGCCAAGTGCGACACGGCGGACTACCCTGTTCGTCCGGGGGTCTATTTGCTGCAACGACTGCTGCGAACTGCTGACGGCCCACAAGGAACCCATACCGAAAGCGAGATAATGCGTTCCCGGATCGACCGACACCGAAGCGACCACCCGATTGCTCAAGGGGTCTATCCGCGCGATCTTCCCGGACGTTTCGCTCGGCACCCAGATCGAGCCCCCGCCGGCAACTACGTTGGTCTCACCATCGGGACTGGCGAGTCCGGTACGCACAATTGATTCTATTTGCCCGGTTCGCCTGTCAATTTTGTAGATAGCCATTTCTTTGCAATCTGCGACCCAGACAGATTGGGAGTGTATCGCCATGGTTCCGCATGGTTGGCGCAGTTGAACGGATGCCAGCCTGCCATCCGTTGACCAATGCTCGACCCGGCTTTCGTTTGTCGCCCACACAGTCGCGCCATCAACGGCCAAGAAGTCCAGGTAACCCGGTGCATTGAGCACGAGCGGCTCAGTTCCGATCTGCCGCGGCGTCGTAGATGCACAACTACCCGTTGCCATTGCAGCTAAAGCGATCGCCAATCTCATCGTACGCCCCCGTTCCATCCGACGAGCTAGCACGGACGGGCTGCTGACACGAATGACCGCTTTCCACCCATTGCGGCCATTAGTTTGACCGCTATCCTCGTGTCGTACTGGGGCGGAGCATGAGTTGAGCTACGATGAGCGACCTGACCTAACCGTCAACTGGAAGTGGCGGCTCGTTATTTTCGGAAGCGTCGTCGTGGTTCTGGCGTCGATTCCGGTGCTAGGGCTCCTCTTTTCATGCATTCGTGGCGACTGCCTCTAATGAATGCCCACATTCGACCCAATGTGGACAACATCGACTAAGGAAAGCGTCGGACGGGAAGGCCCGATCAGCCATAACAGCGGCGTGCCCGGGCCTCTGCGATAATGGGCAAGGTATGGGCCTGCCAGGATTCGAAGGCTTCCTTATATGGAGACTTCACGCCAGCCTTCTTGGCTTCCTCATCCACATATTGGACGATGTCATATTTGCACTTGGCCATGACGGCCTTGGACAATGCTTCGGGGCTGTCCGGGCCCTTCGCATAGAGCAGGGCGTACCGCTCGACGCAGCTGTAGACTTTTCGGGTGAGGTCGGGAGTTTGGGGCGGAAGCTGGGTATAGAGGTTCGGGCATTTGGGCCCGGCAGCCGTGGCAGCTGGCGCAGCCTTGTTCACGACTTTCTGAGCCTCGTTGGCGGATAATTGATTTTCGGTATCAGGCTGCTGAGCCTTACACGCCGAAACGCAAATCATTAGTGCCGCGCTCGCGCAGCATCCGATCCGACCCATGCTTCGTCCCCTTCAGGCAGCATGTTTGCCGTTACTCCGCGATGACAGCCGGACAATCGGGAAGATTACCTAAGGAAGGTGTTCGGACGGCTATCCTGCAGGAAGCGGCCGGGCGCCTGACGCTGGTGCTTCTCTCCGGAACGGCGGCTGCTTGCCGTAAGTCAAATATCGCCAGAGCCATTCTACCGGGCCGAAGTGGAAATGTTTCAGCCAGATCGGGCTGATCACGATCTGAGCCGCCCAGATTGCAAAGACGATGTAGTAAAGCTGGTGCCGTTCTAGCGTCCCCCAATAGCCCAGAAAGACGAAGATTATCAGCGCAACGGCCGAATGGGTCAGGTAGTTGGTCAACGCCATTCGACCGACCGCCGCCATGGCAGTCCTGAACCATGATAACATGCCTGACTTCAGGAAGAGCCCGAGCAGCCCGAGATGTCCGGTGGTTTGTGCCAGCCGCGCGAAGTCATAGGTGATTGCCGTCTGGTGCCTGGCAAGCCCCGAGAAGCCGTGGCTCATCAGCCAGTTCGCCTCGAAGAGATTTAGGGGCATGCCGATCGCGTAACCGCCGACCATCATCGCAAGATAGGTTCTTGTCCGTGCTTCCAGGGTCAGCACGCCCAGTTTGAACAGGGCCATTCCGATCATCATCATCCCGAAGATGTCGAAGAAATTGCGGTATGCGTACCAGGATTGGGCTTCCGCTATTCGCGGTGCTCGGACGCGCAGCGCACTAATGTAACCAGCCTGATTTTCTTCTTTCAGCTTGACGACCCTTTCCGGCGAAGGTCCGCCGCGGGATTCATTCGTCCACTGTTCGATGGCTCCCTTCTGCTGCTCCGATCGCTGGGCGGCCGGTATGCTTTCGGCGGCAACCGCGCGTTTGTGGAGGTCCAGCATATTGTAGGTATCAAGCCCGCTCCAGGCCGCGCCGAGGACGAAGGACGCTATGCCGAGGCCAAGCAATTTCTTGCCGGGCAGGTTGCGGAAGGCAAACAGGAATAGGGCCGTCAGCCCGTAGAAGTAAAGGATGTCGCCGCCCCACAACAGGATCCACGCATTGAATAGACCGAAGGCGATCAGCCAAAGGTTGCGCCGGAAATAGGCGTCTGTGGAATCGGGCCGGCTGGTGAAAAGGATCACGCCGGCTCCAAACAGGATCGAGAACAGGGCCCGCTGCGTGCCTTCAAAGGTCACATTGACCACGAACCAGGTCCAAAGATTGATCCCGGTGTCGCCACCCATCACCCTTGGATTGTCATAGGCAGGGCCCATGCCCATGCCGACGATGTTCATGATGAGAATCCCGAACAGCGCGCATCCGCGAATGAAATCTAGGGATTCGAGGCGCGTCCCGGTTGGCGCCGCAATAGAATTGACCATGGCATCGGCCCCCCTGCGGGACCAGCTATCGACTCATTGACGCTGCTTGGGAATTTAACTTTCGATAAGTGCCGGTTCTTGACAGGAAACAGACATCGGTAAGCGCATTTGGACCGGTATGGGCGGCCACAATCCGCCCATTGCGGACGCCAGAGTTGAATGAGATGTTCCCTCCACGGGGGACATCAGAATGAGCGCAACCGAACTACTGTTCAACCTGTTCACCCTGCTGCTCGGCTTCATTTTGGTTGAGGTGTTGAGCGGGCTGATGCGCACCTTCCGCGCTCGCCTGCCGACGGGGCCTGGCATCAAGGACGATATTCGCATCGGCTGGCTGACGCCGATGCTTGGCGCCTACACGATGCTCAACGTCCTCCAGTGCTGGATAACCTTCTGGGTTTACCTGAAATATCTTCCGACGGGTTACGATACGCTGACCCTCGGGGTGCTCCTTCTCAGCATCTATTATTTCGCCGCCTCGATGATCTACCCCGACAAGCCGCGCGATTGGCCTGATGTGGACGAATGGTTCTGGCTCCACCGGCGGCAGGTGCTGGGGTGCATCCTGGCGGTCAACATACCCTTCATCCTGCCCGACTATATTCTCTGGAAAAGCACCGTCAGCGAGATGGTCGTCAGTTCAACAGTTACGACCATACAGCTGGCGTCGATGCTTGCGGCGATTTTCGCGCGGAAATATTGGATCGTGGCGACCGCCCTGGCCGTGCTGATCGCGGTCCATTTGTCGTTTATTCCGCTGGAAATACTTCACCGGCACGGCGTTTGGTGACGGCGTCTCACCCCGCGGCCCGGTTCATCGCCTCGAGCTTCTCGCGGAGGCTGACGTTGAAGCCATGCTCCAGCGCGTGGCGGGCGTCGGGGTTGGCGGCGAGATAGGCATTGAGCGCTCGGCCCTGCGCGCACCAGAAGCGCGTCGGCTGTGAAAGCGTGACGGTGGCGATCGCCGCCGTTTCTCCGAGCACGGTGGCTTCGCCGACCAGTTGGCCGGGATTGGCCTTGCCGACCAGCTTTCCCTTCACATGGACTTCGGCCCCGCCGTCAGCGAGATAATAAAGCTGGGCCGCTTCTTCGCCCTCGCGGATCAGGACGTCGCCGGGCCGGCCATCCATCCAGATGCCCTGGTCGATCAGGCGTCGCGCCTGGGCGCGTCCCAGCCCGGCCAGCGGGCCGCCGAGCATGCCCTGTTCGTCGGCATTGAACTTGGCAGCGCGGTTGGCGACCAGCCCGCTGGTCGCCTGAACGCCCGCGACGATGAGGATCAGGAACGGCAGGATCGAGCCGAGCAGGCCATGCGCGCTGGCGCCATAGGCCAGGCCGGCGACACCGGCGATGCCGAGCATGACATGGCTGGCAAGCCGGGACCGTACCAGCAAGGCGCCGAGCGCTCCGGCAAAAATGACAATGTACAGGCCGAGCATCAATGTCATGGGCTGTGGCTTACTCTTACGACCTCGCGCTGAAGGTATCGACCAATACGTCGAGCTGGGCCTGGCAATCGGCCCGAATCAGACTTTGCGCCATGCCTTCGAGCCCCGAGGGGATCGGCGCTAGCTGCCGAAGCGTCAACGTAGTCGGCTGGGAAAGGCCGGAAACGTTGATGCGCTTGCCCGTCTTGACCTGGATATCGGCGGGCCAGGACGCCTCCCATTGGTTGGCGCCGAAATGAACCGTCGCGGTCTTGCCGTCGGAATCCGTCAGGGTGACGTCGGCGGCTGCCTCAGCATCGCCGCGATAGAGGGTCAGCTCGCTGGGATTGGCGATGCAGACATTGCCGGTGCGGGTGAGATCGGCTTGCCATACGCTGCGCGTTCCGCCGGTGCCGCGGACCGCCCCGAGCCTGACGCGGCGGGCGCTGGTCCCGGCGGTGCGGACCGCCTCCGGCGCGTTGCTGGCGCTGGCGAGGACGCTGAAACTGCCTGGGCCGTTGAGGGTACGGGTTCCGCGCGAATCCAGCAGGACGACCGTATCGGTGGCCTTGAGCTTGAGCATGTGATTGTCCGGCAGCGCCTTGCCCGGAGGATAGGCCGCGGCCGATGGTCCCGACGAGCGCACCACCAGCACGGCGGCAGCGGCCGAAGTCGAAGCGAGAAGTGCGGCACTTGCCGCGATCAGCAACAGGCGGGCCATTTCATTTCTCCTTGAGCGTGAACGCACCTCCTGGCCCTGCCTCCCTTATCCGGCAGGCAAAGGCCGCCAAGGCCGCGTCATTATCCTGCGTTAAGCAAATTTGCTCGATTTCGTCGAGGGCGGAACGATCCCCGGAGTCGTAAGCGTTCCAAAGGCGGACAAGTTCGGCGCGGAGCTTGGGATCGAAATCGGGAGCCGGCTCCCACACCACAACGGGAGTTTCGCGGCCCGAGAGCACGATCCGCCCCATTGGCCGGTAAATGTCGAGCGTGGTCCGGCTTCGCGCTTCCTCGCTGATCAGTGCGACGGTCTTGAGATATTTATTGGCGCCCTCAAGCCTGGCCGCGCAATTCATGGAATCGCCGAGCGCGGTGTAGCTGAGCCTGCCTTCGCCGCCGAAATTGCCAACCACTGCATCGCCATAATGAAGGCCGACCCGGGTTCGGCCCATCTCATGGCCCGGTTCGCTATAGTCGATCGAGAATTTCTGGGTGAAGGCGAGCATGTCGAGCTGCGCCCTTGCTGCCCGGTCGGCGTCGTCGGCGCGAGCGATCGGCGCGCCCCAGAAAGCGACCACTGCGTCGCCGACGAACTTGTCGATCGTCCCGCCATGATCGAGGACAATGTCGCACATGCCGTCGAGGTAAGCGTTGAGGATCGTCGCGGTCCGGTCCGGTGGAAGCTTGTGGCTGAGCGCCGTGAAACCCTCGATGTCAGTGAACAATGTGTAGATTTCGCGCTTCTCACCGGTCAGCGACAGCTTCTTTGGGTCGCGCAAAATCTGGGCGGCAATGTCGCGAGGCAGATATTTGCCTAGCGCCGATTGGGCGTAGCGGCGCTGCTCCGATCCTACCACCCTGACGGCGGCGCCGGTCGCGGCATAGGCCAGGCCCCAACCGGCAAGCCAGCCGAATGCCGGCAGGCCATAGGTGTCGATGCCGATCCACTCATAATAGAAAGGCGCGAAGCCGAAAAAGGCGAGCTGGCCGACGACCGCCAGCGCGACCACCCATGGCCGGACATCGAGCATTGCCGTGAAGGCGCCGCACAACACGACCAGCACCGCCAAGGCCCAGAGCGCGACCGGGCCCGCCCGATCGGGCAATCGGCCGTCGAGCAGCTGGGCGAGGATGGTGGCATGAACCTCCAGCCCGCTCATCGTCTTGCCGTCGCTGCGCGTCGACGGGATCTCGAATTGATCGACGTCCTGCAACTGGCCGCCGATCAGGATGATTTTCCCGCGCGCCTGGTCGGCAAACAGCGGCACCATCGCCGGGTCGGCGAACAGGTCGATCGGCAGGCTGGTGAAAACCTTTCGCTCCGCATTGAGCGGGGCTCGGAAGTCGACGCTGCCATCATAGCGGTAATCTGGCCGGGCGCCGGCCAGCGCGATAGGCAGGAGGGGCGGCAGGCCGGGCGGCAGCGTGGGCCAGCGGCGAAGCACATTGTCGCTGTCCGGTTCCAGCCTGATCGACGCCTGATGGACCTGTGTGCCAGCCATCTGACGTCCCCAATCATCCATGAAATCCTGCTGCCACTGTTGTATCTCGTCGCGCGCAGTGAGCCGATTGGCATAAGCAATCCACACTGGCGTCTTCATCGCCTTCAAGGCCGCGAACAGCTGCGGATCTTCGGGCTGCGGTTGGTCGATCAAAATGTCGATGCCGATCGCCTTCGCGCCCACCTTGTCGATATTGGCAAGCGCACGGGCAAGGATCGCCCGGTCGAGCGGCGATCGCTTGGCGGTCGCCTTCAACGTATCGTCGATATACGGAATGAGCAGGACCCGCTGGTCTTCGGGAACGGTGCGGCGATCCTCGCCGGACGTTTCCCGCCAGTCGAACAGGGCACGCTCGGCATCCGCGGCGATCGGCAGCTGCCGCTCGAACACTGGCAGGCTGACCGGCAGTTGCCAGCTGTAGCGGGCGATCAGGATCGCAAAGACGATAATCAGCGCAGTGACGATCAGCCGGGCCGGAGGAATCTTGCGCAGCTCTCGAACGACGCCCTCGACCGTCGGCTGGTCGTCGCCGTCCAGCGGGTCAGGGTTGAGCGCCCAGCGGCGGCGCGGCTGGTCCACGCTCAGCGGACTTTGCCTTCTAGATAGTGCATCGCCTTGGCCCCCGTCCCCGACTCGACTGAGTCAATCTGCGATAAAATGCGATGAACTCAAAGGCGCGCGGCCTTGGCCTGGGCCATGGCCAGCTCGGCGAGCGGCTCGGTCAGCGCGGCGGTGGCCTCGGCATGGGCCGAAGATGCACTGCCCCGCGCCAGCCGGCCGCGAATGCCGTGCAGGATGCCGGCGATCCTGAACATCACGAAGACGATCAGATAATCGATGTGCGGAAGCGAACTGCGGCCGGTGCGGCGGCAGTAGGCGGCGACATATTCCTCTTCGGTCGGAATGCCGAGCGCGGCGAAATCCAGTCCATCGAGCCCGGTAAACATGCCGGCCGGCATGCGATACATCATGAGGTGATAGACGAAGTCGGCCGCCGGATCGCCGAGGGTCGACAGCTCCCAGTCCAGCACCGCGGCAACGCGCGCTTCGGCCGGGGCGAAGATCATATTGTCGCAACGATAATCGCCATGAACGATCCGCGCATCGCCGCTGTCGGGCGGAAGATTGTCCTTCAGCCAGCCGGTTAGCCAGTCCATCGCCGGGACTCGGCCAGCCTCGACGTCGCCTTCATATTGCTTCGACCAGCGCGCCACCTGACGCTCGACGAAGCCGGTCGCGCGGCCATAGTCGCCAAGGCCGATGGCGTCAGGGTCGTAGCTGTGAAGCTGGGCGATGGTCGCGTTCATCGCATCGAAATGGGCCGCGCGTTCGGTGGGCGACATGTCCGGGAAGCTCGCTTCCCAGACGATCCGGCCGTCGACCATGTCCATGACAAAGAATGGCGTCCCGACGACGCTGTCATCCTCGCACAGGCCATGGACCCGCGGGACCGGGAAGCCATGGGCGCCCAGCGCGCTCATGACGCGCGCTTCGCGGTCGACCGCATGGGCCCCGGGCAGAAGCTTGCCGGGCGGCTTTCTGCGAAGGACGAAGGCGCGGCCTGACGGGGTATCGAGCCGGTACGTCGGGTTGGATTGGCCGCCCTTGAACTGGCTGACGCTTAGCGGGCCGGCAAAGTCGTCGACATTGTCCGCCATCCACCGTTCCAGCGGGCCAAGCTCGAAGCGCAGCCGCTCGGCTACGTCGCGGGTGCCGGTGTTGGCCTCGGTGCGATCCATCGCGAAAGCATGGAAGCGGTGCGGAGCGAATGCAATCGGCTGACGTTGAGGCGATATGGCTCGACTGGTTCATCTCTCCGACCTTCATTTCGGCGCCCACGACGAGGAACTGGTCACGGCGGTCGAAGAGCGAGCCGACGCGCTGAAGCCCGACCTGATCGTCATTTCGGGCGATTTCACGCAGCGGGCGCGGACCGACCAGTTCGAACTTGCCTGCGCCTTTCTCGAACGGCTGAAGGCAAGGGGCCATGAGGTACTTGGCGTACCCGGCAATCATGACGTGCCGCTGTACGACGTGCTGCGGCGATTCCTGTCGCCGCTGACGCGCTATCGCCGGTTCATCGACGACAGCTTGTGCCCGTTCCACGAACTTCCCGGCGTAGCCGTGCTCGGGATCAACACGGCGCGTTCGCTGACGTTCAAGGACGGGCGGATCAACCAGGGTCAGGTCGATTTCATTCGCGATACTTTCGCCAGGACGCGGGACAATGTTGCGAAAATATTGGTGACCCATCATCCGCTGTTCGCGCTGCCGGTCGGCGACGGACCCGAGCTGGGCAAGGCAATCGGGCGGCAAAAACTAGCGCTTGACGCGATCGCCGACGCTGGGGTCGATCTGCTGCTGGCAGGGCACAACCATCGCGCCTCGTCCCACCACGCAAAACAGCTGATAACCGGAGCGGGCGAGGCGCTTGTGATCCAGGCGGGGACGGCGACCTCGAAGCGGCTGCGCGACGAAGAGCAAAGCTTCAACCTGATCGAGGTCGAGGCTGGCGAAGTTAAGCTGACAGTGCAGGCGTGGGACGGCGACAGCTTTGCCGCGCGCGAGACCGGACGGTTCGTTCAAGCCAACAGGCGGTGGGAAAGCGAGACCGGCCAGCGATTGGCGGAAGCGACTTGAGTCAAAGGGCGGGGCGCGCTTAAGGACGGCTCGTAGAGGCAGGGGAGGTTCGGGTGGACGGCGCGGCAATCGACATGATGGAGCTGCCGCAATTCGACCTTGGCGAATTCGTCCGTCGGGTGCTGGCCGAGGATTTGGGTTCGGGCGGGGACGTCACTTCCAAGGCGACGATCGACGCCAATGCGCGCTTCACCGCCGATATGAATTGCCGCGAGCCGATCGTCGTTGCTGGGTTGGATATCGCGATCGCCTTCTTCCGTGCCTGCGACGGGGAAGTGCGGGTCGAACGGCTGGTCAGGGACGGTGACCAGCTAGCCAAGGGTACGGTACTGGCGCGGCTGGAGGGTAACGCCCGGGCGATGCTGGCGGCGGAGCGCTCCGCGCTCAACACGTTGCAGCATCTGTCGGGGATCGCGACCGTGACTCGGCGCTATGTCGATGCGATCGAAGGCACCGGGGCTACCCTGCTCGACACCCGCAAGACCATTCCGGGGCTAAGGCTGCTGGAGAAATATGCGGCGCGGATGGGCGGCGCCGAAAACCACCGCATGCGGCTGGACGATGGGCTGTTGATCAAGGACAACCATGTCGGGGTGGCCGGCGGCGTGGCGCAAGCTGTCGCCGCGGCCAAGACTTATGGCAGCGAATTGCAAATTCAGGTCGAGGTCGATCGGATCGACCAGATCGAGCCGGCGCTGACGGCGGGCGCGGACCGCCTGCTGCTCGACAATATGAAGCCCGACATGCTGCGCGAAGCGGTAGTGCTGGTCGCCGGCCGGGTGCCACTGGAGGCGTCGGGCGGCGTCAATCTCGACACTATCCGGGCAATCGCCGAGACCGGGGTGAACTATATTTCGGTAGGCAGGATCACCCAGTCGGCGCCGGCGGTCGATATCGGCCTGGACTATGTGCTAAAGGACTAACCATATTTTTTGCGCGCCAAGTAGCGCGGTGCGGCCTATAGGGGCCGCAAACGACTGACGGAGAAGCAATTGTTCAAAGGCTTGAAGCCCATCCTTTACGGTGGCCGCGAAGTGTGGCCACTGGTTGAAGGAGGCAAGGGCGTCTCCGCGACCAACCATGCCAGCTCGGGGGCATGGGCAGCGGCTGGCGGCATCGGTACGGTCTCCGCGGTCAATGCCGACAGCTATGATCCCGATGGCCGGATCATTCCGCAAGTCTACAATGCGCTGACTCGGCGCGAGCGGCATGAGGAATTGATCCAATATGCGATCGACGGGGCAGTCGCCCAGGTCAAGCGCGCCTATGAGATCGCTGGCGGCAAGGGCGCGATCAATATCAACGTGTTGTGGGAGATGGGCGGTGCGCAGCGAGTGCTGCACGGCGTCCTCGAGCGAACCAAGGGCCTGGTCACTGGGGTCACCTGCGGCGCCGGCATGCCCTACAAGCTTAGCGAGATCGCTGCCTCATACGGTGTCAGCTATTTGCCGATCATCTCCTCCGGCCGTGCCTTCAGCGCGCTGTGGAAGCGGGCCTATTCAAAAGCGGCGGAATGGCTTGCCGCGGTAGTCTATGAAGACCCGTGGCTGGCCGGTGGCCACAACGGCCTCAGCAATGCCGAGGATCCGCGCAAGCCGCAGGACCCATATCCGCGCGTCAAGGCATTGCGCGAAACCATGCGCGAAGGTGGCATCGCCGACAGCGTGCCGATCGTCATGGCCGGGGGCGTATGGCGGCTCGACGAGTGGAACGACTGGATCGACAATCCCGAACTAGGGCAGATCATGTTCCAGTTCGGCACCCGTCCGCTGCTGACTCAGGAAAGCCCGATTCCGCCGGCGTGGAAGGCACGGCTGATGAGCCTGGAGGAGGGCGACGTCCTGCTCCACCGCTTCAGCCCCACCGGATTCTACTCCTCGGCGGTGCGCAATCCGTTCCTCCGCAACCTCGAGGCCCGAAGCGAGCGTCAGATCGCCTACACCAAGGAAGCGATCGGCGATCATGCGTTCGAGCTTGATGTCGGGATTGGCACGAAGCGGCATTATTGGGTGACCAAGGGCGATCTGCAGCATGCTCGCGAGTGGTATGGCGCCGGCTTCACCAATGCGATGAAGTCGCCCGACGATACGCTGATCTTCGTCACGCCCGAGGAAGAGAAGATGATCCGCGCCGACCAGGCCGCCTGCATGGGTTGCTTGTCGCAGTGCAGCTTCTCCAGCTGGGCCGACAATGAGAAGAATTCGACCGGCCGGCTGGCGGACCCGCGCAGCTTCTGCATCCAAAAGACGCTTCAGGACATCGCCCATGGCGGTCCCGTCGAACAGAATTTGATGTTCGCGGGCCATGCCGCGTTTCGCTTCAAGAGCGACCCATTTTATTCCAACGGCTTCGTTCCGACCGTCAAGCAACTTGTCGACCGCATCCTGACGGGGGCCTGATGCTTCCTTTTTTCGTCACCCCCGCGAAAGCGGGGGGCCAGCGAAACAGAAATTTCTGGGTTCTCGCTTTCGCGGGAATGACGATATTTTTGGCGGCCGCGGTTGCTGCCAAGGACAAGAGACCCCCTTATTGGGCGTCGATCGCCAGCGGCGAGGCGATGATGCGCACCGGCCCCGGGCGCAATTACCCTGGCATTTGGCTGTACAAGCGGCGTGACCTGCCGGTGCGGGTAATCCAGGTCTATCCGAATTGGCGCAAGATCGAGGATCCGGACGGACAACAAGGCTGGATGCTGGTGACGTTGCTCAGCGACCGCCGTACAGCCGTCATCAAGCCAGGCGGCCCGCGTGACATCCACGCCAAGCGCGATGCAAATTCCCCGGTTCGTTATCGCGCCGAAGCCGGCGTGGTCGGGCGGATCGAGAAGTGCGACGGCAGCTGGTGCAAGCTGCAAGTCGGAAAGCGCGAAGGCTTTATCGCCCAGGGCGACCTGTGGGGCACCGGCGAAAGCGAACTGATCGACTGAAGTAAATTTTCGCTAACTCAAGCGAATTTAACAGTCGATTTCAATAAACAATCACCGATGACTATCGTGTTAACTGAGTGGTTGTTACGCGAATGCGGCTTTGTGTCGGATAGGCGACTTTAACCGTCATCTTTTAACAACAACGTCATAATTGGATGTAAATCTTGCTTGGTGATTTCTTGCAAGTTACAAGCCGGCGGGTCAAAAGTGATGTCGATGCAACATAATTGAATCAAAATCGACTTAGGGTCGCATCGGGATGGAACCCGATGCCTTTCTTGTCGTTGCTGGTTCATCGGACAAAACGCGTCGTGCTCGGTGGCGCCATAAACAGGGGGTTTTCAATGAAGAACTTGACCGTACGTGATCGGCTGCTCGGCAGTGCTGCTACGGGCGTATGCGGTGCCTTAGCGCTGATCGCATTTCCCACCGGAGCGGCGGCGCAGACGACGACCTGCACCCAGACCGGCACAGCCGTAAGCTGCGTCGATGGCGTAACGCCGATCGCGTCTGGCTTTGTCGATGCCACCACCGTGGTCAACAGCGGCGTTAGCGGTCCCGGATTCTTCTCACAGGATCCGGATAGCTCGACGGTCACGCTGGTCAGCGCCGGGAACGGTCCGATCCACACGACGGGTGCCGGTGAATATGGTCTGGCGGCAACCGCAGTCAACGACCTGACCGTCACCTACAATGGTGACACGTCGACGGCGGGCGCAGGCGCCTACGGCTACGCATTCGGATCTGGTGGAACGTCAATCTTCTCGGTCGGCAGCACGACGACCACCGGGGATGGAGCGTTCGGTGTTTATGGCGTCGGAAGCGTCGACACGACCTTGGTGTTCGACAATGTTACGACCAGTGGCCTAGGCGCATATGGCCTTGTCGCCTTTTCGAGCAATAATTCAACCATCGTTGGCGGGAACATCACGACAACCGGCGATGGAAGCCCAGGCGCCTTCGTACAGGCGGGCGGAACTAACGTCCTGACCTTGGGCAATATTTCGGCAACTGGAGCGGGCAGCGCGGGCGTCGTCTCCGTTTCCGCGGGTGACAATACGACGGTTACCGGATCGGTTACGTCCGACAGCGACGGCGTGCTGGTGCAATCTACCGGCGGCAATGCCGTGGCGGTGGTCGACGGAAACGTAAACGTTACCGGCACGGGCTCTGGCATCACAGTTGTCGGCGCCGGGAATGCGACGCTAACGGCCGACAATGTCACGACCGTGGATGGCTATGGCATTCAGGTGCAGGCGCAGGGCGGTGACGCAGCGCTGCAATTCGGCGATGTCACGGCCGCCGGGGACGGCGGCTACGGTGTTTTGGCAACGGCGACCGGCAATGTCTCTATGGCTGGCGGCGATGTGTCGACCGCGGGCGCTAACGCCGACGGCGTTACGGCCGCCGGCGTCGACATCAACGCAACCATTGGCGACGTAACGACCACCGGGGCGGATTCGGAAGGCGTGCTGCTTACCGGCACGGGCGCGGTGAGCGCGTCGGTGGGGAACATTACCTCGACCGATAACGGACTGATCGCCACCGGCGATTCGATCGACGTCACCGCCGGCGATATTTCGACCAGCGAGGATGGCGCGGTCGGCGCATCGACCGTCGCCACGAACGCCAACAGTACGACAGTTGGCGACGTCACGACCCTGGGCGACAATGCAGGCGGCGTCTATGCCGAAGGCGCGACGGTCGACCTGACTACTGGAGCCGTTAGTACGGCTGGCACCAACTCGGTTGGCATCAATGCGGTTTCCAACACTGGCGATGCCGATGTCACTTTCGCCAGCGTCACGACGGGCGACGACTCATCGGACGGCATCGACATCAGTTCAGCCGCCAACGCGACTCTGAATGGCGGGAATGTCACTACGCATGGTGACAGCAGCGACGCTGTCGATGTGAGTGCGATCGGCAATTTCGGCGGTGAGATTGGCGACGTTACGACGACGTCCGCGGATTCGGCCGATGGCGTCCTGATCGACGTAGGCGGCAACGTCGACTTCATCGTGGGCGACATTACGACTGCTGGAGTCGACGCCAGCGGCATTGTGGTCGGGGCTGGCGGCAACGTCGATCTGACGGTCGGCAATGTCACTACGACAGGCGGAAACGCTTCGGACGGCGTGACCATCACGTCGGGTGGCAATGTCAATCTGGCCGCTGGCGACATTTCGACCGCGGGCACGAATAGCGCCGCTCTGACGATCACTGCGCCGGGCGATGTGGTCGCGACTGCTGGCGATATTAATGCGGACGCCAGCTACGGCGCCAGCGTCACCGGCGGTACGGTCGATCTCACGGTCGAAAACGTTACCACCGATGGCGACAATAATTATGGCATCCAGGTGACGTCGACCACCGGCGATTCAACGCTTCACGCCGGTAACGTCACTACCAATCTTTCAAATGCCTTTGGTGTTGACATCAACAGCGCGGGTGCGGTCGACGCGACGGTCGGCGACATCACGACGTCCGGTGACGGCAGCTACGGTATCAACACCGCGGCCGCGGCCGGATTCAACAATTCGACGACAGTTGGCGACGTTACCACCAATGGCGTTGGCGCTTATGGTGTAGCCGCCAGCGGCGACGGCGTCACGCTGGTGGCCGGCGCGGTTTCGACGGGCGGCGCTACGTCCATCGGTGTCGATGTCGACGCAACGGCGGGTGATGCCGACGTAACCGTGGCAAGCGTATCGACCGATGGCGACACGTCGGACGGCGTCAATGTCAACGCTTCGGGCAATGCCATTGTCGACATTGCCGGGGCGGTTGACACCCAGGGGCTCGATTCCGACGGCGTCGTGATTGTCGCGGGTACAACCGCGGACGTTACGATCGGCGGGACCGTATCGACAACGGGTAACGACAGCGAGGGCGTCAATATATCGGCGACCGACATCCTGCTCGATCTCGCCGATGTCTCGACTGAAGGTACGACAAGCACCGGCGTGACGCTGGTCGGCACGACGTCGATCGACGGCTCGATCGGCGATATCTCGACCGACGGCGACGACAGCTATGCACTGAACGCCAATGCTCCGACGATCGACCTCACAGCCGGGGATATCTCGACGCTTGGGGCAAACAGCTACGGAGCCGCCCTCAGCGGGACCACGGTAACTTTCGCGGCAGGCGACGTATCGACCGAAGGCGTGGACGCATATGGCGTCAATTCCTTCGCGAGCGGCGCCAATTCCACGACGGTCCTCGACGTCACAACGCTTGGCGATGGCGCCTATGGTCTCAATACCTTCGGCGGCACGACGAACGTCACGAACGCCGGGGATATCTCGACGGAAGGCACGGACGCCTTCGGTGTCCTAGCCTTTGCGGGAACGAGCAATGTTACCTCCACGGGCGACATTTCTACGCTTGGTGATGGAGCGTTTGGCGCCAATACGTTCGGTGGAACGACCAACGTCACGGTCCTCGGCGATGTCTCGACAGAGGGCACTGACGCCTACGGCGTCGTAACCTTCGCAGGCACCAGCAATGTCACCACCGCGGGCGACATTACGACGCTCGGTGATGGCGCCTTTGGCGCCAACACTTTTGGCGGCACCAGCAACGTCACGTCCGTCGGCGATATCTCCACCCAGGGCGTAAATGCCTACGGGCTGACCACCTTCGCCGGCACGACCAGCACGGTGACGGCCGGCGACATCACCACAACCGGCGACGGTTCGTACGGCGCAAACCTGTTCGCAGTTGGGGCGCTGACGGTGGACATTGGCGATGTCACAACCACCGGCGAGGGCGCATATGGCGTCTTAGCGACCGGGTCCTCGGCCGATGTTACCACCGGCGACATTTCGACTGGCGGAACGACCGCAGGCACCTTGGCGCTCAGCGTCAATGCGCTCAGCGGCAATGCGCTTGTCACATGCGGTGACTTGTCGACCACGGCCGACAGTTCGAATGCGCTGACGGTCACTGCGTTCGGCAATGCCGACGTAACTTGCGGCGACCTCACGACCACCGGCACCGACAGCTTTGGCGGCCTCATCAATGCGACGGGTACGATCGACGGTTCGGTTGGTGACATTTCAACCATCGGCGACGGGTCAGTTGGCCTGCAGCTGAACAGCGTGAATGCAATCACGTTTGAAACCGGCGATGTATCGACCGAAGGCACCGGCGCGATTGGCGTCCAGGTCAACGGCGGTACCGGCGCGGTCGTTCTCACGACCGGCCAGGTCGACACGCTCGGTGACGGCAGCACTGGCGTGTCCGTCACCACCTCCAGCGGCAATCAGACGCTGAACATCGGTGGCTCCAGGGTAGAAGGGGCGGCGACCGATGCGATCGTCGCGACCAGCACCAGCGGCAACATCGTCATCAACGCTTCCGGCGTGACCGATGCGGCCGACGGTACCGGCATCTTCTCGACCACTGCGGGCACTTCGGTGATCAATATCACCGGCTCCGTCAGCGCCTCGGGTCCGTCGGTCAATGTCGACGGTGGCGCCGCGACGGTCAACGTTGCAGCGGGCGGTGTGCTGAATGGGTTCATCGACCTCACCGACAACGACGATGTGGTGAACATCAATGGCACGTGGAACGCGTCGGGGGTCAGCGACTTCCGTCTCGGCACCGACACGCTCAACAACAACAGCAACACGATCAACACGGTCAACGGGACGGTCTTCGACAACCTCGAGATCTTCAACAACGCCGGGTTGCTCAACCTCGGCACGGGCACGACCAGCTTCCCCGACACCACTACCTTCAACAGCACGGGCACGATCCGGGCTGTCGGCGGTGTCACGGTGCTGACCAGCCTCGCCACCGTGGTGAATAATGGCGGGTTGATCGACATGGTCGACGGCGCCACCAACGACCAGTTGACGATTACCAACGCCTATAATGGTACCGGCAGCGCGGAACTGGCGATCGACTACAGCGGGGCCGATGCGGACCTGCTGATCATAGGCGGCGCCACGACCGGATCGACCAGCATCCTGGTCGAGCCAACCGCCGACATCACGATCAATCCGGACGGCGTGATGGTGGTCGATACCACCGACCTCTCGTCTCACTTCACGCTCGGCACGACCAACATCGGCCTGATCGACCTCAGCCTCGAACAGATCGGGACCGATTACTTCCTCAACTCGGTGCCGAATATCGCGGCGATCGAGCCGGTTGTGCTTGGGGAAGTGGCTCAGAACATGTGGTACCAGTCGGCCGACATTTACCGCAATTATGCGGCATTGCGGCGGACCGACCTGGGCGCGGGCCGTACCGGCGGACTGGGCGTCTGGGGCCAGGCTTACTGGAGCCGGGACAAGGTAGACGGCCAAGACTTCACGGTGTTCGACACGAACTTCGAGGTCGACAATCTGGAGACCAAGCGTACCGGCATCCAGGCTGGTGTCGATTACATGGCCGGCAGCAACTTCGTAGTCGGCTTGACCGGCGGCTACGAGCGGGCGGATGCGAATCTCAAAAACTCCGCGTCCGACTTTGAAGCCAAGGGTTGGAATATCGGTGCCTATGCCATGTATGGCGGCTGGACCGGCTTCTATGCCGACCTGCTGGTCAAGTACGACAAGGCCAAGGTCGACTTCGACAATCCGTTGTTCGTCGATGCGACCAATGATCCGGACTTCAAGAGCTTCGGTATCCAGGGTCAGGCCGGCTACCGCTTCGTTTCCGGGTCGATGAACTTCGACCTTGGCGCGGGCATCGCCCACGTCAAATCGAAGATCGACGACTTCGCGGTCGGCACGATCGGCTTCGACTTCGATAGCGTTTCCAGCACGCGCGGGCACCTTAGCGCCCGGGCCGGGTTCGGTAGCGGGATGTTCGCTCCGTTCGTCGAAGCCACGCTGTTCCACGAGTTCGATGGCGACACGGATCTCGATCTGATCAGCGGCACGGCTTTCGACACGATCGAAAGCAAGGGTCGCGGCACCTGGGGCCGTTTGGAAGCCGGCATCGGCGCCCAGAACAGCTCCGGCCCGATCCTGGCTGTCTGGGGCGACCTGGGCGATGTGAGTGGTTTCGGCGTCAAGGCCGGCTGGAGACTTGGCGGCTCGCACGAGGTAGCGGCCCCGCCGCCGCCTCCGCCGCCGCCACCGCCGCCGCCTCCGGCGACGCAGACCTGCCCGGACGGCTCGGTGATCCTGGCGACGGACAGCTGTCCGCCTCCGCCCCCGCCGCCTCCGCCGCCGCCGCCTCCGCCGGAGCCGGAACGGGGCTAAGCCGGGAAGGTGTAAGCCTGCACAAAAGGAACGGCGGCTCCGAAAGGGGCCGCCGTTTCCTTTCTGTCATCCCGGTCTTGACCCGGGATCCGCCTTTTCCTCATTGGTGCAAACACAAGCAGACCCCGGCTCAAGGCCGGGGTGACGAATGGGGGATTGATGAAGCTCTTCATCACACTCGCGCTATTGGGAGTTTCGACCATGGCTCAAGCAGAAGGCATTCAACGGATCGGGGAGCCGATGCTCGGCACGCAGCGGCTGCCCTTCTCCAGCGCGGTCCGGGCCGGCGACACGGTTTATCTATCGGGCGCGCTTGGCATCACGGCTGACGGCAAGCTGGGCGACGGGATGGAAGCGCAGGCACACCTGGCAATGGACAATCTCGGCAATGCGCTGAAGTCGGCAGGCCTCGGCTGGGGCGACGTCGCCAAATGTACGGTGATGCTCGACGATATGAAGGATTGGCCGGCCTTCAACCAGGTCTACGTGACCTATTTCCCCGACGGCAAATATCCGGCGCGAAGCGCATTTGGCGCCGATGGATTGGCCCTCGGCGCCTTGGTCGAGGTCGAGTGCATCGCCTACGATCCGAAATAGCCCTGTCAAGAACTCTTGACTGTCAAACATTCTTTACATACCCATGGGGTATGGAGAATCGAGTCAAGGGTTACCGCGAGAAAATGGGCTGGAGCCAGGGCGAGCTGGCCCGGCGCCTGGGCGTATCGCGCCAAACGATCAACGCCGTCGAAACCAATAAATATGACCCGAGCCTCCCGCTGGCGCTGCGCATGGCGAAACTGTTCGTCGTGCCCGTCGATCAGCTGTTCATCGACCATTGGAACGGGGAGACCGAAGAGTGAGCGGCGTAGCGGAAAAGAATAAGATGCGGGTGTTGATCGGGCAGATGTTTGGCGGCGCGATCGTCGGCGCGATCGCGGTCAGCGCATTCATCGCCTTCGTCGGCAAGCCGCATATGGATCTCAAGGATCCGGCGATCATGGTGACGATCGTCGCGGGCGTCAGCTATGTGCTGATCGGGCTGATTGTCGCGGCCGGCCTCGCCTCACCTAAGGCTGGCGCTCATTTCCTCAATGTCGAAGACGCCGAGGAAATCCGCGAGGAAAGTCCCAAGCTGATCCCGGCGGCAGTCGTATTCGTCCTCACCGGCATCTTCCTGCTGTTGCTTGCAACTTACCGCACAGGGGCGGCGCCCATGGGCCGCGGGATGGTCCTGACTGCCGCTGCGGTCTGTTTCGGCGGGGTCGTCATTGCCGGCTGGATCAGTTCGAAGAGGATCGACGAGCTTACTCGCCAACTGGGTCTGGAAACGGCTGCGGTGACGTTTCAGGTGACGATGCTGTTCCTGTGCATTTGGGGCACGCTGGCTCACCTGGATTACGTCGCCTGGCTGAGCCCGCTCGCGCTATTGTCGTCCGTCGCGCTGCTGCAGCTGCTCGCCAGCTTCGTGATCATTGCCAGGAAGGGCATGCTGATGCCGCGCTAGGCTGCGAATAATGCAGCCAAGGCGCTCAATCCGATCAGGGTCAGCGGCACCCAGCCGATATGCTTGCCCCGGCTGCCGATCGCGTCGATCAGGCCGCTGGCGGTAAAGACAATCCCGGTGGCGGCCAGGCCGATGGCCAGTGCCCGGTCCGGCGCCCAGGCCCAGGCAAGCAATATTGCGGCCAGCACCAGTCCAATCCCACTGGTGAGGTGCCACGCAAAAGGGGTGATGAAGCGAGCGAGCGCATGCTTCATCACCCCTGATTCTTCATCGAGCAACGGGCGGATCAGACGCCGTTGACCAATCACCGAGTGAACGCCCATGGTCGTGGCGAGCAGGACGGCCGATATGGTCAGCGCGGCCTGTTGCATTGCTAAAACCCCGTTTCGCCGCTGCTTTCCGAGGCCTTACGGCTTGACCGCTTCCGGAACGGGAAGGAAGGCGATCCGTGTGACGGTCAGCTTCTCGCCCTTGTCGCTGGTCGTATCGAAGCTCTGGCCGACTTCGGTTGGCGACGTCGTCCAGCAAACTTCGCCTTCCTTGTCCATCGCGCTGGTGAAGCAGGCCTTGCCATCCTTCATCACAGCGGTGCCATGGTCGACATGCTTGTCACCCGACCACGCAACGTAATTGCCGCTGGCATCGATCGTCTCTTTGTGCGCCTTGCCATCGCGGGTGAATTCCCAGCTGGTCTCGTTGATCTGGAAACCGGCTGGAGTCGCCATGTTGGCGTCCGCCGCCACGTTGGCATCCATGGCCATATTCGCGTCCGCCGCGTTCACGTCGTTGGTGGTTTCCGCCGGCTTGTTGCACGCCACAAGCGCCAGTACGGCCAGCGAAGTCATAACGATCCGCATTGCCTCTCTCCCTGTTTAGCGAGGAGGCGCTGTTAGCAGCTTTGCGGCTCTATACCAATTCCACCGCTACGGCGGTGGCTTCGCCGCCGCCGATGCACAGCGAGGCAACGCCGCGCTTCTTGCCCTTGGCCTTGAGCGCTCCGATCAGCGTCACGATCAGCCGCGCGCCGCTGGCCCCGATCGGGTGGCCGAGTGCGGTTGCGCCGCCATGGACGTTGATCTTCTCGTGCGGGATGCCGAGGTCGCGCATGGCGAACATGGCGACGCAAGCGAACGCCTCGTTGACTTCGAACAGGTCGACGTCTTCGACGCTCCAGCCGGCCTTCTTCAGCGCTTTCTCGATCGCGCCCGCCGGTGCGATGGTGAACTCGCTCGGCTCGCGGGCATGAGCAGCCGATGCGACGATGCGCGCCACCGGCTTCAACCCCTTGGCATCGGCGTCGGATTGGCGGGCCAGCACCAAAGCGGCGGCGCCGTCGGAAATCGATGAGCTGGTCGCGGCGGTGATCGTGCCGTCCTTGGCGAAAGCCGGTTTCAGTGTCGGAATCTTGTCCGGACGGCCTCGGCCCGGGGCCTCGTCGGTGTCGACCACGGTCTCCCCGCCACGGCCCTGGATCACCACCGGCACGATCTCGTCCTTGAACGCGCCGCTGTCGATCGCGGCCTTGGCGCGCGACAGGCTCTCGATCGAATAATTGTCCTGATCCTCGCGCGTCAGCTGATACTGGTTGGCGGTTTCCTGGGCGAAAGTGCCCATCGCCCGGCCAGGCTCATAGGCATCCTCGAGCCCGTCGAGGAACATATGGTCATAGGCGGTGTCATGGCCGATGCGCGCGCCCGAACGATGCTTTTTGAGCAGGTAGGGGGCGTTGGTCATCGACTCCATGCCGCCGGCGACAATCACGTCGGCATTGCCGGCCTTCAGCGCTTCCTCAGCCATGATCACCGTCTGCATGCCCGATCCGCAGACCTTGTTGACCGTGGTCGCCTGGACGGACTTGGGCAGGCCGGCCTTGATCGCCGCCTGGCGCGCCGGGGCTTGGCCGAGGCCGGCGGGAAGCACGCAGCCCATGTAGATCCGGTCGATCTCGTCGCCGCTGATGCCGGCGCGCTCGACGGCAGCCTTGACGACTGTAGCGCCGAGGTCGGTGGCGGCGACATCGGCGAGGGCGCCCTGCATCGACCCCATCGGAGTACGGGCGGCGGACAGGATGACGACGGAATCGGACATGCAATTGGCTCCTTAATTCGTCATCGCGAGGAGTGTGGCGACGCGGCGATCCATGGAATGCCACTCCCCGCTTCGGCGGGGCTCGCAATGACGTTGTTGCAGCGCACATAAGCGTGTTGGAGCGCGGGTTCAATTGACCCGTTGCTATCAAGTCGATGCATGATAGGCTGGGCTTCATGAACAGGGAAAAGTTGGCTCTAGCCGCTGGATGCGCGGCATTCGTTGCGGCCGTTGCGACCGCCCAGGCACCGCCGGCAACAACCGCTCCCGCGCCGCCACCTTTCAAGAACCTCCAGGTCTTCCCGAAGGACATCAGCCGGCCGGACCTGATCAACAATATGAAGGGGTTCGCCCAGGCATTGGGCGTGCGCTGCACCCATTGCCATGTCGGGACTGAGGGCCAGCCGCCGACGTTCGACTTCGCTTCGGACGCCAAGCCGGAGAAAGCGACGGCGCGCAAGATGCTGGCGATGGTCCACCGCATCAACGGTCAGGATTTCGGGGTCACCGACTTTTCCAACGTCAAGGTGACCTGCTTCACCTGCCATCGCGGCTCGGTAAAGCCGCTGACGGCGCCGCCGCCGCCCGAACCGGCCCCTGCCGCGCCAGCGCCGAAAGCCAGTTAGCGGGGCTGACAAGACTCGCTCGTCTCTGCTAGCGCGCCCGCGACAGGAGAGAATAAATGAGCGACATGCCCGGCCTCGATTTCGGCCTTGGTGAAATGGCGGACACGATCCGCGAGACGACCGAGCGCTTCGCCCGCGAGCAGATCGCTCCGATCGCCGCCGAGATCGACGAGAAAGACGAATTCCCCATCGCCTTATGGCCGCAGATGGGCGAGCTCGGCCTGCATGGCATCACCGTCGAGGAGGAATGGGGCGGCCTCGGTCTCGGCTATCTCGAGCATGTCGTGGCCCAGGAAGAAGTGGCGCGGGCTTCGGCTTCTGTCGGCCTCAGCTATGGCGCGCACAGCAATCTTTGCGTTAACCAGATCCGCCGCTGGGCCAACCAGGAGCAGAAGGAGAAATATCTCCCCAAGCTGATCAGCGGCGAACATGTCGGGTCGCTGGCGATGAGCGAGGCCGGCGCCGGCAGCGATGTGGTCGGAATGAAGCTCAAGGCTGAGAAATCGGGCAACGGTTATCGCCTCAACGGCACCAAATTCTGGATCACCAACGCACCCTCCGCCGACGTGCTGGTGGTCTATGCCAAGACTTCGCCGGAGGAAGGCAGCCGCGGCATCACCACCTTCATCATCGAAAAGGGCATGGAAGGCTTCTCGATCGGCCAGAAGGTCGACAAGATGGGCATGCGTGGAAGCCAGACCGCGGAGCTGGTATTCGACGATTGTTTCGTCCCGGCAGAGAACATCATGGGGCCGGAAAATGGCGGCGTCGGCGTGCTGATGAGCGGGCTCGATTACGAGCGGACGGTACTTGCCGGTATCCAGCTGGGCATCATGCAGGCCTGCCTCGACACGGTCATTCCCTATGTCCGAGAGAGGAAGCAGTTCGGCAAGCCGATCGGCAGCTTCCAGCTGATGCAGGCCAAGGTGGCGGACATGTATGTCGCGCTCAATTCGGCCAAGTCCTACGTCTACCAGGTCGCCAAGTCGTGCGATGCCGGCCGGACCACCAGGTTCGATGCGGCGGGCGCGATCCTGCTGGCCTCCGAGAATGCGGTGAAGGTCGCCAATGAGGCGGTCCAGGCGCTTGGCGGCGCCGGTTACACCAAGGACTGGCCGGTCGAACGCTATTACCGCGACGCCAAGCTGCTTGATATCGGTGCCGGTACCAACGAGATCCGCCGCATGCTGATCGGGCGGGAACTCATAGGAGCGTAGCCAAAATTGGGCTAAGACGCTCCCCATTAGGGGGGATCGCGATGAGAAATGTCGTGATGTTGCTGGCGCTGGCCGGCCTGGCCGCGTGTCATCCACAAGCCGAAAAAGAGGAGCCGGCCAAGCCGGCGGCGCTTACTTACGAAGGCGGCGACTATAAGGACGAGGCGGCCAAATTGGCGCATGGCGAGCGCCTTGCTACGATCCTCGACTGCACGGGCTGCCACAAGTCCAATCTGCAGGGCCAAAACGTAACCGCCAGAGATCCCAGCTATGGCGAGATGAACGCACCCAACATCACGCTCTTGCTGGCCAAATATAGCGATGACGATTTCAGGCGGTTGCTCCGCGACGGCGTGCCCAAGGACGGGCGCGAATTCTGGTTCATGCCGGTCGAGAGCCTCCAGTTCCTGAGCGATGCCGACCTCGACGCAGTGATCGCCTACCTCCGGACGTTCAAGCCCGAGGGCACGCAACTGCCGCCAATCAAGAAGGGCAAGGGATTTCAGGAGGACCTGGAGCGCGGCTTCGGCAATTCCCAGCAGCAGGTTGCGCGCTACAAGGCCGAGCCTCCGCCCGACCTAGGGCCGCAACATGAATTTGGCCGATATCTGGTCCAGACGACCTGCACCTCCTGCCACAATAGCAAGCTGCAGGGCTATGAGGGCTTCACGCCCAATCTCAACATCGCCGGCACTTATTCGGAGGCCGAGCTGACGCGCCTTCTGACCACCGGCGAGGGCAAGGTGAAGAAGGACCTCGGAATGATGTCCGATGTCGCTCGCAACCATTTCTCTCGTTTCACGCCGAAGGAACGGTCAGCAATCGTCAGCTATATCCTGGACCGGGCGGAGCGGATGCAGGAACAAGTCCACGATTCTTCACGGGATTGAAATCAGGCGTCATCCCGGATCAAGTCCGGGATGACGCCGCCCTATCTACCAAACCTTCACGCGATCCTTGGGATCCAAATAAAGCTTGTCGCCCGGCTTCACGTTGAAGGCGGTGTACCAGGCGTCGATGTTGCGGACGGTGAGCGCGCGGTAGTTGCCGGGCGAATGGCCGTCGGTCGCGATGCGCGCCTTCAACGCCTCGTCGCGCATCTTGGTCGCCCAGCTTTGCGCATAGGCGATGAAGAAGCGCTGGTCGCCGGTAAAGCCGTCGATCACCGGCGCCTCCTTGCCGTTTAGGCTGGCGCGATAAGCCTCATAGGCTGCCTGCAGGCCGGCGACGTCGGCGATATTCTCGCCCAGCGTCAGCTTGCCGTTGATGTGCAGGCCGGGGAATGGCTCGTAACTGTCATATTGCTTGGCCAGCGCGTCGCCTGATTTCTGGAACCTGGCGAAATCAGCCGGCGTCCACCAATTGCGCAGAGCGCCGGTAGAATCGAACAAGGCGCCATTATTGTCGAAGCTGTGGCTGATCTCGTGACCGATCACGCCGCCGATCGCGCCATAATTGAACGCCGCGTCGGCCTTGGGGTCGAAGAACGGCCGGACCAGGATCGCGGCCGGGAAATTGAGGGAATTTTGCACCGGCAGGTTGACCGCGTTGACCAGCTGGGGCGGCATCCACCATTCGGCCCGGTCCATCGGCTTGCCGATCTTGCCAATCTGGTAACGGTACTCGGCAAGGCCGGCATTTTTGACGTTTGCATAGGCGTCGGTCGGGCTGACGGTCAGCGATGAATAATCGCGCCAGCTGTCGGGGTAGCCCACTCCGACGACGATGGTTTCGACCTTCTTGAGTGCTTCCTGCTTGGTCGACGGCGCCATCCAGTCGAGCGCCTGTACGCGCTGGGCGAAGGCTGCCTTGATCTTTTCGACCATGCCCTGGATTTCGGTCTTGCTCTCGGCCGGGAAATATTTGGCCACATAGGCCTTGCCGACCGCATCCTGCAGCTGGTTGCCGACCGCGTTGAGCGCCAAAGCATCGCGCGGCCGCTGCTCCTTGGCGCCTCCAAGGGCGGTGCCGTTGAAGGCAAAGCTCGCGTCGCGGATCGCCTTGGGCAGCACGCTCGCTTGCTGGTTCAGAGTGTGGAACGCCAGCCAGTCTTTCCACGCGTCAAGCGGCTGCGAAGCCACCAGCGCCGACAGCTTCGGAATCGAACCGGCATGATAGGCCTGGAACTTCTGGACGCTGCCCAGTTGCGCCGCGTCTAGCAGCGCTGCCCAGTCGATGCCCGGCGCATTCTTCTCCAGCTCGGCGCGGGTCCAGACCTTGGCGCCCTTGGCGAAATCTTCGCTTTCCTGGCGCGAGACATGGGCCTGGGCGATCTTGGTCTCCAGCCCGATGATGCGGTCGGCCGCGGCGGTGGGATCGGCGTTCCCGGCTTCCTTCATCACTGTTTCGACATAGGTGCGATACTTTGCGCGAAGGCCGGCCATGTCTACATCGCCGCTCAAATAATATTCGCGCTCGGGCATGCCGAGGCCACCCTGCATCAGATAGGGGATCTGCTCTCCCGGCGTGCTGAGACCCTGGGTCACGAATATGCCGAACAGATTGTCGGTCTGGAAATTGGTCGCGTTGAGCGGATCGGTGTCCGCGCGAAGCGTCGAGCCGATCGCGGCTGAGAGCGCGCGCTTGTCGGCGATCGCGGCAATCGCATCGAGGTCGGCCTTGGCCGGGGCCATGCCGGCCTTGTCGATCGCGTCGGTGTTCGCATAGGCGTTGTAGAAGTCGCGGATGCGGGCCTCGTCGCTGCCGGCCGCCGGATTGGACTTCAAAATGCCGTCGATCAGTTCCTTGGCGTGCTGTTCGCGCACCTGGTCGGCGATGTAGAAGCCGCCAACAGAGCTACGGTCGGCCGGTATTTCAGTGGCCTTCATCCAGCCGCCATTGGCGTAGGCGTAAAAATCGTCGCCCGGCTTCACACTCTTGTCCATCGCGGCAAGATCGATGCCCGAGGCGCTGACCGCCGCCTTTTCCGTCTGGTTGTCGGCCGTGCCCTTGCAGGCGCTGATAGCGAGCGCGGGGACAGCGCTGGCGAGCAGCAGGGCGTAGAGCTTGGTGCGCATATTCTTCTCCCAATGGATGCCGGCAGTCTGAAGCCACCGCTTTGCAAGTCGCACTGGGGACGCTACGCGCAGGGCTCCAGAAGGTTTCGACAAACGGGGATGTGACAGGGATGAGCGCACCGCGGCTCGACACGAAGATCGACCTGTCGTCGGACGAGGCGCAGGCCCGCGCCGCACACAACCGCGCGCTGGCCGAGAAGCTCCGCAAGGACGTCGCCAAGGCGGCCAAGGGCGGCAATGAAAAATCGCGCGAACGCCATGTGTCGCGCGGCAAGCTGCTGCCCCGTGACCGTGTCGAGCGGGTGCTCGATCCCGGTTCGCCCTTCCTGGAGATCGGTCAGCTCGCGGCTTGCGACCTTTACCATCGCGAAGTGCCCGGCGCAGGCATGATCGCCGGCATTGGGCGAGTTTCGGGCCGGCAGGTGATGATCGTCGCCAATGACGCGACGGTGAAGGGCGGCACCTATTTTCCAATGACGGTGAAAAAGCATCTCCGGGCGCAGGAGATTGCCGAGGCCAACCGGCTGCCTTGCATCTATTTGGTCGACAGCGGCGGCGCGAACCTGCCGCACCAGGCGGAGGTGTTTCCTGACCGCGACCATTTCGGCCGAATCTTTTTCAACCAGGCGCAGATGAGCTCGAAGGGCATTGCCCAGATCGCCTGCGTCATGGGCAGCTGTACGGCCGGCGGCGCCTACGTCCCGGCGATGAGCGACGAGAGCATTATCGTGCGCAACCAGGGCACGATCTTTCTCGCCGGGCCGCCGCTGGTGAAGGCGGCGACGGGCGAAGAGATTAGCGCCGAAGAGCTTGGCGGCGGCGACCTTCATGCCCGCAAATCGGGCGTGGTCGACCATCTCGCAGAAAATGACGAGCATGCGCTGACCATCGTCCGCGACATTGTGTCGCACCTTGGATCTGAAGCGGGGGCAGGGGTCGAACTACGCGAACCTCGGCCGCCGCTATACGACGCCGAAGAACTTTACTCGATCATCCCCGAGGATGTGCGAGCGCCCTACGACGTGCACGAGGTAATCGCGCGGATCGTCGACGCATCCGAGTTCCACGAGTTCAAGCCGCTGTTCGGTTCTTCGCTGGTATGCGGCTTCGCCCATATCTGGGGCATGCCGGTCGCGATTCTCGCCAACAATGGCGTGCTGTTCAGCGAGAGCGCGGTAAAGGGCGCTCACTTCATCGAGCTCGCCTGCCAGCGGCGCATCCCCTTGCTGTTCCTGCAGAATATCTCGGGCTTCATGGTCGGCGGCAAATATGAGGCAGAGGGGATCGCCAAGCATGGCGCCAAGCTGGTCACCGCCGTCGCCACCGCGACCGTGCCCAAGGTCACCGTCCTGATCGGTGGAAGCTTTGGTGCCGGCAATTACGGCATGTGCGGCCGGGCATATTCTCCCCGCTTCCTGTTCACTTGGCCCAACAGCCGGATCAGCGTGATGGGCGGCGAGCAGGCGGCGAGCGTGCTGGCCACGGTCCATGCCGACGCGGCCAAATGGACGGCCAAGCAGGCGGAGGAATTCAAGCAGCCGATCCGCGACGATTATGAAGCGCAGGGCAACCCCTGGCATGCCACCGCGCGCCTGTGGGACGATGGGATCATCGACCCGGTGCAGACCCGCGATGTGCTGGGGCTGGCGTTTGCGGCCTGTTTGAACGCCCCGATCCCCGACCGGCCGCAGTTCGGCGTGTTCAGGATGTGATGGCCATGATGAAGACCAACTGGACCCGCGCCGAAATCGCGGACCTCTTCGACCTCCCCTTCACCGAACTCGTGTTTCGCGCGGCTGAGGTACATCGGGCGCATCACGCGGCGGGGGAGGTTCAGCTTTGCACCCTCCTGTCGATCAAGACCGGCGGCTGCCCGGAGGACTGCGGCTATTGCTCGCAGTCTGCGCACGCCAAGTCGGGGCTGAAGGCCGAGAAGTTGATGGATGTCGATGCGGTGCTGGCTGCCGCGGCGGAGGCCAAGGCCCATGGTTCGCAGCGCTTCTGCATGGGCGCGGCGTGGCGGGAGCCCAAGGACCGCGACATGGGCAAGGTGTGCGAAATGGTGGCGGGGGTGAAGGCCATGGGCCTAGAGACCTGCATGACGCTCGGCATGCTGACGGCCACACAGGCACGGGCGCTCAAGGATGCAGGCCTCGACTATTACAACCATAATATCGACACCTCGCCCGAGCATTATGGCGAGATCATCAGCACCAGGACCTTTCAGGAGCGGCTCGATACGCTGGAAGAAGTGCGTGGGGCCGGGATCGCCGTCTGCTGCGGCGGGATTGTCGGCATGGGCGAGAGTCGCGACGACCGCGTCGGCTTAATTCACGCGCTGGCGACCCTGCCGCGCCATCCGGAAAGCGTCCCGATCAACGCATTGGTCCCGGTCAAGGGCACGGTGCTGGGTGACATGTTCGCCGGGGAGAGGATGATCGACGATATCGAGTTCGTCCGCACCGTCGCGGTGGCGCGCATCACCATGCCGCGATCGATGGTCCGCCTGTCGGCCGGCCGCGAGAGCATGTCCGAGAGCACCCAGGCGCTCTGCTTCCTGGCCGGCGCCAACAGCATCTTTACCGGCGACAAGCTGCTGACCACCGCCAACGCCGGCGACAGCGCCGATTCCGCCATGCTTGCCAAGCTGGGATTGAAAGCAATGGTGGCCGAGGAGCCGATGCGGATGGAGGCGGCGGAGTGATCAAGTCGCTCCTCATCGCCAACCGCGGCGAGATCGCCTGCCGGATCATCCGCACCGCGCGGAAAATGGGGATCAGAACGATTGCGGTCCATTCCGACGCCGACGCCAAGGCGCTGCACGTCCGCATGGCCGACGAGGCCGTACATATCGGCCCATCTCCAGCGCGCGAAAGCTATCTGGTCGGCGATAAGATCATCGCCGCTGCCAAGGCCACCAAGGCGCAGGCGATCCACCCGGGCTATGGCTTCCTCAGCGAAAACGCAGACTTTGCGGCGGCGGTGATCAAGGCCGGCCTCATCTGGGTCGGGCCGAAGCCTGACAGCATCCGCGCCATGGGCCTGAAAGACGCGGCCAAGAAGCTGATGGCCGACGCCGGCGTGCCGGTGACCCCGGGCTATCTCGGTGAGGACCAGGATCCGAAGCGCCTCAAAAAGGAGGCCGACGCGATCGGCTATCCGGTGCTGATCAAGGCAGTTGCGGGCGGCGGTGGCAAGGGCATGCGGCGGGTCGATACGGCCAAGGACTTTGACGACGCGCTGGTAAGCTGCAAGCGCGAGGCGGCGTCGAGCTTCGGCGACGACCGGGTGCTGATCGAGAAATATATTCTCTCGCCTCGGCACATAGAGGTTCAGGTGTTCGGCGACAGCCATGGCAATGTCGTCCATTTGTTCGAGCGCGACTGTTCGCTGCAGCGGCGCCACCAAAAGGTGATCGAGGAAGCGCCCGCGCCGGGCATGGACGAGAAAACGCGTGAGGCAGTGTGCGGCGCGGCGGTGCGCGCGGCCAAGGCGGTCAATTACGAAGGCGCCGGGACGATCGAGTTCATCGCCGACGCGTCCAAGGGCCTGAAGGCTGACCGCATCTGGTTCATGGAAATGAACACGCGCCTGCAGGTCGAGCATCCGGTGACCGAGGAAATCACCGGCCAGGACCTGGTCGAATGGCAGCTGCGCGTCGCGAGCGGCGAGAAGCTGCCGAGGAAACAGGAAGAACTATCGATCGACGGCTGGGCAATCGAGGCACGGCTCTACGCCGAGGACCCGGCCAAGGGATTTTTGCCGAGCGTGGGGCGGCTCGAACATTTCGACCTGGGCGATGAAGGCCGCATCGAAACCGGCGTTGAAGAGGGCGATGCCATTTCGCCTTTCTACGACCCGATGATCGCCAAGCTGGTCGCCTGGGGCGAGGATCGCGCCGAAGCGATCGGCGAGCTGGCCGGAATCCTGGACGAGGTCGAGGTCTGGCCGGTCAGGACCAACGCGGGTTTCCTGTTCAACGCCTTGCTCGACGATGACTTTGGCGCTGCCCGGATCGATACCGGCTTCATCGAGCGGCAGCTTGGCGAACTGGTGCCCGACCCCGAACCTGACGGGCCGCTGTGGCGTGGCGCGGCAGCGGTTGCGGTGGCCGAGGAGGAAGAGGGCTCGCTCGGCGAACTTACCGGTTTCCGGCTCAATGCCGCGCCAAACGTCAGCGTTGCGCTGGGCCGTAGCGGCAATTTTGAAAGCGTTGCGCTGGAAGACGGCGAGCCGATGGCGGCAGTATCGGGCTTTCGCGACGACGAACGCGTGGTCGTTTTCTACGAGGGCCAGGCTTACGAATTCGACCGCTCGGCACGCGGCAATGTCGGCGCGGCCGCAGGCGACGGCGCGATCCTGGCGCCGATGCCGGGGAAGGTTACCAGCGTTGACGTCAAGCAGGGCGAAAAGGTTGCCAAGGGCCAACGCTTGCTGACGCTGGAAGCGATGAAAATGGAGCATGGACTCGCCGCGCCGTTCGACGGCGTGGTTGCCGAACTGAATGCCGAGGCCGGCGCGCAGGTGCAGGTGGATGCGGTGCTGGTGGTGGTGGAGCCGACAGGGAAATAACCGTCACCCCGGACTTGATCCGGGGTCTGCCTTCCTTCTACCGCCGCCTGAAGAAAAGGCGGATCCCGGGTCAAGCCCGGGATGACGAGGAGAATGAAATGAAAATCGACGGAACAGCAGCAGTCGTTACCGGCGGCGCATCGGGCCTCGGCGAGGCGACCGCGCGGGCGTTGGCGGCGAAGGGAGCCAAGGTCGCCATCTTCGATCGCGACGCCGACAAGGGCGAGAAGGTCGCGGCCGATATCGGCGGTATTTTCTGCGAGGTCGACGTGACCAGCGACGAGAAGGTCGCCGCCGCGTTCGACAAGGCCCGTGCCGCCCATGGGCAGGAGCGGATCCTGGTCAATTGTGCCGGCGTCGCCAACGCGGCGAAAACGGTCGGGAAGGACAAGGCAACGGGCGAGCTGAAGCGCTACCCGATGAACCAGTTCGAGCTGGCGATCGGGATCAACCTGGTCGGATCGTTCCGCTGCATCGCTTATTCGGCGTTCGGAATGGTCCAGACCGATCCGCTCGACGATGGCGAGCGCGGCGTGATCATCAACACCGCGTCGGTCGCGGCCGAGGATGGCCAGATCGGCCAGGCGGCCTATTCGGCGTCGAAGGGCGGCGTGCTGGCGATGGCCCTGCCCATCGCGCGCGACCTGATGAACGACGGAGTGCGGGTAAACACGATCCTTCCGGGCGTATTTCACACGCCGATGGTGGGAATGATGCCGCCCAATGTTCAGGAAGCGCTGGCGGCGCAGGTGCCTTTCCCGAAGCGGCTCGGCAAGGCCGAGGAATATGGCCGGCTGGCGGTGTTCATCGTCGAGAACAGCTATTTGAACGCCGAAAGCATCCGTCTGGACGGCGGGATTCGGATGGCTCCTCGCTAATTCCCGGTCATGCCAGCAAAGGCTGGCATCCATGTCGGGGAATTGCTTCGGCGCTGGGAGATCGGCACACAGATGGACCCCGGCCTCCGCTGGGGTGACGGTGAGTGAATTGGACGAACATATTCTCCTTGAAGCCCTGGTCGTCGCGGCCCGCGTCGCGGGGGCAGAGATTTTGAAGTTGGTCGCGGCCGGCTTCGAGGTCGAGACCAAGAGCGACCAAAGCCCGGTGACGATTTGTGACCGGGCAGCCGAGAAGCTGATCTTGCGTGCCCTGGCCGAGGCCGCGCCGGGCATTCCGGTGATCGCCGAGGAAGAGGTCGCCGCGGGTCGAATTCCCGCTCACGACGACACCTATTTCCTGGTCGATCCGCTCGACGGGACAAAGGAGTTTGTGCGTGGCGGAGATGATTACACAGTCAACATCGGCTTGATCGAGAAGGGCCAACCCAAGCTGGGCGTTGTCCATCAGCCCGTTACTGGCAAGCTGTGGGGCGGGCTGGTCGGAGAGGGCGCCTTCATCGACGAAGGCGGGTCGCGCCGATCGATCTATTGCCGCGAGCTGGGCGACACCCGCGCCGCCATCGCTTCCAAGTCGCATTACAACCAGGCGACCGACGATTATCTCGCCGAGGCGGTCGGCCTTTGCGATCATGTATCGATCGGATCGAGCCTTAAGTTCTGCATCCTCGCGGAAGGGCAGGCCGACATCTACCCGCGCCTGTCGCCGACCAGCGAGTGGGACACCGCGGCAGGGCATGCGGTGCTGGTAGCGGCGGGAGGCCGCGTCGACGGACTCGACGGCAAACCCCTGCAATATGGCAAGGCGGCGTTCCTCAACCGCGGCTTTTGCGCGACAGCCGGGTGGGAAGCTCCGGCGATCGGTCCGTACATGGAACCCTTCGCCGGCGGTGGAGACTTGCCTGAAGGGGTCTAAGTTCGCGCCAGTCGTCAGTCGCCGGTCGGCATGAATCAAGCGCAGCGTTCTATGGTCTTGTCCCGCCTGCCAGCCCTTGCCTCCAGAAAACTCGAAGTTCGGCCCGGATTTCCTCGATCTGGACGCGCAAGAGATCGGCATCGACTTGGTCGATCCGCTCGGCAACCAGCCGATCCAGCAGAATCAGTGCCTCATCCAGTGCCTCGGAAAGCTCGGCGAGCCACAGGGCGCGGATCTCCTCCCGCGGTACGGAGTCCCGCTCCATGACAGTTCCGAGGTCCGGTGGCTTAGCCGGCCATGTTGCGGAGCGTCATTATGGAGGCAATTTCCACTGACATCGCTCCGCTTTCGACGCTAAAACCATCCTGCTCGGTTCCATTCGTCACGAGGTGCAGACGATGAAGGCGAGCGTTTTTCCCGTTGCGGCACGGCTCGATGAATATGGTTCGCCGCCAATCCTGATCGGGGCGTCGTCCGAGCGAGCTGCCCGCCGAGCCGCGGTATCCTTCGGCGAAAATACTCCATATTTTTACGTTGCGGTTGACCAGCTTCTTTCGCGGCTTGACCAGCAAGCCAGCGCCGAAGCCGTCTGGCTCGAGCTCGAAGAAGATACGGAGGCACTCGACCGAATTCTCGATCGGATCGATTCCGAGGTTGGCGCCGGGCATTTTCCGGCAATCATCGCCGCGCCGCGGTCCCTCGTTGACCCGATCGCAGCGCGCGTCCGACATCCAGACATTGAATTGCTGATCGATGGCACGCCGGCGGACCGGGCCGCGGCGCTGGCGCTGGCCAGGTGGCGCAATTCTCGAAAATCTCGCGGCGTCGCCGAGGACGTTTCGCAGGAGCCGAGCGCCGCCAGGCTCCGGCAATTGTCGGATGAAGTCAGCCGGATAGCCGCGACTCTCGCCCGCCTGTCGGTCGGCCCCGATGCGCCCGCAGAACGACCGCAACCGCCGAAGGGCGAAACGCCAAGCATTTCGCTCGACATGGTACGCCAGGTCATCCGTGCGCGTCGTTTGCGCGCCCGCTTCTTCGACGAGGAGCTGTTTGCCGATCCGGCCTGGGACATGCTGCTCGACCTGTTGCAGGCGGAGATTGCGCAGCACCGTGTGCCTGTGTCGTCGCTGTGCATCGCCGCCGCGGTCCCCGCGACGACCGCGCTGCGGTGGATCAAGGCGATGACCCATGTCGGCCTGTTCAGGCGCCGCGCCGACCCGCATGACGGCCGCCGCGTGTTCGTCGAGCTGGCGCCGGCCGCCAGCGACGCGATGTGCCGCTATTTCGGCGAGATCGGCAAGGTCGCTGCTGTTTGACCGCATCGTCATCCCGGGTCGCCTCTTGTTCGATAAATCTGACATAATGGCTGTGCTGGAGCCCGATCAATCGGAACATGATCCGAAATGGACGCAATTGGATCGCGATGACTAGAGGTCAGCGACTGTTCGAGGAGCTGATGCGGTTCAAGCCCGACGGAGTGACTGCCAACGGCTGGGCGGTCACCGCCGGCGTCAGCCGCACCATCTGGGCAGATCTCAGGAGGCACGGCAATCCGTCACGGCGGACGCTGGAAAAGCTGCTTGGCGCGGCGGGCATGACGCTGGCGGAATTCGAGGCGCTAAGGATCGGGCAGGTGGCTCCGAACGAAGCTACCGGGGCCGCGCTGGCCGACCCAAATCGCGGCTGGCGGGATGCCGCCATGCCCGAAATCCCATTGTTCGCTTCCCAAGTTGCCGGCGAGTGGGGCGAGCCGGGCAGCAGGATCGAGCTTTACTCGACCGATCGCGCGAGTCTTGCCGGTGCCGTCGATCGTCCCAGGGTGCTGGCAGCTGACGCGAGCGCCTATGCGGTGACGATGGCGGGCGTGGCGATGTGGCCGCGCTTCCGGGCCGGGAGACACCTGCTGGTGGCGCCCTCGGCCTCGGTCGCCGTCGGCGACGATGTGGTGGTCATGCTGACCGGCGATCGGTCGATGATCAGCGAACTGGTGAGACTTTCGGACGGGAAGATCGAACTGCGCCAGTTCAATCCTGATGTGACGTTTGAGGTTGAGGCGGCCGATGTCGTCTCGGTCCACAAAATCATTGGCGAAGCGATCTAGCGGATCGCGGCTCGGATCAATGTCCCCCGGACATTGATCCCGCCGCGATGGTGGGCGCTGACGGGCTCGAACCGCCGACCCTCTCGGTGTAAACGAGATGCTCTACCAACTGAGCTAAGCGCCCGCACGACGCGGAAAGCGCGCCGATGCCACGGCGCGTGAGGCAGGGCAAGCGCCTAGAGCGCCCGCACCAGCCTTACCGCCACCGCCGCCCACGGCGGATCGGCGACGACGCTTTGGCGGCCGCCAGCCCCTGGCGGCAGCAGGTGCAGCTTGCCATCCTCGCGCCCGATCAGGCGACCGAACAGGAAGCGGCCGGCAGGCCGTGGAACGAGAATGTCGCGGTTGAGCGCATGGGCAAACTCGTCGGGTCCGATCCGCTCCAGCCAGACTTCGTCGCCCGACCGATAATCGCCGTTGCTGGCCGCCACGGTCAGCGCAATTTGACCGGCGCCGACCTTGGGCGGCACAACCAGCGCCTCGCGCTTCGGCGCAACCGCTCCGTTGCCGCCCAGTACCGCCACGACGGGAAGCTCGGCCGGCTCAGGATGGTCGACCAGGTCCGCCGCATCGACGCCGAGCGCCGAGGCGATGCGGTTGAGCCAGCCGACGGAGACGGTACGAGTCCCGGTTTCAAGGCGGCCGATGGTTTGCGGGGTCGTCGGCGGAGTGCAGGCTCTCGCTACCTCGTCCAGCGTCATTCCGCGCGCGCGGCGCACTTCCCTGATCCGCGTAATCATGCCGAGCCTTCCATACGCCTACTAATCTATATCAATTAATTGCGAACCCATATGGTTTTCGCCTGTCCTACAGATTCTCCCTTGTGGCAAGTGAAAAGCGACTCGCGACATTTAAGGAGACCCGCATGACATCCACTGCCGCCAATCAAACCCGCTTGCTGGCCGAACGGCCGATCGATCCGGCGCCTTCCCGCAATCGCCGCTCAGCGCGGTCGGTAACCGTCAACCTCGCGGAAAGCCCGCTGGGATGGCTCCATGCGCGCGGCCATGTCAGCCGCCGCCAGTTCGATGCCGGAGAGCAGCTAAGGATCGATTGGGAGCGGGGCCAGCTTGGGCCGCGCGTGACCATGACATGGGACGCTGCCCCGGTGGCGAGGAGCCGTGGCGGACCGGCCAACCTCCCCGACCTTAGCGGCATGCAACTCGACGCGCGGCGGCGGTTCGAAGGAGCGGTGGCGGAAGCCGGTCCGGGCCTGTCCGACATTTTGTGGCGGGTGGTCTGTTCGGGCGAAGGGATGCGCGATGCGGAGACGGCGCTGGGCTGGCCGGCGCGGGCAGGCAAGCTGGTGCTCGGGCTGGCGCTGGACCGGGTCGCGGACTACTACCGCATCAAGTGACCGACGGGCGCGAATCCGTCTCGTCACCGTGAACATTTGTGAAGTTTCGTGGACCATCAGCAAGCGGGAGTGCCGTCATGATCCTCTATGGTTCGACCATGTCTCCGTTCGTCCGCAAGGTCGCCGCCTACGCGGTTGAGAAGGGCATAGACTTTGAGCTGAGGCCGACCGGGCTCGGCGATCCGGATCCCGAGTTTCGCGCCGCCAGCCCGTTCGGGAAGATGCCGGCGCTGATCGACGGCGATTACAAGCTGGCCGATTCGAGCGCGATCATCCACTATCTCGAAGCCAAATACCCCGAACCCGAGCTGATCCCGGCCGATCCGGAGGAGCGGGGCCGGGTGATCTGGTTCGACGAATTCGCCGACACCTTGCTATTCGCCTGCGGCGCCAAGATTTTCTTCAACAAGGTGGTGGCGCCGCGCTTCCTCGGCCGGGAAGGCGATTTGAACGCCGCGGAAACCGCCGAGCGCGACGAATTGCCGCCGCTGCTCGATTATCTTGAGTCCGTGATCCCCGACAGCGGATATCTGGTCGGAGACCGGCTGACCCTGGCCGACCTGTCGGTCGCCGGGCCATTCGCCAACTTCAGCCATTGCAATGTGACCATCGACAAGGCGCGCTATCCGAAGATCTGCGCCTATGTCGCGACGATCCTCGCCCGTCCGAGCTTCGCCCAATATGTCGAGCGCGAGGCGGCCTACCTGGCCCGCGAAACCGCATAAAGAAGGGCCGCGCTCCGGGGATGAAAGCGCGGCCCAGTTGGTTGGGGTCAGAGTTTACTTGCCTTCGGGAGCGCCCTGGCCGCCCTTGGTGAGGTCTTCATCGTCTTCGACCAATTCGCTGCTGTTATCCTGATCGCCCTGCGATCCGACGAAACCGCTTTCCACTTCACCTTTCTCAGGCGATTGCGAAGCACCCTCGATATCGGTGCGCTGCTGGGTCGCCGTCTCGCCCTGCAGGCCCTCGTCGGGCCGGTCGCTCGACTTGTCCTGGTCGAATTCGGGTTGCCGATCCTGTTGGCCGGTCGGCTGCTGGGTTGCCTCCGACTTGCCGATGTCCGACTCTTGCCCTGTCGTGGGGCTCTTGTCCTGTTCGTTCGCCACTATCGTCACCTTCCTCAAAACAACCCCACGCTCCCTCACAGAACTGGGAAGCGGTGCGCTCGTTCCGGCAGCACCGAAACGAATGCGACGAATGGAGAAATATGTCGGGAAGGTGACAGGCGGGCTGGCGATAATCCGCCATTTCAATGCGGCGATCGCGGCAGGCAGTTGCGACGAACCGACGGCAAAGAAAAAGCCGCCAGGCGAACCTGGCGGCTTGATCTTGTAGAGATCGATGAAGCTTAGGCTTCTTCGCTCTCGCCTTCGCTTTCGCCCTCAGCTTGAGGAGCCTCGGCGGTGGCCTCAGCCGGAGCTTCGGCGGCCGTCTCTTCGGGGATCACGCCCGGTTCTGCGGTCGGATCGAACTCTTCGGTGAAACCGGTCTCTTCGCGCTCGAACATCGATGCCATGACATCGACGCCCTGAGCCTGCAGCTCGGCCTCTTCCGGCGAGCGGGCTACATTGACCTTGATCGCCACCGCTACCTCGGGGTGCAGTGCGACCTTCACTTCGTGCATGCCGATCGACTTGATCGGACGATCGAGTACGATTTGGCTCTTCGACACCTTGGCGCCTTCAGCTTCCAGCGCTTCGACGATGTCGCGAGCGCTGACCGAGCCGTAGAGCGCACCGACGTTCGACGCCTGCCGGATAAGCTGGACGGTCTTGCCTTCGACGTCCTTCGATGCCTTCTCGGCGTCAATGCGCCTGGTGGCATTGTCGGCCTCGATCTTGGCGCGGTTGGCCTCGAACACCTTTTTGTTGGCGTCGTTGGCCCGTAGCGCCTTCTTGTTCGGCAGCAGATAATTGCGCGCGAAGCCGTTCTTCACATTGACGATGTCGCCAATCTGGCCAAGCTTTTCGACGCGTTCGAGCAGGATGACTTCCATCTCTAGCTCTCCTTACTTCACGACATAGGGAAGCAGGCCGATATGGCGGGCGCGCTTGATCGCCTTGGCCAGTTCGCGCTGCTTCTTGGTCGACACCGCGGTGATGCGGCTGGGAACGATCTTGCCTCGCTCAGAGACAAAGCCCTGGAGCAGACGGACGTCCTTATAGTCGATGCGGGGAGCGTCCTTGCCCGAGAAGGGGCAGGACTTGCGGCGGCGGAAAAAGGGACGAGCCATCGCTTAAATCTCCATCTCTTCGCGGCGCGGGCCACGGGTCCGCTCGCGGTCCTGCTTGCGCATCATCGCCGACGGGCCCTTTTCATGGGCGTCGACGCGGATGGTCATGAAGCGGATGACGTCTTCGTTGATGCCGGTCTGGCGCTCCAGCTCGGCCATCGCCGGCGCGGGCGCGTCGATGTCGAGCATTACGTAATGCGCCTTGCGATTCTTCGCGATGCGGTAGGAGAGGCCGCGCAGGCCCCAGGTCTCAGTCTTGACCACCTTGCCGCCATTGTCGGCGATAATCTTGGTGGCGTTTTCCGCGAGCGCATCGACCTGGGCTTGAGCCAGATCCTGGCGCGCGAGGAAAACATGCTCGTAAAGCGGCATGTTTCATGCACCTATGTTTGGCCGATCGCTGGCCCCTGCACCATGCGGGGGCCCCTCCGGCTGTCGTTCAAAGCAATTGCGCCGCGGAGCCCATGGGTCCGCAGCAGGCGCGCCTATGGCCGAAGTTGTTCAGAAAGGCAAGTTAGCAGGTCAGCTCAACCGCGTGAGCGGCGATTTCCCCGTCGAAACCCTTCAGCAACAACTCTCGCGCCTCGCCGAACTTCAAATCATCGTCGTCACAGAGGTCGGTGACGGTGTTGGAAACAAGGATGTGACCCGGATCTGCCTGTGAACAGAGGCGCGCCGCGAGTTGCACGGTCGACCCGAACAGGTCGTTGCCCTGCTCGACAGGTTCGCCGGAACTGATCCCGATGCGAACCATGACCGGAAACTCCGGCCCGGGCTCATTATGAGCGGTGAAAGCTTGCTGGACCCGGCAGGCGAAGCGAACTGCATCCGCCGCGGACAGGAAGGCCGCCATGATTCCGTCGCCAGTGTGCTTGACCTCCCGGCCGCCATTGGCGCGGAGCGCGTTGCGGACAATGCCGTCGTGGACCGAGAGCATCGCCATGGTTGCGCGATTGCCGAAGCGGGACGTCATCTCGGTGGAGTTGGCGATGTCGGTGAACAGGACGGTGCGCACTCCGCAGTCGCGCTGCGTCGGATCAGTAGCACCTGGAATCAGGGCCGCGCCGCCTTCGTTGACCCCGGTATTTCCCAGAAAACCGTCGATCAGGTCGGGATGGACCTCGATAAGCTTTTCCGCGACCAGGCCATGGGCATGGTCATGGACGCAGTGAGCAGCCTCTTCATTGGGCGCCTCGACCAGGCAGAACAGCTTCCCGCAATCCCTGTTGAACCAATATTTCTTATATTCGACGCTATAATCGCCCTGGATTTTCTCATCTTCCCAATGCGCCTTGGCGATGTCCTCCCAAGGAGTTTCCGGATCGATCGAGTGAATATCCATGTACAGCGGCATGGTCACGGCTCCCCCTTGTCAAGACATGGCATACATAAACTTGGATTAGGAGTCAGCCGCCGCCAGCAGATTGCCGTGGCTGGCGACAAATGGCAGAAGCCAGGCCATGGCCACGCACCTCAAAAGCATCCCGACCACCGATCCGCTCGATGATGTCAGCCTGCCCGGCTGGCTCTACTTCGACGATGAATTCTTCGAAGCGGAGAAGCGCGCCTTCCTGCGGGCGGCGCCGCAGGTCGTGTGCCATGAAAGCGAGATCGCCAATCCGGGCGAATGGCGAACGATCGATTTTCTCGGCGAAAGCGTGATTGTCATTCGCGGCGACGACGGAGAGGTCCGCGCCTTCACCAATGTCTGTCGCCATCGCGGTTCGCGATTGCTCGACGAAGAGAGCGGCTGTTCCAAGGTGCTGACGTGCCCATACCATGCGTGGAGCTACGCCCGCGACGGCCGGCTGGTCGGGGTCATGCATCGCCACGAATATCCCGGCCTGCAGACCGAGAAACTGGGGCTAATTCCAGTGTCACTGGAAGTTTGGCGCGGGTTCATTTTCGTCCGGCTCGAGGAAGGTCTGCCGTCGGTCCAAGAGATGATGGCACCCTATGAGCATGAGGTTGCCCCTTATCGTTTCGAGGATTTGCGCGCGATCGGGCGGGTGACGCTGCGCCCGCGCGACCTCAACTGGAAGACCATCGCCGACAATTATTCCGACCATTTGCACATCCCAGTCGGCCACCCTGGCCTCACCCGCCTGTTCGGAAAAAGTTACGCCATAGAGGCACAGGAATGGGTCGACCGGATGGAAGGCGAGCTTCGCGACGATGAGTCGGCCAATCCGTCCGAGCGGGCCTACCAGCGCTATTTGCCCGAAGCAGAGCATCTGCCGGAAAGCCACCGGCGCAAATGGCTTTATTACAAGCTGTTCCCGTGCGTTGCGTTCGACATCTATCCGGACCAGGTCGATTTCATGCAGTGGCTGCCGGTTTCGGGAACGACCAGCGTCATTCGCGAGATCAGCTATGCGCTGCCCGACGCCCCAGATTATCCTTGGCGCCGCGAGATGAAGGCCGCACGCTATTTGAACTGGCGCATCAACCGCAGGGTCAATGCCGAAGACACCGAGCTCATCAGCCGGGTCCAGAGCGGCATGACCAGTCCGACCTATGTTCCCGGCCCCCTCGGCAAGAGCGAGGTCTGCCTCCGCTCTTTTGCCCGCAAGCTTAGGGCAGCGATCCCGGAGGCGCGGCTGGAGAGGTCGCCCGCTCCTGGCTGGCTACGAGGGAATTGAAGCGCATCCACAACAGCACGGGGATGCCGGTCATCAGGAGCAGCAGGCCCCACAGGCTCGCTTCGGTGCCCGCGCCGTAGAAGGTCCAGACCGAGTAGATCGCGCCGACCAGCGCCACGACCAGCATGATGCCGCCGGGCATTTTGCCGGCGACCATCAGGCGTAGCGCGCCGACGGCCGCGACCAGGTAGAGCACCAGCGTTGCAACCGTGGCCAATAGTGCCATGAAGGCAAATAGCTGGGTCAGCCCTTTGGTGTAGTTGGCCGCGACCAGCAGGGACGACAGCGTCGACCCGAGGATTTGGGCACGGACTGGCATTCCGCGGCTGTTCACCTTCCCGAACCATTGCGGGAATACCCCGCGCCGAGCCAGCGTAAGTGGCACCTCGCCTTGCAACAGAACCCAGCCGTTGAGTGCGCCGAGGCAGGAAATCGCGGCGAAGAACACAACGAAGGTAGCGGCCGTCGGTCCCCAGAAGCTGCCAACCAGGGCAGCAAACGGCGCCGGCGACTTGGCAGCAACGTCGGCCGGCAAGAGCAGGAACACCGCGCTCGACGCAGCAAGGTAAATGAGGCCAACCGCCAGGGTCCCGATCAGCGTTGCTCGCGGGATAGTCCGTTCGGGTCGTTGCACCCGGCCGGCGGGCACGGTGGCGCATTCGAAGCCGAGCATTGCCCAAAGCGTCAGCGCCGCAGCGGCGGCAATGCTTGGCGGAGTGACTGGCATCGGCGCAAACTCGGCCGGCTGGTCGCCGCCGCCGATCACTATCAACGCGATGACCATCGCCGCGATCAGCGGCATGATCTTCAGTACGCTGGTCATGATCTGGACCCTGCCGGACACTTGCGCGCCGGTGCAGGCAACTGCGGTGAACAATGCGACGAAGGCGATTGCGGACAGCGCGGGCACGACCGGATTGGCGAAGGCACCGGGCGCGAGCGAACTCAGATAGCTGACCGCGGCGATGGCGATCGCCGAGTTAGTCACCCAGGTGGAAATCCAGTAGCTCCACATGACGAAAAAGGCCGGCGGAGCTCCAAGCGATCGGGAGACATAGTCGTATGGGCCACCGGCGTCAGGCATCGCCTTGGCCAAAGCCGCGAATACGGTCGCCAGGCACATTGCGCCGGCGATGGTGATACCCCAGCCCCAGATGGCGTTCATGCCATAAGGCGCCAGGTTCGCGGGTAGGAGAAAGATGCCCGAGCCGATCATGTTGCCGACAACCAGCGCCAGGCACATCCAGAAGCCGAGTTGCCGTACTTCGCTCGCCTCGTTCATACCGTTCCTTCTCCCCCTGCCGGACTTGGCAATCGTGCCTCACCGTCCTAGTCCGCCCGCGACCTAAGCACAGTTGAACAGGGATTTCGATGCGCGCTTTTCTTTTTCCCGGGCAGGGCAGTCAATCGGTCGGCATGGGAGCGGCGTTAGCCGAGGCCAGCCAGGCCGCCCGCGATACCTTCGGCGAGGTCGACGAGGCGCTTGGCCAGAATTTGGCGAGGCTAATGCGTGAGGGGCCCGAGGACGAGCTGAAGCTGACTGAGAATGCCCAGCCGGCAATCATGGCCCATGCCCTGGCCGTGTTCCGAGTGCTGACAAAGGAGGGTGGCGTCTCACTCGACAAGGCGGCGAATTTCGTCGCTGGCCACAGTCTTGGCGAATATTCGGCCCTGTGCGCCGCGGGGTCATTCGATCTCGCGACCACCGCGACGCTGTTGAAACTGCGCGGACGGGCGATGCAGGCGGCGGTACCTGTCGGCGTTGGAGCCATGGCGGCACTGCTCGGGGCGGACCTCGAGCTCGCGCAAAAGATCGCGGACGCGGCGGCGAAGGGCGAGGTTTGCACGGTCGCCAATGACAATGATCCCTCGCAGGTCGTCATTTCCGGTCACAAGGGAGCGATCGATCGCGCCATCGAGCTGGCGAAGGAAATGGGCGCCAAGCGCGCCTTGCCGCTTCCGGTTTCGGCGCCGTTCCACTGTCCGCTAATGCAGCCGGCGGCCGATGCCATGGCCGAAGCGCTTGGCAAGACAGTGATCGAACCGCCTCACGTTCCTCTCTACGCCAATGTGACCGCTGCGGCTGTGGCCGACCCGGCGGAGATCGAGCGGTTGTTGGTCGAACAGGTCACCGGCATGGTCCGCTGGCGCGAGAGCATCGCCAACATGTTCGCCGCCGGAGTCGACGAATATGTCGAATTGGGCGGCAAGGTGCTCGGCCCAATGGTCAAGCGCATCGCCCCCGATGCGAAGGTGACCAGCGTCGTTACCATCGAGGATATCGAAGCCATCGCCAAGGAGCTCGCATGATGTTTGACCTCACTGGAATGACCGCGCTGGTGACGGGCGCGAGCGGCGGCCTTGGAAGCGCGATTGCAAAGTCGCTGGCGGCGCAAGGCGCCAGGCTGGCGCTTTCCGGTTCCAACCAGTCCAAGCTGGAAGCTTTCGCCAAGGAGCTTGGCGGCAATCATGTCACGCTGGTTTGCGATCTCGGCGACAGCGAGCAGGTCGACCAGCTGGTGCCGCGCGCGGTCGAAGCGCTCGGCCAGCTCGACATCCTCGTCAACAATGCCGGCGTTACCCGCGACAACCTCGCCATGCGCATGAAGGACGAGGAATGGGACCAGGTGATCACCATCAACCTGGAAGGCGCGTTTCGCCTGATGCGGGCGGCAATGAAGCCGATGATGAAGGCCCGTCATGGCCGGATCATCAACATCACATCGGTGGTCGGCGTTACCGGCAATCCGGGCCAGGCCAATTATGTCGCTTCAAAAGCAGGGCTGATCGGCATGTCGAAGGCGGTCGCGCAGGAAGTGGCGAGCCGCGGGATCACCGTCAATTGCGTCGCGCCGGGGTTCATGACCTCGGCCATGACCGACGCGCTGACCGATGCGCAAAAAGAAGGGATCTTGTCGAGGATCCCGACTGGCGCGATGGGCAGCGGCGACGATATCGGCGCGGCAGTGGTTTATTTGGCTTCGAAAGAGGCTGGTTACGTCACTGGCCAGACGTTGCACGTCAATGGCGGCATGGCGATGCCATAATGCAACAGGGCGGCGCTCCGCTGCCCTTGTCGCTTGAAAACACAGACCTATATCGCCCGCGAAACACCAATTTCTCGGATCGCTGGGCAGCGCGTCCGAGGGGGCAAGTAGAGGGTAAGAGAATATGGCAAAAGTGATCGGGATCGACCTCGGCACCACCAACAGCTGCGTAGCGGTGATGGAAGGCGGAAAGCCCAAGGTTATTGAAAATGCGGAGGGTGCGCGGACCACTCCATCGGTCGTGGCCTTTACCAAGGACGGCGAACGCCTGATTGGCCAGCCGGCCAAGCGGCAGGCCGTCACTAATCCGGACAATACGATTTTCGCGGTGAAGCGCCTGATCGGCCGCCGCTTCGACGATCCGATCACCAAGAAGGACACCGAGTTGGTGCCCTACAAGATCGTCAAGGGTTCGAACGGCGACGCGTGGGTCAATGCCGGCGGCAAGGACTACAGCCCTTCACAGATCTCGGCGTTCATCCTGCAGAAGATGAAGGAAACGGCCGAAGCCTATCTTGGGGAAACCGTTACCCAGGCGGTGATTACCGTTCCCGCCTATTTCAACGACGCCCAGCGCCAGGCGACCAAGGACGCCGGCCAGATCGCCGGCCTGGAGGTGCTGCGCATCATCAACGAGCCGACCGCGGCCGCGCTGTCCTATGGTCTTGAAAAGGAAGAGGGCAAGACGATCGCCGTCTATGACCTTGGCGGCGGCACCTTCGACATTTCGATCCTGGAAATCGGCGACGGCGTGTTCGAGGTAAAGTCGACCAATGGCGACACCTTCCTCGGCGGCGAGGATTTCGACGCCAAGATCGTCGAATTTTTGGCCGACAAGTTCAAGGCTAAGGAAGGCATCGACCTCCGTACCGACCGCTTGGCGCTGCAGCGGCTCAAGGAAGCCGCCGAAAAGGCCAAGATCGAGCTGTCGTCGGCCCAGACCACGGAGATCAACCAGCCGTTCATCACCGCCCGTATGGAAGGCGGCGCGACCACGCCGCTTCACCTGGTCGAAACGATCACCCGTGCGGACCTTGAGAAGCTGGTCGCGGACCTCATCAACCGCACGCTCGAGCCGTGCAAGAAGGCGCTTAAGGATGCCGGCATCGCCGCCAAGGACGTGGCAGATGTCGTGCTGGTCGGCGGCATGACGCGCATGCCGCGGGTACGTGAAGTGGTGAAGGAATTTTTTGGCCGCGAACCGCACACCGGCGTCAACCCGGACGAAGTCGTGGCGATGGGCGCCGCAATCCAGGCCGGCGTGCTGCAGGGGGACGTCAAGGACGTGCTGCTGCTCGACGTCACGCCGCTGTCTCTCGGAATCGAGACGCTGGGCGGCGTGTTCACCCGGATGATCGACCGCAACACGACCATTCCGACCAAGAAGAGCCAGACCTTTTCGACCGCGGACGACAATCAGAATGCGGTGACGATCCGCGTCTTCCAGGGCGAACGCGAAATGGCATCGGACAATAAGATACTGGGCCAGTTCGACCTGGTCGGGATCCCGCCGGCGCCGCGCGGCGTGCCGCAGATCGAGGTCACGTTCGACATCGACGCCAATGGCATCGTCCACGTCACTGCCAAGGACAAGGGCACCGGCAAGGAGCAACAGATCCGCATTCAGGCATCTGGCGGTCTTTCGGACTCCGACATCGAGCAGATGGTCAAGGATGCAGAGAAATTTGCCGACGAAGATAAGACGCGACGCGAGGCGGCCGAAGCGAAGAACCAGGCGGAAAGCCTGGTCCATTCGACCGAACAGCAGCTGAAGGAGCATGGCGACAAGGTCGACGCTTCGCTCAAGGAAGAGATTGAAGCAGCAGTGGCCGAAGCCAAGACCGCGATCGAAGGGGGCGATGCCGAAGCTATGAAGGTCAAGACAGAGGCGCTTGCCCAGGCTGCGATGAAGCTTGGCCAGTCGATCTATGAAAAGACCCAGGCGACAGGCGGTGAGGAAGCCGCCCAGTCGGCCGAGGCCAGCGCGGAAGAGGCGCCGGGCGATGAAGAAGTGGTCGACGCCGAATTTTCGGAAGTCGACGAAGACAAGAAGGCCTAAGAGGCCATGATTCGAACGGCGTCGACTGACATTCGGTCGGCGCCGTTCGTCATGGGTGGGGACTGATGGCCACGGATTATTACGAACTGCTCGGCGTGCCCAAGGGCGCCGACGATGCCGCGATCAAGGCTGCCTATCGGAAGCTGGCCAAGGAATGCCATCCCGATCGCCATGGCGGCTGCACCGACAAGGAAGCTCATTTCAAGTCGATCAGCGAAGCATATGAGGTGCTGAAGGACCCGCAGAAGCGGGCTGCCTACGACCGCTTCGGCCATGCCGCATTCCAGAATGGAATGAACGGCCAGGGACCGTTCGGCGGCGGGGCCGGTGGCGGGTTTGAAGGCTTTTCCGACATTTTCTCGTCTATCTTCGGCGAATTCATGGATCCGCGGGCGCAGCGAGCCAGCGCAGCGCGCGGTTCCGACCTGCGTTACGACCTTGAACTGACGTTTGAGGAAGCCTTCGCAGGAGCGGAAAAAACTATTGCCATACAGGCTCTCTCCGGGTGCGAGACCTGCAATGCTTCCGGCTCAACGGGCCAGGCCGCGGCTCGCGCCTGTTCGAGCTGCGGCGGCGCCGGCAAGGTACGCGCGCAACAGGGCTTCTTCGTTGTCGAGCGAACCTGCCCGGGATGCATGGGTTCGGGCGAAATGATCGCCGATCCTTGCACGGCCTGCCAAGGGGAGGGCCGCGCGCTCAAATCGCGCAAATTGAACGTCAATATTCCCGCTGGGGTCGACGAGGGAACGCGGATTCGAGTGGCTGGCGAGGGCGAGGCGGGCATCCGCGGTTCGGCCGCGGGCGACCTCTACCTGTTCGTTCACCTGAAGCGGCATCCCATTTTCGAGCGCGACGGCACGACCCTTATCGCTGAAGCGCCGATCAGCTTCACCGCCGCCGCGCTAGGCGGCTGCATTACCATTCCCGGGATCGACGGCGAAAAAATCGAGCTGAAGATTCCGCCGGGAATCCAGTCGGGCGAGACGTTGCGGCATCGCGGTGGCGGAATGAGCGTCCTCAACGGTCGCGGCCGGGGCGATTTGGTGACGCGCATCCTCGTGGAGACTCCCACAAAGCTTAGCAAGGATCAGCGGGCAATCCTCGAACAGTTCCGCGACACGGAGACCGGGGACGAGTGCCCGGCCAGCAAGGGCTTCTTCAGCCGGATCAAGACCGCGCTGGGCGGTTAGGGACTGAACCCGGGCCCTAGAAAACCCAACCGTTGCGGGCCATCCGCGCCGCGACGCGTTCCGCGAACAGATGAGCTACCGAACGCCGCTCGGCCCCGCATCGGCGGGGCGTTGAATGGTGGGCGGACAGCGTTGCGACCTGCTCGCCATCGATCCGGATCGGCAGCGTCATGGTTGCCGCAATGCCATGGGTTGAGAGGCGATCCCGTTCGTCATCGCTCAAGGCCAGGAACGCAGCTCGATTCAACAGCTTTGGTGGGCCCTCGCCATGCAGCGGGACCGGCTCGGAATCTCGATCGGCGCAATTTCGAGGGACGGAATGCACAATCTCGTCCTCAACCGCGGGCAGTTGCCGGCCGGCCGAGGTAATGATGGCTCCACCGCGGCCGTGCAGGCTCAGCCGATCGAAGCCGGTCAGCGAGCAGAGCTGCCGGACCGCCAGCTCGGCGAGCTTGAGCGGATCGTTGCCTTCAAGGCGGTCGGTCATCGACCTTACCATGCCGATGCCGTCGGGCAGGCGGGGCTCGACCGCCAGTTCGGCTTCGATCAGATAATATCCTTCGTCCCGGCTTGCCCTTACGTCGAGCAGCACGTCGCCCCATTGGACGCCGAAGTCCTGGACTTCGCTTTCGTCGCGCGCCAGCCAGGATATTCGGTTGCGCAAATTATGGATTGCCTTGCTGCCGATCAGGTCCGCCAGGGGCTGTCCAACCAGTGCCGACGATTTGACGTCGCCCAGCATCGACACATTGGCGCTGACAGCCTCCATCTGCCAGTCCGGGCCGACCAGCAGCAGCAGCGCGCAAGGCTGGATTGCGACCACTTAGGCGCCGAATACCCGTTGGAAGATCGTGTCGACCTGCTTCAGATGATAGCCGAGGTCGAACAGCTCCTCGAGCTGCACATCGCTTAGCTTGGAGGTTACGTCGGGGTCGTCCTTGAGAAGGTCAAGCAGCGACAATTGCCCGTCGGAATCCCAGACTTTCATGGCGTTGCGCTGGACCAGTGCATAACTGTCCTCGCGTGACAGGCCGGCCTGGGTCAGCGCCAGCAGCACGCGCTGCGAATGGACCAGGCCGCCCATCCGGTCGAGGTTCTTCTGCATTCGGTCGGGATAGACGAGCAGCTTGTCGACGACGCCCGTCAGGCGGGCGAGGGCGAAGTCGAGCGTGATGCAGGCGTCAGGCCCGATGAACCGCTCGACCGACGAGTGGCTGATGTCCCGCTCGTGCCACAGCGCGACATTCTCCATCGCCGGCACTACGGCCGACCGGACCATGCGGGCGAGGCCAGTCAGATTCTCGGTCAGCACCGGGTTGCGCTTATGCGGCATGGCCGACGAACCCTTCTGGCCCGGCGAGAAATATTCCTCGACCTCGAGTACTTCGGTCCGCTGCAGGTGGCGGATCTCAACCGCCAGCCGCTCGATCGACGAGGCGATCACGCCTAAGGTGGCGAAGAACATCGCATGCCGGTCGCGCGGGATCACCTGGGTCGAGGTCGGTTCGGGCGTCAGACCAAGTTCCTTGGCGACATGCTCTTCAACGGCCGGGTCGATGTTGGCAAAGGTTCCGACCGCTCCGGAGATGGCGCAGGTGGCAATGTCGTCGCGGGCAGCCTTCAGCCGGGCGCGGTTTCGGTCGAACTCGGCATAGGCCTGGGCGAGCTTCAGTCCGAAGGTCACCGGCTCGGCGTGGATGCCGTGGCTTCGGCCGATGGTCGGGGTCAGCTTATGTTCGTATGCCCGGCGCTTCAGTACTTCGAGCAGCGCTTCCAGGTCCTCGATCAGCAGGTCGGCGGATTGCTTCAATTGCACCGCCAGGCTGGTGTCGAGCACGTCGCTGCTGGTCATGCCCTGGTGCAGCCAGCGTCGCTCCGGCCCCAGCTTCTCGCCCGCCCACGTCAGGAAGGCGATCACATCATGCTTGGTCACCGCCTCGATCGCGTCGATCGCCGGCACATCGACTTCGCCCAACACGTCGGCGTCATAGGCCTTGCGGATGGTGGCGGCGTCTTGCGGAGGGATCATCCCGATCTTGCCCATCGCCTCGGCCGCGAAAACCTCGATCGCCCACCAAATCTTGTAGCGGTTCTCGGCCGACCAGATGGCGGTCATCGCGGGACGGGAATAGCGGGGGACCATGTCGTTCCTTGTCTGTCGGCAAATCAGACGGCGCGCCTAGCAAGGGCAGAGCGAGGGGGCAACGATTGGGCGCAGCTTATGACAGATAAGGGTGAAACGTGGACGCCAGGTCGCCCGAAACCGGGGTGCACCTTGAACCGCAATTGGGCGCGGCGTAGCCTTCGACCGAACGGTGGGGGATGCTGCATGAAAGGTCTGGCCCTATTTCTGGCGCTGCTGGCAGCTCCGGCGACCGCGCAGCATCAGCACGAACCGGCCATCGACGCGGTAGCCGGGCCCGCACATTCCTCCGCTTATGCCGAAGGCCTCTACCTTCTTCACAACTTCGAATACGACCGGGCGGCGGTGGCGTTTCGCCGGGCCCAGGCAGCGGATCCAGCCAATGTCATGGCCTTTTGGGGCGAGGCCATGACCTACAATCATCCGCTCTGGGCCTTCCAGGACAAAGACGGCGGGCGCGCGGCCCTGGCCCGGCTTGGCCCGTCGCCGGAGGCGCGCAAGGCAAAGGCCCGCGGAAGCCGCGAAGCCGCCTGGCTGGGCGCGGTAGAGGCGCTATATGGAGATGGCGACAAGCTGTCCCGCGACCGCGCCTACCATGCGAAAATGATGGCGCTTTACGAGGCCGATCCGAGCGATATCGACGCGCGCAGCTTCGCGGCGTTGGCGACGCTGGGGCTTGCCAGCCAAGGCCGCGACACCGCCATTTACATGCGGGCCGCGGCGATGCTTGAGGAGGCCTTTCCCACACATCCGGATCACCCGGGTCTGCTGCATTATCTGATCCACAGCTACGACGATCCGGCTCATGCGCCGCTGGGGTTGAGGGCCGCCCGGCGTTACGCGGCGGTCGCGCCGGATGCGGGACACGCACAACATATGGTCAGCCATATCTATCTTGCGCTCGGCGACTGGAAGGCGGTCGAAGCAACCAATATCCAGGCCATGAAGGTAGTGAATGCGCAGCGGGCCGCGGCAGGCAAGCCGGCATCCTGGTGCGGCCACTATAATGAGTGGCTCGCCTACGCGCTGGACCAGCAGGGCAAGGACAGCCAGGCGCTGGTCGACCAATGCCGCGCGCAAGCGATGGAGGAATTTGCCAAGCGCGACGGCGGGTCAGTCCTTGGGGCGGAGCGCAGCCTGTTCAACAGTTGGGCGTCGATCGCCATTCGTCACGGAGTAGATACCGGGCGTTGGCCGGACTTCGCCGCGGTCCCTGTCGGCGATGGCAACCTGGCAGGCAGGTTCGAGCTGGCATATGGGCAGTTGCTCGCGGCACGTAACGATGCCGCCGTGGTTGATGCGGCCCTTGAGCAGCTCCGCCGCTACCGCGATCGGATTGTCGTCGCCATGCCGCGCGAAAGACCCGACGATCATGAAAGCAGCGCCTGGCTCGACCGGGCCGTTGCCCAGGGCGAGGCCGTTGCGGCACTCGCCCACGGCGCCAGGGATACAGGACTGCAATTACTTGCCGCAGCTGCCGCCGCAGAGGCAGCATTGCCCCAACCGTTCGGCCCGCCCGTTCTCGCCAAGCCCAGTGCCGAATTGTTGGGAGACGAGCTTCGGGCAATGGGTCGAAAGGCGGAAGCAGCGGATGCATATCGCCGCAACCTGACAATGATGCCTATGCGGCAGATGTCTTTGGCTGGACTCGAAAAGCTGCGTTGAGCGCGCCAGCTTCTGGCCGAAATGCGTTGAAAGCGGACGTTGGCTCTTCGGTTTGCATCTGCGCCATTCAATAATAGAAGGCAGATGACTGGGGCGCGCATGTCGGACGTTTTTGTCTCGTACAAGGCCGAGGACCGGGTCCGGGTATCCCCACTTGTGGAGGCGCTCGAGGCTGAGGGACTGTCAGTCTGGTGGGATGCTCATATCGGCGGCGGTGACGAGTGGCGGGACTCGATCCAGCAGCAGCTGGATCAGTCGAAATGCGTGATCGTCGTCTGGAGCAGGCGCTCAATCGGACCAAAAGGTCATTTTGTCCGCGACGAGGCTACGCGGGCGCAGCGCCGCCACGCCTATCTGCCGGTCCGGATCGACAAAGTAGACCCGCCTCTGGGCTTTGGCGAAATTCAGGCGATCCCGATCGTCCGCTGGAAAGGAGATCGCTCCGATCCGCGGTATCAGGCGGTCCTGGCGGCTGTGCGCGCGATCGTTTCGGGTGCTCCCAGGCCGAATCATGTGCATTTCGAAAGTCCGGGTGTCAGCCGTCGCGCCATAGTGGCCGGCGGGGCAGCTGCAACCGTGGTTGCCGTTGCCGCCGGCTGGTTCGTGCTGAAGCCGTCCGCGGCGCGCGCCCATAGCATTGCGGTCCTTCCATTCGCCAATTTGAGCGGAGATCCCGGCCAGGCCTATTTTTCGGATGGAATGGCGGAGGAGCTGCGCAATGCCCTATCCCGCATAGCGGGCCTCACCGTCGTCGCCCGCACATCATCGGAAATGCTTCGCGATGCCGACGCCAAAATCGCGGCGCGCAAGCTCGGGGTCGCCAATATCCTGACAGGAAGCGTCCGAAAGTCGCCATCAACCATTCGCGTCAACGCCCAGTTGATTGACGGCGATAACGGTATGGAGCGCTGGTCGGACAGCTTCGATCGGCCCTTGGGCGACGTCCTGCAAATCCAGACCGGCATCGCGGAAAGCGTCGCTCAGGCGCTCAGCATCAGGTTGGCGGGCGACGACCGTGCCGTCCTGGAAATCGGCGGCACTCGAAATCCGGACGCGCAGGATTTGTATTTCCGATCAAGTCCAGAACGTCTCAACGACACGGAAGCCGGCGCGAATGAGTCGCTGCGCCTCCTCAACGAGGCAATCGCACTGGATCCCAATTTTGCCAAAGCATACGCCCGAAGGGGGGAGGTGCTTAGAGTCAAAGCGAACGTCCATGCGCTAACCGCAGCGGAAGGGAAGCGGGAAAACAGGGAGGCGCTGGCATCGGTGAACCGCGCGATCGCCATCGCTCCGGAGCTGGCGGAAGGATATGCCGCGCGAGCCAACATCCTGCGAGAGCAACTCAATCTTGGCGGCGCCCTCGCCGATCTTAAGAAGGCGGATGCGCTTCCGGGCGATGATGTTGCTGTCCTGCGCGCTTATGCGAACCTGCTCGGCCAGTCTCGCCGGCACGACGAAGCGCTTAGGATGGCGGAGAGGGCGACAAGTCTGGACCCGCTAAATCCCCTTTCGCTTGAGGTGCAGGCCTACGCCCTTTATCGCGCTCGTCGCTTCACCGAGGCGGCCGCAGTTGCGCGCCGATCGCTGCAGATCGCCCCCGGTCGCCAGACAGCCCGCCGCGTCCTCGCAAATGCGCTTTTGTGGTTGAAAAGGGATGCTGAGGCCGCGGCCGAGTATCGAAAGCTGGAGCCGGACCATTATTACCGACTCCTTGGCGAAGCCGTCCTCGCCATTCGAGCCGGAGATCGTGGGGGCGCGCTGGAGCGCTTGGGTCGCATGCAAAGGCTCTACGGAGATTCTACGCTCTATCAGTATGGAGAAGTTTACGCCCAGCTCGGCGATGTCGATCAAGCGTTCAAGGCGCTGCAAGCGGCGCTGCAAACACGGGACCCGGGACTGGCCGGCATGAGAGTCGACCCATTCCTTGACCCGATCCGGCGCGACCCACGCTTCAGGGAAATCGAGTTCAAGCTTAACTTTCCCAGTTGATTTGCGCGTCACTGCCAATCCGGGCCTGTGCCCGCATTGGGCCGAAAGCGGTCATTAAGTTCCGCAGAACGTAGGCTTCCCATCTCCAACGAAATCGCAGCCCCGTTTTATCTCGTCGCGGATCATGGTGCATGAGTTTTGAGCGTTGCACGGCGGATGCGTCGCAGGCGAAACTTGAACGCATTGTCCAACCAGCGCGGCTGACGCTGAAACACCAATTTCTGCCGAGCACGAGCGTTGAGCAATTGACCGTTGAGCATCAGGAGCTGGTGGAGCATCGGCGCACGCGCCAGGCGCGGCCAATACGAAGAATGCGACGCAAACCATTCTACCCATCTGCGAAGCATCGCACCCGCTTTTGATGACCGCAAGGAGTGGAAAGCGGGTACTGCATCGGAGCGCCCTACCAGTCGAGCCTGGTCATCAGATAAGCGTAGGTGACGATCCCATCCCAAAGATTCTGAATGCGCGCATTCTCGTTGGGCGCGTGCTGATTATTGTCGTGGTTGGCGATGGGTAGCACGACGATCGGCGCTTTCAGCACATCAGAGAATAGATAGATTGGAACGCTGCCGCCCATCGTCGGAAGAACGGCGGGGCGCCGGCCCGCGGCGTCGCCGACCGTCGCGATCACTGCCTTGGCAAAAGGGGCGTCCATGGGCGTGCGAAGGGCGGGATAACCTCCACGCCAATCGAGCTTGACCAGCTTTCCATTGGCTCGCCGGGTCGCGGCATCAGGGTCGCCGTGGATGACCTTCCATCCCTTGGACGTCAGATAGGCCTCGACTTGGTCCTTCACCCGCTCAGGCGTCTGATCGGGCACCAGCCTGAAATCCATTGAGACCATGGCCTGGGAGGGTATTGCCCGCGCGCCATCACCGGCGCGAAGGCCGACTATGTTGAGCGCCGGTCGCATGGTGCTTGCGGCGAGCCCCTCGGTGCCTTCGGTCCGGCCAAGGGAATATTCCTCGCGCAATTCCTCCTCGACCGATGGCAGATGATCGATCGCCGCCCGCTCGGCAGGGCTTGCCGCACGCACGTCCGCACTGAAGTCGGGAATGAGAATTCGGCCATCCGGATCGCGAAGTTCCGAAATCAGCTCGACCGCGAGCATCGCCGGATTGGGCGCCCAGTTTCCATAATGTCCACTGTGTAGCGGCCGTGACGGACCGTAGACCGTCGCCTCTACATCAACATTCCCGCGCGCGCCGAAATAGAGCGTGGGCGATCTCGATTGGTGGAGCGGGCCGTCGCCAATCAACCAGAGATCGGCCTTGAGCAAATCGCGGTTGGTCTCGAGCGTTGACCGCAACCCCGGCGAGTTTAGTTCCTCTTCGCCCTCCCAGAAGACCTTGATGTTGATGGCCGGCTTTTGCCCTTTCGCGCGAAGCGCATCGAATGCCGCGAGAAAGGCGACGATCGACGATTTGTCGTCGCTGGCCGCGCGACCGAACAGGCGCCATTCCGGATCGTAGGGCGGCGCCCTGCCTTGCCAGTCAATCGTCGCTGCCTGAGCGCCGGGCCCCGCCTTCATGACTGGATCGAAAGGGTCCGTGCGCCACGTTGCAGGGTCCACCGGCTGTCCATCATAATGGGCGTAGAAGACAACGGTGCGTTTCGCGCCGGCCGTATCCAAGCTGCCGAACACCGCTGGCGGCGACCCGGCCGGTCCCGGCAGGAGCCGCGCCGCGAAGCCGCGAGCCTTCAGTTCAGCTTCCAGCCTCGTTGCCATCTTCGCAAGCCCGTCAGGTCGGGCAGCGACACTCGGGATCGCGGTCAACTCGGTGAGGTGGTTGATAATCTGTCGCTCATGGGCGGATCGCCACGCCTGGACATCGGCTTTCAGGTCGGAACCATGAGCCTGACCTGTCCACGCCAGCATTGCCATGCTGACTGCCACGACACCTGATCGCATCTGCACGGCCCCCGTTCTGGCACCGGCATATCACACCCAGCCGTAATGATCGCAATGGGTGGAAAGTGGTCGTTAGATAGGCGGCCCGTAGGCGTTGCTGCCCCTTGTAAAGCGAGCTAGCATCGGCCCAGCTCTGCGGGGGCTGCATGGTGGACGTTTTCCTGTCCTACAAACGCGAGGATGCCACGCGCGTGGGCAATCTGGTCGCTGCGCTGCGCGAGACCGGACTCGACGTCTGGTGGGACGAAGACATCCCGCCGTCGGCGCCATGGGAAGCCACTATTGAGCAGGCGCTTAGGGCCGCCAAGGCAGTCATCGTGTGCTGGTCACCTGCAAGCGTCTCAAGCGAGAATGTGCGGTCCGAAGCCCGCGTGGCGCGCGACGATGGACGGTTGATCCAGGTTTTTGTGGAGTCCTGCAAGCCGCCGTTATTCTTCGGCGAGCGGCAGGGTGTCGACCTTTCGAGGTGGCGCGGCGATGGGGATGACCCACGGATCGCGCGTATAGTCGAATGCATACATGAGGTTGCCGGTGGCGAGCCAGTGGCAGCAAGCGAGCAACCGAAGGCACGATCGTTCGGACTTCGGGGGCTTACGAGGCGGCACATCTTCGGCATTGTTGTCGGCATCCTTTTCCTGCTCGGCGCAGGAAGTCTGATTGCCTGGCGGGTGGCGATTGCGCGTCCGCCGCCTCAAATTGCCGTCCTTCCGTTCGAGGACCTGTCGCCGACGCACGACAAGGCCTATTTCGCAGAAGGCGTCGCAGAAGAAATCTTGAGCACTTTGGCATCGGAGAAGGGCATAAAGGTGCTGGGTCGCAGCTCAGCTCGGCAAATCGCACGCGACGCAGATCCAAAGGTCATCCGCGCTTCGCTGGGCGTCACTCATTTGCTTGAAGGGAGCGCCCGATCCGATGGCAATCGGTTGCGAATGAACGTGCGGCTGATCGACACTTCCGATGGCTCACGGCTGTGGGAGGAAGAATATCACGGCAGTCTCGGAGATGTCTTCGCCGTTCAAGATCAAATTGCCGCTGCAGTTGTGAAGCGGCTGAGAGGCACATTTTTCGAAAGCGCCGTCAAGGAAGCTCCAGTCACCAGTGTTGATGCCTACCAATCATATCTCGCAGCGCGCGCCCTAATGCGCGAACCCAAAAGAGAAACGCTCACACAGGCTTGGCACATTGCTCGTCAAATCGTTGACTCTCACCAAGATTATGCGCCGGGGCATGCCCTCTTGGCTGCAACGACTTGGCTCCTGGCCGACGACCCATATTCTTATGGCACCATTCCGGTCGACAAGGCGCGTCGCGTGGCAGTCAGCCATGCTCAACAGGCAATCCGCCTCGCTCCCAACCAAGCGGATGGCTATGCCGCCCTCGGGCTGGCCTTGCTTCCTCCCGCCTCCTTTGCACCTTTGAGGAAGGCCATTGTGCTAGACCCAAGCCGATCATCAATTCGAAACAATCTCGGGATCGACCTCAATCTTCTTGGTCGTAACGACGAAGCATTTGACCAATATCGCTTGGGCGTCGAAATCGATCCACTGTCGTCCGCAATGGTCAATCGCTACGTCGCCTCACTTGCCGCATCTGGGCAAGGCGAAGCGGCGTTTCGCGCCATCGACACATACGTTCGGCGAGGTGGCGACAAAGCGCAGGCATGGCGCTTCCGTGGCTTCGCAAACAGCTTGCTCGGCAATGAGTCCGAAGCAATTGCGGCACGGCTGCGAGGCCTCGCCCTTGATCCGCAGCTACCTTACCAAACTGAGTGGTTGGCGATGCAATTCAATTTGCTCGGCTTCGACGAGCAGGAAGCCCGATACCGCGCCGGGCTCTCTCCCTATCTTCAGCTCTTTCTTGCAGACGACCGCGGTGCCCTTAGGGCACGCGCGCTTCGTGATGGAGCCAAGTCTTGGTCCGCAAATAAGTTCGAGTACGCGATCTTCTCGCTTGCCCGCGCACGCGATTGGCCCGCGATCGCCCAAGTCTATGATGTCCGACCGCCAGACTTGCGTGATCTCTGTGTTCGGACTCCAAATTTCGCTCCGTTCATCGCGATGGCGTTGGAGCGCCAAGGACGAGCATCTGAAAGCGCACACATTCTGGGCTGCGTCCAACGTAACCTGACACAGCAACTAGCGTCGCCTTACCGGTCCCCTGATGATGCGCCTGGCGAGCCGGAGCTGTGGCAGGCGAGCCTGTTCGCCCTGCGCAGCGACAGTCGCGCCTTCAGCTGGCTCAGCAAGGCTGTTACGCGCGGCTGGCTTGGCCAATATTACTCGGGCAGCCTATCGGACTGGCCCCAGTTCGATAAATTGCGTGGTGATCCTCGCTACACTGAAATTCAGCGACGAATGGATGCGAGGATTGCGAAGGAGCGCGCCAGGGTCCTGGCCATGCGGGGCCAATTGCCCCCGCAAACCTGATGTCGGATATGCAAGTGCCCGCAATGGGTGGAAAGTGGTCGTTAGCTGAAATAGCATCAGCGGATGATGTCGTGGCCAGGGCCTCCTCGTCGAACGCCCCGCTCCCTCCTCGATGGTGTCGCGGACGCGGTCGCCAACCGGCTGGGGGTGTTGAACTTGCGTCATCGTTCGGCGCTGGTCGGACTGGCTTCAATTGACGGCCAATCGCTGGTCCGCGAAATCTTCGATCTGATCTCGCGGAACTACGACGTGGCGGGGGCAACGGGGAATAAAGATCGATCCAAGCAGAACTGGCGCTGGCACAGTCTCCAGCCTCAGATCTCCTCGCACAATCGTAGCCCGGAAGTTGTTGTCGAACGCGCCATCGCCGCCGCCTGCCTTGAACTTGGGAGATCGGACTGGGCAAACCAGATCCCGGTCGCTTCAGGCTTGATCCCTGGTGCTGGTGACGGGCGCCGGGCCATCGATCTCGTCAGACGACATAGCGCTCAGCATTTTGAATTGATCGAGCTCAAAATCGCCAGCGACACGCCGCTTTACGCGGCGGTCGAGATCGTCGGTTATTGTTGCCTCTGGCTGATCGCCCGAAACGACAGGCCAAAAAGGGTCAGCCCTTTGCTCGAGGCCACCGAGATCGGCCTGAGCGTGCTGGCGCCGACAGGCTATTACGAGCGCTATTCGCTTGCAGATGTCGAACGCTCGTTCGATCAAGGCATTGCTGCGCTGGGCCGTTCGCACGGGATCGCAATGTCCTTTTCCTTCCTGCTCCTTGATGATCGAATCCGGCCCGCGGAAATGCCGCCTCCCCAACCGCTCCTCGACCTTCTCACATCGCCGCACCGGCTGTTTCCAAGGTGACCTTGGGACTTTTCCTGCCGGGCGTACCCGAAGACCATATTCGGGCGCGAATGTGCCTGGCGGGCGGCAATGAGATTGATAGTGGAAAATTCGCCCACCCCGAGAGTTCGGCGGCATTGGCTGCCAACACATTTGGCTGGTTCATTGAACGCCCGGCGCTGCTTCCGCCGCTTCCGGGCATCGAGGGTGCGTGGCCGGCAATGCGAGTGGAGGTCGAATATTGCGCACGATTCCCATGGAGCGGCGGAAGGCACCCCTGGCTCGACGCAATCGTCGTGACCGAGACGCATCTTGCTGGCGTCGAATCGAAGAGGTTCGAGCCCTTCCGGGATCGCAAGCTTGTCAGCTTCTCGCCGGCTTTCCGCGAATATGACTGGGGGAGCGGGATGGACCGATATTCAACCCTGCGGGACATGCTGGCGAATGGCGATCTGGCCTATCGTCATCTCGATGCGGCGCAGCTCATCAAACATGCCTATGGCTTGACCACCGAAGGGCGACGCCAAGGCTTGAAACCTCACCTCGTCTACGTATTTGCCGAGCCGGAGGCCCGTGAATCCCAAATTATTCCCCATGACGATCACCTCCGGCATCGCGCCGAATTAAGGGACTTTGCCGAGCGAGTTGATGGCGATGAGGTTGGCTTCAGCTTCACGAGCTATTGCGATTGGCTGTCCGGCGCCGATGGCGCAGCCTTGGAACATGCCGCCGCGGTACTTGGCGCCTACCGCCCATAAGCGGCGCGTGGCACCTCAGTTCGTTGATCTAAACGACAATTTGTGACCGTTATGGGTGGAAAGCGGACATTAGGAATGCAAGGTCATTCTGCCCGCTCAATCGTCTAACGAAGCCAACCGATTATCGCCAAGATCGCTCCCACCACGCTGAGGCTAAACGCTGCCACAGTTGCGATTGCCGCCAAATTCGCGCGGCGACTGTCTTGTTCGAGGCGCCCCGCAATATGTGCGAATTCCCGCTGGCGAGAGGCGTTCCACCATGCGGCTCCCGATGCGAGAAGGACCAAGGTGCCGATCAAGGCGATTATATAGCTAGCGCTTTGCATTCGATGATCTAACAAATTTAAGTATAAAAAGGATCCAGTCGTTATTAAAATAATATCTAGTCCGAAGAATTCTATAGACATGAAATAATACTCTTTGATTTATTTCAAGATTTACCTTGCAAAAGAGCGATGCTGTGTTAACTTGACGTTGCTACCAGTCGAAAACGACGGTCTTGGGCGCTAAGTCGCACCTACCTCCCTCCTTAACGTCTCCTAGCGGCAGGGCGCCAATCTCGGCGCGTGCCAACAAAGGAACTCACCATGAAGTATTTTGGAACCGTGAAGTCATTTGACGCCATCAAGGGCCTCGGCGAAATCAAGCCGGAAACTGGCGGTGACATGCTTGGCTTCGAGCGCAGCGCATTCTCGTGGGAAAATGATAGTGTCCCGACGGTCGGCCAGCGTCTGTCCTATGACGTTGGGACCTCCAAGGAGAGTCGTCCCTGCGCGCTGAACCTCGCGACCATCTAAGCCGCGATCTGAAAAATTCGTCGCGCGGAGGGACGCCCGATTTCGGTCGGGCGTCCTTCTTCGTTTCAGGCGGCAACGGGCAAGTGGGATTCGAACGTCGAGCGGGTTACCGCCACGGCTAGACCCGTGGGTGATGAAGTTTCCGAAATCTGAGCGTCGAGCTGCTTCGCCAGTGCCGCGATCAGGGCTGTACCGAGGCCGATTGAGCTATTTGAATTCTCGCCCAGCAATCGGCCGCCGCCATTGTCGGACACCGTCAGCTTCCAATCTGACCGAGCCTTTTCAAACGTTACGCGGATGCGCGCCGATGTGCGGGCCTGTGGAAATGCATATTTGATGGCGTTCATGATCAACTCGGTAACGATCAGGCCGACACTGACAGCGTGACTGCTGGGTAACGTGCCGTCGTTGGCTGCCGCGACAATTTCGACATCCTGCTTGGGCCCTACCATTGACGAAGCCAGCCCCGCGCTCAGCTTCGCCAGATAAGGACCCATTTCGATTTCCTCGATGCCCTCGGACGCGTTTAGATGGCTCTGGACGGCAGCGACCGACATCACCCGCTGGTGCGCTGCGCGCAGCTCGTTCTTGGTCTCCTCGGACGACACCGAACCCGCTTTGAGCAGCAGTATGCTGGCGATGATCTGAAGGCTGTTAGCGATCCGGTGCTGCATTTCGCGCAGCAAGGTTCTCTGCTGCTCGAGCAGTTCTTCGGTATGTTCCAGCAGCTTCTGCTTTTCCTGCTCGGCGATGCGCCTTTCGGTGATATCCTTGATCGCCAGCAGGACCATGTGGCTGACGCCCCCCTCGTCTCGGATTGGAAGGGCGTTGAGCTGGAAAGTGCGTTTGCCAAGCCTGGCGAAATCCTGCTCGAACTCGAAGCTTTCCATCGCCGCATGCTCGGGGAGCACCGCCGCGAGCAGCTGGCGTAGGCCCGGAATATCCCATCGCCCGCCGGAGAGGTCGAACAGGGATCGCCCATGGGCCTTTGCAGGATCCTCGTCGAACACCTCGTAAAAGCAGCGGCTTCCGGCGAGAAGATACATCCTGTCGTCAAGGACAAGGAAGGGTTCCTTCAACGTGTCGACGATCGCCAACGCAAGCGATTGCGCCTGGGCCAGATCGTGAAGCTGTTTCATGGAAATGCTCCATCAGGCGGGAGCGTCGCACTTCTCTCAGCCACCGGTTCGCCTTGCAATGGCCGGTGATGGAATGCGCAATACGCTGATTGAGGCATGAAGACGAGTCGTCCGTCGGGCCTCGCATCCCGTTCCGGGGCCGGTTCAAGGTTTATGGATCGATGGTGAGCGTTCGCATGGATCGATTCGACACCGCCGGCCGGATCGTGTCCGCTTTGCAATCGAGAGATTGGCAAGGTCGAATTCGGACACTCAGCTAATGACCGCAATGGGTCGAAAGCGGACGTTGGCGAACTAGCGCGAAGCGCGTTGCCGGTGCTACGGGAGGAACAGCAGAAGGAGGGGCTATGATGAGATCGCTATTGTTACTTTCGGTCACGGCGCTGCTGCTGCCTGCTTGCCAAGTCGCCGAGAAACCCGCCAACGACGCCGCCGAGGTTACTAGTACCGCCGCTCGCGACACTGGCGCGGATGAGCAGGCGATCCGCGGGAATGTCGATCGTTGGCTCCAGCTCGTTAAGGCCAAGGATGCCGCAGGCATTGCGGAACTCTACGTCGACGATGGCGCGGTGATGCCGCCCAATGGTCCCATCGGCAAGGGGCGGACAGCAATTCAGCAGACCTGGGCGTCGATGATGAACACGCCCGGCTTCGATCTGACGTTCGTTCCGGAACAGATCATTGTGTCATCGTCGGGTGACATGGCACTCGATCGCGGGACGTATAAGCTGGCGGTTGCACCCGACGGCACCGCGCAGACCGACACCGGCAAATATGTGGTCGTTTGGCGGAAGATCGGCGGCGAGTGGAAAGCCGCCGCGGACATCTTTAACAGCGATCTGCCAGCCAGCGGAGGCTAAAGCCAGGCGGGGGCCACATCGTTGCCAGGGGCCCGTGCGAAGCGTGAAAGCCTTCCCCAACATCGCCGAGCATCGGCTGACGCCCCGGCCGAGAGGCGGCTACCTAGGCCGCTAATGACTGCAATGGGTCGAAATCGGCCATAGCGGCGTGCCAGGCCTCGCGCGTCGGTCCGCGACAGGGTATCATCCGCTCATGCCAGTTGCGGACGATGAGCTATTGCAAAGCATCGGCCTTAGCCCGATCGCCACCGTGATCAGCAACCCTCGCCAGGCTGACAATCCGATTGAGGCGGCAAACGCCGCGTTCGGTGCGCTAACCGGCTATTCCGAAAGCGAGATCGTCGGTCGCAACTGCCGCTTTCTGGCAGGCGAGCTGACCGAACCGTGGATTACCGACCGGATCCGTGATGCAATCGGCTCTCGCCGGCCCGTGCTCGTCGATATCCTCAATTATCGCCGGGATGGCAGTCCGTTCCGCAACGCCGTGCTGATTAGCCCATTGTTCGACGGGGACGGCAATCTTGCATGGTTCCTTGGGTCGCAAGTCGATCTAGGGTCGGACTCCCCCTCGACTTTCGACGCTCGACGAGCTCACGCAGTGTCGCTGGTCAAGTCACTACCACCACGTCGCCGTCAGGTCCTGGGACTGATGGCGCGGGGGCTGCTCAACAAGCAGATAGCCTGGGAGATCAAAATCAGCGAAAAAACGGTCAAGATGCACCGGGCACTGCTGCTTGAGCAGCTGGGCGTCGATACGTCGGCGGACGCAATCCGCATCGCGATCGAGGCAGGGCTCTAGATGCAGCATAAAGGCCGTATGGAGCCGGCTCGCCGTCGTTCCTAACTCCTGAACCAACTCCCCGCGCGGGAGAAGACAGGAGCTTATCCATGACCAACACTTCCAAGATGCTAGCGCTCGCAGCGGCTGCGGCTCTAGCCATCCTGCCAGGTCCGGCGTCCGCCGGTAGCGGTACCAAGGGCAACCTCGTGGCCGCCGCCATGAAATCAAAGGATCACACGACGCTTGTTGCCGCGGTCAAGGCAGCCGGCCTTGTCGATACTTTGGCGAGCGCAGGGCCCTTCACGGTTTTCGCGCCGACCGATGCCGCTTTCGCCAAGTTGCCGGCCGGCACGGTTGACGGCCTGCTGCAACCCGCCAACCGCAAGCAGCTGCGCGCCGTGCTGACCTACCATGTCGTGCCGGGCAAGGTGACGTCTACCGAACTGATCGACATGATTGGCAAGAGCGGCGGAAAGGCCACCCTGACGACCGTCCAGGGCGGCACACTCTCTGCCAGCCTGTCGGGTGGCGCGGTGCTGATCACCGACGCAAAGGGCGGAATCGCCAAGGTTACGGTTGCAGATCTCGTCCAATCGAACGGAGTCATCCACGTCACCGACGCCGTCTCTCTCCCGATGTGACGGCGGCCGCATCTCTCACAAGTTTCAGGAGCTTCTCGATGAATATTCTCAACAAGCTAACATTGCTGCTATTGATCGTCGGCGGCCTCAATTGGGGCCTCGTCGGCCTTCTCGACTTCGACTTGGTAGCGGCGCTTTTCGGTGACATGAGCCTGCTCAGCAGGATCGTTTATTCGCTCGTCGGGCTGTCCGCGCTTTTCCAGCTCATTCCGCTGTTCGCGGGTGAAGGCTCAAGCAAGGGCGCGGTTCGCGCGTAAATTGAAGAATGGATCGGCGCTCCTGCTAGCGGGGGCGCCGAAATCCAACGGTTGGCAATGGCGGCGACGATCGTCGTCCAATGACCGCAATGGGTCGAAACCGGTCATTGGCGGGCAGGCTTCTATTTAATCCGCAATCTCACTAGGGTTTATTTCTCGATGCCGGCAGGGGGGTTGGCCGTGAATGAACCGCAGGCGCTGGATAGCGAAGACCGCGAACTGTCGCGGCCCGTATTCGTCAGCTACGCGACCGCGGACCGCAAGGAAGCGCTGTCCGTCTGCAAGGGGCTTGAGCGGCGCGGCACGCCTTGCTGGATTTCAACGCGCGACGTCGCGCCCGGCGAGAATTACCAGGAAGCAATCGTCCATGCGCTTCGGGATGCGCGGGCAATGGTGCTCGTATTTTCCGAAGCGGCGAACAACAGCGACGAGATCAAGAAGGAGCTGTCGCTCGCAAGCCGCTACCACATCCCCGTAATGGCGCTCAGAATCGAAGACGTCGAACCCCATGATGCCTTCGCCTATGAGCTTTCGACCCGGCAATGGATCGACGCATTTACCAGCTGGGACAAATCAATCGACTCCCTGGTGCAGCATATCGGGAAGGTCTCGCACGCACCTTCCGGCAATGGCTCGGTCGAGCATGCGACCTCGCACAGGCGGGCCAAATCCAAATCGAACCGAACGCTGATGGCGGCCGCGGCTGCGGCCCTTCTGCTGGCTATTGTAGCGGGTGCATGGTGGGCATTTCGGCCTGCATCCGTCGCAGCCCACAGCATGGTCGTGCGGCTGACCGGCTTTTCCAGCCTGTCACCCGACCTGCCCAAGGGAATGCCCGACGCGATCCGCGACGAGATCATCGCTGCATTCAACGACGACGGAGTAGTCGGCGTTTCGACGGCCAGTGCTCCGCCGCCGGGAAATGCTCCGGCCTA